>ONAZ01000006.1:0-110696 GCA_900315945.1 uncultured Lachnospiraceae bacterium | reverse complement strand
GGAGAAGACGGAGATGATAAATTGTACGGTGGTTCTGGTGATGATGTCTTAGTAGGCGGAACAGGAAATGACTACCTTGAAGGTGGAAGCGGAAATGATACCTATATCTATAACCAAGGAGATGGTGTTGATACAATCATGAATAATGATTATTCGGCAGGAGATAATTGGAAGAATGATAAGATAGTATTTGGAGAAGGAATAAAGTGGGAGGACTTAAACTTTTATAGAAATGGAAGTAGTCTTGAGATAACATTTGCTCAAAATAAAGATGATAAGCGGAAAAACTATCATAAACTACAAAGGTACTGATGGAGATGACTCGCTTTATGGAAAGAGTGAAAGATTTAATTATAACAGTGACGAAATCTTTAATGCCGGAGCAGGTAACGATTATATCTCAGCTGATTCAGGAAACGATGTACTCTATGGAGAAGACGGAGATGATAAGCTATACGGTGGAAATGGAGATGATGTTCTGGTAGGAGGAACAGGTGAAGACTATCTTGAAGGAGGAAGTGGAAACGATTCATATATTTATCATTTGGGAGACGGAGTAGATACAGTAAACAATAATGATTCTTCAAATTGGAAGAATGATAAGATAGTTTTTGGAGAAGGAATAAAGTGGGAAGATTTAAGATTTAAAAGAAATGGAGATAATCTGGAAATAACATTTGCTCAAAATAAAGATGATAAGATTATCTTAAAAGATGCTTATTATTCAAGCTATAGTGATGGAAGATGTTGGGTTGGAAGTCTTGAATTTTCAGATGGAACTATAAAAACTTATGAAGACATTAAAAGTGAGAATAAGTTTTATAATGGAACAGCTGAGAATGATTCGTTAACCGGAAAATCAGCACGATTTAATTATGATGATAATGAGGTGTTTAAGGCAGGAGCAGGTAACGATTATATCTCAGCTGATTTAGGAAACGATGTACTCTATGGAGAAGACGGAGATGATAAATTGTACGGTGGCTCCGGTGATGATGTCTTAGTAGGTGGAACAGGAAATGATTACTTGGAAGGTGGAAACGGAAGCGACATCTATATCTATAACCAAGGTGATGGGAATGATGTTATTTATGACTCTTCAGGAAATGATTTGCTAAAAGTTAATGATAATGCTGAGAAGATAACTTTCGAAAAACAAGGTAATAATCTTGTTGTTTATAGTGGTGATGGAAGCATAACTATTAAAAGTTGGTATTCTAATTCAGATTATCAAATTGAAAATATTTCAGCATATGATGGTTATAGCATTGATAATCACAATGTTTCTTTGCTTGTTGATTATATGGCATCTATTAATGAACAAACAAATGTTAGTGATGCAATTGATTTTTCAAGTAATAGTCAAAACTATAATGTATTACAATTTTGGTCAAATACTAATGCATTGAATGATGTATAATATTTTTATATATCATTTTTACAAAACAAATATGAAGAGAGGTACAATATGAACAAAATAAGAACAAGATTTGCACCAAGTCCAACAGGAAGAATGCATGTTGGAAATCTACGTACAGCCCTATATGCTTACTTAATAGCTAAGCATGAAGGAGGGGATTTCGTACTTCGTATTGAAGATACAGATCAAGAGCGTTATATGGAAGGTGCTGTAGATATTATCTATAGAACACTTAAGGCAACGGGCTTACTTCATGATGAAGGTCCAGATAAAGATGGTGGAGTAGGACCTTATGTTCAGTCTAAGAGACAAGAGCAGGGTATCTATCTAGAATATGCCAAGAAATTAATAGAGAAAGGTGAAGCATATTATTGTTTCTGTACTCCTGAGAGATTAGAGTCTATTAAGCAGAATCTTGATGGCAAAGAAATATCAATATATGATAAGCATTGCCTGGGATTATCTAAAGAAGAAGTACAGGCAAATCTTGATGCTGGTATTCCTTATGTAATAAGACAGAATAATCCGCGTACTGGCACAACAACATTTGATGATGAGATATATGGTGAGATTACTGTAGATAATGCAGAACTTGATGATATGATTCTTATTAAGTCTGATGGTTATCCAACATATAATTTTGCAAATGTTGTTGATGATCATCTAATGGGAATTACCCATGTGGTTCGTGGTAATGAGTACCTGTCATCATCTCCAAAATACAACAGACTATATGAGGCTTTTGGATGGGATGTCCCAGTATATGTACACTGTCCACTTATTACTAATGAGAATCATGAGAAGCTTTCTAAGAGAAGTGGTCATTCTTCTTATGAAGATTTGGTAGAGCAGGGATTTCTTACAGAAGCAATAGTTAATTTCGTTGCACTCCTTGGATGGAGTCCTGAGGATAATCAGGAGATTTTCTCTCTTGAAGAATTAATCAAAGTATTCGATTATCATCATATGTCTAAGTCACCAGCTGTATTTGATATTACAAAACTTCGCTGGATGAATAGTGAATATATTAAGGCTATGGATTTTGATGAGTTCTATAAGATTGCAGAGCCTTTTATTGATAAGACTATTACAAGACCGATTGACAAAGTTAAGATTGCCAATATGGTTAAGACTAGAATAGAAGTATTTCCAGATATTCCTGGTCATATTGATTTCTTCGATGCTGTACCGGAATATGATATAGAGATGTATCGTCATAAGAAGATGAAGACTACACCGGAAAGTTCACTATCAGTCCTTAAGGAATTATTGCCTGTACTAGAAGTACATAGTGATTATACAAATGATTCTTTATATGAAATGTTAGTTTCCTTTGCAAAGGAACATGAATATAAGAATGGCTATGTACTTTGGCCAATTAGAACAGCACTTTCAGGAAAACAGATGACTCCAGGCGGTGCAACAGAACTTATGGAACTTCTTGGCAAAGAAGAATCTATATCAAGAATAAATGATGCAATTAAGAAGCTTGAAAGTGAAATCTAACTTTTTAGTAATTAAACCTGCTATCTGTAAGATAGCAGGTTTTTTATTGCAGTTAATGCTTAGTTATGTTATATTATCTTCACTTAGAGGGAAATGAATTATTGATTATTATATGTCAAGCAAGAAGGAGAATTATGCTTGATAATAATCAATTAGAAGCTGTAAATTTTTATAAGGGCCCATGTATTACACTTGCGGGTCCTGGTAGTGGTAAGACTACAGTATTAGTTAATAGGATTAAGACACTTATTGAAGTGTATAATGTTGATCCTGAGTCTATTCTTGTTATTACATTTACAAAAGATGCGGCTCTTGAAATGAAAAGTCGTTTTATAAATACCTGTAACAGTACTAAAGCAGGCCTCGTTAATTTTGGCACCTTTCATTCTGTTTTCTATAGAATTCTAAAACAAGAAACTCATCTTGATTCCGATTCTATCTTACAAGGAAAAAGTCTCATTAACTTTATTAAAGAAGTTATTAAATCCCAGAATATAGAATTTGACGAACAATTAATAGAAGGTTTATATAAAGAGTTTAGTTATTTGAATAACACCCTTGTCACTGTTGAAGAATATGAATCAGAGGGATTTGATAATCTGATTTTTAGAAAGATATATAAAACCTATAAAGAAATGAAAGCTGAATTTGGCAAGATTGATTTTGATGATATGCTTTATCTTACTTTTAATCTTTTTAAAGAGAATCCATTAATTTTGCAAAAATGGCAGAAGAGATTTGAGTTCCTCCTAATTGATGAAATGCAGGATATGAATGATATTCAATTTGAAATTATTAAAATGCTTGCAAAGACAAAGAATATATTTGCTGTTGGAGATGATGATCAGTCAATCTACGGTTTTCGAGGTGCTAATCCAGAAATAATGCAGAGATTTCCTATAGTTTATCCTGAATGTAGAAAGATTATTCTAAGCAAGAATTATAGATCGAATAAAGCAATTGTTGATGCTTCTTCCTTTTTGATAAATAGTAATGAGATGAGGTTTTCGAAAAATCTTGAGGCCAATAGCAAAAAGAAAGGCAATATAAAAGTTATTGGATTTAAAGATAGTATCCTTGAATCAGAGTGGATAGCCAGAGAGATACAATCAATTCTAAATAGTAATAATAACTCTAGTATAGGTATTCTTTTTAGAAATAAGAATCAGAATATTAATATGGTAAATGCTTTATCTAGTAAAGGAGTTCCTTTTTTTATTAAAGATAAGGTTTCTAATATATATAATCATTTTATATTTAAGGATATAATTAGTTTTATTAATATTTCTTTAGGGAATGGTAAAAGAACAGATTTTCTTAGAATATATAATAAACCTAATAGATATATTAACAGAATGGCAATTAATAAAGATGAAGTTTCTTTTGAAGATATTATCGCTTTTTACAAGGACAAGCCATATATGCAAAGAAGAATTAGGGAAATGAGGAGTGACATTGAGAGAATTAAAACTCTTAGACCTTGTTCAGCTATTCTATATATTAGAAAAAAGATAGGATATGATAATTACATTGCAGAAACATCCAATAGCAAAAAACAATATGATGATTATATGAAGGTGTTAGATTCAATTCTAAATTTATGCAAGGGATTTAATAATATAAAGTCTTTTTTAGAGGAATGTAATAATAGAATAAAGTTTCAGCAAGAAACTGAAGATGAATCAAAATCTAGAGTGTTTTTATATACATTTCATGCGTCAAAGGGATTAGAATTTGATAATGTGTTCATTTTAGACGTAAATGAGGGAATTACTCCGTCTAAGAAAGCGCAAACACAAAAGGATTTAGAAGAAGAGAGAAGAATGTTCTATGTGGCACTTACTCGTGCTAAGGAAAACCTTACAATTTGCCATATTCAAAGTAGGAATAATGAGAGGCTCTTTCCATCAAGGTTTATAGAGGAAATGGGTAAGTAGTATTACTCAACTTCCTCTAATAATTCATTAAATCTCTTATTAACACGTTCATATTCTTCGTCAGATTGTATATTGTCAATGGCATAATCACCGTTGTTTTCATAGTATCTATATATGTACACAAGTGTATCATCAAGAGGTTCGCCATTTTCATCTACTGGCATAAGAACAATGTAATCCTGGTTGTCTATATCGAATATTGTTAGGATTTCGCAGTCTAAATCTTCACCATCAAGTTCAATTGTTACCATAACATCATCGTCGGTCTCTGGAATGTTGTTGCTTTTCATGGGTTTTCTCCTAATTTTTCGCGGTTTTTAATAGTCTTGTAAGATTATAATTTAATATGGAGTAAAAAGCAATAGATGTGGTATAATATGTCGTGAGGTGTCGCGAAGCGACGGAGTCCTGACGACGAAATGAGGCGGAACTAGATATGAGATTACAGCAGGGTAATTTTTGTGAATTCGGTGGAAGGGTGCACAAAGACTGGATCACATTTACCTACCAGACAAAAACAAAAAAAGAGTCATATATTAATATATATGATATTAAGACGTACAAGTTGATATCGAAGATAGAAGTGACTTCTGAATATAAGATGGGACTTGTATGTTCTATTAGTGTGCACGGATTTAATCCTAATGATATTTGCTATCTTATATATAGAGATGGCAAGGAAACTATGGATGAATACTCTACAAGGGTAGTAGGAAGAGAAGTATGGAACGATAAGAGTAGAAAAGACTGTGATTACAAGGTTTATTCTGCTATTTCTTGTGATAACTATACATTTAAGAATAAGAAACCGAATATCTCGCCTAAGGATATGATTATGTATAAGCTTCATATGAGAGGCTATACAATGAAGCATGGACTTAACAGGTGGGATAAAGGTAATTATAAGGGCTTCTTAAAGTGTCTTGATGAAATTGAAGATTTGGGAGTTACTTCAATTGAATTTCAGCCCTTATATGAATTTGAGGAAATGGGAATTGTTGAAAGTACTGTTCTTAATGAACATTTTCAAGCAGAAACTGTTATAACAGATACTGGTAAAGTTAATTACTGGGGATATGAGAAAGGTCATTATTTTGCGCCAAAAGCATCTTATTTTGGAGGCGACAATGCCTCATATAATATGAAGCAGATGATTGACGAGATTCACGCTAGAGGTCTTGAGGTTATTATGGAAATCGCATTTAACAAATACATATGCGAAGAAGTAATGATTAATTCTCTTATATATTGGGCAAAAGTGTATAATGTGGATGGTCTTCATATACTTGGAAATGATTTGCCAATTAAGAGGATGGTTAAAAGTCCATATCTTGCTGATACCAAATTATTCTACCATGAGTATCCATTTGAAGTACTAGATAGTGAGAAAGACAATAAACATTTATTTGTATGTAATGATGAATTCCTCTATGCTCTTCGTCAATTGCAGAATCATTTTGATGGCTATATATCTGAACTGGCCAATAATTCTAAGAGACAGAATGAGAAGTATGGTTTTGTAAATTATGCTGCTAATAGTTATGGATTTACTCTGTTTGATTCATTTTCTTATGGTGAGAAGCATAATGAAGATAATGGGGAACAGAATAGAGACGGTAATAATTACAACTGTAGTAATAATTATGGTATTGAAGGTAAGACTAGCAATAAAGCAATTAATCAGATTAGACTTAATAACATAAAGACTGCAATTTGTGCGGTTATGCTTGGACAGGCAATACCACTTATTCTTGCTGGAGACGAAGTAGGTAATTCTCAAGGCGGTAACAACAATGTGTATTGCCAAGATAATGAAATAGGCTGGGTCGACTTTCCTAAGAATAAATTCGCTACTGAAATAAGGGAATTTACTAAAACTATGATTAGGTTTAGAAAAGACAATCCAATTATTAGATTAGAAGATCCTATGCATATGAATGATTATCATCACACAGGAATACCTGACTTGTCTTATCATGGCAGAGAACCTTGGATGATGGGTATAGGTGATGAGAAGAAGGCCCTTGGTGTTCTTTATGCTGGTGAATACTCATGTTCGGATAATAAGGATGATATTCTTATATGTTATAATTTCCATTATGATGAAGAGAAGTTTGCCCTTCCAAGGATGAGTGGTAATAAGAAGTGGTATGTGGCATGTAATTCTTTTGATAATTTTGGAGAATTAAAATATATCAAATCACAGCATTATATTAAGGTTCCCGGCGGTTCAATAACAATACTTGTGGGGAAAGAAACCAAGATTACTAATGATAGTATAGAGATTCTAGATAAAAAGAAGCGTAGAGGCAGAAAATGAGTAATAACAGAATAATAAATGCTTCTGTATTAAAATGGATTGCTGTAATAACAATGCTTATTGATCATGTAGGACTTGTTTTCTTCCCAGAGTATTCTATTATTAGATGGATTGGAAGAATTAGTTTTCCGTTGTTTGCATTTCTAATTTGTGAGGGCTATAGGCACACGTCTAATATCTGGAAATATTTTCTGCGACTTGGAATCTTCGCAATTATATCTGAGATACCATATGATTATTGCCTTTTTAATCGAATAATATATCCATATAGTCAAAATATTTTCTTTGTATTATTATTAGGGCTTCTGGTTTTATACCTTATTGATAAAGAATATGTTATCAAAGATAAAGACATTACCATATATTGCCAGATAGCCATTGTTATAGTGGCTTGTGTTATTGCGTATTTTGCAGGATTTAGCTATAAATATGTTGGGGTATTGTTTATTGTGATAATGTATTATATTAGAGAATATTTCCCACTATTTTCATTTGCTGCATTTATAATATATTTAATTGCATATGGTATGGTAAATGCTTTATTTGTGTTATTATCCCTTCCGTTAATTTATTTATATAACGGAGAGCAGGGGGTTAGTAGCAAGAAGTTAAAATGGTTATTCTATATTATCTATCCCTTGCAGTTTGTTGTAATAATTATTATTAGGGATTATGTAATTGCATAGAGAAAGGAGAGAATATGTTTCATCCAATAAGACACTACAAGACAATTACAAGACATAGACATCTTGTTATGAAAGGGTGTTTTGAAGTTGGACTTTATAAACAGGGATTACTACACGATTTGTCTAAATATAATCCCATAGAGTTTATTCCAGGTGCTATCTATTATAAAGGTACAGAGAGCCCTAATAATACAGAAAGAAGGAAAAGGGGCTATTCAGCAGCCTGGCTTCATCATAAGGGAAGAAATAAGCATCACTTTGAGTATTGGATTGATTATACTTTGAAAGAAGGTCATCCTATTGAAGGAAATAAGATGCCGGTTCGCTATGTTGTTGAAATGTATGTTGACAGAGTAAGTGCCAGTAAGAATTATCAGAAGGTTGAATATACAGATAAAAGTGCACTATTGTATTATGAAAAGGGTAAGAACAGGTACATGATGCACGAAGATACAGAGAAGCTTCTTGTTATGTTACTTAAATACCTGGCTGATAACGGGGAAGAGGCAACTAATGAACTTATTAGAACAAGAATTCTTCATACAGATAAGAAAGTAAAAAGAGTTAAGTATATTAAAGATAAAATTTTATCATTAATGAATAAGATAGATTGAGATTATTGATAAAACAAATAATATTAAATGATTAAGGAAGATAGAAAAATGAGTGAAGAAAAGAAAATATTATATTCAGGAATGCAGGCAACAAATGCTCTAACTTTAGGCAACTATCTAGGTGCATTAAAGAACTGGGTTAATTTAAATGAAGAATATGATTGTTTTTTTGGGGTAATGGATTTACATTCTCTTACAGTTAGACAAAATCCTACTGAATTTAGACAAAATGCCAGAAAACTATATGCCTTATATGTAGCGGCAGGTCTTAATCCAGAAGTGAATTGTGTATATTATCAATCTCATGTGCCAGCACACGCCCAGCTTGCATGGATACTTGATTGCTTTACTTATATGGGTGAGCTTAATAGAATGACACAGTTCAAAGATAAATCCCAGAAGCATTCTGATAATATCAACGCAGGATTATATACTTATCCTGTTCTAATGGCGGCAGATATCTTGCTATATCAGACTGATGTTGTGCCAGTTGGTAAAGATCAGATGCAACATCTAGAATTAACTAGAGATATTGCAGAAAGATTTAATAATATCTATGGCAATGTATTCAAGATTCCAGAAGGATATATTGGTAAGAGTGGTGCTAAGATAATGTCACTTCAAGATCCTACTAAGAAGATGTCTAAATCAGATGAAAATGTTAACGCTACAATTCTTTTAGTTGATGATAAGGATACAATTATTAGGAAATTCAAAAAAGCTGTAACAGACTCAGATGCAACTATAAGATATGATGTAGAGAATAAACCGGGAGTTAGTAATCTAATTGATATTTATCGTTGCGTTTCTAAGAAATCAATAGAAGACATTGAGAAAGAATTTGAAGGTAAAGGATATGGTGATTTTAAGCTTGCTGTAGGAGAAGCTGTGGCAAATGAACTTGCACCAATTCAGGAGGAATACAACCGCCTTCTCAAAGATAAAGCTTATATTGAAAAATGTATAAAAGAGAATGATGAGAAAGCGGCGTACTTTGCCAATAAGACACTTAGAAAAGCAATGAAGAAAGTCGGACTTACTGAAATGATTAGATAAACTATATGTCTATTATAGATGCCATATCTTCTGGAAGTGGCGCTGTAATAGACATTTTTTTATTTGTTATAGGATGGATAAAATCTAATTTGTAAGAGTGAAGAGCATGCCTTGTTATGTCTTTGTAATTAGGGTTATATAAGTCATCACCAATTATAGGGTGATTAATATGCTTAAGGTGTACTCTTATTTGATGTGTTCTGCCTGTTTCTAGTTGTAATTCTATTAATGAATATGAATCCTTTTCTTTTATTCTTTTAAAATGTGTTATTGCAGATTTGCCATTTTCATAATCTACTTGTCTAGTAATAATAGAATCATTAATTCTTCCAATTGGAGCGTCGATAGTTCCTCTTTCCTTAATATGTCCTTCGCATATTGCCAGATATGTTCGCTGCAAAGTCTTTTCTTTTACTTGTCTTTGTAGTAATGCAGAACTTAGGATATTTTTAGCAATTATTGTAAGACCGCTTGTGTTTTTATCAAGTCTGTTTATGCATCGAAATACAAAATCTACGCCCTGGGAAGTATAGTAATGGCATATATAATTTGCCAGTGTATCATTGTAATGATTAATAGAAGGATGAATAGACATCTTGCTAGGTTTGTTAACGATTAGTATGTCTTCATCTTCATATATAATAATTGATTTAATGTCAAAATCAGGTTTTACTGCCTCTATATCAGATGTTTTTTCTTCATTTATAATTATTGTTAATATATCTCCCTTTTTTAGTGGTTTATATAATTTCTCAGATATACCATTGATTAATGCTGTATCCTTAGTGTTTCTTAGATATACAAATGCTGCTTTAGGATAGCTTTTATCTTTTAGAAAGGCGTTTATGGAGTTATAGTCTGATTCTAATTTATAATTGATTCTTCTAATCATCTCTTTATCCTTTATAAAAAATTATAGTCAAATGACATATTATATGTTAGTATATTTTCATCTTAATTCAAAATGTTTTATAAATTTTTCTTTGGATTTCCAATACAAAATGTATAGTTGTATTAATACAGCAATTCTTAAGGGAATCACATCCACACTTGTTACAGTTGAAGCTGATGTAAGTTCAGGTATGCCCTATTTTGAGATGGTAGGCTTTCTTTCTGCTGAAGTAAAAGAGGCAAAAGAGAGGGTTAGGACTGCACTAAAGAACTGTGGCTTTGAATTACCACCAAAAAGAATAACAATTAACATATATCCGGCCTCAATAAAAAAGCAGGGCTGTGGATTTGATTTGCCACTGGCAATAGCAATACTTAAAGCAATGTCTGTAATTGATTATGAAGATGATAGAAAGATTATGATGATAGGGGAATTGGGATTATCTGGACAGATTAATCCGGTTAATGGAGTATTGCCTATTCTATTAGATGCAGTAAGTAATAATATATCTGAATGTATTGTTCCATATGACAATAGAAATGAAGCATTTCTTGCATCGGGAATTAAGATTATTCCGGTTAAGCATCTTCTAGATGTTATTAATTATCTTAATATAGGTGATATGCCTGTATATGAAGCGGATATGCCAAAAGAACAAGATGATCCTTTGTCATTAACTCATGATTTTTCTTATATAAATGGTCAGAAGGTTTTGAGAAGAGCGTGTGAAATAGCAGTATCAGGTATGCATAATTTTCTTATGATTGGTCCGCCTGGTGCAGGTAAGACACTTATTGCCAAAACCATTCCTACAATTCTTCCTGAAATGACTAAAAAAGAGTGTATTGTAAGTTCTAAAATAGCCAGTGTAAGTGGAAGTTTTAAAGATAATCCTAAGTTAATAAACGAAAGACCATTTCGAAGTCCTCATCATACCATTAGTCCCCAGGGGCTTGTTGGTGGAGGTAATATAGTAATGCCTGGAGAAATATCTCTTGCTCATAATGGGGTATTATTTCTTGATGAATTAACTGAATTCAAGAAATCCACATTAGAACTTCTTAGACAACCTATGGAAGACAAAGAGATAAGCATATCACGAGCATCTGGAAAATACACTTATCCAGCTAATTTCATGCTTGTTGCTGCTATGAATCCATGTTCATGTGGTTATTATCCCGATTTAAACAAATGTAGATGTGACCGTAATTCTATTAAAAGATACTATAATAAACTCTCACAGCCTTTGCTAGATAGAATTGATATGTGCGCTGAAGCCTCAACTGTTAAGTACGAGGATATAGTAACTAAAGGAGAAAATGAATCATCTAAAGTTATAAGAGACAGAGTGGTTAATACTCATATTATTCAGAAAGAAAGATTTATTAATGAACCTTATAATTACAATAGTGATATTCCATCTAGTGATGTAGAGAAATATTGTGCTTTAGGCGATTCTGAGACGAAGTTTATGGAGAACATATATGATAAATATTCTCTTACTGGTAGAACATATTATAAGATTCTTAGGGTGGCAAGAACAATTGCTGATATGTCTAATGAAGATAGGATAAGTGTTATTCATTTAAAGGAATCTCTTATGTATCGTGGACTTGATAAGAAATATTTTGAGAATTGTTTATAGGAGAATTGTATGGATGAAGATTTATTAAAATACGAATTGTGGTTTTCTAAACTAGATATAACTAATACTTCTAAGAATAGATTATCTGATTGTATGAAAGATTCAAGAAATATATACAATGCAAGTAAGAGTCAGCTTCTAGAAACTAATATGATTGATGAAAGTATAGCAGATAGAATTATTAATGATAGAGAAAAGTGTGATGTTATTGATTTGTATAACAAGTTCAAAAGCTATGAACAGAGGCTTATTACAAGAATAATGGATAATTATCCCGCGAAATTAAAGAATATTCAGAATGCTCCCTATGCGCTTTTTTGTGTAGGAGAAATGCCAGAAAGTTTCGATAAATGCGTATCTATTGTAGGAGCAAGAAGATGTTCAGAGTACGGAAGGTTCGCTGCCACTAGATTAGCAGAAATGCTTTCAAGACGTGGATATATTGTTGTAAGTGGTATGGCGCTTGGTGTTGATAATGCAGCACATATAGGAGCTCTTAATGAAGGTGGAATTACAGTTGCGATCCTTGGATGTGGCGTAGATATATGTTATCCACGAAATAATATTAATACTTATGTTGAAATAAAAAAGAAGGGGGCAATTATTTCAGAATTCTATCCAGAGACTAAGCCGATAAGTTATAATTTTCCAACTCGTAACAGAATAATATCAGCTTTAAGTAATCAAGTAGTAATTGTTGAAGCAAAAGAAAAAAGTGGCTCTTTAATAACTGCAGATTATGCTCTTGAACAAGGCAAAGATATATATGCTCTTCCTGGAAGAATAACAGATAATTTATCGACTGGATGTAATAAATTAATTGAACAGGGAGCTGGTATAATTACTTCTGTAGATGACTTTGTAAATGCCTTAGATGAAGTGCAAATTAACACTTTATATACATCGCAGGAAATAAATTGTCAGAATTTTTCCCTTGAAAAAGAAGATTTGTTGGTGTATAGTTGTCTAGATTTCTATCCTAAAAATATTGAAGAGGTTATTAAAGAAACTAACCTTGAAATGATAAGTGTACTAAACTCTCTTATGAATCTGTGTGAAAAGAAGATTATAAAGGAAGCATTTGTTAATCAATACGTTAGGATAAAGTAATATCTAGGAGAATAATAATGGCTAAGAATCTTGTAATTGTTGAGTCACCAACTAAAGTGAATACTATTAAGAAGTTTCTAGGAAAAAACTATGAAGTAGTTGCTTCTAATGGACATGTTAGAGACTTACCTAAAAGTGCACTTGGAGTTGATGTAGATAATGATTTTGAACCTAAATATATTACAATAAGAGGTAAAGGTGAATTACTAGCAGCATTAAGAAAAGAGGCCAAGAAAGCTGACAAGATATATCTCGCAACTGATCCTGACCGTGAGGGTGAGGCTATATCATGGCACCTTATAAGTGCTCTTAATCTTGATGAGAAGAATACTAGAAGAATCAGTTTTAATGAAATTACTAAGAAGGCGGTCAAGGATGCTCTTAAGTCTCCTCGTGAAATTGATATGGACTTAGTAGATGCGCAACAGGCAAGAAGAGTATTAGACAGAGTTGTGGGATATGAGATTAGTCCAGTACTTTGGGATAAAGTAAAAAGAGGCCTTAGTGCAGGTAGAGTACAGTCTGCCGCTCTTAATATAATATGCCAGAGGGAAAAGGAAATATCTGAGTTTATTCCAAGAGAATATTATACTTTAGACGTTAATCTTAAGAATAAAAAGAACAACATCGAAGCCTCATTCTATGGAGATAAAAATTCAAAACTTGATATTGATGGTAAGAAAGAATTAGATGACATCTGTAAGAAGCTTGATGGTGCAGAATATGTAGTTGAAAGTATTAATAATTCAAAACGTGAAAAGAAAACACCACTTCCTTTCACAACATCAACAATGCAACAAGAGGCATCAAAACAACTTAATTTCTCCATATCAAGAACTATGAATATTGCACAGCAATTGTATGAAGGAATTAATATTAAGAAGATTGGTACTGTTGGTTTAATTACTTATCTGAGAACAGATTCTATTAGAATATCTGATGAGGCTAAGGCTTCTTGTAAGCAATTTATAGAAGATGAATATGGTAAAGAATATGCAGGTAATTACACAGGTGGTAATAAAAACAAGGGCAAGATACAAGATGCTCATGAAGCCATAAGACCTGCTGATGTTACACTTACACCTTCTATGGTTAAGAGTTCATTAAATGCAGCTCAATTTAAGCTTTACCAGCTTATTTGGAAAAGGTTTGTTGCAAGTCAGATGACAAATGCCGTGTATGATGTAGTTAAAGTAAGGATTGCTGCTAAAGATTATGTTTTTACAACTTCTGCACAGAAAGTCTCATTTGAAGGATTCTTATCTGTATACAAAGATCTTGATGAAGAAGAAAAGCAAAATCAGAAGCTTGATTCACTTAAAGTTGGTGATAAGCTTGAACTTATAGAGCTTAATGAGAAACAACATTTTACGCAACCACCAGCGCATTTTACAGAAGCTTCCATTGTTAAGACATTAGAAGAATTAGGGATTGGACGTCCTAGTACATATTCACCTATTATTTCAACACTTCTTAAGAGAAGATATATTGGTAAAGAAGGAAGAAATATCTTTGTCACAGAGATGGGTGATATAGTTAATGACCTAATGACTAAGGCATTTCCTGAAATAGTTGACGAGAAGTTTACTGCAAGACTTGAAGAAGAATTAGATGAAGTTGAAGATGGAGAAATGTCTTGGAAGAAGATACTAAGAGATATTTATCCTAGACTTAACAGTGAAGTTAAGGATGCATTAGATAAATTAGAGAAAGTAACAATACTTGATGAAGAGACAGATGTGATCTGCGAGGAATGCGGACGTAACATGGTGATTAAATACGGTAAATTCGGTAAATTCCTTGCTTGCCCAGGATTCCCTGAATGTCGTAATACTAAGCCATATCTTGAAAAAATTGGTGTGGAATGTCCAAAATGTGGCAAAGACATTATTGTATGTAAGACTAAGAAGGGTAGAACATACTACGGATGCGAAGGATATCCTGATTGTGATTTTATGAATTGGAATAGACCAGTATCTAAGAAATGTCCAAAATGTAATGGATATATGGTTGTTAAAGGTAAGAAATTGTTATGCCAAAATGAAGAATGTGGTTATTTGTGTGATTTCGAGGAGAATAAATAATATAAAATGAGTGTTCAGTTATTAGATAAAACAAGAAAGATTGGTAATCTTCTTCATAATAATAATTCCACAAAGGTAGTATTTAATGATATATGTAAAGTCCTAAGGGAAATACTTGAATCTGGAGTAATTGTTATTAGCAAGAAGGGAAAGGTTCTAGGAATAAGTCATAGTAGAAATGAAAATGATCTATCTGTAATATCTGATCTTATAGTTGATGAGATTGGAGAGTTTCTTGATCCAATGCTCAATGAGAGACTTCTAAGCATCCTTTCTACTAAGGAAAATGTGAATCTGGCAACCCTTGGCTTTGATGATAAGTCTTGCGATGATTATTGTGCGATTATTTCACCTATATATATTGCCGGAGAGAGACTTGGTACATTGTTTGTATACAGATATGATAAGCCCTATGATATTGATGATATTATTCTAAGCGAATACGGAACAACAGTAGTTGGGCTTGAGATGATGAGAGCTGTTAATGATGAACATGATGAAGAGGTTCGTAACAAACAGATTGTTGAATCCGCTATTAGTACACTTTCTTATTCAGAACTAGATGCAATTAAGCATATTTTTGATGAATTAGATGGCAAAGAAGGATTACTTGTTGCTTCTAAGATAGCAGATAGAGTGGGAATAACAAGGTCTGTAATTGTTAATGCATTAAGGAAATTTGAGAGTGCTGGAGTAATAGAGACGAAATCCTCTGGAATGAAAGGTACTTATATTCGTGTAATTAATGATTTAGTTTTTGAAGAACTTGCCGATATAAATAATAAGTGAATATAAGATTTTGTTTTCATGGAAGAAAATAGATTTGCAAAAAAGGACTTTTTTAAAGTCCTTTTTGTGTTTTTATATATAAAATGTACATTTTATTTTCTTGTTAATCCCCTAACATAAGGATATATGTTGTGCTTTTTATTAGATGCAAACACAATATATGCAAAAAAGTCTTGTATTTTGCGAAATATTCTATATAATAATGTAAAGGAGAGTGGGAAATAATTTCCTGATTGGAGGAGCCTATGTTTAATTCGAATGCTTTTGATTACGTCAATATCCTAGATAAGGCGGCAGACGCGAGTTGGATGAGAGAAAAAACAATTGCTCATAATCTTGCAAATGTTGATACTCCAGGATATAAGAGACAAGATGTTGAATTTGATACAACTTTAGAGCAGGCAATAAAAAGAACTAAGGCTAACAATCTTCATGGTGCAGTAACTAATCTTGATGTAGCTAGTTTGCAACCTAAAGTTTTTACTGATTATGCAGGCTATTCATACAGATTAGACGGCAATAATGTTGATGTAGACACAGAAAACGTGGAACTTGCATCAGAGCAAATAAAATACCAAGCCCTTACAGAAAGTATTTCGCAAGAGTTTTCTCGCTTTAAAGCGGTGGCTAAGTAGAATATTAAGGAGGTATTTGTATGGCTTTATTTCAATCCTTTGATATTGCAGCATCAGGTATGACTGCTCAGCGTTTTCGTATGGATACAATTGCTGAGAATATTGCTAATGTCAATACCACTAGGACTGAGGACGGAAGACCTTATCGTAGAAAGATTGTTACATTCGAAGAGAAGAATACTTCGCCTACATTTTCTGATGCCATGAAGAGGGCCACAGAATTTAGAGGTGATGGAGTTAAGGTTGTAAGAGTTTCTGAAGATACAACAACAGATTACATCATGGAATATGATCCTTCTCATCCAGACGCTGATGAAAATGGATATGTATCATATCCGAATGTTAACACAGTTACAGAGATGACAAACTTAATTGATAGTAGTAGAGCTTATGAAGCTAACGTAACTGCCTTTGATGCTGTTAAGAATATGGCGCTTAATGGTCTTAAGATTGGTCAATAATAATTCATATATTAGGAGCTTGATATGGATGTAAATAATATTAATGCAATGTATAAGACTACCAATGTTCCTGCTGCAGGTTATGGAACCAATTCAGTTGTTGATAAGAATAACAAAGCAGGTAATTCATTTGATAGTGTACTTAATTCTGTAATGGGTATGGTTGGAGAGACTAATACTTTACAGAATAAGGCTTCAGCCGAAGAAATCAAATTCGCCCTAGGGGAGTCTGATAATACACACGATTTGCTAGTGGCTGAACAGAAGGCTACAGTTGCACTTCAATATACAGTAGCAGTTAGAGATAAGTTTTTAGACGCATATAAAGAGATAATGAATATGCAGATGTAACATGATAATTAGTTAGGGGAAATATCATGCCAGAAGCAATACAAAACATTTTAAATCGAATAAAAGAATGGTGGTTGAAATTCACAACTAAGCAAAAAGCTATTATAATCAGTGCAGTGGCTATAGTCATAATTGCACTGGTTATTTTGGCGTATGTAGTTACTCGCCCAACTTGGATTACACTTGCTACAGCCACAAGTGCTGAGCAGGCTTCTAAGATTAAGGAGTTATTAGATGGTGAGAATATAGAATATCAGACGTCTCAAGATGGAATGACTTATTCTGTAAAGTCTGAAGATGAAGCTAATGCTAACATTCTTCTTGGTACTAATAGCATTCCTTCTAAGGGATATAGTATTAATGATGTTATTGATGGAAGTTTTAGTACTACAGAGGCTGATAAAGAGAAGAAATACAAATTATATTTAGAAGAAAAATTTGCAAAGGATTTATCTGCACTTAATAGTGTTGAGAAGGCGGAAGTTACTCTTAATATTCCAGAGAACGATGGTACAATGAGTTCTAAGAAAGAAGAAGGGTATGCCAATGTAATTCTTCACTTAAAGGGTGGAGAGAAAATGGAAGAAGATACTGCAGCTGGTATTGCGCAATATATTGCTACAGGACTAGGTAACAAGACTACTGACAATATTGTTATCTTAGATTCTGATGGAAACGTGCTATTCTCTGGAGGCGATTCGGCATCAGGTGCAGGAACGGCATCTTCTAATCTTAGCGCGAAAGAGAAAGCAGCCGCCGCTGTTTCTAAGAGAGTTAAAGATGTTCTTCTTGGCTCACAAATGTATGATGATGTTAAGGTTGCACCTAACCTTAGTATGAGCTTTGATAAAGTCAATGAAGTTGATTATAATTATTATCTTAATGATGGTCAGACTCAAGGATATCTTGATTCTAGATCTGAATCCAACTCAGAATCAGAATCTGGTGTTGGTGGAGTACCAGGTACTGATAATAATGATAACGATACAACTTATGTAATACAAGATAATGGTGTGAGTCGTTCTACTACTTCTGATGTTACAGAAGATTATCTTCCTAGTGAGAAGATAACTACAACTGATAAGGAAGTAGGAGCTGTTGATTTAGAGAATTCATCTATTTCAGTTGTGGCTAAGAGATTCGTCATATATAATGAAGATGACATGAAGAAGCGTGGCGAACTTGACGATCAGACATTTGAAGAATTTGAAGCTGAGAATAGTGATATTCAAAGGGCTGATGTTGATGATGAAATGATTCAAAGTGTCGCTCGTGCTACAGGAATTGCTGAAGATAATATATCAATGACAGCGTACAATGTTCCAATGTTCCAGCCATCATCTGGAATAGGATTAGACCTTAGAACAATTATTGAAATTGTACTTGCAGTTCTAATCTTTGCACTTCTTGCTTTCGTAGTATTTAGAACTCTTAGAAAGAATAAGGAAGAAGAAGTCGAGGAAGAGCTTACTATTGAGGAACTAATATCTAACCAAGAAGAAGAACTGGAAGATATTGGATATAATGAGAAGTCAGAAGCTAGACTTCTTATTGAAAAGTTTGTAGATGAAAGGCCAGAAGCGGTAGCAACACTACTTCGTAATTGGCTTAACGACGATTGGGGATAGAAATGGCAACTGAGGAATTAAGCGGTGTACAGAAGGCAGCTATACTTCTCATTTCTCTTGGACCTGAGAAATCAGCTGATATATTTAAACACCTAAAAGAAGAAGAAATTGAAGAATTGACTTTAGAGATTGCCAATACTAGAAGTATATCTCCAGAAGTCAAGGATGAAGTTATAGATGAATTCTATCAAGTGTGTCTTGCTCAGCAATACATTGCTGAAGGTGGTATCGGATATGCCAAAGAATTATTAGAGAAAGCTCTTGGTGATGATAAAGCTCATGATGTAATTACTAAGCTTACTGCGTCACTTCAAGTTAGACCTTTCGAATTTATTCGTAAGACTGAGCCATCGCAAGTGCTTAACTTTATTCAGGATGAGCATCCACAAACTATTGCTATGATTCTATCTTATCTTGCACCAACTCAGTCTTCTATGATTCTTAGTGCTCTAAGTCCCGAGATGCAGGCTGATGTTGCAAGAAGAATTGCCCTAATGGATAGAACTTCTCCTGAGATTATTAAAGAAGTTGAGAAAGTATTAGAACGTAAATTATCATCTCTTATCAATCAGGATTACACTATCGCTGGTGGTGTTGATGCCATTGTATCAATACTTAATGCAGTTGATAGAGGAACTGAGAAGAGAATTATGGAGGCTCTTGAGATTGAAGAGCCAGAACTTGCTGAAGAGATTCGTAAGAAAATGTTCGTATTCGAAGATATCTTGCTTCTTGACGATAGAGCAATTCAGAGAGTACTTCGTGACGTTGACAATGGTGAACTTGCTAAAGCTCTTAAAGGTGCTAATGAGGAAGTTCAGAATTGTATCTTCCGTAATATGTCATCACGTCTTGCTACTATGGTTAAGGAAGATATGGAATACATGGGTCCTGTTCGTATGAAGGACGTAGAAGAATCACAACAGATTATTGTTGGTATTATCAGAAAACTTGAAGATCAAGGTGATATTGTTGTATCTCGTGGCGGAGGTGACGATTTAGTTGTCTAATGAAAAAGTATTAAAACCTTTCTTCACGCTTTTTGAAAATGAAAGTGGGACAAATAGAGAAATAGATTCTAATAGCCTTGTGGAAGAGAAGATTCAGGAATTTCAGAGAAAAGAAGAAGAACTTCGTCGAAAGAAAGAACAAGAGCGACTAGATAATATGACTCCTGAAGAAAGGGAGGAATATGAACAAGAGAATAATGACATGTCTGCTATTTTTCAGGATTTTGGCGAAGGAGAAGGAGAGACGCCTCCTCCAGTAGAGGTAATTCCCAATGACCTTGTGGAGAAAGCTCAGGAAGAGGCAGATAATATCTTAGCAGAAGCAAGTGCAAGAGCAGATGAAATAATTGCTAAAGCAACTGAATCGGCAGAGTCTATGAAGGAGCAAGCAATTAAAGAAGGTCAGAAGAATGGATATGACATGGGGCAGGCAATGGCTCAGAATGACCTTGATGCGGCAAAGGCTGACATGGAAGCTAAGATAGAGCAAATTCGTCAGGAATATATTGATAAAGAAGTTGAAATGGAGAAAGAGGTTCTTGATGTTGTGTGCGACATTATGAGCAAAGTGTTCATGATTGAATTTGGCGACAAGAAAGAAATCCTTCTTCATCTGTGCGAGAATGCTATAACTAATGTAGAAAGTAGTAAGACACTCCTTATCAGAGTTAATGAGCGTAATAGAGATTATCTTAATGATAATAAAGATATGCTCCAGGAGAAAGTTGGAGAAGGAGTTCAACTTGACGTTATTATGGATCCGCTTCTTGAAGATGATAAATGTATTATAGAATGCGACGGTGGAATCATAGATTGTAGTATCAGTACTGAACTTGATAATTTCATTAAGGATCTTAAGGCGCTTTCTATATAGAATATTGGTGGTTTATGATTGATACTAACAAATATTATACGCTTTTAGATAATACGTATTTTGATAGTCTTGGTAAGGTTTCTAAGATAGTTGGGTTAACTATTGAATCAATAGGACCTGATGCCAAGCTTAATGATTTATGTGAGATAATTGCAGAAGATGGTAAAAGAATAAAGGCAGAGGTAGTAGGCTTTAGAGATAAAAGCCTTCTTCTTATGCCTTTTGATAGTGTAGAAGGTGTTGGCGTTGGCTGCATGGTGGAGAATACCGGTAAGCCCCTTTCTATTCCTGTAGGAGAAGAACTCTTAGGGCATACATTAGATGGTGTAGGAAGACTTGACGATGGAAGTATTCTTGAATTAGAAGAAGAATATCCTGCGGAAGCAGCACCACCAGATCCTATGGATAGAGAAATAATATCAGAAGTATTGCCTCTTGGAGTTAAGGCAGTAGATGGTCTTATTACTGTTGGTAAAGGTCAGAGAATAGGAATATTTGCTGGTTCTGGTGTTGGTAAAAGTACACTTATGGGTATGTTTGCCAGAAATACTAAAGCGGAAGTTAATGTTATAGCTCTTATAGGAGAGCGTGGTCGTGAAGTAAGAGAATTCGTAGAAAATGACCTTGGAGAAGAGGGTATGGCAAGATCTGTTGTGGTAGTAGCAACTAGTGATAAACCAGCCCTTATTCGTAATAAAGCTGCTAAAACAGCAACTTCAATTGCGGAATACTTTAGAGATCAGGGTAAAGACGTACTTCTTATGATGGATTCCCTTACACGTTTTTCTATGGCTCAAAGAGAGATTGGTCTTGCATCAGGTGAGCCTCCTGTTACAAGAGGATATCCTCCATCAGTTTATTCAGAGATGCCAAGACTATTAGAACGTGCTGGAAATTCCGATAAAGGCTCAATTACCGGTTTATATACTGTACTTGTAGATGGTGATGACTTTAATGAACCTATAACTGATACAGCAAGATCTATTCTTGATGGCCATATTATGTTGGATAGAAGATTGGCTCAGAGAAATCATTATCCAGCCATAGATGTACTTCAAAGTATTTCCCGTGTTATGTCTGCTATAGCTGACAGGGATCATAAGAAGGCTGCTGGTATGATGAAAAATGTTCTTGCTACTTACAGAGAGGCAGAGGATTTAATTAATATTGGAGCATATAAGAATGGCTCTAATAAGAATATTGACTTTGCTATTGAGAAAATTGACAAAGTAAATGATTTTCTGATGCAAGAGACTCATACCAAGTATGAATTCGAAGATGAAATTGAGACATTAGAAGAACTATTTAAGGATTGATAGATGGCTAAGTTTCGTTATAGGATGCAGAATATCCTTGATATCAAAGAGAAAATAGAAAGCCAGGAAAAAATTGCATATAGTCAGGCTAATGCTGCGCTTTCAGAAGAACAGGACAAACTTACTAATCTTATGATTAGAAGTGCAGGATACGAGCATGATTTGAAGGAGGCAACCTCTGGAGAATTAGACTTTAAAGAGATAAGAAGAATTAAAGAAGCAATTGAGACCATGAAAGTTCTTGTTAGAGAACAAATGGTTAATGTCCATATGGCGGAAAAGAAGGTTGAAGAGGCAAGGAAGAGACTTGATGAAGTTATGAAAGACAGAAAGACTCATGAGAACCTTAAAGAAAAAGCATTTGATGAATTTAAGCAGGAGCTTAATGCTGAAGAAAACAAGATAACAGATGAGTTAGTTAGTTATACATACAAACCGGATGAAGATGGAGAAAACTAATGGCTGATAAAGAAGAGAAGAAGAAAGCAAGGGCTGAAAAGAAGGCTCAAAAGAAGAAAGAAAAAGAAAATAAAAAGAAAAAAGGAAAAGATGGAGAAGAAGAGGATGAAGAAGACGAAGGCTCTGGTAAAGGCTTAGTTATATTTGTCGCTATTTTGATTGCTCTTATATGGCTTGTTATTCTTGGTCTCTTAATTAAGATGGATGTTGGTGGATTTGGATCTACTGTTCTATATCCTGTTCTTAAGAATGTGCCTGTTGTCAACAAGATTCTTCCTGAGGTAAAAGAAGATAAGTACGCAAAAGAAGATGCGCAATATACATTTGTAACTGTTGATGATGCAGTAAAGCGAATTAAGGAGTTAGAAGCTGAACTTGCTGCTGCAAAATCATCAGGCGGAGTAGACAGTGCTCATCTTGCAGAACTTGAGGCTCAGGCTATTGAACTTAAGACTTATAAAGAAAATCAAAAAAAATTCGAAGAAGAAAAAGAAAAATTCTATCAAGAGGTTGTTTTTTCAGATAAAGCGCCCGATATAAAAGAATATAAGAAATACTATGAGTCAATACAGCCTCAGAATGCTGAGGCTATTTATAAGCAGGTTGTTAGTCAGACAACTCAGGATGAACAGATCAAGCAATATGCTTCGACATATGCAAGTATGAAACCGGCACAAGCAGCTGGAATATTTGATACTATGACTGATAATCTTGCTTTGGTGGGCAAAATTCTTTGGGCTATGGATGCTGCATCGAGAGGTAAGATTCTAGGAGCCATGAATGCTGATACAGCAGCTCAAGTTACAAGGATTATGGAGCCTAGGTAGGATAACAAGTCCTTTAAAGGATTCGTTATAAATAAAACTAAATATGGAAAGGAGGAATTGTATGACGAGTGGAAATGTTGCTAACATTGGTCCTAACTTAATGGTTAATCCTAAGATGTCTGTAGGAGACAAAGAGAACTCTGCAAGTTTTATTGATGTTATGAGCAAGAATGTTAATAATTCAGAAAACAAAACAGATGTTAAAACTAGTCAAAATAATGTATCAGATAGTAAATCAAATGATACAGAGTCTTCTAAAGTTAGTAAAACTACTAAAGAGAACAAAGCTCAAGATTCTAAAGTTGACAAGACAGACACAAAAGAACAAAAGGATGTTAAAACAAAGGATACTAAAGTTTCAGATTCACAAGTTAAAGAGGAACCTGTTTTGGATAATACTTCTGTAAATGTTATAGAAGAGATCCCAGAAGAAGTGATGGAAGTAGTTAATGAAGTTCTTAATAACTTCGCAGCGGAAGTTACAAAGGTTCTTGAAGATGCACTCAATATCTCTGAAGATGAATTACAAAATGCAATGACGACTTTAGAAGTTACATTTGCGGATTTGTTAAATCCAAAAGCTGTAACAGAGCTTATGGTTGAAGTTACTGATGTAAAAGATAGTGTATCACTTGTACTCGATGAAGATTTATCCAATGCTTTATCTACAGTTAGAGACTTAGCAAGTCAGGTTCTTGAAGAGACAGGTCTTGAAGCACCAGTGATTAAGGAGGTTGCATCAGATAACAATAACTTTAATCAGGTTATTCAAAATGTTGCAGAGCAAACTCCAGAGGTAGCTGCTAATACTAAATTAGATGACACAGTAACTGATGTTGTTAATGATGCTAACAAAGTAGTTATTCCAGAAGAAATGGTGGCTGTTCAAGATGAAAATGTTGAATCTGATGAAAATGTAACACCTATCATTGTTAACAAGGAATCAAATGTAACTAAGGATGTAGAGGTATCAACTGAGAATGTAGATGAATCTGTTGAAGAAACATTTACGAAAAAGGAAGTTAATACAAATAATTCAAATAATCCTAACAATTCTGATAACATGGCAAGACATGATGATGGTAACAAAACATTTGCATCAAATGTTAATGTTGAAACACAAAGTGTTCAAAATGAACAACCAGTTATGCCGGAAGCAAAACCTGTTATTAATCGCTTCCAGACAATGCAACTTATAAGTCAGATATCAGAACAAGCTAGAATTAATATTACTAAAGAAGTTACAAGCCTTGAAATGATTCTTAATCCTGAGTCACTTGGAAAGATTTATCTTAATGTATCAGAGAAGCAAGGAGCTGTAAAAGCTCAAATAATTGCTCAAAATGAAATAGTTAAGGAAGCACTTGAGAATCAAGTTGCATCACTTAAGGAAAGTCTTAACAAGGCAGGAGTTAAGGTAGAAGCAGTTGAAGTTTCTGTAGGTACCCATGAATTTGAGAGAAATCTTGAAGAAGGAATGCATGGTAAAGAAGAAGAAGGTAGAAGACAAGAAGAGCAGGCTTCTAACAGAGCAAAAAGAACAAGTATTAATCTTAATAATCTTGATGATTTGCAAGGCCTTATGTCAGAAGAAGATAAACTTGTTGCTCAAATAATGAAAGACCATGGTAATTCAGTTAATCTCATGGCTTAGAAAGGAGTAAAGATGGCATTAATACAAGAAATAAAAGATGGCAAGATTGTTAATGACCAGTTAACTAATAATAAAAAAGAAGAAACGAAGAATAACTTTGATAAAGATATGTTTCTTCAATTGTTAGTTGCAGAGATGAAATATCAAGATCCATTAGAGCCAACAACTAATACAGAATATGTATCAGAACTTGCAAGCTTCTCACAAATCGAAGCAACACAAAATGTTCAAAGTAAGATGGATGAAATGACTGCTAGCAATTATGTTGGAAAATATGTAATCATTAATACAACTGATTCACAAGGCAATCAACAATATGTATCTGGTAAAGTAGATTTCTTAGAGAAAAAAGATGATGGCTATTATGTATCAGTTAATGATGGATTATATAACATTGATAAAATAGAGACAGTTGCTGATGAAAGATATTACACAGCAATGCTAACAACTAAGTCTTTTGAAGATGCAGTAGCAAAGCTTCCTACACTTCAAGCACTTACACTTCAGGATGAAGACAAAGTTAAGGCTGTTAGAAAACTATTTGATTCTATGGATGAATACCAGAAACAGTTTATTAATGAGGACTCATATAAGACATTAGAATCGTTAGAAAAAAGAATTTCATCTCTAAAGGAAAGTTAAAAATAAGCCGAATAATATAATAGCAGTATTAATTAGAAGATAGGAGATGAGCTTATGAATGAGATTGGTAACAATTTTCAATCAATTCAACAGATTGCTGATACATATTTAAGCAATCAACCGAGTAAGTCGCAAAAATCTTCTGAAATCACAAACTCTTTTGAAGATATATTAAGACAGAGAATCTCAGTTGAAGAATCTGGATTAAAATTTTCAAAACATGCAACGCGAAGGCTTGATGAAAGAAATATTTCTTTATCAGAAGAGCAAAACGTGCGACTAGAAGCTGGTGTTATGAAAGCCAGTGAAAAGGGAATTAATGAATCCCTAGTGATTATGGATCAATTAGCATTTATTGTTAATGTACCTAATCAAACAGTAGTAACCGCATTAGATCAAGAAGAATCTAACGGTAATGTATTTACAAATATAGATGGAGCTGTTATTGCATAGCTGGACCTTATGGAAGCTATGGCCGCTGACTGACAGAGGCGGCCAACACAGCCCTCTAACTTAAGAGGAGGTCATTTATTATGATGAGATCACTTTATTCTGGTGTATCAGGTCTTAAGACTCACCAGACAAAAATGGATGTTATTGGTAATAACATCGCGAACGTTAATACAATTGCGTTCAAATCTTCTTCAACCACATTTACTGATATTATGTATCAGACAACATCAGGAGCATCTAGAGCCACAGAGAATACTGGTGGTAGAAATGCTAATCAGATTGGTCTTGGTGTAACAAGTGGATCAACTAAAGTAAGTATTACAGCAGCTGGTGCAGCACAATCAACTGGACAGGCTTTCGATATCAAACTTACTGATTCTAATAATACCAATTTCTTTATTGTGAATAATGGTTCAGAGAATTTATTCTCGCGTTCTGGCTCTTTCTATATTGATGGAAATGGTAACCTATGTATGTCTTCAACAGGATATATGGTTATGGGGTGGCAGGTAGATCCGACCACTCAGGCAATTAAGAAAGATACTGTATCAGCTCTTAGAGTTATGAATGCGGCAAATCTTACTTCACCACCAGAAGCAACTGAGAATGCTAATGTTAAAGGTGTTATTGATAAGAATGATACTAATGTAACTTCTGATTCTGGATATGCAATGAGTTTATCATTCTATGATAACTTAGGATATCAATATACAGCTAAATTTGCAGTAAGATCAGTAGATTCTGATAATGGTACATATTCTGTGGAATTAGCTAACATCTATGATGATGATAACAATGATATTCTTAAAGCTTGGATGGATGAAGATCCTGTTAATAATACTTTAAATAAAGTGTTTGGTACAGATACAACAGCTACAAAAGGCTTTGGTCTTCAGAATGGATTTACATTTAATAAGACTGGTAACATTATTGAGACAGTATATGAAGGTAAGACATATCAGAGAAATGGTGATATCGTAGAAGAAGGTGGAGTTAAAGGCTGCTGGTTCAAGGATACAGGAAGTGCTGCAACTCATTTCTTCTCACTAGCTGAAATCTACGGTGTAGATGATGAAACTATAAGTAAGCCTGGTTCGACACTTGCTATTAGTGCAACTACTGGTGAACTTGAGATGACATATCCAACAACGAACCACACATTACAGTTCAACAAAGCTGATGGTTCTTTCTCATTTATCGGTTCTGCAGGGAATAAATCACAGAATCTTGATATGACACAGTTTGGTGTTCAATTTAAGACTATTGATGTTAACTTCCAGAATTCATTAAACTATGATAATGGTGGAACATCTACAATGGCTATAGATAAGGGTGATATTTCTGGAACAAAGGGCGTAGGTAAGAAGCTTGGTACTATGACAGGACTTTCAGTTGATGGTACAGGTAAGATTTACGGTTCTTATGATAATGGTAATACAGTTCTTCTAGGACAGATTGCAGTTGCTCAATTTGCTAATGCGTCAGGTCTTGAGGCTACTGGTAATAGCTGTTATAGAACAACACTTAACTCTGGTGATTTTGATGGAATTGGTGTTGAAGTTACAGCTGATGGTGGTAGCATGAATACTGGACAGCTCGAAATGTCAAATGTAGATCTTTCAGCCGAATTTACTGAAATGATTACAACACAGAGAGGTTTCCAGGCTAACTCAAGAGTTATTACAACTAGTGATACAATGCTTGAAGAACTTGTAAACCTTAAGAGATAATAGGTAGACTACTTATAATATCAGCGACATGGAATATATTATTCTATGTCGCTGATAGTTTTTTACTAACATATACTAAGCTCAACTAAGGCGACATAGAATAATATATTCCATGTCGCTGATATTAAGAAAGATTCTATTATTGGATGGGAGACAGGGTATAGAGATGTATAAAGTGTTCTCATACGAATAAATTCAAGCGATAGTATATGTTAATGATTGATACTTTGAGGAAAATTCTCGGCATGGATGCCGAGAATAGATGACCACCGCCTGGATGGCGGATTGGTCATCGGTTTCCGTCATGATTTTTTTTATGAGGTATATCAATCATTTACATATACTCAGCGCAGAATTGTCAGTATGAGGACGCTTTATATACCTCTATACCCGTCCTTTTATAAAAAAATAGAGTATAAATTGTGCAAAAACCCTATTTTTTGATGAAAAAACACAACATTTAGTAATTTTGTTATAAAATATATATAAAATAAGGTAGACAAGAAAGCTAAAATCTAGTAAGATTAAGTAAATGTATGATTATGCACTTTTGTGTTGTTTTTTAAGTATACATAATATGAATTAGGTGGTGTTTAGTTTTGGATTTAGCGTCTCTAATCGGATTAGTCGGCGGTATAGGACTTATGGTTTTTGGAATCATTTCTAATAATGGTTCTATTCCTAGTTACTTAGATCTTCCATCTTTTATTATTACATTTGGTGGATCGCTGATGTCCGTGCTGGCATCTTTCAAGCTTAAAGATTTCATTAATGGTTTGAAAGGTATCCTTCTCACAATTAAAGAACCCAAAGTAGGTAATGTTAATGATGTTATTACTAATATTATTGACATGTCTAATGTAGCTAGAAAAGAAGGACTTCTTGCACTTGAAGAAGCTGCGGGTGATATTGACGATGAATTCCTTAAGAAAGGAATTATGCTTGTCGTTGATGGTACTGATCCAGAACTTGTAAGAGGTATTTTAGAGACTGATCTTGTTTCTATTGAGTCGAGACATAAGAAGGTTATTGGTGTCTGGGAGAAATGGGCAGAAATGGGTCCTGCATGGGGTATGATTGGTACTCTTATTGGTCTTATTCAGATGCTTAACAATATGTCAGATGCTTCTACCATCGGACCATCAATGGCCGTTGCCTTGATTACAACTTTATATGGTTCAGTAATTGCTAACTGGTTAGCTGGTCCTACAGCAGCAAAGCTTGGTGTTAACAATGCACTTGAGATTATGTTAAAGGAAATAACAGTTGAAGGACTGTTATCTATACAAGCAGGTGAGAACCCTCGTGTTATTGAAGAAAAGCTTAAGACATTCTTGCCACCTAAGGAAAGAGGTGCCCTAGAGCAAGATGAAGAAGGTGGAGGTGAAGGCTAGTGGCTAAGAAGAAACAAGAAGAACCACCAAAAGGCTCCCCTGCCTGGATGGCCACCTTTAGTGACCTAATGAATTTGCTTCTTTGCTTCTTCGTGTTACTTTTCTCAATGTCTACTGTAGATGCAGAGAAATTCGAGATGGTAGTTGCTTCGTTCCAACAGTCTTTTTCAGTACTTCCTGCAGGTGGTACATCAATAGGAGAAGGACAATTGGTATCTTCTGGTACATCAATGCTTGAACAGTTCGATGTCTTTCTAGATAATTCTACTGGTTCGGCTGGTGAGAATGATAATGATAAGAAAGCTCCAGAGGAGCAGGAACAGACGGAAGAATTTATTCAGCAACAAACTATGGCAGCCAGCGAGAAGATGGCTGAACAAATAGAAAAGGCTATTGAAGCGCAACAGATGCAGAACCTTGTTGAGACAGAATATAATGGACAATATGTTAAACTAACACTTAATGGTGCATTATTATTTGATTCTGGTGATGCTGAAGTGAAAGAAGAAGCCAGACCTATTATTGAGAAGTTAGCAGCTATTATTGATTCGTATCAAAGCAATGAGATAGATGTGGAAGGTCATACAGATAATGTGCCTATTACTGGTTCAAGTAAGTATGAAGATAACAATGTTCTTTCCATGTACAGAGCTTTAGATGTTGCTGACTTGATAAGAAGCTATTCTAGTGTTCCACCTGAGAATATTAAATCATCAGGTCGTGGAGAATATGTTCCTATAGCAGATAACTCTACTCCTGAAGGAAGAGCAAGAAATAGAAGAGTAGAGATTAAAATATTTAACTCATATACATCTGATGTATAATGAATGTGAGGTTTAGTAATGAAGAAGAATTTATTAACTGTAATAACATTTGTTCTTGTTTTAATTAATTTAATACTTACTGGAATAATTACATTTGTTCTTGTTCCTTATGTTAATAAAGCAAATAGTTTAGTTGCTTCTGTGGCTACGGCAATTGATTTAGAACAGAAAGCTGGAGCAGGAGAAGAATCTGGCGGAAGTGGCTCATATCCTATTGATCAATTAGAGGTATATGATCTTAATAAAGAGGCTGATGATAAGGGTATGACAATTAATCTTAAGAAGGGTGCAGATGGCAAAGACCATTATGCTGTGCTTAAGGTTTCTCTAACTATTAACAAGGAAAGTGATTCGTATAAGAAGTACATGGAAGACCTTGAGACTAAGAAGAGCCTTATAACAACTGAGATTAACAATGTTGTATCGCAACATACAATTGATGAAATAAGAAATGATCAGACTGCTATTCAAGATGAAATCCTTAAGAAGATTCAGGAAATGTATGGAGTAGATGATTTTATAGTAGGTGTTGGTTTCCCAAGTGCTACTTATCAATAAATCTTAATAAAAGGTGGTGAGAAGGCGTGGGAGACGTATTATCTCAAAGCGAGATAGATAACCTGTTACAAGCCCTTAGCTCTGGTGAAATTGATGCTGAAGAGATGAAAAGCAGTAGTTCTGAGAAACAAGTCAAAGACTACGATTTTGCGCGTCCTTCCAAATTTTCTAAGGAACACCTTAGAACGCTAGAGATTATATTTGAACATTACGGTCGATTGTTATCAACTAATCTTCCGGTATATTTACGTAAGAATGTACAGGTTGAGGTGATGAACTCCGAAGCTGTTACATATATGGAATTCTCTAATGCGTTATCTAATCCCGTTCTTCTTGGGATTGTAGATTTTGCTCCATTAGAGGGTAGTATAATAATGGAGATGGCTTCAAAGCTAGGATATGCTATTGTTGATAGAATGCTTGGTGGAGAAGGGGAACCATTAGACAAAGTAAGAGATTTTTCTGAAATTGAATTATCAATAGTCGAAAGAATCATGGTGGCATGTGTTGAACTTCTTAGAGAACCATGGGCTAACGTTGTAGATGTCGTTCCTAGATTAGAACGTATTGAAACTAATTCCCAATTTGCTCAGATTATTTCGCCATCAGAGATGATAGCTATTGTTACTGTCAATATCAAAATAGGCGAAGTCGAAGGACTTATGAATGTCTGTCTTCCATATCTTACACTTGAAAGTGTAATGGATAAGTTAAATACCAAGTTCTGGTATTCTAATATGCAGGAGAGAGAAGACTATGAATATGCTGAGAATATAGAGGCATTAATATCAAAAGCATCTATACCTGTTAAAGCGGTGCTTGGTAACAATGTAATATCTGTTGCTGATTTTGGAGCACTTCAAGTCGGTGATATAATAAGACTTGACAAGAAAGTAGACAGTGAATTAGATATATATGTAGGCGACATGAAGAAATTTACCGCCTTGCCAGGCTCTTCTGGCAAAAACTATGCTGTTCGTATTACGACAGTAGTTAGGGAGGAAGAAGAATGAGTGACGTTCTATCAGAAGAAGAAATAGCCGCTTTGTTCGCCCAAAGCAATGCTGAAGGTGGAGGAGTTGCTACTGATGGTAGTATTGGTAATGAATTATCTGATCAGGAAATTGATACAATCGGAGAAGTTGCCAATATTAGTATGGGAACTGCTGCCACTACACTTTTCTCGCTAGTTAATAAGAAGGTCGATATTTCAACGCCTGTTGTTAGCCTGGCCTGTTGGAATGATATTGTTGACGAGTATGAGAAACCCTGTGTTTTAATCAAAATTTCATATACTAAGGGACTTAATGGAAGTAATGTGCTAGTATTATCTGAGCATGATGTTAAGGTTATAACAGACCTTATGATGGGGGGAGATGGTACTAATCTTGATGGAGAACTTGGAGAGATTCATCTTAGTGCCATAAGTGAAGCAATGAACCAGATGATGGGCTCAAGTGCTACTTCTCTTTCTACCATGCTTAATATGATGGTAGATATCAGTCCACCATCGTCAGATTTAATCGATTTGCATGAGTCTGGTGATGGAAGCGAGATTGATGACTTCTTAAAAGAAACTTTCGTTAAGATTACATTCAAATTACAAATAGGTGATTTGGTTGATAGCTTCTTAATGCAGTTATATCCGATTCCATTAGTTAAGGAGATGTGTTCATCAGTCATATCCAATATGGAAGATGATTCAGAATCTACTGTTAATGATGAGGCGTTTGCAGAGGAACCAGCACCTGCGCCAGCTCCGGAACCTGCAGCGGCACCGCAGCCGGCACCACAACCGGCACCACAGGCTGCACCGCCACCAATGGGGGCAGCACCTATGCCAGATATGCAGATGCAGCAAATGGCAATGCCACAGCAACAGGTTAATGTACAACCTGCTCAGTTCCAACCTTTTGCTGGAACATATCCTACGGCATTGCAACCTGAGAACATTGATTTGATTATGGATGTTCCTCTAGAAGTTACAGTTGAACTTGGTAGAACTCACAAATCAATTCAAGAAATACTCGATTTCGCACCTGGAACAATCTTAGAACTTAACAAGATTGCTGGTGAGCCAATAGATGTACTTGTCAATGGTAAGTATGTTGCCAAAGGTGAGGTAGTTGTTATTGAAGAATCCTTCGGTATTAGAATAACCGAAATAATGAAATAGTTAAGGAGAATAGAAAGATGGCAAAGAATATTTTAATTTGTGATGATGCAGCATTTATGAGAATGATGATTAAGGACATTCTTACAAAGAATGGCTACAATGTTGTAGGCGAAGCAGAGAATGGTGTTAAGGCTATTGATGCTTATACTGAGCATAATCCTGATCTTGTTCTTATGGATATTACAATGCCAGAAATGGATGGTATTGATGCATTAAAGGGAATTAGAGAGAAGGATCCAAATGCTTGTGTAATTATGTGCTCTGCTATGGGACAACAGGCAATGGTTATCGAAGCTATTCAATCAGGAGCAAAAGACTTTATTGTTAAGCCATTCCAAGCAGAACGTGTTCTTGAAGCAGTTAAGAAAGTTATTGGATAGGTGTATAAATGATTTCAACAAGCCAGAGTTTCTTTCAACTAATTATTGTATTAGTATGCTTTGTTGTAGTTCTTGTATTGGCATACTATACAACTAGATGGCTGGCTAATTATCAAAAGGGACGTTCTTTTAATAAGAATCTTAAGATTATTGAGACACTTAAGCTTTCGCCAGACAAATATGTTCAGATTATTGCTTGCGGTAAGGAGAAATATTTGATTGTTGGGCTAAGTAAGAATGAGGTAACATTACTTGGTGAGCTTAGTGAAGATGAATTAATAGATTTAGATACTATTATGTCTGATAATAACAATAATAATAGTAATACGTCTACGGGTTTTAGCCAAATAATAGAAAAGATGAAATCCAAGAAATAATAAGGTCTATATACTAAAATGAGTAAGTGGAAGAAAATATATTGTATAGCCAGTATTATTAGTTTGGCAATTGCAATAGCTATTGGCTGTGCTCTTTTCTTTGGAGACACAGCATATGCAACTGAATATGGCGCTACGCCTAATGCACCTAATGCAAGTAATGTTAGAACAGGTACGGGAACAGGCTTTAATCTATCATTTAACGGTGATACAGGTTCTCTCTCAGCTACAGTTGAGATACTGATAATTCTTACAGTTATTGCATTAGCACCGTCAATTCTTGTAATGCTTACCAGTTTTACAAGAATTATTGTTGTATTACACTTTACAAGATCGGCCCTAGGAACTCAGACTTCCCCGCCTAATCAGGTAATGATTGGTTTGGCTCTTTTTCTAACATTGTTTATTATGTGGCCTACCTTTACAAGCATTTATGATAATGCAATTAAACCTCTAGACCAAGGTGAGATTACACAGGAAGAAGCAATTGAGAAGGCTGGAAAGCCTATAAGGGATTTCATGTATGGTCAGACACAGACAAAAGATCTTGATTTGTTCTGTGAGATTTCTAATACCACATATAATGATTATGATGAAATACCATTTACTGTTTTGGTTCCAAGCTTTATACTTAGTGAACTTAGAACAGCATTTATTATTGGATTTTTGATATATATACCATTTATTGTCATAGACATGGTGGTTTCGTCTGTACTTATGTCCATGGGTATGATGATGTTACCGCCTACTACAATTTCTTTGCCTTTTAAGATTTTATTGTTTATATTAGCAGATGGTTGGAATCTGGTAATTGGAAGTTTGGTTAAGACATTTTATTAGCTAAAGTGAGGAGAAATTATGACTGAAGGACAGGTTCTTGATATAGCGAGAGAAGCATTATACAATGTTATTATTTGTGCAGCTCCTATACTACTTATATCTCTTGTTGTAGGTCTTATAATTAGTATTTTTCAGACTGTAACATCTATTCAGGAGCAAACGCTTACTTTTGTTCCTAAGATTTTGGCAGTTTTTATTGGAATAATTATTTTTGGCTCATGGATTCTTAACAACCTAACAGGCTTTATGAATGATTTGTGGTCAAATTTTAGCGTATATATAGGCTAGTGTAATGATAAGTACAACATTTAATCTTAATACTTTTGAATATTTTTTGCTAATTTTAGTGAGAGTATCTACCTTTGTTTTTGTTGCACCATTTTTTGGACAGAGGAATGTGCCTTATCGTGTTAAGGTTGGTGTATCTGTGTTTATGTCAATTTTAGTATTTTATGGCATATCACCAACTATGGCAAATTATACAACTACAGTTGGATATGGATTTTTAGTTTTAATTGAGGGAATTACAGGATTGCTAATAGGTTTTATGGCAAATATATGTAATTCCATTATTTCGTTTGCGGGAAATATGATAGATACCCATGTGGGACTGTCTATGGCCCAGGAATTTAACCCATCTCTTAATATGCAGATTACTGTATCTGGTGAGTTGTATTATTATTTTCTCATGATGCTTTTAGTTGTTACTAATATGCATCAATATGTATTGAAAGCATTTATCGATTCTTTTTCTGTAATAAATCTTGGTGCTGCTACATTTAATGTTGATTCTCTTTTATCAACTATGATTAGCTATATAACAGACTTTTTTATTATTGCATTTAGAATAACCTTACCGGTTTTTGCATGTATTATGATACTTAACTGTTTGCTCGGTATAATGGCGAAGGTTGCACCACAGATGAATATGTTTGCTGTGGGTATTCAGATTAAGGTATTGGTAGGATTTGCTGTAATGTTCCTTACGATTTTCCTACTTCCAGATATTTCTGATTTTATATTCAAAGAAATGAAGAACATGGTTCAATTAACTATTGAAGGATTAACTCCTGGAACCTAGTTATAATAGGGGATGAATTGATTTTGGATGATAGATTAATCTTACAATATAATCTGCAATTCTTTGCCAAAGATGGAGATGGCGGAGAGAAGACAGAGCCTGCAACACAGAAGAAATTAGAGAAAGCTAGAGAAGAAGGGCAGGTTGCACGAAGTAAAGAGATAGGTAATGCTACGGGACTACTTGTACTATTTATTTGTCTTAAGATTTTTATATCATTTATTGGTGAAAGAATGATTGGCAGCTATTCCCGTGTTTATAGTGCAATTCCAGGCATTATTGCTACGGATAGAAAAGGACTTTCCACACAGACTGTAAGTAGTGTTTTTTTAGATGCTATATTGCAAATGCTTATTATGTGCGCGCCTTTTTTTATAATAGGAGTTGTGGCAGCATTTATTGCAACTGTTGCGCAGGTTAAATTCAAAGTATCGGCAAAGCCGATGATGCCAAAACTTAGTAAATTCAATCCTATTAACGGATTTAAGAGGATTTTTTCTAAACAATCTCTTTTTGAATTGCTTTTGTCTATAGTAAAGCTATTTATTATTTTCTATATAGCTTATATGTGTATAAAAGACCATGCCAACGAATTGTTCTTCTTATATGATATGTCTCTTTGGCAGGCGATTGGACTTATAGGTGAGATTATAATAGATACCGGGCTTCGAATTAGTCTTGTATATATAATTGTTGGAGTAGCAGATTATATATTCCAGAGACACAAATTCAATGAAGACATGAAGATGACTAAGAAAGAAGTTAAAGACGAATATAAAGATGCTGAAGGAGATCCTCAGATTAAAGGTCAGCAGAAGCAGCGTATGCGAGAAGCTTCCATGCGGCGTATGATGCAAGATGTTCCTAAGGCTGACGTAGTAATCACTAACCCTACACACGTAGCGGTTGCACTTAGATATGATATTGAAAAGGGCGGAGCACCTATTGTAGTTGCCAAAGGTACTGACTATTTGGCACAGAGAATTAAAGATGTGGCAATTAAGAATCATATTCTTATTCATGAAGATGTGTTTGTAGCAAGAAATCTGTATGCAGTCTGTGATATAGGTCAGGAGATACCACCTGAGATGTATGAAGCTGTTGCAACAATTCTTGCTGAAATCAGGAAATTTAATCCTAATTTATAATGTTTTACATAACTATAGAAAGGAGGAATACATATGAGTTTTGCAGTAAAAAAGACTGATCTTGCTGTTGCGGCATATTTACTTGCAGCTGTTATTTTCTTTATTATACCTATTCCTTCTTTTTTGCTTGATATAATGCTTGCCATTAATATTTCTATGGCACTTATTATTCTGTTAAATGTATTATTTGTTAAGGAAGTACTTGATTTATCTTTCTTCCCTACTTTATTACTTTTTACAACAATATTTAGAATTTCACTTAACGTTTCATCAACAAGGCTAATTCTTACAACTGGTTCACCAGGTAACGTTGTAGAAACATTTGGTTCTTTCGTTGGTGGCGGTAATTTAATTATTGGAGCAATTGTATTTATTGTTCTTATTATTATCCAGTTTATGGTTATTAATAAGGGTTCTGAACGTGTAGCTGAAGTATCTGCAAGATTTACACTTGATGCTATGCCTGGTAAGCAAATGGCTATTGATGCTGATCTTAATACTGGTGCAATAACAGATCAAGAAGCTAAAGAGAAGCGTGAGAAGATTCAACAAGAATCGAGTTTCTTTGGTTCCATGGATGGTGCTACTAAGTATGTAAAGGGAGATGCAACAGCAGGTCTTATTATTACATTTATTAACTTCATTGGCGGTACAGCCATGGGTGTAATTAATTCTGGACTTGGATTTACAGAAGCTATTCAGCAATATGGTGTACTTACAATTGGTGATGGACTTACAGCACAGATTCCATCTCTTCTGATATCTCTTTCAACTGGTATTCTGGTAACTAAGGGAGCGAAAGAAAATGAAGAATTCTCTGATACCCTTATCCAACAGTTATTTGGACTTCCTAAAGTTCTCTTTATAGTTGGTGGTGTACTTATTGGACTGGGTATTGTAACACCTCTTAATATTTTCTTGTTTGCAGGCTTTGGTGCTGCATTTATTGTTGCAGGTTTCTCTATGAGAAAGACAATAGGAGAAGAAACAATTCAAGAGGAAGTGGCACAAGAAGAGTCGGAAGCAGAAGAGATACGAAAACCGGAAAATGTTGTATCGTTGCTATCGGTTGATCCTATTGAGCTAGAATTTGGATATGGTATTATTCCTCTTGCTGATGTTAATCAGGGGGGAGATTTGCTTGATCGTGTTGTAATGATTAGAAGACAGATAGCCCTTGAACTTGGAACTGTAGTACCAATTATTCGTCTTCGTGATAATATACAGCTTAATCCAAGTCAATATATAATTAAGATTAAAGGTATTCAGGTTACAGAAGGGGAGATAATGTTCGATCATTATATGGCAATGAATCCTGGATATATTGAAGAGGAAATTGCTGGGATACCTACAACGGAGCCTTCATTTGGTCTCCCTGCACTTTGGATTACAGAGAGCCAGAGAGAAATGGCTGAAAGCTTAGGATATACTGTTGTTGACCCACCTTCAATAATTGCTACACATTTGACAGAAGTAATAAGAAAGCATATAGCTGAACTACTTACACGTCAAGATGTATCTAATCTTATTGATAATCTCAAAGAGTCTAATCCGGCTGTTGTTGATGAACTTACGCCTAAGCTTATGGGACTTGGTGCTATTCAGAAAGTTTTACAGAATCTTCTTATGGAAGGTATTTCTATTAGGGATTTACTTTCTATATTCGAGATACTTGCTGATAAAGCTACAACAACAAGTGATACAGATGTGCTTACTGAATATGTAAGACAAGGACTTAAGTCTGCTATCTCAGGAAAGTATTTTGTTCCTAATGAGAAGACAGATGTTGTAACATTAGATCCTAAGGTTGAGCAGGAGATAATGGGGTCTATAAAGCAGACAGAACAGGGAGCATACCTGACTTTAGATCCTGAGACCATAAGAAAGATTATGGATTCTACAGAGGCGGAGATTAAGAAGTTAGAAGATGTTGGCAAGATGCCGATTGTTGTATGTTCTCCAATTGTAAGAATGTATTATAAGAAATTAACTGAAGAATATTTTAAAGATTTAATTGTAGTATCCTTTAGCGAAATTGAATCAAATGTTGAATTACAATCAGTAGGGATGGTGACCTTAAATAATGACAATTAAGAAATATCAAGGAAAAACTAAAGAAGAAGCAATAGCACTTGCTAGAAATGAACTTGGTAGTGATGCTGAAATAATGAATATTGAAGAAAAGAAGTCAGGTGGCTTTCTTGGTATGGGCAAAAAAAGCATGTTTGAAGTTACTGCTATGGTAGATAGAGATATTGACCTTTCTAAGAATAATGAGGCACCAAAGACTGCAAACAAGCAAGTTGCGCAAGAGGTGAATCCAAATTCTGCTATTGCAACATATGGTGGAAGACGTTTTGAAGCTGTTGCAGACCAGGATATTAAGGTTACTTATGATAATTCCCAAAGTGTAAGTAATGATGCTGATCTAGAAGAAACGAAGAGACAGTTCGCTGAATTAAGTAAGATATTTCGTGAAAATGAAAACTCTAATGAGGTTAAGACTAATAAGGCTAAGTCTCAAAATGTATCTAATAAACAGCCTGCTGTTAAAAGTGCAACAGTTCAAAATGAGACTAAGAGTACTTCTGAAGACTTAAGTAATACTTCTAGCGAAGAGTTTATTGAGAAAACTACTGCACCAAAAAAATCAAATACAAATCATAAATTTGTTAAGACTTTATATAATACACTTCTTGATAATGATGTTGATGAGAAATATATTAATCAAATATTATTTGACATGGAGAAAGTCTTAAAAAATGGAAATAATGTTAACTTTCTTATCTCAAATGTATATCAAAAGATGATTCTTAAGATGGGGCAACCATCGACAATTTCACTTGCTAAGAAAGGACCTAAGGTTGTTTTCTTTATTGGTTCTACTGGTGTAGGCAAAACAACAACAATTGCAAAACTTGCATCTGAATTTAAAATTGATAAGAAGAAAAAAGTTGCATTTATAACAATTGATACATATAGGCTTAAGGCGGCTGATCAGTTGGGAGAATATGCTTCTATTATGAAAATTCCAATGTCAGTAATTTATGAACCAAACGAATTATCTGAGAAGGTTTCTAATCTTAATGATTATGATCTTATTCTTGTTGATACATCTGGTTTCTCACACAAAAATAATGAGATGCGAGAAAATGTTGTAGAACTAATTAATGGACTTGATGAAAAATTTGAAAAGGAAGTATACCTTGTACTTTCTGCCACTACCAAATATCGTGATTTGAAAGAGATAATAGATTCTTATAAAGAATTTACTGATTTTAAGATGATATTTACAAAATTAGATGAAACTACTAATTTTGGTAATATTTTAAATTGTAGGCTTTATTCGGGCAATAGTCTATCATATGTAACTAATGGTCAAGATGTTCCAAAAGATATTGAAGTTGTTGATACTCAAAAACTTGTTAAGCAATTATTGGGAGGCAACTAAATGGATCAGGCAGAACAACTTAGGAGCATAGTTAAGAAAGAACAGCAAAATAATATTGATAATGCCAAAGTAATTACTATTACAAGTGGTAAAGGTGGAGTCGGTAAATCTAATATGGCTGTTAATCTTGCAGTTCATTTTAGACGAATGGGAAAAAGAGTAATAATATTCGACGCTGATTTTGGGCTTGCTAATGTTGAGGTTATGTTTGGAACGGTTCCCAAATACAATCTAATGAAGCTACTTGAAGGTGAGATGAGAATAGAGGATATTATTACAAGGGGGCCAGAGGATATAGGTTTTATATCTGGAGGGTCAGGTATAATAGGACTTAACAATCTTACTAAAGCACAGATAGATTATCTTGTATCTAATCTATCTTCCCTTAATGAACTTACTGATGTGCTAATTATTGACACCGGTGCAGGAGTATCTGATTCGGTGCTTGAATTTGTATTAGCCTCCCCAGAAGTTATTCTTGTTACAACTCCTGAACCTAGTTCTTTAACTGATTCTTATTCCCTTGTAAAAGCTTTGTATAAGAATCCTAATTTTATACAAAATGGAACGAATATTAGACTTGTTGCAAATAAAGTGAATTCGAGAGACGAAGCAGGGGCAGTTTATGATAAAATAAAGACAGTAACAAGTAAGTTTCTTGGAGGTGACATCAAATACCTTGGAATGGTACCTCAAGATTCTGCGTTAGAGAAAGCTGTTAGAAATCAAAAAATTGTTTCGCTTGTGTCTCCAAATTCAAAATCTGCAAGAGCATTTGAGACAATTTGTCATAATTTGCTTGAAGAAAAAGTAAGTTATAAATGGGGTATCTCTCAGCTATTTAATAGTTTTATTAGAATCTAGTTATTTTAGATGGAGAAATGTATGGATGTTAAGGAAATAATGCCTGGTAGTAAGGTTGATTTGAGATTATTACAAGAAGTAAACAGAAATGAAGGAGGTGCTAATGTTGGCACATATATGAGTTCTGTTTTTGATCTTGATGAAAATGATAATTTTATATTGCATATGCCTACTCAGGGGGGTAAGATAATCCTTTTGCCTCTTAACGTAAGATATGAATTTGTATTTACTACGTCAAATGGTTTGTATAAGGCAGAGGGCATTGTTACTGAGCGCTTTAAAAAAGATAATTTCTATCTTATGAAAAGCGAGATAACAAGTGATATTGTTAAATTCCAAAGGCGTGAATTCTATAGAATGGAATGTAATATACCTTTATTATTTCTCTCCCTTGAAGATGATGAAGGGGAAGCGGAGAAGATGGCTGATGTTAAGGAAATGATTAAGGATGTAACGAGGCCAGTGGCTATACGTGGTCTAGGTACTATTCTTGATATTTCAGGAGGTGGAATAAGGTTCATCTCTGAGAAGGATTTGGAAGGCATTAATTATCTTTTTCTTCATTTTGAAGTAGTAATTAATAATAAAAAGACTAATCTTGAGACCGTGTCTAAGATTATTGGTAAAGAATATAATCCTGATACAAGGAAGTATTCATATAGAATGAAGTTCTTATTCAAAGATACCAAGATTCAGGAGCGTATAATAAGGTTTATTTTTGAAGAAGAGAGACGAAATCGCCATAAAAAGTTTGAATAGTCAGACAATTTTTGCGTTTGAGGATGACTATGCACTACTGAGAAGCATTTGTAGTGATATAATCAATACAAATAATTGTTGAGGAGTTTTTGCTATGGGAAAAGCCAGTGGATTTGGCATTGTGGCCCTAGCGTGTTCTACAGGTGGTCCTCAGGCGTTGCATACATTACTTCCTATGCTGCCAGAGCATTTGGGAGTCCCGATGGTTGTACTTCAACATATGCCAGCGGGATTTACACATTCTCTTGCAGAGCGGGTAGATAATATGTCCAAGATTACTGTCAAAGAAGCGAATGACAAGGAATTGCTTCTTCCTGATGTTGTATATATAGCACAGGGCGGTAAACACTTTGAGGTTGCTACTGACAAATCGGGTAATCTTATTGCTAAAGTATATGATGGTCCGCCGATTAATAATTTAAAACCTAATGCTGACGTTATGTATAAATCCTTAATTGATCTTGATATTAATAAGGTTTTGTGTGTTGTTTTAACCGGTATGGGTTCTGATGGCGCTAAGGGTATTGAAGCCTTAAAAGAAAAGAAAGAAGTATATTGCATAACTCAAAACGAAGAAAGTTGCGTTGTATATGGTATGCCTAGAACTGTTGAGTTAAATGGTCTATCAGACGTATCTGCTCCGTTGAAGGAAATTGCAAAAATTATATCTAATAAATTAGGGGGTTAAATATTATGGATATTAGTCAATATCTCGACATTTTTATCGATGAAACTTCAGAGCATATTCAAAGCTTAAGTGATAATATTATGGCACTTGAGCAGGAACCAGAAAATGCTGATACTATTAATGAAATATTTAGAGCAGCTCACTCGCTTAAGGGTATGGCTGGCACCATGGGATTTAAGAGAATGCAACATCTTACCCATGATATGGAAAATGTATTTCAAGAAATAAGAAATGGCAATGTAAAGGTTAATTCCAACATGATTGACATTTTATTTGAATGTCTAAGTGCTGTTGAAGAATACCTTGAAACTGTTAAGTCAACATCTGATGAAGGAACTAATGATAATGAAGTTCTTATTAAGAAGTTAAATGATTATCTTAATGATTCTGAAGGTGGAGAAGCTGAATCTGGTGAAAGTTCTTCTAGTGATTCATCTGATTCTGAAGAAGAAAAGAAGGATGGTGAAGAATCAGGTGCTGGTGATGAAGCTCCATTTAAGTCTATAGAAGTAGAAGAATCTAATAAGAGTAAGCTTACAGAAGCAGTTGAAGCTGGTCTTAAATTATATGGATGTACTGTTTATATTCAAAGTGATTGCCTTCTTAAGGCTGCAAGAGCTTTCCTTGTATTCAAGGCAATAGAAGATTTTGGTGAGATTCTTGTATTTAATCCAAGCTCTCAAGATATTGAGGATGAGAGATTTGATTTGTATTTTAGCCTTATTATTGCAACACAGTCTGAGTTTGAGCCTATTAAGACTGCTATTTGTGCTGTATCTGAGATTGATAAAGTTGAATACGATGTAGTTACACCAGAAATGTATATTGCTGAAGAAGAACTTCCTAAGGAAGAAGAGAAGAAAGTTCCAGCTAAAGCAGATACTAATAAAGCTGCTAAGAAAGACGCAGGTAATAAATCTAATAATAAGCAGGCTAAGAAGACAAGCAATAAGCCTGTTACAGCTAGAACAGTTCGTGTTGATATAGAGAAACTTGATGCATTAATGAATCAGGTATCTGAGCTTATTATTGCTAAGAACTCCCTTGTATCAATTAGTACGACTGAAGGAAATAATGGCAATCAGGGATTTGAAAGTCAAGGTTTCCATGAACAAATAGAATACTTAGAGAGAATTACAACTAACTTGCATGAGTCTGTTATGAAGGTTAGGATGGTTCCTATTGAGACTACTGTTAATAAATTCCCTCGTATGATTCGTGATTTGTCTCGTAAATTAGATAAACCTATGAATCTTGTTATGACTGGTGAAGAGACAGAGCTTGATAGAACTGTTGTTGATCAAATTGGTGATCCACTTCAGCATTTACTTCGTAATTCTGCCGATCATGGTATAGAGGATGTTGATCTTCGTTTACAAAGAGGTAAACCTGAAGAAGGAAAGATAGAGCTTAATGCTTACCAAGAAGGTAATAACGTAATTATTGTTGTAAAAGATGATGGTGGCGGAATTGATATAGAGAATGTTCGTAATAAAGCTGTCGAAAGAGGCCTTGTTACTGAAGATGCTGCTGCTGAACTTTCTGATAAAGAAGTTATTGACTTCTTGTTTATGCCTAGTTTCTCAATGGCTAAGCAGATTACCGATATCTCTGGTAGAGGTGTAGGTCTTGATGTTGTTAAATCTAATATTGAGGCTCTTGGTGGTGATGTTGAAGTTAAGAGTGAATATGGGGTTGGCTCTAAATTCACTGTAAGACTTCCACTAACTCTTGCTATTATTCAAGCTCTTATGGTTGAAATCCGTGATGAGAAATATGCTATAGCCCTCGGTTCTATTATGAATATTGAGAATATATCTAAGTCTGATATTAAATACGTACAGGCAAAAGAAGTTATTCATTTGAGAGGACTTGTTATTCCTCTAATTAGATTAGACCAATTACTTGATTCTGAACCTAAAGAAGACGAAGATGATAACTTAACAGTTGTTATTGTTAAGAAGGGTGACAATCATGCAGGTCTTGTTGTAGATAATCTAATGGGACAACAGGAAATAGTTATTAAATCTCTAGGTAAAGTTATTGATAATAATAAGATTATCAATGGTGCAACAATTCTTGGTGATGGTGAAGTCGCATTGATTATTGATGTTAATGCTTTAGTATAATTTGGAGGTTTAATCATGGCTAGTAATGAAATGGAAGTTGTTAATCAGGAAAAAGTTCAATATATTGTTGTAAAAATTGGTAGCGAGCAATATGGACTTAACATCTCGTTTGTAGACAATATTGTTCGTATGCAAAAGATAACAAGAGTTCCTAAAGCCCCACATCATTATGTTGGTGTAATCAATCTTCGTGGTGAGATTGTTCCTGTAATGAGCATTAGACGCAAGATGGGACTTGAGGATGATGTATATTCTAATAAGACACGTATTATAATATTAAAACTTGAGGCTCAAGGTTTAATAGGCGTTATTGTTGATGAGGTTAGAGAAGTAATTAACCTTGGTGAAGATGAAATTGATAGAAATGTTCAGAATACTAGCAAGAAAGTTGATGCTAACTTTATTAATGGTATTGGTAAAGATGGCGACGAACTTATTTCAATTTTTGAAATTTCAGCAATAGTAGATGCAGTTGAGACAATATAATGATTGGAGAAAAATAATATGTCAAATCTTAGCTTAGAAGAGGTTAACGAATTATATCTTGATGTATTAAAGGAAATAGGTAATATAGGTGCTGGTAATGCAACGACAGCAATTGCTAATATGCTTAACTTGCGAATCAATATGCATGTACCTAAAGTTGAATTATTACCTGTTGAAAAGATTGGTTCGTCAATAGGTGCAGAAGATGAAATTATTGTAGGTATTATGCTTGGGGTTGAGCATGACATTGAGGGCTCTATGATGTTCTTAATGGATATGCAAAGTGCTAGAAATCTTGTTAATAGACTTATGATGAAACCGGCTGATTATGATGCCGAATTTGACGAGATGGATTTATCTGCAATTAAAGAAATTGGAAATATTATAGCAGGTTCTTATCTGTCTGCTTTATCAGGACTTACTAATTTAGTAATTATGCCAACTGTTCCATATGTAGCAGTTGATATGGCGGCAGCAATTCTTAGTGTTCCTGCAATTCAGTTTGGTATGTTAGGTGATAATGCTCTTATGATTAAGACAGAATTTGGAGATGATTTTGCCATTAATGGTTACTTCATTCTTATGCCAGAAGAAGGTTCTTATGATAAGATTTTGAAGGCTTTAGGTATTCCACTATAGAGGTTTTTATGGGAGAAACAATTAAAGTTGGTATGGCAGACTTGAAAATATGCAAAGAGCCAGATAGTCTAACGACAATTGGACTTGGATCCTGTGTGGGGATTGCTTTGTACGATCCTGTGTCTAAGATTAGTGGGCTAGCGCATATTATGTTGCCAGACAGTACACAAATTAAAAACAACTCTGTTATTGCTAAATTTGCAGATACAGGTATAAAGAAGCTTTATGATGATATGATTAAAGCTGGGGCTAATAAGTCACGTATTGTTGCTAAGATAGCAGGCGGTGCTAAGATGTTTGCGCTTAAGAATGCTGCTTCTTCTAGTATCAATATTGGTGAAAGAAATGTGGCAGCAAGTAAAGCAATGTTACAAGAATTAAGAATCCCGCTTCTTGCTGAGGATACAGGGCTTAATTATGGTAGAACAGTTATACTAGATAGCAATACTGGAGATTATATTATTCGTTCCGTAGGTAAGGATACGAAAACAATTTAACTTGGAGATAATGGTATGAAGAAGAAGGCGATTCCACTAATAATTACTTTGGTTGCGTGTCTTATTACTTGTATTGTATCTATTATCCAAAGAGTTGAATTCTCAGTTTTCTTTATCAGATTTATAGTCGTACTTGCTATTTTCGGAGTGTTTAGCATTATTATTGCGGTTGTTATCAATATGAATTTTCCAGATGAGGAAGAAAATGTTGACGAAGACAATAAAGATGGTGAAAAGACATCAGATGATAATAATGACGCTAACGAGAATGTTAATAGCACTGAAGATGGTGATACAGACGAAAATGATGAATTTGAAGACGAAGAAGATTATTAATTATGGAGGCTTTTTGAATGAAAGCTGTAGACAAGGATAAGCTTTGGAAATCCTATAGTCAGAATCGTTCACAAGATACAAGAGAGAAGCTTATTGTTGAGTATGCTCCACTTGTTAAAGTTGTAGCAGGAAGACTAAGCATGCATCTTGGTAATACAGTTGAATTCGATGACCTTGTTGGTTATGGAGTTTTTGGATTAATTGACGCAATTGACAAATTTGATATTAATAAAGATGTCAAATTCGAAACATATGCAAGCGTTAGAATAAGAGGTGCGATTCTTGATCAGATCCGTAAAATGGATTGGATTCCTAGAACTGTTAGACAAAAACAAAGAAAGATAGATGATGCTGTTAAAGCAATTGAAGCAAGAACTGGCAAAGTTGCTACAGACAAACAAATTGCTGAAGAACTTGGCATTACTCATGCAGAACTTATTGAATGGCAATCAATTCTTAAGACAACAAATGTTGTATCTCTTAATGAATATGTTGAACAAGGTTCTGAACCTGTAATGGATGCTAGACGTAATTCTCAGTTTCAACAGCCTGAAACAGCAATTTCAAAACAGGAGCTTAAAAAGGTATTAGCGGAAGCTCTTGAACAATTAACAGATAAAGAAAAGAAAGTTATTCTATTATATTATTATGAGGAGATGACGCTTAAAGAGATAAGTATGACACTAGAAGTTTCGGAATCTAGAGTTTCACAGCTTCATACTAAGGCTCTTGGTAAAATGAAAAATAAAATGGGCGACTATATGGATGTTTTTGCTGGATAAATAATCTAGTATGGGGGAGACTTATATATGAACCAAGAGAATGGATATATACAAGTAGAATATAGAGAAGACAATGAAGCTTTTGTAGTCTATTATCCACCAGTAGGAAATGGTGTTAAACCGGAGTATAAAGAATGTACTGAATTTCTTAAAGGTCATGGATTTGAGAATTATAATAATCAAGAGTTTCGTCAATTAATATGTGGAGATGCCAAGGCAGAGATGAGTCTAGGTGTTGGAGATGGATTGGAATTTATTGAGAGTATGTCTTATAAAATTTCTCTTGATAAAATGAAGGTTACATGTAGGTTCTATCCGCCTTCTAAGAATGGCAAGACTATGGATGCCAAGGATATTATTGGTGAGCTTGCCAAGAAGAATGTAAATTATGGTGTTGATCAGGATTTTATTATTGAATTTATGAATAACAGAGTTTATTTTACTGATTTTGTTATTGCAGTAGGTAAGGCTCCTGTTCATGGAATAGATGATAAGATTGAATATTTCTTTAATACTAATCCTAGTCTTAAGCCAAAACATAATGATGATGGTTCTGTAGACTATCATAATCTTGATAATATTTGTCAGGTAAAAGAAGGGGATTTACTTGCCAGACTTCATAAAGGAGACAAAGGCGCTAACGGTAAAGATGTTACAGGAAAGGATATTCCTTGCCGTACTGTTAAAGTTTTAAGGCTTGAGAAGGGCAAAAACCTTCGATTGAATGAAGACATGACAGAACTTTATTCTGAAGTTACAGGACATGTGTCTCTCGTAAATGGTAAAGTGTTCGTATCAGATGTATATGAAGTTAGAGGCGATGTAGATAATTCTGTTGGCAATATTGAATACAATGGAAATGTGCATATACAAGGAAGTGTTAGAGGTGGATTTCAGGTAATTGCTAAGGGCGATATAATTATTGATGGTGTTGTTGAAGATGCACTTATTCAGTCTGACGATGGCCAAATTATTGTTAAATGTGGAATTCATGGAATGAAGAAGGGGCTTCTAGATGCTGGTGGAAATGTAATTACTAAATTTATTGAAAATGCCAGCGTATTTTCAGGTGGTTACGTTGAGGCAGGAAGTATAACACATTCTGATGTATCCGCTTCTGATGATGTTATTGTGTGTGAGCATAAGGGTACGATTGCTGGTGGAATTATTAGAGCTGGTGGAAAAGTTGATGCCCAGACAATAGGATCTTCCATGGGAGCTTCTACACAGATAGAAGTTGGTATGGCTCCTGATAAAAAAGAAAGATATGTTCAATTACAACGTGAAATATCAGTACTTAGTCAGAATATTAATAAGCTAAAACCAATTATTAAAACTTATAACAAATATATACAGGAAGGTAAACAATTAGATCAGAAGAATGCATTATATCTTCAGAAAGTAGCAGGAGAACTTACGAAGAATACTAAGATGTTAGAAGAAAATCAGACTGAGTTTAATGCTTTGCATCAAGAATTGATAACTTCTAGACATGCTAAGGTAATGGTTTCTAAAGATATTTATCCTGGGGTTACTATTACAATATCGGATATTTCTTTTAATGTAAAAGATAAGAGAAGCTTCTGTCAATTTGAGAAGAAGAATGGGGAAATAGTTATAAATAATCTGTAGGAGGTGGTTAGTATGTCACTGAGTCCAATTAATTTTAATGGAATGATTCAGAATACCGCTGAGATTGGTAATATTAAAGCTAATGAAGATAGTAGACCAGAAGTAAACCAGTCTAATATACAGGTCGGCTTCGAACAGGAACAGGATGAACAAAGTCATTCTGTAAATCAGCTTGAGCAAAAATCAGACAAATACGATTTGGGTGAAGGCTCAGGCAATGGTGGATATCGAGGCAATAAGAAGAAAAAGAATAAGAAAGAAGAAAAAGGTAAAGAAAAAGATGGTGTAGTAAAAAAGAAAGATGGACACTTATCTTTTGATATATCAGTTTAGTTTGTAAGGAGATAATATGGTAGGTCTTGAAATAGGACTTGTTGTAATCGGAATATTGATTTTTGTAGGCAGCTTCTTTGTAACTGAGAAGCTGTCTTCTTCTGATATGAAAGAGATTACAAGAGTTAGTGAAAAAGAAATAAAAAATATTGTTAATAAGGCTATAGCAGAGTCGGATGAGGTTATAAAAACAAGATTTGATAATAAATTAAATGATGCTGTTAATGATTTTGATATAAGAACTGATGACGAATATGTTAATAAAATGAACCAAATGAATGAGTATTCTGAGAAGGTTCTTGAAACTATGGAAAAAACTCATAATGAAATTGTGTTTATCTATAGCATGCTTAATGATAAGCAGGAAAATGTTAAAGAGCTTACATCTAAACTAGATACTACTAAGTCCCAATTGTTACAACTAAAAAGTGATGTGGATGAGAGCATTAAAGAATTAAATGAACAGTATGAACAAAATATTAAACTGAAAAAGGAACAGGAATTTGTTACAGGACTTGAGGCTGTAAGAGTACAGACAGAAACAGTTAAGACATTTGAAGATGAATTAATAGAACGAATCTCAGATGAAGATGAAGAAGTGCCAGAAGGCTATAAGGAAGCGATTAAAGCTAATGTTAATAATTCTGCTACTGATACTAAAGAATTAAATAATGAAGTAGAATCAGAACAAGAGAATAGATCTACTGATTCTTCATCAGTTGAAAATGAAATTGTTAAGCTATATAAAGAAGGCTTTAGCGAAGTGGAAATTGCAAGACAGCTTGGCAAGGGAATTGGTGAGATAAAACTAGTACTTGGACTTTACAACTAAGAATAAAGGAATAATTATATGAAATTAAAATATTATATGCGAGGTATTGGAATAGGAGTACTTGTTACAACAATTATTCTTGTAATTGCCTTTGCATTTTCTGGTAATAACATGAGTGATGAAGAAATAATTAATAGAGCTAAGAAGCTGGGGATGGTTGAATCTAGTAAAACTATGACCAATAGTACTACTAATACTACTAATTCTACTAATACGACAGAGGGTAATCAGACAATACCTGGTGCAACTAATCCTATGCCGGATAATAATTCGACTAATTCTTCAAGCGCTACAAATGTAAATAATGACAGTGTTGATTTTACAATTAGTGAGAATGATGTATCAAGAACTGTTATTGAGAGATTAGCACAGCAAGGACTTATAAGTGATGCAGCTGCATTTAATAAGTACTTAAATGATAAGGGGTTAGATAATAACTTACAGAATGGAACCTTTAAGATAAAAAGGGGTATTTCTGAAGAAGAACTTGCTAATCTTCTTGTTACAAAACAACAATTTAGAGAACAGTGATTTTATCAAAAACTTCTTGTGTTATTAGCGTAGTTATGCTAGAATGTTCAAGGCTTTAAATAAACACACATAATGATTAAGGATATGGTGCTTATTGTTAAGTAAATTCTTAAGATGAATTATGTGGAAGAAATTAACCATGGAGGTAAAGAAAATGAGTGTTATTTCAATGAAGCAATTATTAGAGGCAGGTGTTCACTTTGGACATCAGACAAGAAGATGGAATCCTAAAATGGCTCCATATATCTTCACTGAGAGAAATGGTATCTACATCATTGATCTTCAGAAGTCTGTTGTAAAGGTTGATGAGGCATACAATGCTGTATTCGACATTGCATCACAAGGTGGTAAGGTTCTTTTTGTAGGAACTAAGAAGCAGGCACAGGATACAATCAAGGCTGAAGCTGAGAGATGTGGTATGTACTACGTTAATGAGAGATGGCTAGGTGGTATGCTTACTAACTTTAAGACAATTCAAAGCAGAATTGAGCGTCTTAAGGCTATTGAAAAGATGGAAGAAGATGGAACATTTGATGTTCTTCCTAAGAAGGAAGTTATTGCACTTCGCAAAGAAATGGATAAGCTTACAAGAAACCTTGGTGGAATCAAGGAAATGGGACGTGTTCCAGATGCTATTTTTGTAGTAGATCCTAAGAAGGAAAGAATCTGTATTGAAGAGGCACATACACTAGGTATTCCTCTTATTGGAATTGCTGATACAAACTGTGATCCAGAAGAATTAGATTTCGTTATTCCTGGTAATGATGATGCTATTCGTGCAGTTAAGCTTATTGTGTCTAAGATGGCTGACGCTGTAATCGAAGCAAATCAGGGAACAATTGATGTTGACGCTGATGAAGAAGCGGAAGATACAGAGAACGTTGAAGAATAATATATTATATATATAATTGGAGGATTAAGTTATGGCTATTACAGCAGCTATGGTTAAAGAATTGCGTGAAAAAACAGGCGCAGGTATGATGGATTGTAAGAAAGCATTAACAGAGGTGGCTGGTGATTTAGAAGCTGCAATTGAAGTACTTAAGAAAAGTGGTGCTGCTAAAGCTGAGAAGAAGGCTTCAAGAATTGCTGCAGAAGGTATTGCTAGAGTTGCTACTTCTGGAAATGAAGCATGTGTAGTTGAAGTTAATTCTGAGACAGACTTTGTTGCTAAGAATGAAATATTCCAGGAATTTGTTCAGGATGTTGCTGAGAAAGCTCTTGCATCATCTCTTAACGGTGGTTCTAATGGTGAAGATGTTGAGGAATTATTAGCTCAAACTGGTCTTAAAGATGAGTTAGTTGAAAAGACAGCTACAATTGGTGAGAAGTTGTCTATTAGACGTTTTGAGAAAGCTTCTGGAGATGTTGTTGTATCATATATTCATGGTGCAGGACGTATTGGTGTTCTAATTGCCGCAAGCGGTGATAACAACGATGCTAATAAAGAAGCATTAAATAATATTGCTATGCAGGTTGCTGCTATGAATCCTCAATATATTTCACAAAGCGACATTTCAGCTGATGAGAAGTCTAAGCTTGAGGATATTGTTAAGGAAAGTGCATTAAACGATCCATTCTCACTTCCTAAGCCAATTCTTATGGAATTAATTGAGGAAGCAAAAGAGAAGCATTGGAGCGATGATGATAAGCAGATTTATGAAGAGAAGAAGTCTAAGATGAACTTCCTTCCTAATTTCTTATCAGAAGATGCTAAGAAGTCTCTTGCAGAGGTTGCTCTTAATGCAAAAGAGAAGATTTATGATAATAAGATTTTCAGTGGTCTTGTTAATGGACGTGTTAATAAGCAATACAAAGAAATCAGCCTAATGGATCAAGTATATGTTAAGGCTGAGGATGGCAAGCAGACAGTTGCTAAGTATTTAGAATCTGTTGATAAGAATCTTCAGATTACTAAGATGGTTCGTTTTGAAGTAGGCGAAGGCATCGAGAAGAAAGAAGAAGATTTTGCTGCAGAAGTTGCTGCACAGATGAACTCTTAATTGAAACTAATGATTTGATGGCTTAGCCATCTTATTTGCGGGGGTGCATGTATTCTATTATAACTATTAATATAGTTTATAATAGATTGCTTGCACTTTTTTGTAAGGAGTAATTTGATGAGTCCAAATAGTGAGAAAAGCATTAATAAGACTGATAATAATAGCAATAATAAGAAGAATCTCAAGAATACGAGAGATAAGAGAAAAAGAGTTAATAGGATTAAATATGGAATTATTATTACAGTTACTGTTTCAATCCTAGTTGCACTAATTTCTGTTATTTGTCTTATTGTAGCAGTTGTAAAGCTTAATTCTAGATTAGATAAGATAGAAGAAGGAAGTTCTACTAAAACTGCTAGTAACGATGTTAGCGTTGTTAATGCTAATGCTCAAAATAATGTTATTACACCGGATGGAACTGATAAGACAAATGTATATTTGACTTTTGATGATGGTCCAAGTGATAATACTGATTCTATTCTTGATACTTTATCAAGATATAATGTTAAAGCTACTTTTTTTCTAGTAGCTAAAGAGGACCAGGCTTCAAAAGATAAGATCAAAAGAATAGCTAATGAAGGACATTCTGTTGGTGTTCATTCATATAGCCATAAATATTCTGATATTTATTCATCTCTTGATGCATTCAAGAATGATGTTAGTTCAATGGTTAATTATCTCGAACCTATTATTGGATATAAACCAAAACTATATAGATTCCCAGGTGGAAGTAGTAACAAAGTTACTAATGTTGATATTCAAGATTGCATTTCATATATTAATTCGCAGGGCATGAAATATTATGATTGGAACGTATCTAGTGGAGATGCTGTAAGTAATGCATATACTGCTGATGAATTAGTTGAAAATGTTATGAAAGATGTGTTAAAATACAAGACATCGGTAGTACTTTTACATGATGCTAATGCAAAGGGAACAACAGCCGAGGCTTTGCCTAGACTTATAGAAACTTTGCAGGCGGCGAATGTGAACATTTTGCCAATTACAGATAGTACACCTCTTGTACAACATGTAGAGGCTAAATAATAATAAACTGGAGGAAAATATTATGGGATTTTTTAAGGAATTTAAGGATGATTTTTCAGATGCAGTAAATGAGCTAGTCCCTGATGCTAACTATGATGATGCTGATGAGAATTTAGAGACATCAGACGAAATGGTTGACACACTTGACGAAGAAATTGATGTAGATAATGAACTATCAAAGCTTGATGGTTTATTTGAGCAGGTTTCTAAGAAGGTTGATAATAATGAGACAATAGCCGTAACTGATAAAGTTGAACCTGAGAAAGACAAAAAGGCTGATAAGAAAGACAAAAAGGCTGATAAGAAAGATAAAAAAGCGGATAAGAAAGCTGACAAAAAGGAGAATAATACAATGGATTCATTTCAAACATTTACACCACAAGATACAGCAAGTGATAATACTCAATCATCTGCACCTACTATGTCAACTGCAGCTGCAAGTGATGAGAATGCAGTAATTACTAAGGGTATGACAATTACAGGTAACTTAGAGTCAACAGGTTCTATCAATGTTGAAGGAACAATTAATGGTGACATTACATGTAATGGTAAGCTTGTTATAACAGGTCTTGTTGAAGGAAACAGTAACTCAGCTGAGTTCTTTGCTGATTCTGCAAGGGTTGTTGGTGAAGTTAATACATCAGGTACAGCTAAAGTTGGTGTTGGTTCCGTTGTTGTTGGTAATATTGTTGCAACATCTGCTGTTATTGCTGGTGCTGTTAAGGGAGATATCGATGTACAAGGACCAGTTGTTGTTGATACATCAGCTGTTGTTGTTGGAAATATCAAGTCTCGTTCAGTTCAGATTAATAATGGTGCTGTAATTGAAGGTTTCTGTTCACAGACATATTCAGATGTTGATGTTGAGGGTGTATTTGGATAATGAAAAGAGTATTATTAAAGCTTAGCGGTGAAGCATTAGCCGGAGAAAAGAAAACTGGCTTTGACGAAGATACATGTATTGAAGTTGCAAAGCAGGTAAAAGAAATCGTTGATGATGGTATTCAGGTAGGAATAGTAATTGGCGGCGGTAATTTCTGGCGCGGTAGAACTAGTAACACTATAGAACGTACTAAAGCAGACCAAATTGGTATGCTTGCTACAGTTATGAATTGTATATATGTATCTGAGATTTTTAGATATGTTGGAATGGATACAGTTGTTATGACACAATTTGCATGTGGAGACTGTTCTGTTATGTATTCTAAAGATGAGGCTATGGATTCCCTTGAAAGTGGTAAGGTTGTTTTTTTCGCTGGTGGAACTGGTCATCCATATTTTTCAACGGATACTGCTACAACACTTCGTGCTATTGAGATAGAAGCTGATGGAATACTTCTTGCTAAATCAATTGATGGAGTATATGATTCTGATCCTGCAACTAATCCTAATGCTAAGCGTTATGATACCATTTCTATTCAGGATGTTATTGATAATAGACTTGGTGTAGTTGATCTTACGGCATCAATTATGTGCCTTGAGAATGATATGCCTATGTATGTATTTGCTCTAAATGAAGAGGGAAGTATTAAGAAGGCAATCTCAGGAGAATTTAACGGGACAATTGTTACCGTATAAGTTCTATATCTATGAGAACTCCTAAGCGATTTTCTCATGAGCGTGGAGTTGCTCATAGATATAGAACGTATATTAGCATTTGATTAAGGGGGAATTCACTTATGGACGAAAGATTAAATAAATATGATGATAAAATGCAAAAATCATTAAACAATCTTTATACAGAATATAACTCAATCCGTGCAGGAAGAGCTAATCCTCATGTACTAGATGGAGTACAGGTTGATTATTATGGAACACCTACACCGATTCAACAAGTTGCAAATGTATCTGTTCCTGAACCAAGGTTAATTCAGATTCAACCATGGGAAGCATCAATGGTTAAGGAAATTGAGAAGGCAATTCAGACATCTGATGTTGGAATTAATCCAACTAATGATGGTAAAGTAATTAGATTAGTATTTCCAGAACTTACAGAAGAACGTCGTAAAGAACTTGCCAAAGATGTTAAGAAAAAAGGCGAAAATGCAAAGGTTGCTGTAAGAAATATTAGAAGAGATGCTAATGATTCTTTTAAGAAGTTATCTAAAGAAAGTGATATTTCTGAAGACGATATCAAAGAATTAGAAGACGAGGTACAGAAGCTTACAGATAAGTATATCAGTAAGATTGATAGTGCTGTTGATGAGAAGACAGAGGAAATACTTAAAGTATAGTAAGAACTAAAGGACACATTAAGTAACGTGTCCTTTTTTTATAAAGATATGAGAGGGGGAATTAATATGGTACCAAAACATATAGCAATAATAATGGATGGTAATGGAAGATGGGCCAAATCAAAAGGTCTTCCACGATCAGCTGGTCATGTTAAAGGAGCAGCGAATATTGAGACTATAGCCAGAGCTATGAAAAAAAGAGGTATTAAATACCTTACAATATATGCTTTTTCTACGGAGAATTGGATAAGACCCAAGGATGAAGTTGATAAACTTTTGGAATTACTAGAAGAATATCTTACTAAAGCATATAAGAACGCCGAGAAGAATAAGATGAGACTTAAGGTTATAGGCAGAAGAGATAATCTAAGTGAGAAAATCCAGAAGAAAATTGAAGAAGCAGAAGAGGCAACTAGTATGTATGATGAATTGGTACTTCAGGTTGCCTTCAATTACGGAAGTCGTGATGAAATAGTCAGAGCTACAAAAGCTATATCTAATGACGTGGCAGAAGGTAAGCTTAATGTAGATGATATTAATGAAGAGACATTAAGTTCATATCTTGATACGAAGGATGTGCCTGATCCTGATTTGTTAATTAGAACAAGTGGTGAAGAGAGACTTTCTAATTATTTATTATGGCAACTTGCCTATTGTGAATTCTACTTTTCAGATGTACCTTGGCCTGCTTTTTCTGTTAAGAATTTAGATGAAGCTATAGAAGAATTTAATAATAGAAATAGAAGATATGGAAATGTATAATAATACATTTCCAAGGAGGAAAAATGTCAGACAATAGTATTAAAAGTAACGATAGCAAGAAATCAAGTTTTGTTCAAAGATTAATTTCAGGAATTGTACTTGTTGCAATTTTACTTGTTATTATTATATTAGGTGGTCCCACACTTCTAGTATCAATGGGAATAATATCAATTATAGGTATGTGGGAATTGTATAAAGTCTTTAATGTACATAAAAAAATAGCCGGAATATTTGGATATATATTTTGTGCCCTGTATTATGCTAATTTACAATTTGGATTTTTGAGAGAAACATACTTACTATTTGTAATTTTTCTTATTGTTGAACTTGCAATATTTGTATTCTCATATCCAAATTATAAAACAGAGCAGATTATGGCGGTATTCTTTGGATTATTCTATGTCGCTGTAATGATTTCATTTATATATCAGACAAGATGTCTGCCTAATAATGGAGCTTTTGTAGTATGGTTAATATTCTGTTGCTCTTGGGGAGCAGATACTTGTGCATATTGTGTTGGAATGTTATTTGGCAAACATAAGATGTCACCTAAACTTAGTCCAAAGAAGTCAGTAGAAGGTGCTATTGGTGGAATTGTTGGAGCTGCACTTATAGCTGCAATCTATTTAATTATTGTAAGAAACTATATGGATATAGTATGGTTAGATATTGTTATTCTATCTGCAATTGTTGCAGTAGGAGCATTCATTTCAATAATAGGCGATCTTGCAGCATCTGCAATTAAGAGATTTTATGATATCAAAGATTATGGAAAATTAATCCCAGGTCATGGGGGAATACTTGACAGATTTGATTCTGTAATTATTACTGCACCAATTATATATTTATTATCTTTCTATTTTGTGTAAATATTTTGGTGTCAATTCATGTATTATTATTATAGGAGAAGAGTATGAGAAAAATAGCTATTCTTGGGACAACTGGTTCTATTGGAACCCAGACATTATCTATTGTTAGAGAAAAGAAAGACCTTGATGTAGTTTCTATGTCTTGTGGTTCTAATATAGATTTATTCGAAGAACAGATACGAGAGTTTAACCCTAAATTAGTTTCCTGTGGAAATGATGATAAGGCATTAGAACTTAAGAAGAGAATATCAGATCTTGATGTTGAAGTTCTATCTGGAATGGATGGCCTTATTGCTGTAGCTACAATACCAGAAGCTGAAATTGTTGTTACAGCTATTGTTGGAATGCTTGGTATAAGACCAACTGTTGCAGCAATTAATGAAGGTAAGGATATAGCCCTTGCTAACAAAGAGACCTTAGTTACAGCAGGACATATAATAATGCCTCTTTCCAAAGAGAAGAATATATCTATTCTTCCAGTAGATAGTGAACATTCAGCTATTTTCCAATCTCTTCAAGGTAATGAGGATAATAATATTCACAAGATTCTTCTTACAGCCAGTGGTGGACCATTTAGAGGTTTTTCGAAGGAGCAATTAGAGAAAGTTACTTTAGAAGATGCTTTAAAACATCCTAATTGGGAGATGGGCAAAAAAATTACCATTGATTCTGCAACAATGGTTAATAAAGGGCTAGAAGTTATGGAAGCTAAATGGCTCTTTGGTGTAGACTTAGATAGGATAGAAGTAGTAGTACATCCTCAATCTATACTTCATTCAGCTGTAGAATATGATGATGGGGCTGTAGTTGGACAACTTGGCCTTCCAGATATGCGACTTCCTATTCAATATGCTCTGTATTATCCTAAGAGACTTCCTATGTCAGGAGATTATCTTGATTTATTCAAAGTAAAAGATATGACTTTTGAAAAGCCTGATTTAGATGTATTTGTTGGATTAAAATATGCATATGAAGCTCAAAGAGAAGGTGGTAATATGCCGACTATTTTCAATGCAGCAAATGAGAAGGCAGTAGCATTATTCTTAAATAAAAAGATAAGCTTTACTGATATTTATAGATTAATTGATAATTCAATGAAAGAAATTGAACATATTAATAATCCTACTCTTGATGAAATTCTTTATACTGAAAGTGAAGTATATAAGTATTTAGACAATTATTAATTACGGAGAATATATATGCTTAAGATTATTCTAGCAATATTAATTTTTAGTTTTATTATAATATTTCATGAACTGGGACACTTTTTTGTTGCTAAGAAATGTAATGTTAAAGTTAATGAGTTTTGGCTTGGCCTTGGACCTACTATTTTTGGTTTTACTAAGGGTGAGACAAAGTACTGCCTTAAACTTCTTCCCTTTGGTGGCGCATGTGTAATGGAAGGTGAAGATGAGGAAAGTGATGACGAGAGAGCATTTAATAATAAACCTGTATGGCAGAGATTTTTGATTGTTGCAGCTGGACCATTTAACAATTTTATACTAGCACTTATTCTTTGTGTTGTTGTAGTAGCAACAATGGGTATTGATAAGCCTATTGTTAATTCAGTATCTGAGAACTCAGGTGCATCACAGTCAGGCATTATTGCAGGAGATGAGATTACTAAGTTAGATAGCTATAATGTTCATTTTGCTCATGAAGTATCTGCTTACGTATTCTTTCATTCTGATGAAGATATTAAAGTTACATATGAAAGAAATGGTGAAGAGAACACCACTTATGTAACTCCAAAATATGATGAGAATAAGGGGAGATATTTACTAGGGCTTAATTGGAATCAAGAGTATTATGATGGCAATTTCTTTGAAGATATATATTATGGAATGTGTCAGATGAAATACTATATATATTCTACTTTTAAGAGTTTATCATCATTAATTACAGGAAGAGTATCTATAAAAGAAATGTCTGGACCAGTTGGTATAGTGAAAGTAATAGGTGATACATATGAACAGTCTAAGAGTTCGGGCGCTTTATATGTACTTATGAATTTGCTTAATCTGTCTGCACTTCTTTCTGCTAACTTAACAGTGATGAATCTGCTTCCCATTCCGGCTCTTGATGGAGGAAGACTTATTCTATTTATTGTGGAGGCTATTAGAAGGAAGAAGCTTAATCCTAACATTGAAGGAAAGATTCATCTCGTTGGATTTGTCCTTTTAATGGGACTTATGATTTTTGTAATGTATAATGATATTGTTAAGATATTCTTTTAATTAAGTTGTTTTTAAGTCTATGATTTATTCTAAGTATTGTATTATAGTTGAAGGGCTTTTATAGGTGATAACCTATATAGAGAGGGGGATTTATATGAGTAGAAATAATACGAAAGAAATTCATATTGGGAATAAGGTAATAGGTGGAGGTAATCCAATTCTAATTCAGTCAATGACTAATACTAAGACTGATAATGTGGAAAGTACAGTAGAACAGATTAACAAACTATCTAAAGCAGGTTGCGATATTATAAGATGTGCAGTTCCTAATATGGAGGCAGCCAAGGCTTTATCTGACATAAAGAAGAGAATTGATATTCCCCTTGTTGCTGATATTCACTTTGATTATAGATTGGCACTTGCAGCAATTGAAAATGGTGCTGATAAAATAAGAATTAATCCAGGAAACATTGGCTCAACTGATAGAATCAAAGCTGTAGTTGATGCAGCTAAAGAAAAGAATATTCCAATTAGAGTAGGGGTTAATTCTGGGTCTTTAGAAAAAGAAATTGTAGAGAAGAATGGTGGCGTAACTGCTGAAGGAATAGTTGAGTCTGCTATTGATAAGGTAAGAATAATTGAAGAGCTTGGATATGACAATCTTGTTGTTAGTATTAAGTCTTCAGATGTACTTATGTGTGTCAAGGCACATGAATTAATATCTCAAGAGATTAATTATCCTTTACACGTTGGAATTACAGAATCTGGAACAATTATATCTGGAAATATTAAGTCGTCTATTGGTCTTGGACTTATTCTTAATCAAGGTATAGGTGATACAATTAGAGTTTCTCTTACAGGAGACCCACTTGAAGAAATAAAGTCAGCTAAACTAATTCTAAGAACTCTTGGTCTTAGAAAAGGTGGTATAGAAGTTGTATCCTGTCCTACATGTGGTAGAACACAGATAGATCTTATATCCCTAGCTAATCAGGTAGAGAATATGGTTGCTGATATTCCTCTTAATATTAAGGTTGCTGTTATGGGATGTGTTGTTAATGGACCAGGAGAGGCAAAAGAAGCTGATATAGGAATAGCTGGTGGAATTAATGAAGGCCTTATAATAAAAAAGGGCGAAGTCATTAAGAAGGTACCAGAAGATCAGTTAATTAATGAACTACGATTAGAATTGCTTAATTGGAAAGATTGATTCATTGGACTTTACCGGAGAATATAATGGAACAAAAATTATTTTTTGATACATTTCCTACTATAAAACTAGATGAAGATTTGTGCAATGCACTTAATGATACTATGGTTACGAGGGTAAGTACTAACAGGTCGAGAGATGCTGTTAGTGTTTACCTTTATTGTCGTACATTAATTCCTAAGAGACGTATTAGAAGATTAGAAGAACAGATTAAGAAGCAGGTTTTTTCTCTTGATGATGTAAATATTAATATAATAGAGAAATTCGAATTATCTGCTCAATATGATGCAAGAAGTTTCTATGATGCTTATATAGATAGTATATATCAGGAGATTAATGATTATAGTTCCTATATGCTCGCTATTATTAAGAGAGCTGACTTTGAATTTTCTGATAACAAGATGACAATTATATTAGAGGATACAAAGTATACAAGAGATAGAGAAGAAGAGATTCTCCATATTTTTGACAAGATTTTCTGTGAGAGAGCCGGTATTAATGTAATTATAGATATTGATTACAAAGATGCTAAGAAGACTAATTATCAGGAAAAAAATAATATATATGTTAAGAATAAAGTAGATAGTATAATTGATAATCTAGAGGCTTTAAAGGAAAAAGAAGAAGAAGAAAAAGAGACAAAAGAAGATAGTAAAAATAATAAGAAAAAGAACATTCAATATGGACTTATAAAGTCTAGTAATAAGAATGTTATATATGGTAGAGATTTTGAAGATGAAGCTACATCTATAGTTAATCTTAATGCGGCTGATTGTGGTAATGATGTTGTTATTAGTGGTGAAGTATTCAAAATAGAATACAGAGAGATAAGAAATGAGAAAACTATTGTAACATTATCTATTTATGATCATACTGACTCAATTAATATCAAAATCTTTCTTAGAAATGATTTACTCTCAGAATTCAAATCACATTTTCAAGAAGGAATAGGAATAAAAGTAAAAGGACTTCTTGAATATGACAGGTATTCTGAAGAAATAGATATTTCTAGAATATATGGAGTCATGAAGATAGCCCTTAACAATGAAGGCAGAATGGATAATTCAATTGAGAAGAGAGTTGAGCTTCATTGCCATACAAAGTTTAGTGAAATGGATGCTGTATCAAGTGCTACAGATATCTATAAGCAGGCAAAGAAATGGGGACATAAAGCCCTTGCAATAACAGATCATGGTGTTGTGCAGGCTTTCACAGAAAAAGGATTAATGCATGGTGGATTTGATGATCCTGATTTCAAGATAATACTTGGTACAGAAGCTTATATTGTAGATGATTCTAAGAAGATTGTAACTAATTCTAAAGGGCAGGATTTTGATAATTCATATGTAGTTTTTGATATAGAGACAACAGGTTTTAATGCACTTAAGGATATGATTATAGAAATAGGTGCAGTCAAACTTGTTAATAATGAAATTGTAGATAAATACTCTACCTTTGTTAATCCTAGAAGACCAATTCCTTATGAGATTTTTCAATTAACATCTATATCTGATGATGATGTTATATCAGCACCAACAATTGACAGTGTCTTGCCGGAATTCATAGATTTTTGTAAAGGTTCTGTTATGGTTGCCCATAACGATGAATTTGATATGGGATTTATATCTGCAAAAGCAAGAGAACTTAATCTTGAGTGGGATAAGACCTCTATTGACACACTTGGTCTTGCAAGATTCTTAATGCATGATATAAGTAAATACTCATTAGATTCAGTTGCTAAGAAACTTAAGATTGATCAGGGACATCATCATAGAGCTGTTGATGATGCCTTATGTACTGCCAAGATTTTTCAGCATTTTGTAAAACAGCTTGATAAATATGATATAAAGACGCTAGATGATATTAATGATAAGTGTAGCATGGATGAGAAAACAATTGCTAAGCTTAAATCTTTTCACTGTATTATTCTAGCTAAGAATGATATTGGTAGAATTAATCTGTACAAATTAGTATCTGATTCACATCTAAAATATTTTAATCGTCGTCCTAAGATGCCAAAGAGTCTTATTAACCAATATAGAGAAGGATTAATTATTGGTTCTGCTTGTGAGGCAGGAGAGTTATATAGAGCCCTACTAGATGGTAGAAGTGAAGAAGAGATTGCAAGTATAGTATCCTTCTATGACTATCTAGAGATTCAACCTACTGGTAATAATGAATTCATGATTGATAGTAGTAAATATCATATATCATCTATTGAAGATATTAGAGATATTAATAGACAAATCGTTTCTCTAGGTGAAAAGTTTAATAAGATGGTTTGTGCTACTTGTGATGTGCATTTCCTTAATCCGGAGGATGAAGTATATAGAAGAATAATTATGGCGGGTAAAGGATTTGAAGATGCTGATAATCAAGCACCACTTTATCTTCATACAACGGATGAAATGATTAATGAATTCTCATATCTCGGATTTGATAAGGCGAAGGAAGTAGTAATTGAGAATACTAATAAGATTGCTGACATGTGTGATAGGATTAAACCTGTCCGTCCTGATAAATGTCCTCCTGTAATTGAGAATTCTGATAAGACACTTAGGGAGATTTGTTACAATAAGGCTCATGAAATATATGGTGAGACTCTTCCTTATGTTGTTGAAGAGAGATTAGAGAGAGAATTAAAATCAATTATAGGTAATGGATATGCTGTAATGTATATCATTGCCCAGAAGTTGGTATGGAAGTCAGTAGAAGATGGTTATCTGGTAGGCTCTAGAGGATCAGTAGGTTCTTCTTTTGCAGCAACAATGGCTGGTATAACAGAAGTTAATCCTCTTAGTCCTCACTATCTATGTAAGAAATGTTATTATGTTGATTTCGATTCTGATGAAGTAAAAGAATATGTTGGACGAGCAGGATGTGATATGCCTGATAAGGTATGTCCTAATTGTGGTACACCTCTTTCGAAAGAAGGATTTGATATTCCTTTTGAGACATTCCTTGGATTTAAGGGTAATAAGGAGCCTGATATCGACCTTAACTTCTCTAGTGATTATCAATCGAAGGCACATAAATATACAGAAGTAATATTCGGTGAAGGCCAGACCTTTAAGGCAGGAACTATTGGTGGTCTTGCTGAAAAAACTGCATATGGTTATATTAAGAAGTATTATGAAGAACGTGGTATTGATAAGAGAAAGTGCGAAATAGACAGACTTGTAGGTGGATGTACAGGAATTAGACGTACAACAGGACAACATCCTGGAGGAATTATTGTCCTTCCTATGGGAGAAAACATTTACTCTTTTACACCTATTCAACATCCAGCTAATGATATGAAGAAGGTTGATATAATCACAACTCATTTTGATTATCATAGTATTGATTCTAATTTGCTTAAATTAGATATTCTCGGTCATGATGATCCTAATATGATTAAGATGTTAGAGGATATTACTGGTATTGATGCCACGAAGATTCCTTTAGATGATCAGGATGTAATGTCCCTATTTATGAACACTAAAGCACTTAAGGTTACACCAGATGAATTGTGGGGTGATTGTGATCTAGGTACTCTTGGTATCCCTGAGTTTGGAACGAACTTTGCTATGGGAATGCTTAGAGATGCAAAGCCTAAAGAATTCTCAGATCTTGTAAGAATATCAGGTTTGTCCCACGGTACGGATGTGTGGCTTGGTAATGCACAAGACTTAATCTTAAGTGGAACAGCAACTATTTCTACAGCAATTTGTACTCGAGATGATATTATGACTTACTTAATATCTAAGGGTATAGAGTCTGAAGAAGCATTTACCATAATGGAAAATGTTAGAAAAGGTAAAGTTGCAAAAAATCCGTCATCAGAAGAATGGCAATCCTGGAAAAAGGATATGTTAGAACATGATGTTCCTGAATGGTATATTGGTTCTTGTGAGAAGATTAAATACATGTTCCCTAAGGCACATGCTGTTGCGTATGTTATGATGGCATGGCGTATAGCATATTGTAAGATTAATCATCCATTGGCATATTATGCTGCCTATTTTTCAATTAGGGCAAAGGCATTTAATTATGAATTAATGTGTCAGGGTAAGAATTCAGTTGAATCCCATCTTAAAGAATATGATAACAAGGAGAATCTTTCTCAAAAAGAAGAAAATGAATATAGCGATATGCTACTTGTTCAGGAAATGAATGCAAGAGGTTACGAGTTTTTACCACTAGATTTGTATAAGTCAGACTCTAGGTATTTTAAAGTAGAAGACGGCAAGATCAGACCTCCATTTATATCAGTTGATGGAATGGGTGAAAATGCTGCTGATTCACTTATGATTGCAGCCCAAAACAGTCCATTTATATCTAAGGAAGATATTAAGAATAGAGGAAAGGTACCTAAAACTATTATAGAGACATTTGATAGACTTGGTGTTACGAAAGGCCTTCCTGAGTCTGATCAGATATCATTATTCGATATTATGTAATACAGTCTTAATATTAAGGTTTATTGAAGAAAGGACGAAAATTTTGAATACAGAAGAATTACTTTTATATACAGAGAAAGAAGACTCGCTTCTATGTAGGTTCTCTTATATTTTTAGAAAAGATAATGTTGAGAAAAAGGAATTATATTATTGCCTTTCTAATCTTGTTAAATTCGGAGCAAATCATGGTTTCTATGGTAACTTATGGCATTGCTATATAACATATATAATGGTATACAATGAGAATCCATACAGTGTAGACTGCGAGATGAAGGGTAATACTGGTGGTACATTTGATGAACTTGCAATTCATGATTTCGCAATTCTGAAAGAGTTATTTTATTTTGATTTTAATACTTTAAATGTTGATTTCGACATGAATCTAATTACTAACTTTTCAGATGGCGATAATAAGGATAAAGTATTTAATAAACGTATTAGAGATTGTATATGTGATTTGTCAAAACGTCTTGAAAAATCAAAAGATGCTAAAGAATTTAGAGATCTTGTAGTTGATTTCTACAAACATTTTGGAGTTGGAATAATTGGACTTCATAAAGCATTTCGTCTAGATGATAATGGTGATATTATTCCTATTACAAGAATAACTCACGTATCCTTAGATGATTTGGTAGGTTATCAGATTCAAAAGGACAAACTTACCCAGAATACTAATGCCTTTGTATCTGGAAAGAAAGCAAATAATTGTCTGTTGTATGGAGATGCTGGTACAGGAAAATCTACAAGCATTAAAGCTCTAGCTAATACATATTACGACGATGGACTTAGAATAATAGAAGTATATAAACATCAATTTCAGGACTTGAATAAGTTAATTTCTAATATAAAAAATAGAAATTATCGTTTTATTATTTATATGGATGATTTGTCTTTTGAAGAATTTGAGATTGAATACAAATACCTTAAAGCTGTTATTGAAGGTGGATTAGAAAAAAAGCCTTCGAATATTCTTATTTATGCAACATCTAACAGAAGACATTTGGTTCGTGAGAAATCCTCTGATAATTTTGAGTATGATGATTTGCATAAGAATGATACTAAGCAAGAAAAACTATCTCTTGCAGGAAGGTTTGGTGTATCTATCTATTATGGTGCACCAACGCCTAAAGAGTTTAAAGAAATTGTTCTTGCTCTTCGAGATAGAAACAATATTAAAATGAGTGACGATGACATCCTGCTTGAAGCTAATAAATGGGAACTTAGTCATAATGGCTTGTCTGGAAGAACGGCACAACAATTCATTGATTATCTTTTAGGATTAGATAAATAGTTTAATAAGGAGTATGTAATGAATTCTGAGAAAAAGATAATATTTGTAGATATGGACGACACACTTCTTACAACTGATAAGAAGATATGTAGTGAAAATGTTGAGGCTATTAACAGAATGGTTTTAGAAGGACATATTTTTGCAATCAATACAGGTCGTCCTCTTAATGCAGTAAAAAAACTTGTTACTGGACTTAATATGAATAAGAATTGTTATATTTTGTCTTTTCATGGAACTAATGTCTATGACTGTGAGAATGATAAAATAATTCACGCTGATTCTATGAATGCATTAGAGTCAATAAAAATTCTTAAGGCCATTGATGATGAAGGTATTCATTCACAGACATTTACAATAGATGGAATATATACAACAAGAGATGATGATGTATTAAAAGAATATAACAAGTATTCTGATGAACCATATAAAATAGTCGATGATTATGACGAACTTAAGGGATTAGCATTACACAAGATTATGGCCATTGACTTTAATGATCATGGAAGGCTTGTTAAGTTCCAGGAAAAATATGCAAGTGAGACTAGCAAGAATTTCTCGACTTTCTTCTCTTGCCCTGAGTATCTAGAATATACAATGAAAGGTGCAGATAAAGGAAATGGTGTTAGATTCTTATCTGATTATTTAGGTATTCCAATTTCTAATACAATTGCTTGTGGTGATGAAAGAAATGATATTTCCATGCTTAAAGCTGCTGGACTGGGTGTTGCAATGATTAATGGAAATGAAGAGGCTAAGAGAGCTGCCGATTACATTACTAGAAATAACAATAATAATGGAGGAATAGCAGAAGTAATCAATAAATTTATTTTGAAAACAGAGTAAAATGTTCTATTAACACTATAAAATGTGTTGAAAACACTAGATTATTCACAAAAACACAATATATTGTGGATAACACTTGATTTTTATCAAAATAGATGTTATTATAGTTGTGAGCAAAGGAATTGCTCAGGAACTTATTTAATTTAATATGCGCCAAGGAGGGGATCTATTATGCTTGATATGAATTTCCGAGTTTCAGAAATCTTTCAAAGCTCCGATTCTGATGATTCCCGAAGACAGGCTGTCATTAACCGTAAACCTCTTCAGCGGGACAGTTCGTCAGAGTTCGGAAGCATATTCAAAGCTGCTTGCGATGAGGTTAACACCAAAGCAAGCATCACACACCAAAATAGGGGTTATGTCCCTAAGGTCAATGCAGCGTGGCAACCGACTGTGTTGATAAAATAGAAGTAAGTTCGAATTCGAGAAGGATCGCGTAAGCGGTCCTTTTCTATTTGTGCTTTTTTGCACAAAAAGTTCACAGAAAATTCACATTTGTTTTGTTAAATGCTACGAATATTTTTTGATAACAGATATACTCGTTGTAATTTATTGTTATTAACATATAATTATATTCAGATGTGTTGCTTAAGTTTAATGCTATTACAGTATTGAAATAAAGAAAATTATATAATAAGGAATAGTTTGCAGTGAGTAGTAAAAGATTAATTAGTATTATTATATCATGTGTTTTAGTTATATCAGTAACAGGCTGTTCTTGTACTAATCGCGAAGATAGTCTGGTAAATGATAAATATATAACAGGGGATTTTAGTAAAATCAATAAAGATTATATTAGAGATTCTGGTTTTGTTATAGGAGAATATGTGGTAGAATTGCCAGTTTTAGTTTGTGAAATACCTACTAATTCAAATCAAAAATTCTATAGTGTTGATAATAATAAAGTAGTTTATTCTGATTCTAGAATAAAACCATATCAAATAATAAATTTCAATTCAGCTAATTCATTTACCACAATGGGGCTGATGTCTAATGGCACTTATTATGCTTATAATGATACAGAAAGTGATAATTTGGCAGATTATTGTAGGGTTTTTGCAATTTATATAAATATGCATGCTTTGCCTGATACTAACTATTTGCAAATTGGTAATGATAGAATTGATAAGAATACAAGTTATGGTGATGCATGTTCTATTTTTAGAAATAATGTAATTAGTCCAGATGATTATATTGAGAATCTTAATGATAAAAGAGGTGATTATTCAGTAGCATATTATAATGATATTCTCTATAAGATAGAGGAAGATATAATTAATAATAGCTTCAATGTTGTAATTAGGATTGATAAGGACATTAGTGATGCTACTAATTTAAATGATATTCCATGGGGGATTTATTAATGATTAATAGTAAACTTAAAACAATAAAGTTGTTATATATTGTTTTTTTTATACTTTATTGTATTGTTTTATTCTTTGCTTTATTTTTTTGCTTTGGTGTTTGTTTATTAACAGAAAACGTTGTATCAATAATTCTTATGATACTTAACATTACAAGAATAATTTTTGTATTCGTGTTTCTTTTAAAAGGTTTAAGTAATACCAATTCTGCTATTATGAATGATGAATATCTAGATAAATATATGAGAAATTATAGTTTTATTAAAGGTATTATTGCTACAGCTTTGCTTTCGCCGGTATTTATTTATTTCACAATTAGTAGATATAGACTTTCTCAATTATATGTTATATCTAATATTGACAATGAAAACATATCAAACATAAAAAAGCCGATTTCAAAAACAACATACCTTGTGTTGATTATAATATCATCTTTACTTGGCGTATTAAGTGTCTTCGGTTATTGTGGGACAACAATTTATATCGAGACTTTTCGTGGTTTAAATAGTTCGATAAATGAAGCTGTTAAGCCAAAAGAAGATTTGCCTAGCATAAGAATTCATTATGGCAATAATGAAATGGATCTTTTTGATCAAAACTTTAACTTCAATTATCTAGATGAATATATGGGAGAAAATATGAAGGATATTAATCCCGACACTACTGTTAAAGCCAAAACTCATTTGATGGGGAGAACGAATGGAGAAACACAATTTAATCTGGAATTTTATACAGATAAAAAATGTAAAGTCAAAGAAATGAAAATAAAAGATGTGCGTATTAGGTTTATTCCATATAAGCATGAGTACTATTCACCTTATGACGAACAGAGGATTAATGAATTTTATAATAAAGTAGATTCATATTATATTTCGATTAATGGAAATATAATTAATAAAGATACTAGTTATATTATGGTAAGAGAAATAATAAAACAGCTCAGTAAAAACGAAATGGATGTTCATGAATATACTTATAATGATTATAAGACATTAAATTATAGTGCATATCCTTATTATGAGTTATATTTTAGCTATACTTTAGATGATAAACTAGAATCAATACATATAAGTACACGAAGCTATTATTAAGGAGTTAATTAATAGATGGAATTTTCAAAAGAAGAACAAGAAAAAATCTTGCAAATGTCACCTGAGGAGTGGCAGGAATATAAGAAGGCGCACAATCAATTAGAAAATGACAATAAAGAGTTTATTGAACTTAAGCTAAAGCTAGAAGCAGAAAAAGCCAAGTATATTGAAAAAAGTAAAGAACTTGATAAAGAGGAATCTGATTATTTTCATGAGGAAAATCTTAAAGAGTTTGAAAGATTACAAAATGAAATAATTAAAAAAGAAAAACAAGAATATATTAAACAATTAAATGAATTAGAAGCTGTAAGTAATGACAAAAAGAAAAAACCTATATCTAAAGTATTAATTGTCTTTGGTGTGGTGGTTGTAGCAATTATTATCATTGCTGTTTCTTGTTCGATAAATTCAAAAGATGATACACATTTTACTGGAAATGAAGAATACAATATTCGTAAAGAATATGAAAGTGAAGAACAGGGATATTATTCAGAAGATGGTAAGTATTATTTGAATAATGAGACAGAACTAATGAAACAATTAGATGATAAACTATTTGCAGATAGTGCTGCTAAACTACACTTTGGTAAAAATGAAATAGGATTATTATGTTTTTCTAGAAATATTAATACATCCTTATTTGTCCAAAGAAAGACAATAGAAAAACTAATTCAATTAGAACCTAAGAGTTCAAAGTATTATTTGATTAATCTCAATGATAATACAAATAAGGACGAAAGAACTATTAATAATATAGTAATTGATTATGATAATTTGAATTTTTTAAATGATGATAGTATTTTCTTTCAATATGAAGATTTTACTATTAATAGATCAACAACTTATGCTGATGTAAAGAACTATTTCGCATCTAAAACAAGTGATATTAATGAATATAGCGATTCTAAAAAACATATGGATATTAACATTGATAATTACAAGATAATAATTGATAGTTTTGAAGATCCAAGTATTAAACCAGTTGGTACAGTAGATAAGATAACAGTTTATGTGACTAATAGATAATTAAATATTATAACCGGTGATGCTGTCAAGAAAAAATACTTGACAGCATCTTTTTATACTAGTATAATGACTATCGTTTGATATAGTATCTGTGTATATGGGTGCTATAGCATGAGGATATGTTATGGAAGATAAATTGCGACAGGGTTTTCTGTATGATTTCTATGGTGAATTACTTAATGATCACCAGAGAAGTATTTATGAGAGCTACATAATTGAAGACTTATCTTTGTCAGAAATCGCCGATGAACAAGGTATATCAAGACAGGGCGTACATGATTTGATAAAGCGATGTAATAAGATGTTAGAAGGCTATGAAGACAAATTACACTTAGTAGATAAGTTTATGCATATTAGAGAAGATGTGAAAGCAATTAATGATTTAGCTAAAGAAGCTACAGAAGATAATTTGGCTAAGATTTGTAGTATTTCAAATGATATTTTAGAGGAACTGTAATATGGCATTTGAGAATCTGTCAGAAAAACTACAGAATGTATTTAAGGGCTTAAAAAGTAAGGGACTTCTTACAGAGGAAGATGTTAAAATTGCTCTTAAAGAGGTTAAACTTGCACTACTTGAAGCTGATGTTAACTTTAAGGTTGTTAAGCAGTTTGTAAAGTCTGTTCAGGAACGTGCAGTTGGTTCTGATGTATTAACAGGTCTTAATCCAGGACAAATGGTTATTAAGATTGTTAATGAAGAGATGGTTAAGCTTATGGGCGAAACCGAGACAGAACTTACATTTGCAAAAGGGCAAGATGTAACTATATACATGATGGTTGGCCTTCAAGGTGCAGGTAAGACAACAACTACTGCAAAGCTTGCAGGTAAAGTCAAAGAAAAGGGAAAGAAACCTCTTCTTGTTGCATGTGATGTATATAGACCTGCCGCAATAAAGCAATTACAGGTTAATGGAGAGAAACTTGGAATTGATGTTTTCTCAATGGGAGATAAACATAAACCAAGTGATATTGCTAAAGCTGCAGTAGAACATGCCAAGAAAAAAGGATATAACGTTGTTATTCTTGATACAGCTGGTCGTTTGCATATTGATGATGAGATGATGGATGAATTAATATCTATTAAAGATTCTGTTGAAGTTACTGAGACATTTCTCGTTGTTGATGCCATGACAGGACAGGATGCTGTAAATGTTGCTAGTAAGTTTGACGAGCTTATTAATATTGATGGTATTATTCTAACGAAGTTAGATGGTGATACAAGAGGTGGTGCGGCACTTTCAATTCGTGCTGTTACTGGTAAACCTATTATATTCTGCGGTATGGGAGAAAAGCTTTCTGATTTAGAACAATTCTTCCCAGACAGAATGGCTTCTAGAATCCTTGGTATGGGTGATGTGCTTACTCTTATTGAGAAGGCAGAAGAAGCAATTGATGATGAGAAGGCTAAAGAGCTGTCTCGCAAAATGAAGAAAGCAGAATTTGACTATAATGATTATCTTGATTCAATGAGTCAGATGAAGAATATGGGTGGTATTTCTTCCATTCTTAATATGCTTCCAGGTATGGGGATGCAGGGCTTATCAAGTAAGCAAATGTCTCAGATTGAAGGAAGTATGGATGAGAAGAGTTTGTCTCATGTTGAAGCAATCATTCTTAGTATGACACCGGAAGAAAGAGCTAATCCAAAGCTTATGAATCCTAGCAGAAAGAAAAGAATTGCTAATGGTGCAGGACTTGATATTAGTGAAGTTAATCGCTTTATCAAGCAATTCGAACAATCTAAGAAGATGATGAAGAAGATGCCTGGTATGATGGGTGGTAAAAAAGGAAGAATGAAATTCCCTTTTTAACATAGATAAATAATATATACATTATTAGGAGGAAAAAGAAAATGGTAAAGATTAGATTAAGAAGAATGGGTCAGAAGAAAGCACCTTTCTATCGTATTGTTGTTGCTGATGCTAGAGCACCTAGAGATGGAAGATGTATCGAGGAAATTGGTACATATGATCCAACTAAAGACCCTTCAGAATATCATGTAAATGAAGAACTTGCTAAGAAGTGGTTAGACAACGGTGCAAAACCAACAGAGACTGTTGCAAGAATTTTTAAGTCATGTGGTATTACTAAATAAGGAGTAACTTATGAAAGAATTAGTTGAGGTAATTGCTAAGGCTCTCGTTGATAATCCTGATGAAGTTGAAGTTGTTGAGAAGGAGAATGGTAATACTCTTGTACTTGAACTTCATGTTGCTGGATCTGATATGGGTAAAGTAATTGGCAAGCAGGGACGTATTGCTAAATCAATTCGTTCTGTAGTAAAAGCGGCTGCCACTAAGACAGATAAGAAGGTAGTTGTAGATATTATGTAAATTAACACATGCTCCCACCTTCATTGGTGGGAGTTTTATGTATCTTTAATTAGGAGTATATATGCAGAAAGTTTTACAAGTTGGAACAATAATTAAGACTCATGGTATTAGAGGAGAGGTTAAGGTCTATCCCCTTACGGATGATGTTAATAGATTCAAGAAACTTAAAGAAGTTATATTAGAACCAGAAAAAGATAATATTACATTAGAAATTGAAGGTGTTAAATTCTTTAAGAATCTTGTGATTCTAAAGTTCAAGGATTTTGATAATATTAATGATATTGAAATGCATGTAAAAAAGGGCATATATGTTACAAGAGAAAATGCTGTAGAATGTGAAGAAGATGAATATTTTGTTGCTGACTTAATCGGTCTTGATGTTGTGACTGATGAAAATGAAGATTTTGGCAAAGTTAAAGATGTAATTCACACAGGTGCAAATGATGTATATGTTATTGACTATAATGATAAAGAAGTTCTTGTTCCTGCAATAAAACAATGCATCAAAGATATTTCAATTAAAGATAATAAAATGACTATTCACTTGATGAAGGGATTAATATAATATGAAATTCTATATCCTGACTTTATTTCCTGAAATGGTAATGTCTGGTCTTAATACAAGTATTATAGGTCGCGCTATTGATAATGGATTAATAGAGATAAAAGCTATTAATATTAGAGATTATACAATAGATAAACACAAGAAAGTAGATGATTATCCATATGGTGGTGGAGCTGGTATGGTTATGCAGGCACAACCTGTATATGATGCATATCAATCTATTGTTAAGAAGGTTGGACATAACATACCTTGTGTATATCTTACACCACAGGGAAGAACGTTTAATCAATCAATAGCTAAAGAGTTTGCTTTGTTAGATGAGGTTGTCCTATTATGCGGACATTATGAGGGGATTGATGAAAGAGTTCTAGAAGAAATTGTTACTGATTATGTTTCAATAGGTGATTTTGTATTAACAGGTGGTGAACTTCCAGCAATGATGATGGTTGATGCAATATCTCGCCTTGTGCCAGGTGTACTTCACAATGATGATTCTACAGTACAAGAATCTTTTAGTAATAATCTGTTAGAATATCCGCAATATACCAGACCCGAAGAATGGAATGGTAAGAAAGTTCCAGCGATTCTATTGTCAGGCAATCATGCTAAGGTTGATGAGTGGAGGCATGACATGTCAGTAGAGCGCACTAGAAAATACAGGCCAGATCTATTAGAACAATAAAAAAGTCTATATTTTCCTTGTTTTTTATTGCTTTTCGTGTTATAGTAAACAAGTTGTGAATGATAGATAGTCCGCTGATACATTATGTATTAAGAATGTCGAAGAATAGTTAGGAGGTCACATTATGAACGCTAATGAAATAATTAAACAAATCGAAGCAGAGCAATGTAAAGAGTCTGTTGATGAATTTTCAGTAGGTGATACTGTTAAAGTTCATTGTAACATTAAAGAAGGAAATCGTGAAAGAATTCAGATTTTCGAAGGAACAGTAATTAAGAGACAAAATGGAAGCAACCGTGAGACATTTACTGTTAGAAAGTTCTCTAATGGTGTAGGAGTTGAGAAGACATTCCCACTTCATAGTCCTAACGTAGCTAAGGTTGAAGTAGTACGTAAGGGTAAAGTTAGAAGAGCTAAGCTTAACTACTTAAGAGATCGTGTTGGTAAGAGAGCAAAGGTTAAGGAAGCTATCCAATAAAAGAACGGAATTTAAGAACAACCTTTGGTTGTTCTTTTTTTCTGATTATTGTATTATACAACTATACGATATATTGGAGAGATTATGTGGTTTAGAGATTTAATTGACAAAATAAAGAATTTTTTTGAACATAGATTTTCGAGAGGTCTTAATTTTCAACGTAGACGTAGAAGGTTTAAGATTAAAGAATTACAAACTATAGCAATTAATGTTGGTATTATAGTATTAGTTGTTCTTTTATCTTTCCTTTTAGTATTTACATTTTTCACAAGTGTTAAGATGGCCGGTGTTTCTATGAAACCAACTATTGAAGATAATACTAATTTGCTTATTAACAGAGGAAGTTATCTTATTTTCAAACCTAGTCATAATCATATTGTTGCCTTCGAGTCATTATCTAATGAACAGGACACAACATATGTTAAGAGAATAGTGGGAGTTCCTGGTGATAAGATCACTATAAAAAGTGGTAGATTATATGTAAATGGTGAGAAATACGATGATGTTGCTGATACTGAAGCTATTACATATAAGGGAATAGTGGAATCAGAATTAACTCTTGGAAATGATGAGTATTTTGTTCTAGGGGATAATAGGAATAATAGTGAGGACTCACGTTATCCAAGTATAGGTGTAATTAGTAAGGAGCAGATCAAAGGAAAAGTGTGGTTTAAGACCTCATTTGGTGATTTCGGTATTGTAAATTAAGGAAATTATTATGGATTATCAATGGTATCCTGGTCATATGACGAAGGCTATTCGTCAGATGAAAGAAGATATAAAATTAATAGATATAGTTATAGAATTAGTTGATGCTAGAATTCCTAATAGTTCTAGGAATCCTGATATAGATAGTCTTGCTAATAATAAATCGAGACTTGTCATTCTTAATAAAAGTGATCTTGCTGATTCAGATAAGACAAAAGAATGGATGGAATATTTCAAAGAAAAAGGTTTCTATGTAATAGCAATTGATTCTAGAAAGAAAAATTCCATTAAAGAAGTAAGTAAGATTATAGAAAAAGCATGTGAAAAGAAACGTGAAAGAGACAGAAAGCGTGGAATAAAAAATAGACCAATTCGTGCTATGGTTGTAGGAATTCCTAATGTTGGAAAATCAACCTTTATTAATTCATATGCAGGCAAAGCAGCAACTAAGACTGGTAATAAGCCGGGAGTTACTAAAGGAAAACAATGGATTAGACTTAATAGATCCATTGAGTTACTAGATACACCAGGAATTCTGTGGCCGAAATTCGAAGATAGACAGGTTGGTTTTAATCTAGCATGTATCGGTTCTATGAATGATAATATACTTGATAATTCTGAGATTGCTGTTGGAATTATTGAATACATACGAGATAATTATGAAGGACTTATTAACAAAAGATATGAGGTGTGCGAGAGTAATGATATAAATGATATTGTTACAGAAATTGCTAACAAAAGAAATTGTATAAAAAAAGGTCAAGAGATAGACTATAATAAGGTTTATAATTTGATTATTGATGAATTTAGAAGTGGTACAATAGGAAGAATTACATTAGAATAATGCAAAGGTAGTGGTAAAAATGTCTAGAAAAGAAGATATTCTATATAACAAGAATTCAAATAATGATAATGATTTAGATAAGAATCTAACATCAGAAAATGAAACAAAGGATAATAATACTAAGAAGGAAAAGATTACAAAAACAGATGTAATAAAATTTTTATTATATATTCTTGCAATATTTTTAATTACATTTTGTATTCTTCATTTCCTTGGACAGAGAACAAGAGTAAGTGGTTCTTCTATGGAAGCGACACTTAGTGATGGAGATAACCTTATTGTAGATAAACTTACATATAGAATATGGGATCCGGAAAGATTTGATATTGTAGTTTTCCCTTATGAAGGACCAGGATCTTCTGATTCTTTCTTTGGCAAGACATATTATATTAAGAGGATAATAGGTCTTCCTGGAGAGACAGTTTATATTGATTATGATGGCAATATATTTATAAATGGTGTTAAGCTTGATGAGGATTATGGACTTGCTAGAATTAGTAATCCTGGAATTGCGGCAGAACCACTTGTACTAGGGGATGATGAATACTTCGTAATGGGTGATAATCGTAATAACTCTAGTGATAGTCGATTTAGTAATGTGGGTCCTATTAAAGGGTCACATTTTACTGGAAGAGCTCTATGTAGAATCTATCCATTTGATAAGATATGTGGACTGACTGATAAATAATAAAGGGTTGATAATAAATGAGTGATAAAACCATAAAACAAATTCAAGACGAATATAAAGGAACATCAGATAATATGCTTCCGGCTTTTATTGAAGAATATATTAAGGATGGAAGACCTGGTGTATCTAAGATTATAAGTCAGGCTCAGAAGAAAATCATGAAACTTCAGAATGAGAGAGCACGTGTTCTTAAGATGACTGAGTTTGAGAAAAAGTATTCTGACTATGAATACATATGTGGAATAGATGAAGTGGGAAGAGGCCCCCTTGCAGGACCAACAGTGGCAGGCGCTGTTATTCTACCGAAAGATTGTATAATTTACTATATAAATGATTCTAAGAAATTATCCGAAAAAAGAAGAGAAGAGTTATATGATGAAATAATGGATAAAGCTGTTGCTGTATCTACGGGAATTGTTGATGTAGATTCGATTAATGAGACTGATAATATATCTTTGTCAGTTCATGAAGCTATGAGACAGGCTATTGACAAGTTAGAAGTTAAGCCTGATTTGTTACTTGTTGATGCAGTAAAGATACCTGATGTTACGATTAAACAGGTTCCAATTGTGAAAGGTGATGCCAAATCAATATCAATTGCTGCAGCATCTATTATTGCCAAAGTAACTAGAGATAGAATGATGGCGGAACTTGATGAGAAATATCCTGGATACGGATTTAAGGACAATAAGGGATATGGAACTAAAGAACATATAAGTGCTCTTAAGACTCTTGGCAAGACACCTATTCATCGTGATAAATTTATTAGAAATTTCTAGCGAGGACATATTATGCAGATATCTGATCTTGTTAATCAATACAATAACAACTTAGCAACAGGCAATGAGATATCTACGAAATCCCAGGGAGTAGAACAGCTAGTATCTACTGTATCAAAACTCACTGCTGGACAGGTCTTTGAAGGGACTGTTAATTCTATAAAAGGTAATACTGTAATACTTGGCCTTAGTAGTGGACAGAATATAACTGCTACTTTGACCAAAGATATTCTATTAGAACAAGGTCAATCCGTCTTTTTTCAAGTAAAATCTAATGATGGTCAAACTATTCAGATTAAGCCAGTTTCCAATAATGCTATGAACAATCCAACTCTCCTTAACGCACTTGATTCTGCAAATCTTGCTGTTAATGAGAGAAATGTTAATATGGTTAATAATATGATGAGAGAACAATTGCCAATTGACTCTAATTCATTAAATAATATGGCCAGACTTGTTAACAGTAATAATAATATAGATGTATCAACTATTATCCAAATGACTAAGCTTGGAATGGATGTTACACCGGATATGGCTGCTCAATTTGAGAATTATAAAGCTAATCAGGCTTCTGTAATGAATATGATTTCTGATTTGTCTAATTCAATTCCTTCTATGCTTTCATCTGAAGAGTTAAGTTATTCAGAAGCAACTATGCTTAACAAGAATATTATTGATATCTTGTCTCAGGAAGCAGTATCTACTTCTGACTCTGCAGTTGAAGTAAATGAAATAGCTAATCAGGCTGTTAATAGTAAGGGTGAAGTAATAGCAAATTCTAATGCCCCGGATTCTTCTAAAGCAGTATCGAGTAATGCTTTGCAGACAGCTAATGTCACCTTAAATGAACCACAAGGATTAAGTATTGATAAGGGGATAGATTCATTTATACAACAGGTTAATAATAATTCTAATGAAAGTGTTAACCCTTCCGTAAATGGCAATAATGCTATTACAAATGAAAACAATCAGCCTAATCAAGGTACTATAAATCGAGAAATTACATCTAATATAAAACTAGAATATAACCAGGATACTTTCCCTAGAAATACTATAGGTAATACTTTGACAGAAGCACAATACAAAGCTTTAAATGAGATGATTAAGAATGATACAACATTTCTTAATAATAATACGAAGCTGATTGATGAAAATGGTAATCTTAATCCAAAAGCTAATGTAACAGAATTCATGAGAAACTTTGCTGATTATATTGAAAATGTTAATGTATCAAAACCTTTTATAAAGAATCTCTTTGCAAGTGATTCATATAAAGCATTAATTAATAATATGACTGAGCAACAATGGACACTAGATCCATCTGATGTTGCAAAAAAAGATCCTGTTAAAGCCTTATATGAAAAGTTAGAGCTTAGTATGAGACAGCTTGAACAAGTCACAGCACAAATTAGCAAAGCTAATAGTAGTGTTACGAAAGCTACGGCAGAAATTAGAAGTAATATTGAATTTATGAATCAGGTTAATCAGACTTTTACATATGTTCAACTTCCAATTAGAATGTCTAGTCAGAATACTAATTCTGAGTTATTTGTATATAGAAATAAACAAAGCAAATCAGAAGATGATGAAATTAGTGCATTTCTTCATTTCGATATGGACCATCTTGGTTCAACAGATATTTCTGTAAAACTTCATAATAGAAATGTGGATACCAAATTCTATATGGAAGATGATAGAAGCTACGAACTAATAATGAACAATATTGATATCCTTCGTAAGAAAATTGAAAACAAAGGATACAATTGTAATATTAGTGTTGAAAATGAAGAAAAAAATGTTAATCTAGTAGAAGATTTTCTTACTCATAAAAGTGGAGGTACTACAAGTCCTGTATCAAGATATTCTTTTGATGTAAGAGCTTAAATGTTTGGAGTTATCTATGCCTGAGAAGAATTGGAAACCTAAAGAATTTGATAAAATTGATAAAGATAAAACTGCTGTTGCTTTAGCTTTTGAACCAGGTGATGTTGCTCCTAAGATTCTGGCATCTGGAAAAGGAGCTGTTGCAGATAAAATAATTGAGAAAGCAAAAGAGAATGATGTTCCTTTTTATAAAGACAATAAACTGGCAGATACATTATCTAAACTTGATATAGGTGATGCAATACCACCTGAGCTGTATGAAGTAGTAGCTGAGATTCTGCTCTTTGTTGATGGAATGGATAAAGTCAAAGCAAAACTTGATGGATATTGAAAGGAATAAAAAATTGAATAAACGCGCAGTAGGATCAGCATACGAGAATAAAGCTAAAGAATACCTTGTTAGTAAAGGCGTAGATGTTATTAAGTGTAATTATCATTTTCATAAAACTGGGGAAATAGATATAATATACTATGATAATGAATTTGAAGGCGGAAATTTAGTAAAATATCTATGCTTTTGTGAGGTAAAATATAGAAAGAATGAATCTAGTGGCAGCGCAATTGAAGCAGTAGATTATCGTAAAAGAAAGAATATAAGTAAAGTTGCTATGGGATTTGTAAAACAACATAATATAAGTATGAGTCAACCAATGCGTTTTGATATAGTAACAATTGATGGTGATAATATCAATTGGATTAAAAATGCATTTTTTTATGTTCAGTAAGGAGTAAAACATGAGTAAACCAGTGGTTGCTGTGGTGGGACGACCTAATGTAGGCAAGTCAACTTTGTTTAATTCTCTATGTGGAGAGAGAATATCAATTGTAAAAGATACACCCGGCGTTACACGAGACAGAATTTATGCAGATATTAATTGGCTTAATATAGAATTTACATTAATTGATACAGGTGGTATAGAACCTGATTCTAATGATATTATTTTATCGCAAATGCGCGAACAAGCACAAATTGCTATTGATACAGCTGATGTTATTATGTTTATGACAGACGTAAGACAAGGGCTTGTTGATGCTGATTCTAAAGTATGTGATATGCTAAGACGTTCTAATAAGCCTATTGTACTGGTGGTTAACAAAGTAGATGATTTTGATAAATACATGCCAGATGTATATGAATTCTATAATCTGGGAATTGGAGAACCACATCCTATCTCTGCATCTTCTAGACTTGGGCTTGGTGATATGCTTGATGAAGTAATATCACATTTTCCAGAACAGGAAGAATCAGATGAAGAAGATGAGACACCTAAGATAGCAATTGTTGGTAAGCCTAATGTAGGAAAATCATCTCTTGTTAATAAATTATGTGGTAAAGACAGAGTTATTGTATCCGATATTGCTGGAACCACAAGAGATGCTGTTGATACAAGAGTAAAGTATGATGGTAGAGAATATATCTTTATTGATACTGCTGGTATAAGAAGAAAGTCTAAGATTAAAGAAGAACTAGAGCGATTCTCAATTATTAGAGCTGTAACTGCTGTGGAGAAATCAGATGTTGTTATTATTATGATTGATGCTAAAGAAGGTGTTACAGAACAGGATGCTAAAATTGCTGGTATAGCTCACGAGCGTGGTAAAGGTATTATTATTGCTGTAAATAAATGGGATGCAATTGAGAAAGATAATAAGACAGTTAATAAATTCAGTGAGAATATAAGAAGCATACTGTCGTTTATGCCATATGCGTCAATAATATATATATCTGCTTTGACAGGTCAGAGACTACCTAAGATATATGATATGATAGATGTTGTGCTCGCTAATAATTCTATGCGAGTTGCAACAGGAGTTCTTAATGAAATAGTTTTTGAAGCAGTAGCAATGCATGAGCCACCATCAGATAAAGGAAGAAGGCTTAAGATATTCTATGCAACACAAGTTGCTGTTAAGCCACCAACTTTCGTTATTTTTGTTAATGACAAAAAACTTATGCATTTTTCATATGTAAGATATCTGGAGAATAGAATAAGGGAATCCTTTGGATTTGAAGGAACATCTCTTAAGTTTATAATAAGGGAGCGTAATGATGACTGATCAAATAGTAATTAGAATAGTAGCCGTAGTTATTGGGTATTTACTAGGTAATTTTACTACAGGATATTTCCTTGGTAAGGCTAATAATGTTGATATTCAGAAAGAAGGAAGCGGTGGTGTTGGTATGACTAACACTATGCGAACACTTGGTAAGAAGGCTGGAATTATAACTTTTATTGTTGATTATCTAAAATGTGTAGTAGCAATGTTTATTGTGTATTTCATATTTAGAAATCATGTCGATTATATTGGAATATATATGATATATGCAGGAATTGGTACAATACTAGGTCATAACTTCCCTGTATTTCTTAAGTTTAAAGGTGGAAAGGGAATTGCCTGTTCTGCGGGACTTGTGTCAATTATGTTTCCTAAAATTTTTGCAATATCACTTGCGATTTTTCTATTAATTGCACTTACAACAAAATACGTATCTCTTGGTTCAATTATTGGATCTATAACATATGGAGTATGTGTAGTTTTGTTTGGACAAATGGGATGGCTTAGAATTGATTTCTTCCCATGGTTATCTTTTCCTGATGAATATTTGATTGAAATATATATTGTAATGCTTCTTGCAACAGCACTTGCAATTTTCCAACATAGAAGCAATATTGTACGACTAATTAATCATAATGAGAATAAACTTTCATTCGGCTCAGGCAAAAAGAAAAATGTTGACTAGCAATATGTTGCGTGATAAAATTAACACGAGCACAATATGTGGTGCTCGTGTTTTTTGTGTCTAATAAGGAGAGAACAATATGGTATACGTTGTTAAGAAAGATGGCGCATTAGAAGAATTTGATGTTAAGAAGGTAGAAGATGCTGTTAATAAATCAGCATGCCGTGTCCTTATAGAATTTACAGATGAAGAGAGAAAGTTTATCTGCCAGTTCGTTGAAGAAAAGGTTAGCGAACTTAATATTGATAAAATTGAGATAGCTCAAATGCATAACATCGTAGAGGGAGCACTTGAAAGAGTTAATCCTCAGGTGGCAAAAAGCTACAGAGATTATCGTAATTATAAGCAGGACTTTGTCCAGATGCTTGATGAAGTATACATTAAGAGCCAATCTATAATGTATATTGGTGATAAAGAGAATTCTAATACTGATTCTGCCCTTGTATCAACTAAGAGAAGTCTTATTTTTAATGAGCTTAATAAAGAATTATATAAGAAGTTTTTCCTTACAACTGAGGAAATTCAAGCTATTCGTGATGGTTATATTTATATTCATGATATGGCAGCAAGAAGAGATACTATGAATTGTTGTCTCTTTGATATTGAGACTGTACTTACAGGTGGTTTTGAAATGGGCAATCTCTGGTACAACGAGCCAAAGACATTAGATACAGCCTTTGATGTAATAGGAGATATTGTTCTTTCTGCTGCAAGTCAACAGTATGGCGGATTCACAATTCCAAGTGCTGATCTTATCTTAGATAGATATGCAGAGAAATCATATAAGAAGCATACAGATAAATATATTGCCCTTGGACTTGATAAGAAGAAGGCAGAGGAAATTGCATATCAGGATGTAGAAAGAGAATTTATGCAAGGTTTCCAGGGATGGGAATACAAATTCAATACAGTTGCATCAAGTAGAGGTGATTATCCATTTATTACAGTAACTCTTGGAACTGGTACAACAAGATTTGCTAAGATGGCTTCTATTTGTTGTCTTAGAGTTAGAAAAGGTGGAGAAGGTAAAGCAGAACATAAGAAACCTGTTCTTTTTCCTAAAATTGTATTCTTGTATGATGAGAATTTACATGGTGAAGGCAAGCCTCTTGAAGATGTATTTACAGAAGGGATTGAATGCTCTAGAAAGACAATGTATCCAGATTGGTTGTCCCTTACAGGGGAAGGATATATTGCTAGTATGTATAAGAAGTATGGTAAGATTATTTCCCCAATGGGCTGTCGTGCATTCTTAAGTCCCTGGTATGAACGTGGTGGAATGAATCCAGCAGATGATAAAGATGAACCTATTTTTGTGGGTAGATTTAATATTGGTGTTGTTAGTCTTCATTTGCCTATGATTCTTGCTAAGTCAAGACAGGAAAGCAAAGACTTCTATGAAGTTCTTGATTATTATCTTAATCTAATTAGAAGGCTTCATATTAGAACATATGCTTATCTTGGTGAAATGAGAGCTTCTACAAATCCACTAGCATACTGTGAAGGTGGTTTTTATGGCGGACATTTAAAATATCATGATAAGATTAAGCCTTTATTAAAATATGCTACTGCTTCATTTGGAATTACAGCATTTAATGAATTACAACAGCTGTATAATGGAAAATCTCTAGTAGAGGATGGAGAATTTGCCATAGAGGTACTTGAACATATTAATAATAAAATTAATGAGTTTAAGGAAGAGGATGGCAATCTGTATGCTATTTATGGTACTCCTGCAGAGAATCTATGTGGTTTACAGGTTAAGCAATTTAGAAATAAATACGGTATTATAGAAAATGTCTCTGATAGAGAATATGTCTCTAACAGTTTTCATTGTCATGTCTCTGAGGATATTACGCCTATTGAGAAGCAAGATTTGGAGAATCGTTTCTGGGAATTATCTAATGGTGGCAAGATACAATATGTAAGATATCCAATCAGTTATAATGTTGAGGCAGTTAAGACATTAGTTAGAAGAGCTATGGATAAGGGATTCTATGAAGGAGTCAATCTGTCTCTTGCATATTGTGATGACTGCGGTTATGAAGAATTAGAGATGGATGTATGTCCAAAATGTGGCTCTAAGAATCTTACTAAGATTGATAGAATGAATGGATATCTATCTTATTCAAGAGTTAAAGGTGATACCAGACTTAATAATGCAAAGATGGCAGAGATTGCTGAAAGGAAATCGATGTAATTATGAATTATCATAATATTACAAAGGATGATATGTTAAATGGTGATGGACTTCGTGCTGTGCTTTGGGTTGCTGGATGTAACCACAAGTGCAAAGAATGCCAGAATCCTATTACATGGGATCCAAGTGGTGGGCTTTTGTTTGATGATAAAGCAAAGGAAGAACTATTTAGTATATTGGATAAAGATTATATATCCGGTGTCACATTTTCTGGAGGAGATCCATTATTTCCTGGAAATAGAGATGAGATAACAAGTCTTGCGAAAGAGATTAAAGAAAAATATTCTAATAAAACAATATGGCTATATACAGGATATCTATTTGAAGAAATAAAAGATTTAGAGATAATAAAGTATCTTGATGTTATAGTAGATGGTCCTTTTCTAATTGATGAAAAGAATACTCAAGCGAAATGGAAAGGCTCTAATAATCAAAGAGTAATAGATGTAAAAAAGACATTAGAAGAGGGAGGAATTCATGAACATACAAATTAAGAAGTTAACCGATACGGCTAAGCTTCCTGAACGTGGTAGTGATTATGCTGCTGGATATGATTTATTCGCAGATATATCTGAAGAAGAAGAGATTAAACCTCACGAGACAAAGCTTATTGGCACTGGACTTAGTGTTGCAATTCCTGAAGGATATTTTGGAGGTATATTTGCAAGAAGTGGTCTCTCTCTAAAAGAAGGATTAAGACCAGCTAATTGTACAGGTGTAGTAGATAGTGATTATCGTGGAGAAGTTAAAGTATCACTTCATAATGATAGTGATGTAGTAAGACATATTCAACCTAATCAAAAGATTGCACAACTTGTAATTATTCCATTTCTTGCAGTAACATTTGATGAAGTTGATAATTTAGATGAGACAAAACGTGGCGTAGGTGGATTTGGTTCTACTGGTAAATAGGAAAATAATGTTATATACATAATATAAAGGGGGAGACAAAATGAGTGGTTTTTCAGATTTTATCCAAGACAACAGAGCATTAAGAGAGGAAAATAGAAATAAAAAGCCTATTCATGAGCGTTTTATTGAATTCCATGCTCATGATGACGAACAGATTGTATTAAATGCTGTTCCAGGTCACTTTGCAACAATTCAATCACATATTAATTATTATGTAGATGTTACCTCAATGAAGGTTAGAACTAAAGAGGCAACAGAAGCTGCAAAATACCTTGCTGCTAAGATGCTTCATAAGGTAGATGTGGTTGATACTATTGTATGTATGGATGGTACGCAGGTTCTTGGGGCATATCTTGCAGAAGAATTAGATAAATCCAATATTCGTCTGTCAGGTTCACACGAATCTATTCGTGTTGTATGTCCAGAAGTTAATTCTGTTAACCAATTATTATTCAGAGAGAATATTAAACCTTCAATTCAAGGAAGAAAGATATTCCTTCTTCTTGCTACTATGTCAACAGGTGAAACTGTTAGACAAAGTATGGAATGTATTGAATATTATGGTGGTGACATTGTAGGTGTTAGTTCAATATTCTCTACAAGAAATGTTGTAGAATCAACATCGGTATTTCCAATATTTACAATTGAGGATTTACCTGGCTATGAATCATACAAACCTTCAGAATGTCCATTCTGTAAGAAGGGAATTCCTATTGAAGCTATGGTTAACGGATATGGTTATTCTAAGTTGAGATAGCAAAATTGATATATAGCACCTAGCACAGGTAATCTTATTATGCTTAGCATATAATATATATCTTTCTCAACTGAGCTTTGCTCAATGTTTCGAAAGACATAATTATATGCTAAGCATTTGCCAAGTTGTTTTAAGTTGAGCTTTCCAGTATGAATATATATTTATATCTGGTAATTCTTCGCTAACAATATGTAAGTGATTAATATATATTCTTAATAGATATTATGACGGAAATCGGTGCGAAATCCTCCATCCGGTCGGTTCGCACCTATTCTCGGCATCCGTGCCGAGAATTTTCCTCCCTTAATTAATCACTAACATATTCTAAGCTTGAATTAATGATATAAATATATACTCACACCGAAAAGCTCACATATAACTACTTAGCTAATACATAGACTATAAGTATGTCTTTAGAAATCTTGGCTATACATTGCTTATAAGTATATCTTCAGAAGTTTTGGCTATACATAGTTTATAAGTATGTCTTTAGTAATCTTGGCTATACATAGTTTATAAGTATGTCTTCTGAAACATTGGGCTTGCCCAGTTGAAGAAGATATACTTATAAACTATGTATAATGATAAATCTACTTGAAGAAGATATACTTATAAGCTATGTATACAAATAATACTAACTACGTATACAAAAGAATTTACCTATATAGGAGATAAGAAATAAAATGGCAAAGCAAGCATATAATGAAAATAGCATATCAGTATTAGAAGGTCTTGAGGCTGTAAGAAAAAGACCTGGTATGTATATAGGTTCTGTCACAAGAAAAGGTCTTAATCACCTTATCTATGAGATTGTAGATAATGCTGTTGATGAGCATTTACAAGGTGAATGTGACCTAATATATGTTACTTTAGAGAAGGATGGTTCTTGTACTGTTGTTGATAATGGTAGAGGTATTCCTGTTGGTATGCACGAAAAGGGTGTTCCAGCTTCTCGTCTTGTATTTACTACACTTCATGCAGGTGGTAAATTCGATGATGGGGCTTACAAGACATCCGGTGGTCTTCATGGTGTAGGTTCTTCTGTTGTAAATGCTCTGTCCTTGTATATGGACGTAGAGATTTCCAGAGATGGATATATTCATCATGACAGATTTGAGCAAGGCAATCCAACGGAGAAGCTTGTTAAAGGTCTTCTTCCTACAATAGGTAAGACTAAGGAGACAGGAACAAAGATTAATTTTCTTCCTGATCCTGAGATATTTGAGAAGACTGATTTTAAAGGTGATGACGTTAAGTCGAGAATGCATGAAACTGCATATCTTAATCCTAATCTTACAATTATCTATGAAGATAAAAGAGGAGAAGAAGTTGAGCATGTAGAATTTCATGAGCCTGATGGAATAAAAGGCTTCGTTAAAGATATTAATAAGAATAATGAAGCTGTTACAGATATAATTTATTTTGAGGGAAAGGCTGATAATATTGAAGTTGAAGTAGCTTTTCAATATATCAATGAATTCCATGAGACAATACTTGGGTTTTGTAATAACATTTACAATTCTGAGGGTGGTACACATATTACTGGATTTAAGACAGTATTTACAACTGTAATTAATAATTATGCAAGAGAACTTGGTATTCTGAAAGAAAAGGATGATAATTTCACAGGTGCCGATGTCAGAAATGGTATGACGGCAATTATTTCTATTAAGCATCCAGACCCTAGATTTGAAGGACAGACTAAGACAAAGCTTGATAATCAGGATGCCTCTAAAGCTACTTCTAAGATTGTAAATGATGAGATTATTCTTTACTTTGATAGAAATCTTGAGACACTTAAATCAGTTATTGCATGTGCTGAAAAGTCTAGAAAGATTAGAAAGACAGAGGAGAAAGCCAAGACTAATCTACTTACTAAGAAGAAATTCTCTTTTGATCAGAATGGTAAATTATCTAACTGTGAAAGTAGAGATGCTTCAAAATGTGAGATATTTATTGTAGAGGGAGATTCCGCTGGAGGGAGCGCAAAAGAAGCCAGAAATAGAAAATACCAAGCTATCTTACCTATTAGAGGTAAGATTCTTAATGTAGAGAAAGCCAGCATTGATAAAGTTCTTGCTAATGCAGAGATTAAGACAATGATTAGCGCTTTCGAGTGTGGTTTTTCTGAAGGATATGGTAATGATTTTGATATTACCAAGCTTCGTTATGACAAAATTATTATAATGGCGGATGCGGACGTTGATGGTGCTCATATCTCCACACTTCTTCTTACATTATTCTATAGATTTATGCCGGAATTAATATATGAAGGTCATGTATATCTGGCAATGCCACCTTTATACAAAGCTATTCCTAGTAAAGGCGAAGAAGAATATCTATATGATGATACTGCACTTGAGAAGTACCGTAAGAAGCATAAAGGCCCATTTACACTTCAACGATATAAAGGACTTGGTGAAATGGATGCAGAACAATTATGGGAGACTACTCTTGATCCAGAGAGAAGAATTCTTAAGAAAGTTGAAATCGAGGACGGAAGAATGGCAAGTGATGTAACTGAGATGCTTATGGGCTCAGAAGTTCCACCTCGTAAAGCTTTTATTTATGAACATGCTAGGGAAGCTGAGTTAGATCTATAATTGAGCTAGACCTATAATTAGGAGGAAAATCTAATGGCGAAGCCAGAAAACCTACTCCACATGGAGTATTCAGAAATAATGCAAAAATCTTATATTGATTATGCAATGTCAGTTATTGTATCTCGTGCGTTACCTGATGTTAGAGATGGTCTAAAACCCGTTCAGAGACGTACTTTATATGATATGCATGAACTTGGAATCAAGCATGATAAGCAACATAGAAAATGTGCCCGTATTGTAGGTGATACAATGGGTAAATATCATCCTCATGGTGATTCTTCAATCTATGGAGCTCTTGTTGTGCTTGCTCAAGATTTCAAGATGGGAATGCCTCTTATTGATGGTCATGGTAACTTTGGCTCTAAAGAAGGAGATGGGGCTGCTGCTATGCGTTATACTGAAGCCAGACTTCAGAAGGTTACAGAAGATGCATATCTTGCAGACCTTGACAAAGATGTAGTTGATTTTGTTCCTAACTTTGATGAGACAGAGAAAGAACCTGAGGTTCTTCCAGTTCGAATACCTAATATTCTTGTAAATGGTTCTGAAGGTATTGCAGTTGGTATGGCAACATCAATTCCTACTCACAATTTGTCAGAAGTAATTGATGGTGTTATTGCCTATATGAAGAATCCAGATATCAATACAGCAGAAATGCTTGAGATTGTCAAAGGACCTGATTTTCCTACTGGCGGAATTGTCACTAACAAAGATGATCTATTAGAAATATATTCAACTGGTACAGGTAAGATTAAGATTCGTGGTAAAGTTGAGATTGAGAAACTAAAAGGCGGTAAGCAAGCAATTGTAATTAAGGAAATTCCTTATACAATGCTTGGTGCTAATATTGGTAAATTCTTAAATGATGTATTTGGCCTTGTTGAAAAGAAACTGACTACAGATATTACAGATATTTCTAATCAATCTTCAAAAGAAGGTATTAGAATAGTTATTGAGCTTAAGAAGGGCGCTGATGCTGAGAATGTATGTAATCTTCTGTATAAGAAGACAAGGTTAGAAGATACATTTGGCGTTAACATGCTTGCTGTTGCAAATGGCAGACCTGAGACAATGGGCATTGTCCCAATAATCAGACACAATGTTGATTTTCAATATGAACTTGCAACTAGAAAATACACTACACTTCTTAAGAAAGAACGTGATAAGAAGGAAATTCAAGAAGGACTGATTAAAGCATGTGATGTAATTGATCTTATTATTGAGATTCTTCGTGGAAGTAAAGCAGTTAAAGATGCAAAGAATTGTCTTGTAACAGGAGACACTTCTAATATCAAATTCAAGTCAGAGACATCTAAGAAAGATGCTTCTAAACTTAAGTTTACTGAGAGACAGGCTCAAGCTATTCTTGATATGCGTCTGTCTAAGTTAGTTGGTCTTGAGATTCAAGCATTGATGGCAGATTATGAAAATACTATGAAGAATATCCAAGAGTATTCTGAGATACTTGATAAGAGATCTGTTATGGCTAAGACAATAATCAAAGACTTGAAAGCATTTAAGAAAGAGTTTGGTACTGAAAGAAAGACTGTAATTGATAATGTTGCAGAAGCTGTTTTTGAAGAAAAACCTATTGAAGAAATAGATGTGGCAGTTCTTATTGACAAATTTGGATATGCCAGGGTTATTGATATACCAACCTATGAACGTAATAAAGAAGCTGCTGATAAAGAAAGTAGACAGATAATTTTTACTACTAATCTTTCTAAACTTGGTATATTTACAAATGAAGGTAATTTACATCTTGTTAAGATCCTTGATCTTCCATTTGGTAAATTCAGAGATAAGGGAGTACCAATTGATAATGTTAGTAAGTTCGATATATCGAAAGAGAACTTCCTTCTTGTTGAGGCCTTAGAGAATCTTAAGGGCAAAAAGCTTGTATTTGGTACAAAACATGGAATGCTTAAGCTTGTTGATGGTGGCGAATTTGATGTATCTAAGAGAACTACTGCAGCAACTAAATTAGCAGATGATGATGAAGTACTTAGTGTATATATTGTTAATGATGGTGATACAGTTGTAATGCAGTCTAAGAATAATTATTTCCTTAGAATAGATGCCATGTCCATACCAGAGAAGAAGAAGGGGGCAATTGGTGTAAGAGGAATTAAGCTTGCCAAAGGTGATGAGCTTGTGAAAGTGCATTTTATTACAGAAGGAAAGAACAAGTCTGTATCAGTAAAGGGCAAGAAGATTCAGCTTAACAGGCTTCATATTGGCAATAGAGATACAAAGGGTGTTAAGAAATGATAGATAAGAATACAGCTGATGAATTTATAGAAAAAGTTACAACCCTTGGTTCAAAACCTGGACTTGAAAGAATAAAAAATGTCCTATTACGACTAAATAGTCCAGAGAAAAATTTAAAAGTTATTCATGTTGCAGGCACAAATGGAAAAGGTTCCGTTTGTGCTATGTTGCAATTTGCACTTATGTCTTGTGATTACAAAGTTGGAAAATTCTCTTCTCCATGTGTGTTCTCAAAATATGAGCAATATACAATTAACAATGATGAGATAAGTGAGATTGAGTACTTAGGATTTCTATCTAATATTATTGATGCTACAAAGGGTATGTCAGATGATGAACTTCCAACTTTATTTGAAGTGGAAGTTATTATTGCATTATTATTATTCCAAGCTAATCATTGTAATATTGTTATTATGGAAACAGGTATGGGAGGGCTTCTTGATGCAACTAATGTATTCTCGGAAATAGCTTGTTCTGTTATAACATCCATTGGTAAAGATCATATGCAGTTTCTAGGTGATAGTTTATCTGATATTGCAAGACATAAAGCTGGAATTCTTAAGAAGGGATGCTATGGAATATCTGTTAAGCAAGATGATGAAGTGGCAAAAGCCCTTAAGGAATATGCAAGTGAAGTTGAAGCAAAATTTGAATTTGTTGATTATCATCATGTAAAATATATGACTAACAAGAACGAGATTTCTTGTAGGGAATTCAAAAATGTTTCTCTGCCTTTCTTTGGAGATTTTCAATTTGATAATACGGCACTTGCATTAGAGACATTACATATCCTAAGATATCAAGGCTTTGAGATTGACGTAGATAAGGCTATAGAAGGATTATCAAGTGCATATCTTCCTGGAAGAATGGAAAAAATCTGTGATAAACCACTTATATTTATAGATGGATGTCATAATAAGCCTGCTGCTTTAAGAATAAAAGAAACAATTAATAATCATTTTGATAATTTGAGAATTACATTTATAATGGGTGTATTAAAGGATAAAGAAGTATCTAAGATGTTACAGGTGCTTCTTCCCTTAGGAAATGCCCTTGTAACTGTTACACCTAATAATGAGAGGGCTTTATCTGCTAATATGCTTGCTAATGATTGTTTCTTATATGATATAGATGTTGCTATTGCAGATAATTTTGATGATGCGGCAAATAAAGCATTAGACTATAATAACGATATGATAATTGCTCTTGGTTCTTTGTCATATCTTAAGGATATTAAAGATTCTTTTGAGAGGATTATATAAATTAATGATTGATAGAATATTATCTGATGAAAGATATCTTGAGAAGATTAATAGATTAAATGAAATAGAAAAAGATAGAATCTATTGTAAGCATGATTTAGATCATTTTCAAGAAGTCTATCAGATGCTAAGTATTTTATCTTCTAGAAGAGGACTTGATGATTCTAAGAAGTTGTCAAAGATAATGGCATACTTTCATGATATTGGAAGAGCTGATTCCTATGATGGAAATCATAGAAAATCTTCATCAGATTTTGCCCGCATACTTCTTGGGGAGTATGGAATTTCTAGAGAAGAGATTGATCTTATTTGTTATGCCATTAATAATCATAGCGGAAGAATAGAAGTTCAAGATGCATATTATTATATTGATAATAATATGGTTGACGATAGTCTGAGAGATACATGGGCAAAACTTCTTAGAATATCTGACCAATTATCGAGAAACTGTTATATTTGTAAAGCAAATGCAATTTGTAAGTGGCTTGAAGGAGAGAAAACTAATGAGAATTGGAAACAAAGAATTTGCTAGAGATAAGACACATATAATGGCTATTGTTAATCTAACACCTGATTCCTTTTATGATGGTGGTAGATTTTTTTCTGATAAAGATATTAATATTGATAAAGTCTTATATTACGTAGATAACCTAATTAAAGATGGGGCTGATATTCTTGATATTGGTGGTGAATCAACACGACCAGGCTTTAAACCTATATCTGTTGATGAAGAATTAAGTAGAATAATACCAGCTATTAGAGCGATTAAGGCAAATTATGATATACCTATATCAGTTGATACTTATAAAGGGGATGTTGCACGTGCTGTTATAGAAGAGAAAGCTGATATGATTAATGATATAGGTTTTCTGTCTGATAATATGCTGCAGGCAATAAAGGGAAATGATGTTGCTTATTGTCTTATGCATAACAGGAATATTAGTAACATTAATAGAGATGATGAAACAATTACAATGGAAGAAATGTATAATGAATTTCATAACAAACTTATACTCCTTGAGGAGTATGAATTTAACAACTCAAATGTTGTTATAGACCCGGGTATTGGTTTTGGTAAAAGTAATCGTGATGATATAAAGATACTTAATAATATGTCTAAGCTAAGTATTCATGATTATCCTGTTCTAATAGGTGCATCTAATAAATCTTGTATTGACTATGTTACGCATTTAGATAAGGATGATAGATTAGAAGGTACACTAGCAATTACTGCTAAAGCATTTTATAATAATGTTAGTTTTGTTAGAGTACATAATGTAAGAAGTAATAGATTATTACTTAATATGCTTAATGCAATTAAATAATAGAATGGAGGCTTATATGGAAATTAATATAGTAAATCTTAAGACTTTTAGTCATATAGGTGTTTTTGAAGAAGAGAAAAGGGATGGTCAAGAATTCTTAATCTCAATTAACTGTAAACTACAAGAATGTTATAGTTACAATTCAGATGATTTAGAGAAGACAGTTAATTATGGTAGAGTATGTAATCTTGTAATTGATTATATGGAAAATGCCAAATGTGACCTTATAGAGACAGCATGTGAAGATATTGCTAGTATGATTTTGCAAAGCTATGAGGTTATTAAAGAGATTACTGTAGAAATTCATAAACCTAATGCACCAGTTGAGGCTGAATTTGGAGATATATATGCTTCCTGCAATAAGAAGTGGGAGAAAGTATATCTATCCCTTGGTTCTAATATGGGAGAACGAGATGATTACATTAATGATGCCATTAAAGAGCTTAAACTTCAAGATAAGATAAGAAATGTCAGATCATCAAGTCTATATACAACTAAGCCTTATGGTAATGTGGATCAGGATGATTTTAGAAATTGTATATGTGAGTTAGAGTGTTTCTATACTCCTTTAGAATTACTAGACATTTGCCAGGAAATAGAATCAAAGAATGGTAGAATACGAGAGGAAGAATGGGGCCCTAGAACACTTGATGTAGATATAATACTATTTGGCAATAAAATTATTGATACTCCAGAACTTACTGTTCCTCACATTGATATGCAATATAGGGGCTTTGTTCTTGAGCCGCTTTGCGAGATTGCAAAAGGTGCATATCATCCTGTGTTACAAAAACGCGCCATTGAATTATATAAGGATTTACAGAATTAATCTTAACTAGAAAGAATAGGTATTATTATGTTTGGAAATTTGAATAACAATATATTTTATAGGGTGATTTTTCCCCTTGCTGTATATTTTATACTCTTTAATTTATTATTTTCTTTACTTAGATATATAAGTGAAACAATGTTGAATAATGGTTTGTCAGGGCTTTATTGCGCTTCTATTTCTGCAGCTATTACGATTGTAGTTATGTATTTCTTTTATAAGAATGCCTTTGTATATAAAGCAGAGCCTATGTTTGAATTGTCAAAGCTTCCTAAAGAGATTCTTTTAATTCTTGCTATAGTTGCCCTTGGCGTAGTTCTTAATCTTATTGCAACACATTTTCCACTTACTGAAGTCTCAGAAGCATTTTCTAAGGCTGATAATTATTTAGTTGACGGAGATTTGTTTGCAAAGATTCTGGCAAATGTAATTCTTGTTCCAGCACTAGAAGAATTAGTTTTTCGTGGAATTGTATGTGGTGAAATAGAGAAGAAACTTGATACTGTGCCAACAGTTATTATATCTGCCTTTATATTTGGGCTCCTTCATTTTAATTGGGTTCAAATGATATATGCCTTTCTTGTAGGATTATTAATAGGATATGTATATGAGGAGACACATAAATTATGGGTCGTATATGCAGGACATGCACTTCTTAATCTTACAGTAGTTTTAATGGCTACATTTATGGCATGATAATTTGATTGTTAGGAGATGATATTATGTCTAATATGGTTGACTATATTAAATGGAGAGGTGATTTAACCTTTGACCAGGATCCCTTTAATGAGATTGATAATATTATATTATCAGAACTTTGCTATACTGATTTTGATGGTATTGTTCCTGGTCCTTATATACAAGATAAGGTTTCCTTGACATATGTATATGAGAAGTTTTTTCAAATGTATGACAGGAAAGAATTAATGAAGAAGAAAACCTCTCTTAAAGTAGCACCATTTCTTATGGATGAACTTGTTAATTCTAAGAGATTCTCTGATATGTATCTTGCAGGATATGTTAATGAAGTAGTAGACGAGGAGGATGTACAGTTCTCTGTTGTAACATTTATTCTGGGTGATGGATCTTATTTTGTGGCATATAGAGGTACAGATTCTACTATAACTGGATGGAAAGAAGATATCAATATGGGATATCTATATCAAATTCCGGGACAGAAGAAAGCAATGCAATATCTTGATATTAATTATAGAGATATTGATTGTAAGCTTAGAGTCGGCGGTCATTCTAAGGGTGGTAATTTTGCTGTATACGCGTCATCATTTTGTGATAAAGCTATTCAGGATAAGATAATAACCGTCTATACTAATGACGGTCCTGGATTTAGACAGGAAGTAATTGATTCAGAGGGTTATAATAGGATTCTGCCTAAGATATATAGTATTGTTCCAGGTAGTTCTATTGTTGGAATGCTTCTTGAAAACAACTTAGAACATAATGTGGTTAGAAGTGAGAATAGTGGTGCAGCCCAACATGATGCCATGTCCTGGAATGTTAACAGAAATCGTTTTGTTAGGTGTGCCGGAGTATCTGACAGAAGCGAGAAGTTAGATAAGGCCGTTACTACCTGGTTATCAGTACTTAGTGAGGAAGACAGGAAGAAATTTATTGATACTTTATTTCAACCATTAGAGGATGCGAATATTAATACGGTAGACGAACTGGGAACCCTTTCTTTTGATAATATTAAGACTCTGAAACATGCTATTAAGAATCTTACAGAAGAGCAACATGCTATCCTTAAAGGCTCTATGACAAAGTTCTTATCTGTTTTTTTGGAAATGTTCTTTCCCAGGAAAACAAAGAATAAGAATAACGCGGGTAATAAATCTTTCTTTGATAATATAAGGAAAAAATAATGAAGAAATTCTATTTTATAAAAAGAATCAGCTACAAAGAATATATCATGGCTACAGTTGGTATACTCCTTGGTATAGGCGGAGTAGCTTTTATATCATTTCTCTCTGATCAGCCGCTTATGATTGCTCCTTTTGGGGCAAGTGCGGTTCTTTTATTTGGTGCCCCCTTATCGCCCTTTGCTCAGCCCAGGAATTTCTTTGGAAGTTATATTGTATCAGGATTAATTGCAATTACATGTGTCATTTTATTAGGTGACGAGTGGTATGTAGCACCTATTGCGGTAACCCTTGCTATTCTTGCGATGATGGCAACGGATACCATACATCCGCCGGGTGGTGCTACTGCGTTACTTGTCGCACTTCAAGGAACAGACGATTATTTGTTTATAATTAATCCTGTTGCAATTGGATTATTGATACTATTCATATCTGCAGTTTTATCTTCAAGGATTTTTAGAGGTATTAGGGAATATCCATTAAGTAAAAAAAGAAATAAAATCCCACCACTTGTTCTTGCATCTTCATCACCAAGAAGAAAAGAATTATTAGAAAAAAATAATATAGAATTTAGAATAGAAGTATCTAATGTTTTAGAGAATCACCCGCTTATGGAGCCGGAGGAACTTGTAAAAGAGCTTTCTTTCAGAAAGGCTAAAGAAGTATATGAGAGATTTCCGAACGAAATAATACTTGGAGCAGATACTGTTGTATCTATTGATGGCAATATATTAGAAAAGCCGGTAGATGAAGCTGATTCCTACAATATGATAAGTGCTTTAAGCGGTCGCGCACATCAGGTGTATACCGGAGTTACAATATATTCTAAGGATAGAAACGTTACTTTTGTTGAAAAGACTGATGTATATGTTAAGAAACTAAGTGAAGAGGAAATAAGAAATTATATTAAGACGAATGAGGGCAAAGATAAGGCTGGAAGCTATGCTATACAGGGTGAGTTCAATAAGTATATTGAAAAATATGTAGGCGATTTTGACAATGTTGTAGGACTGCCCATAGGTCGTTTGATTAAAGAGCTTTCCTTATTATAATCATGATATTTTCAACATTTTAATTATAAATGATATTAAAAAAAGCTAATAAAATCAAAAAAATAAAATTTTACTTGCACTCGACGTCGGTGAGTGCTAATATATCAATTGGAGATATTCTCCATATATTTATTTGAATTAAAGGAGGCGTTTAATTATGAAATTAAATCCATTATCTGATCGCGTTGTACTAAAGCAACTCGAAGCAGAAGAGACTACAAAGTCTGGAATTATATTAGCTTCATCAGCACAAGAGAAACCACAAGAAGCAGAAGTAGTTGCAGTTGGACCAGGTGGTGTTGTTGATGGTAAAGAGATTAAGATGCAGGTTAGTGTTGGTCAGAAAGTAATTTATTCTAAATATGCTGGCACTGAGGTTAAGCTTGATGGAGAAGAATTCATTATTGTTCGTCAAGATGACATTCTTGCAATTGTAGAATAGTATTATAAGAAAGAAGGAATAATTATGGCAAAGGAAATTAAGTATGGCGCTGAAGCAAGAGCTGCTCTTGAAGAAGGCGTAGATAAACTAGCAAATTCAGTTCGTGTTACAATCGGACCTAAAGGAAGAAATGTTGTACTTGATAAGTCTTATGGTGCACCACTTATTACAAATGATGGTGTAACTATTGCAAAAGAAATTGAGCTTGAAGATTCATTTGAGAATATGGGTGCTCAGCTTGTTAAAGAAGTTGCAACTAAGACAAATGATGTTGCAGGTGATGGTACAACAACAGCTACTGTACTTGCACAGGCTATGATTTCTGAAGGAATGAAGAATCTAGCTGCCGGTGCTAATCCAATAGTTCTTCGTAAAGGTATGAAGAAGGCTACAGATACAGCTATTGATGCAATTGTTAAGATGTCTAAGACAGTAGATGTCAAAGAGCAAATTGCTAGAGTTGCAGCAATTTCAGCTGGTGATGATGAAGTTGGTAATATGGTTGCTGATGCAATGGAGAAAGTTTCTAATGATGGTGTAATTACTATTGAAGAATCTAAGACAATGCAGACAGAACTTGATCTTGTTGAAGGTATGCAATTCGACAGAGGATATATCTCTGCTTATATGGCTACAGATATGGATAAGATGGAAGCTGTACTTGAAGATCCATATATCTTAATTACAGATAAGAAGATCTCTAATATCCAAGATATCCTTCCACTTCTTGAGCAAATTGTTCAATCTGGATCTAAGTTACTTATTATTGCAGAGGACATTGAAGGTGAAGCATTAACAACACTTATTCTTAATAAGCTTCGTGGTACATTCAATGTTGTTGCTGTTAAAGCACCAGGATACGGTGACAGACGTAAAGAAATGTTACAAGATATCGCTATTCTTACAGGTGGTACAGTTATATCTGAAGAGGTTGGTCTTGAACTTAAGGATGCTACAATGGAGCAACTAGGACGTGCTAAGTCAGTTAAAGTTCAGAAAGAAAATACAGTTATCGTTGATGGCGCTGGTGATAAGTCTGACATTGATGCTAGAGTTAACCAGATTAAGAAGGCCATTGAAGATACAACATCTGATTTCGATAAAGAGAAATTACAAGAGCGTCTTGCAAAACTTGCAGGAGGAGTTGCAGTTATCAGAGTAGGTGCTGCTACAGAAATCGAAATGAAAGAATCTAAGCTTCGTATGGAAGATGCTCTTAATGCTACAAGAGCTGCTGTTGAAGAAGGAATAATTGCAGGTGGTGGATCTGCTTATATCCATGCTTCTAAGGAAGTAGCTAAGTTAGCTGATAAATTAGAGGGTGATGAGAAGACAGGTGCTAATGTTGTACTTAAAGCTCTTGAATCGCCACTATATTACATTGTTGTAAATGCTGGTCTTGAAGGCTCAGTTGTTATTAATAAAGTTAAAGAGTCTAAGGTTGGTATGGGATTTGATGCATATAAAGAAGAGTATGTTGATATGGTTAAAGAAGGTATCCTAGATCCTGTTAAGGTTACTAAGACAGCACTTCTTAATGCTACATCAGTTGCTTCAACACTTCTAACAACAGAGTCTGTTGTTGCAGACATCAAAGAACCAGAACCTCCAATGCCTCCACAAGCTGGTGGTATGCCTATGATGTAATAGGGAATAAGGAGGTACCCACGAAGTGGGAGGATTCCTTATGCCACGGCGACAATTTGCGTAGCAAATTGTTGGGTCGTATATTTGAAATAGCTACTAAGTTATGCTATAATACACTTCGTGTGCGAATTTGCCACGAAGTGTTTTTTTATAAGAATAATACATGAGGATTTAATATATTGAAGATTGCAATTTTAACAGATAGTAATAGCGGAATTAATAAAGAAGAAGCTGCAAAGCATAATATACATGTGCTTCCTATGCCATTCTATATTGATGATGAAGTATATTATGAAGATATTGATTTGACTCAAGAAGAATTCTACGAGAAGTTAAAAGGAAATTGTAAAATCACAACATCAATGCCTGTTGTAGGAGATGTATTAGATAAATGGGATGAACTTCTTGAAGAGTATGAACAGGTAATTTATATTCCTATGTCAAGTAGCCTTAGTGGCTCTTGTCAGACAGCTCATATGTTGTCTATTGATGATGAATATGAAGACAAGGTATTTGTTGTAGATAATCAGAGAATATCTGTAACAATGAAGGAATCAGTATTTGATGCATGTTACCTTGTAGATAAGGGTTACAGCGGAGAAGAGATTAAGAATATTCTAGAAGATCATAAGAGAGATTCTAGTATATATATATCCCTTGCTACTCTTGAATATCTTAGCAGAGGTGGAAGACTTACTAAAGCAGTTGCCGCACTTGGTAATATTCTTAGGATTAAACCTGTTCTTCAGATTCAAGGTGGTAAGTTAGATACATTTGCAAGAGGAAGAACGCTTGAACAATGTAAACAGGCAATGATTTCTGCTGTAAAAGAAGATATTAAGAATCGTTTTGATGATGACACTTCAATTGTAGAGATTGCTATTGCTCATACTGATAATGAAGAAGAAGCCCTTAAGTTTCGCGAGGAAGTTCTTAAGATTTGGCCAGATAGAGAAATTGTTGTTGATCCTTTATCCCTATCTGTAGCCTGTCATATTGGCCCAGGCTCCCTTGCACTTACAGTTGGAAGAAGAATAGATAGTTTCAAGCAGTACAAATAGAGATTACTAAGATTTAATGGAGGAAGAAAAATGGTAAAAGCAGTTGTAGGCGCTAATTGGGGCGACGAAGGTAAAGGTAAGATTACTGATATGTTGGCTGAAAATGCTGATATTATAGTAAGATTCCAAGGCGGTGCTAATGCAGGTCATACAATAGTTAATGATTATGGTAGATTTGCCCTTCATACATTACCATCTGGCGTCTTTTATAATCATACAACTAGCATTATTGGTAATGGCGTAGCTCTAGATATTCCTAAGCTTTTTAATGAGATTCAAGAGGTTATTAAGGGAGGAGTTCCAAAGCCTAAGATTCTTATTTCAGATAGAGCTCAAATTGTTATGCCATATCATATTTTGTTTGATGAATATGAAGAAGAGAGACTTGGTAAAGCATCTTTTGGCTCTACGAAGTCAGGTATCGCTCCATTTTATTCTGATAAATATGCCAAGATTGGCTTCCAGGTATCAGAATTATTTGATGAAGATATCCTTGAAGATAAAGTATCTAGAATATGTGAGAAGAAGAATGTAATGCTTGAACATTTATATCGCAAACCTCTTCTTAAGCCAAAAGAGATTCTTGATACATTACATGAATATAGAGATATGGTTGCTCCTTATGTTGCTGATGTATCATCCTTCTTAGACAAGGCTTTAAAGGAGAATAAGACAATTCTTCTTGAAGGACAACTTGGTACTTTAAAGGATCCAGATCATGGTATCTATCCTATGGTAACATCATCTTCTACACTTGCTGCTTACGGTGCTATAGGTGCCGGTATTCCACCTTATGAGATTAAGCAAGTTATTACAGTATGTAAAGCTTATTCTTCTGCAGTAGGTGCGGGTGCATTTGTATCAGAGATATTTGGGGATGAAGCTGACGAACTTAGAAAAAGAGGTGGAGACAAAGGAGAATTTGGTGCAACAACAGGTCGTCCACGTCGTGTTGGTTGGTTTGACTGTGTTGCAAGTAAATATGGCTGCAGAATGCAAGGTGCTACAGATGTAGCATTTACAGTATTAGATGTACTAGGCTATCTTGACGAAATTCCTGTATGTGTAGGTTACGAGATAGATGGAGAAGTCACAACGGAATTCCCTGTAACAGCCAAGTTAGAGAAAGCGAAACCAGTACTTAAGACTCTTCCAGGTTGGAAGTCAGATATACGTGGAATCAAGGAATATGATAAACTTCCTGAGAATTGTAGAAAGTATATCGAATTTGTTGAAGAACAGATTGGATTTCCTATTAAGATGGTTTCTAATGGACCAGGTAGAGATGAGATTATCTATAGATAATTTATATAAGTCTAACACATTATTAAGGAGGCGATTTTTGTGATTGAGATTCGTAATTTGACGAAAAAGTATGGTAATCACATTGCAGTAGACGACATTTCATTAGACATAAAGCCAGGCAAAGTTTATGGCTTCCTAGGCCCTAATGGTGCCGGTAAATCAACAACAATGAACATTATTACAGGTTATCTAGCACCAACAAGTGGTGAAGTTAAGATTGATGGTCATGATATTTATAAAGAGCCTGAAGAAGCAAAGGCTTGTATTGGATATCTTCCTGAGATTCCACCGCTTTATGTTGACATGAAGGTTGAAGAGTACCTAGAGTTTGTTGCTGAACTTAAGAAAGTTAGCAAGGATAACATTAAGAAAGAAGTTGAACGTGTAATTAATCTTACTCGGATAAATGATGTATCTTCGAGAATTATTAATAATCTTTCTAAGGGATATCGTCAAAGGGTAGGTATGGCACAGGCTATTATCGGTTCACCTAAAATAATCATTCTTGATGAGCCTACTGTTGGACTAGATCCTAATCAGATTAAAGAAGTAAGAGATTTAATAAAGAGTCTTGCTGGTGATCATACAGTTATTCTAAGTTCACATATTTTAAGCGAGATAAGTGAGACTTGTTCTCATGTATTTATTATTAATAAAGGCAAGATAATTGCTAATAATTCTATTGAGACTTTGTCAAACTATTTCAACTCTAAACAGGTTCTTGAAATTATTGCCAAGGGCGATTTGAATAAGTGTAAAGAAGTGATTGAAAAAATCGAAGATATTGAAAGTGTAACAGTTGAAAATGGTTCGGAAGAAGGTACTGTTAATATTACTGTTACGGCACATTATAGTAAAGATGTAAGAGAAGACGTATCACTTGCATTATCATCAGAGAAGATTTCTATTTTCGAGATGAAAGAAGATACTAAGTCATTAGAAGATGTCTTCCTTCAATTAACTAATGAGGAGGGAGAAGAATAATGATAGCTATATTTAAGAGAGATTTTAGATCTTTATTTACTAATGTAATTGGTTGGATATTTATAAGTGTATTATGTGCATTCTTTGGATTATATTTTCTTGTTACTAATCTGTTAAATGGAATGCCTTACCTTTCATACTCTTTATCAGGAGTAGCACCTATTGTTATAATTGTTACTCCTATACTATGTATGCGAGTATTTTCTGAAGAAAGAAAGAACAGGACTGATCAATTAATATTTACAGCACCTGTATCACCACTTCAGATTATACTAGGTAAATACATGGCAGTTGCATGCGCATTTACAATTGCCGTAGTATTTATGGCTTTCTCGCCAATTGTACTTGAAGTATATGGTGCTTCTGCCCTTGGACAGAATTATATTGCATTATTAGGTTTTTATTTGTTTGGACTTGCTTGTCTTGCAATAGCTCTATTTGTTTCTACGCTAACAAGAAGTCAGATAATATCAGTTATACTTTCATTTATTATTCTATTTCTAGGATACATGATGGATGGAATTCTTGGACTTATATTTACAGAAGAGAATTTCTTATCTAAGTTATTAGATTTTATCTGTATTTCGAAACCGCTTCAGAATTTCCTTAATGGAATATTTGACATTAAAGCTGTTGTATATTATGTCCTATTAATAGTACTCTTTATATTTATTACATATTGTGTAATTCAGAAGAGAAGATGGACTATATCTAAGCAGTCTATAACTCGTTCTTTGTCTAGAGGAGCAGCACTAGTTCTCGCAATTGTAATTGCTGTATTTGCAAATCTGGGTATTAGCTATATTCCTGAGAAATATACGGAATTTGATGTTACTGCAACTGGTATATATACAATATCAAAGCAGGGTAAAGATTTCCTAAGTTCTTATGATAAAGAAGCAACAATCTATGTTCTTGCATCAGAAAGTGAATGCGATGAGAACTTGAAGAAGACATTAGATCAATTTGATTCTTACGATAATATTAAGGTTGAATACATTAATCCTTCAGACAATCCTATGTTTGCATCAAGTTACACATCAGAGAAGCTAAGTGCTAATAGTTTGATTGTTGTTAGTGGAGATAATTATAAGACAGTAAGTTATGATGACATATATGAATATTCAATGAATCAGCAGACTTATAGCTATGATGTGACAGCTTATGATGGTGAAGGCCAGATTATTAGTGCATTAGAGCGTGTTGTTAATAATAATGATGCTTTGGTTTGTACTTTAACAGGTCATGGTGAGCAGGAACTTGGTGCTAATGCAACTTCATCACTTACTAAAGGTAATTACAAATTACAATCTCTTAATTTATTAGAGAATGATACTATACCGGATGATTGTAGACTACTTGTTGTAAATGCACCTTCTAAGGATTTATCTAAAGATGATGCAGCTAAGATTAGCGAATATACATCAAGAGGTGGAAATGTAATATTTAATATTGCAAATGTTGATGATACAGCTAGAGCTATCGTATCAATTGATGATATGCCTAACTACAAAGGACTTCTTGATAGTTATGGTATTTCAGTAAAGACTGGTGTAGTGTGCGAGAATACTAGTGGATACTTCTATAAGCAGAATTTTGCTCTTCTTCCTGAAGTGCTAGAGTCTGATGTATCAACCGGAATTGAAGGCAAGCAATCAGTACTATTATATAGTGCAACAGCTATCTCTTATATTGAGAATGGTAATTCTACAATTAAACCACTTCTACAGACTTCTGATAGCGCTTATATTAAGACTGGTCTTGATGGAAATGCTAATAATAGTGTTGAGAAATCTGACCAGGATGAGACTGGTAAATTCTATCTTGGTGTAGAAGAGACTACTGCACAGGGAAGTGGAATTGTTGTATATGGTTGTCAATATCTCTTTAATGATGAAATGGATAGCTATGTTGCAAAGCATAATTCACAATTATTTGTTAATACTGTAAATGCTCTTGCAAGCACTAATAATGATACCCAGTCTAATGTCGTTATTCCAGCTAAACAAGTGAAAGTAGATAGTATTATGGTTACTGGTGTAGCGCTTGTAATATACGGAATACTTTGGGGACTTCTAATTCCTCTTGCTTGCTTAATAACAGGAATTGTAATCTGGGCTATAAGAAGAAAGCAGTAATCAATAGTTAAAAAAGAATATGGTTTTAGTCCTATTCGCAGACATGATATAGTTTAAATAAAAAATATGGTTTAAGTCCTATTCGCAGACATCCTAAGTCAAGAATAGGAACTTAAACCATATTTTTATAAATCATATTAAAACATATTATTGTTATCTTCTTTTTTCTCTTTGATTTTCTTGGCCATTTCAATACCACAAAATAGAAGAATGGGAATTATTAGTGTTGCTGCAATTGATATACCAAGATAGGTCATTAGATTTGGTCCACCAATTAAAGCAATTACAAGTGTTGTTGCATACATACCAACTAGAAGTATTATAGCTATTATTGCTAATATTCTTTTTATTTTATCCATTAATACCACCTTTTAATCTAATATTTGAATAGAATTATATCAGATTACAGCATATATATCTAGCATAAGCAATATGTTGGTAATAGTGCATATCTATACATAACTTTAAATATTTGTTATAATACCAAAGTATGTAAAATGAAAAATGAAAATTAAAGGAGAGATAAATTATGACATTACTTGAGACATGGAGAAAAGTAGCCTATGAGAGCCAACAGGACGAAATGAGCGCTCAGAATTTCTGGAATGAGTATTTCATACAGGAAAAGAGTGTATATGAGAAGCTTCTTAAGAATCCTGATGAAGTTGTTACAGGAACAGTAGAAGAACTTGCGAAGAAGTATGATATGGAAGTTCTTACTTTTGTTGGTTTTCTTGATGGAATTAATGATAGTCTTAATAAACCTAATCCTATTGAAGAAATTAAAGAGGATACTGAAGTTACTATTGATTTTGACAATGAGAAACTCTTTAGAAATATGGTAGAAGCGAAAGCTGAATGGCTATATACACTTCCTGAGTGGGATAACATTTTCGATGCAGATACAAGAAAAGCTATGACATTAGAGCAGAAGAGAAGTCATACATTTGTAGCTGACAAGAAGGTGGGAAGAAATGATCCATGTCCTTGCGGTAGTGGCAAGAAATACAAGAAATGTTGTGGCAGATAATAATTAAAATATAAAAAGTTATATTTTTTATATTAAAGGTGGCATTATTTATGTTTTCTAAGAATAATCTTTATCATATATTAATATTAGCTCTGGGATTTTTTGCTTGTAGTTCCATTTATATGACGCAGAATACAATATTATCAGATTATACAGGCGTTGAATTTGCGAATCTAATAACTGCAAGTTTTGGCAATCTTGCTATGGCTCTTGGTATTCTTACTTTTGTATTGTTATACAAAAGAATTAAGAATATTAAGAGATTTTATATCGTTGCAATGATACTTTCTATTGTTTTTTTGATTGTTTTTTGCTTTATTGAAAATGTTATTGCAATGTGCATACTTATTGTTCTCTATCTATTCTTATGTGCATCAGGTTTTTGTGGAGGATATCATTTCTCATTAATTGCATATAATATTGAGAGTGGATATAGAGGAAGAGTATTTGCCATAGGATATGCTATTGGTTCATTATCTTCCTTTGTTATGTCAATGCTTCCAAAGTCTATAAATGCTTCATATATTTGTCTATTTATATATGTGCCAGCTATTATTGTTAATATTATCCTGGTATATAAAGGCAATAATATGCCTGTTATTGAGAAGAGTAATTCTACATTAGATTTTAAAAAGATTTTCTGTTTGCTGTCCATATTAGTTGTTGTTATGGCGTTTTTATCTTTAATGTCAGCTGATGTTATTCCAACTTATTCTTATGATGTGCAAAGCTTTTTTGGAGAATCGAGAATATTCTATGCTATTGGTTTGATAATTGCTGGAGTTATTTGCGATAAGAAGAAAGAGATATTTAATATTGTTACTATAGCAAGCTTCGTATTCTTCTTTTTGGGATTGTTTTTATTTGAACAACAGATTCTCACAAGTATAATTATAGGATTGACTTTCGGATTGTATGGATTCTTTACAATTTTTAGAACTACAGCTTTTATGGATTTAAGTAAAGATAATAAGAATTATATTGTATATGCAGCGTTTGGACTTTTGCTTACAAGAGTTGTTGAAGGCATAGCTGTTTATTTTAAGAATAGCTTTATTGATAATTTCTTTTATCTTGTTATTGCTGAAGCAATAGCTCTTTGTATATTGCTAATTACATATTTTGTTTTCTATAACATTATCCATAAGACGCCTAAGACGACTGTGGATAAGGTTAAAGAAGTTGCACTACAATATGATTTGTCTTCTCAAGAAGAAAAGGTACTAAGTTTTCTCATACAAGATATGTCAAATCAGGAAATAGCCGACGAATTATATCTTTCTGTCAATACAATCAAGAATCATAACACTCGAATTTATAAGAAAACTGGAATGAACAAGAAAGAGTTAAGAGAGAAGTGCCTTATGTACAATTAGAAAACTTGAAATAAAATAGTACGTAAAATAGCCAAAAAAACTAGATAGTACCTTTTTAGTCCTTTTCAAATTGAACATGAATTGATACAATTTTCCTCATAAAATGTGTCGAAAAATTTAACACAAGTTTAAGGAGGTAAATGTATGAAAGTAAGAAGAAAAATTATGGCGCTTGGCACAGCGCTGGCTATGGCGTTTGTAATGATTGCAAGCCTAGTATTGGTGACGGATGTTAAGGCGGATGAGCCAACGCCGATAACAAGTCTAAATGTTACAATTGAAAAACCAGTTGCAGATGTTATTGTTGATTCCGAGGGGGAAGATCCTACAACTGGAGAACCATATGGTCAGACCAATAGACCTGTTATAACAATTAATGATGAAAGAATTAACCATACTACAGATTATATTGGTGGATGGTGGACTGTAAAAACGGATAGTTTTAATCCAAGTCAACCACCAGCGAATTTCTATGGGAAATTTGTAGATGGTGAAACATATGGTGTAGTCTTTTGGTGTATGCCAGTAGATGGTTATACTTTAAGTGATACGATTGATATTAAAGTAAATGGACAATCTATCTCAAGCTCTAATTTTACAACAAGTGGAGGAGCTGAGTTATATGCTTATGCCACAATTGCATGTGGAGAAGAATCTGGCGGTGGTGGAACTGAACCAAGTGGCGGAGATGCACAAACACCTACAACAGAGGTTCAAACATTACAAAATGGTGAATCTGCAACACTTAATCCTGCAGCTGATGGTACAGTTTCATTTAGAATAGAAAAAGAATTTGAACATTTTCAAAATGGTGGAAAGCTTTATATCGATGGTCAAGAAGTTCCAACAGATCAGTATTATGCTACACAGGGAAGTACTATTATTACATTAGTTAAGGAATATGCAGCTAAGCTTGCAGATGGTCTTGATCATGCAGTTAAAGTAGTATTTGACGATGGCGAGTTTAACGCTACAATAAAGGTTTCGCCTGCATCTTCTGACTCAACTGCAGCAAATGGAACAAGCGGTACAGCTTCTTCAACAGCTGCAACTACAACTAAAGTAACTTCACCTAAGACTGCTGATGTTCTTCCAATAGCTGGAATCGCGTTAGTATTTGTAGGTGCAACTGCAATAGGTGTTATTGCATTTAGACGTAAGAACTCATAATAATTAGGCGTAAGTACTAATATCTATTTTTACGATTAATTTAATACTAGGTAATAAAGTCTCTCGAAGTTAGATTACTAGCTTCGGGGGATTTTTTTGTTAATAAATTCTTAATAAAGTTGTCACACATTCATTCAAGCATAGTGCTATACTCCTTATATCAAAGCAACTCTGCTTTGATAACATAGGCAGTCGCTTATGTTAATTCCACTTCTACCAATAACTAAAAGGAGGAAGAGATTATGGCGCATGAGTACGACAACGCTTTCCGAACCATGGAAAACGATTGTCCCAAATTATTAATACCTTTAGTGAATGAGGTGTTTAAAACTAATTATTCACTAGAATCACCAATTGAGTTATATCCAAACGAGCAATTGATTACATCGCCAGAAGACAAGCAAATGATTAGGATTACAGATTCAAACTTTGTAATTATTGGTTCGTCAGAAGACAGATATCATATCGAGTGTGAATCCAATCCGGATAGTAATGAGTTGCAGGTTCGTATATATCAGTATGATATGCAGGTTGCTCTATATGGACATACATTTATTGAAGATATAATGCATGTGGAATTTCCAAGAACTGCAGTATTGTATCTCAGACATAACGATAAGACACCTGATACGCTAAAAATATGTATACACAATGAAGACGATGTATTACAACGTGAAATACAAGTTATTAAGGTGCAACAATACACCCTAAAAGATATTTTCGATAAGAACTTATTTATTATATTGCCATTTCACATTTTTGTACACGAGAAGGAACTTTCGTTGTATAATAAAGATAAGAATAAGCTCAATGAATTGATTCACGAATATGAGTACATAGTAGGAAAACTAAATGACCTAAATCAAGTGGGAGAACTTACCTCCCTTGAAAAGTATTGTATAATAACTTCAATGAGAAGCGTACTAGGTCTAATTGCGAAGAAATATAATAAAGTTATAAAGGAGGCAGACAGAGTTATGGGTGGTGAAATATTAGAATACGAAGCTAAAACTATATATAGGAATGGATTCAAGAATGGAGAGCTAAAAGGTGAGCTAAAAGGTGAACTTAAAGGTGAATTAAAAAAAGGGCTTCAAGCCTACAAGAATTGTATTGAAAGAGGCATGTCCAAAGAAGATGCGCTTGCTATATCGGAGTTGAAAGAGGAAGATATTTCTAAAGAGCTTAGTTGATGGATTTATCTTGCCTGCTGTTTATATAATTCAATACTAAATAATAAAGTCTCTCGAAGTTAGATTACTTGCTTCGGGGGATTTTTTTACTGTGATACAACAATAATACGCTCCACCATTTCGGTGGAGCGTATATAGGATTAATTGTTCTTATATTTCTCAAGTTCAGCCTGAAGTTGTTCGATTAAAGAATCTTTCTGGGACAATTGTTCATCCTTCTGAGATAATTGTTCATCCTTCTGAGATAATTGTTTCTCCAAACTTTCCATCTTGTTCTGTACGTATTGCTCATGGAAGATGGCTTCTTTTCTTGCTTCACACATCATTCTTACAGTCTCATCAGAATTCTGCTCGTATATG
>ONAZ01000025.1 GCA_900315945.1 uncultured Lachnospiraceae bacterium | reverse complement strand
ATAATTAGTTATTAGCATAATTTAATTATACCAAAAAGCAGCTATGAGCGCGAGCTCATAGCTGCTTTTCCGTTAGGGGAGTTTTTTTACAGCCCCTTTCTTTTTATATGTGATTACTAACGAAACCTAAGCTTGATTAAAGGCGATAGATTATATGCCCCGCAGGCTGGTGGATTCACCATATAGTATTCTTATCAACAAAAAAACCATCCTACGTTGGTAAGATGGTTATCTGTATAATTACGCATTTACAATCTTTCCTGTATAGAGCTGGTAGTACTTACCTTGCTCTTCCATAAGCTCTTCATGGGAGCCACGCTCAATAATTCTACCTTTCTCAAGAACCATTATGCAATCAGAATTTCGTATTGTTGAGAGTCTGTGGGCTATTACGAATGTTGTTCTGCCCTTCATGAGATTGTCCATACCTTCTTGTATCTTCTTCTCTGTTCTAGTATCAATAGAACTTGTAGCTTCATCAAGAATTAAGGCAGGTGGATCTGCTATGGCAGCTCTTGATATAGCAAGAAGCTGTCTCTGACCCTGGCTAAGATTAGCGCCATCTCCGTTAATAATGGTGTCATATCCCTTAGGAAGTCTTCTGATAAAGGAGTGGGCATTAGAGAGTTTTGCTGCTGCTATTACTTCTTCATCTGTAGCATCTAATTTACCATATCTGATATTGTCTGCTATGGTTCCTGTAAATAAATGAGTATCCTGAAGCACTATTCCTAGGGATGAACGAAGGTCTTCCTTCTTAATTTTATTAACATTTATCCCGTCATAGCGAATCTTACCATCGTCAATATCATAGAATCTGTTAATTAGATTAATAATTGTTGTCTTACCTGCACCTGTTGCACCAACAAATGCAATTTTCTGGCCAGGTTCAGCATATAATTTAATATTATGAAGTACAAGATTGTCTTCGTTGTATCCAAAGTCAACTTCGTTGAATCGTATATCACCTTGTTGCTTAACGTACGTAACTGAGCCATCTGCCTGATGTGTATGCTTCCATGCCCAAATTCCTGTACGCTCCGTGGCTTCAACAAGTTCTCCATTTTCTTCTTTCGCATTTACCAGAGTAACATAACCATCATTAACCTCAGCCTCTTCATCAAGTACATCAAAGTACCTTTTTGCTCCGGCTGATGCCATTACGATGAAGCTAAACTGCTGAGAAACCATACTTATTGGCATATTAAGACTCTTGTTAAATGCAAGGAAGCTGGCAAGACCACCAAGTGTAAAGCCTGTAACTCCTGACAAAGCAAGGATTCCACCAACTACTGCTATAATAACGTAACTAAGGTTACCTATCTGAGCATTTGCAGGCATAAGAAGGTTAGCGTATTTATTGGCTTTATTAGCACTATCAAAGAGTTCCTCATTCAAATCCTCAAACTCTTCAATAGATTCTTTCTCATGGTTAAAGACCTTAACAACCTTCTGGCCCATCATCATTTCTTCAATATGACCATTTACAATACCGATGTTCTTCTGCTGTAAAGTAAAGTATTTTCCTGACTTTCCAGCAAGGAATTTGGTTACATAGAACATTACTCCTACCATGGCAAGGGTTATAAGTGTAAGAACCCAGTTCAGAGTAAACATAGACACAATAACTGCCACAATTGTTATTACACTATTTATAAATTGTGGTAAACTCTCGCTTATTACCTGTCTCATAGTATCTATATCATTAGTATAGACAGACATTACATCTCCATGAGCATGTGTATCAAAGTATCTAATAGGGAGATCTTCCATATGTACAAAAAGCTGTCTTCTTAGCTTATCAAGTGTTCCCTGGGTAACAAATACCATAATAAGTCGATATCCAAAGGTTGCAGCAATTCCTATTCCATAGAAGATTGCAACCCTAGTTATTGCAGCAAGAAGCTCGGAGAAATCTCTACTTCCGCTCTTAATCATAGGTGTAATGTAATCATCTATAAGATTCTGGGTAAATAGCGTACCCTGAATAGTAGCGAATATTGATATCAATATGCAAATAAAGACGATAATAAGCAAAAAACCGTAATTCTTAAATAAGAATTTAAATAATCGTCCCAGAGCTTTGGAGTTTTTCTTGAATTCTTCTTTAGACATCTGTCCTCTAGGTCTAGCCATCTTTCTCCTCCTCGTCAAAATCACCAGAACCTGCACCAGTCTGCGATTCGTACACGTCCTTATATATCTCGTTGTCTGCTAGGAGTTCTTCATGTGTTCCTATACCACATATATTTCCATCATCCATAACAATTATTCTATCTGCATCCTGAACAGAAGATACACGTTGAGCAATAATAATCTTAGTAGTATTAGGAATTTCCTCCCTAAATGACTTTCTAATCTTAGCATCTGTTGCAGTATCAACTGCTGATGTTGAATCATCTAGAATGAGGATTTTAGGTTTTCTAAGTAATGCTCTTGCTATACAAAGCCTTTGTCTCTGGCCACCTGATACATTAGTTCCACCCTGTTCAATCTTAGTATTATAGCCCTCTGGCATTCTTTCTATGAATTCACTAGCACAAGCCAAATCACACATTTTCTGACATTCTTCATCAGAAGCCTCAACATCTCCCCATCTTAAGTTATCATATATTGTTCCTGAAAATAATACATTAGCCTGTAGAACGTGAGACACTTCCTTTCTAAGTACGTCTAAGTCATAATTCTTAACATTTTCCCCGCCGACACGAACTTCACCGGCGTTAACGTCATATAACCTAGATATTAGATTAACAAGGGTTGTCTTACCACTTCCTGTTCCACCAATTACACCGATGGTCTCACCAGACTTTATGTGAAGGTCCACATTTTCAAGGACTTTTCCACTTCCATCTTCGTTGTAACTAAAGTCAACCATTTCAAAATCAATTGATCCGTCCTTAACTTCTTCGATAGGATTGTCTGGATTAACAATGTCTGGCTTCTCTTCTAATACTTCGCTAATTCGCTTTGCTGCTGCTGTAGATATTGAAATCATAAGAAATACTACAGATAACATCATAAGGCTTACAAGGATGTTCATACAATAAGCAAGCATACTCATAAGCTCACCTGTTGTTAATTCCTCTACAACAATCATATTAGCGCCAAACCAACTTATTAATAGAATACATCCATATACAGCAAACATCATTACTGGTGCCGTAAATGCAATAATAGATTCACCCTTTATAAATTGTTTTGCAAGATTTCTAGAGGCGTTAGAGAACTTACTTTTCTCATGTTCTTCTCTTACATATGCCTTAACAACACGCATTCCTGTAATATTCTCTTGAACACTGTTATTAAGCTTATCGTATTTCTCAAATAACACTGAGAAAATCTTAAATACAGAAAAAAGTCCAATAGTAAGGATAATTGCAAGTATAACAACTGCCACTAAGTAAATATTCGCAAGTTTCGGCTCTATGGAATATGAGAGAATCATCGCCACAATAAGGCTTGCCGGCGCTCTTGTTCCAAGTCTAAGAGTCATCTGATAGGCATTTTGCACATTAGTAACATCTGTGGTAAGTCTCGTAATAAGACTTGCCTGGGAGAATTTATCGATATTTCTAAAAGAAAAAGTCTGAATGTTTCTAAACATTGCAGAGCGCAAATTTCTTGCAAGTCCAGTTGCTGCCCTGGCACCAACTGTACCTCCTCGAATTCCTGCAAAGAGGCCTATTCCTGCCATTACCAGCATAAAAGCACCCATTTTAAGAATCACGCCCATATCCCCTTTATTGACACCATCATCTACGATAATTGCCATAAGAAGAGGTATTATCATTTCCATTGCAACCTCTAATAACATATAAAGAGGTGTCTTAAAAGCATCAACCTTATACTGTTTTGTTTCTTTAAGTAATGTTTTTATCATTTTTTTGTCCTTTTTCCTACACAAATGTTGATAATTCGACTTGTTTAATGTATAATTTTTTCAAAAATACGCAAACATTTATCAGTGTAAATTATGTTTGCATTTTTAAACAATGAAGGAGAAATAAAAATGAGACAAACAAGCAATGACTTAAGGGTTCGAAGAACAATCAAATCAATTAAGTATGCTTTCTGCCAACTAGTTCTAGAGAAAGATTATTCTGAAATCTCCATTACAGAGTTAGCGGAAAGGGCGGAGATTAACAGAAAGACTTTCTATTTACATTTTTCATCCCTAGATGACTTAATTGAGCAGCTACAGAATGAGATCGTTGACAACTTCCTTGACTACGTTGAGCAGGAAACTAACGAACTAGATGTGGCCGGTTGCATCTCTAAGTTCTATCATTACTTAGACGAATGTGACGATGTTGAGCAAAAACTTATGTGCGACCCAAATTATGTGTTCTTCTACAACAATGTGACAAATATGCTTCTTGAAACACCTGCTTTCAAGTCTTTCTACGAGAAAACAAAGCATCCTTACATTGTTAGAGCATATTGTGTAACAATTACTTCTATATATAGAAGCTGGCTACAGAACGGAAAGCCGACACCTATTGACGAATTAATTGATTACTCAAGCGATTTGATTATTAATGGTTATGGACACGCTGATCTATAAATCATTTTTTCACTAAATAACATGCGCCATATATGCCTGCCTTCTCTCCAAGAGAGGCCAGGCATATTTTTGTGTCTCCACTTATATATATATTTCCCTTATTAAATTTATCTTCTATCTTATCTATTAGAAAATCCCCGGCATTTGCGACGCCGCCGCCTAGTATTACCGCTTCTGGATTTACAACGTGGCATATATTAGAAGCTACTCTGGCAAGAATTGTCATGGAATAATCCACTACTTTATTAGCTATTATATCCCCTTTTTTTGCCTCATCAAATATATCTTTCGTTGTTAATTCATCACCATATTCTCTAAGAGAAGATTCTTCTTTATCTTCATCTAACATTTCTAAAGCAATTCTTCTTATACCTGTAGCTGAAGTATATTGTTCTAAGCATCCTTTCTTACCACAATTACAACTTAATTTCTCATCTGGATTCACTGTAATATGTCCGATTTCGCCTCCACAGCCACAGAATCCTTGTATAATCTTTCCGTCTATAATTAGACCGCCGCCTACACCTGTTCCTAGTGTCATAAATAATATACTAGAATACTTAGATCCTGAGCCCCCTTCATATTCTCCAAGGGCTGCTACATTAGCATCATTTTCAGCATAAACCTTAAGACCAGAAAGAGTTCCTAGTTCTTTCTCTATATTAATACTGCCCCAGCCTAAGTTGATGCATTTATCAACTATTCCATGATTTACCGAGCCTGGTATTCCGATTCCTAGTCCTTCTACTTGCTTTTTGTCTATTCCTTTCATGGCAAGCTTGACAGACACGGATTTGGCTATATCGATAAGTATTTTCTCACCATTATTGGAAGTGTTAGTCTTGATACTCCAACAATCAAGGAGCTCTCCCTTATTGGTGAAGAGACCCATCTTTATAGCTGTGCCACCCAAATCAACGCCTACTCTATATCTCATAATTATACTCCGTTAACATTTCCATCGGTAGAAACTTCTCCGATAAATTGTGTAACCCCCATAAAATCTTTGTGTTCAAGGCCATTATGAATACTATTCATAAAGTTATGCCATATTTCTCCTGGATAAGAAGAACCATATAATCCTGGAAGCTTCTTTGGCATATCGTATCCTACCCATACTGCTGTGGTGTAATATGGTGTGTAGCCACAGAACCATCCGTCCTTATTATCATTCGTTGTTCCCGTCTTTCCTGCAGTTGCCTGATTTGATACACCAAGACCTGCTGCAGTACCACCGCTAACAACTGATTGCAAGATATCAGTCATAGCTCGAGCGGCATTTTCTTTATATATCTCTTTCTCCTGCTGCTCGCTTTGATATACTGTATTTCCTTCAAAATCCGTTATTTTCTTTATGCAGGTTGCGTTTCTATACATTCCGTCATTGGCAAGTGTAGCATATCCCTTTGCCATTTCAACAGCAGATACTCCATTGGTAAATCCACCAAGAGCTGCTGCTAAAGTCTGATCTCTTTCATCAAGCCCTGTAAATTCCATATTCTCAAGATAAGCTAATCCTGCTTTAGGTGTAATTCTCTCGAACATAGACCAGGCAACAGTGTTCTTCGATAACTGAACAGCTCGACGTAAGGTCATTTGTCCAGAATATGACTTATCTGCGTTAGATGGACCTCCTTCAATTGGCTGATCCACAACCATTGAATCAGCAGTAAATCCTCTTTCAAGAAGAGGGGTATATACAATAAGTGGTTTTATTGTACTACCAGGCTGTCTATAACTCTGATATGCCCTATTGAGAGTATATCCAGATATATCTTGTGTTCGTCCTCCTACGATTGCTTTAACAAAACCATTATCATTATCTATGCAGGTTGCAGAGCCTTGCAATTCATATATTCCGTCGTCGCCTAAGTCTGTAAAGGCCCCAAGTCCAGAATCTATAGCATCTTGAAGAATTGCCTGCATCTTGCTATCTAAGGACGTATATATTCTATATCCGCCGTTATATAACTGTTTGTTACATCTTTCGTATGCTTCGTTATATTGGGCATCGTATTTCTGCTTCTCGGCTTCATTCTTGAAGGTATATTTGAACTTAAATCCTTCCTTCTCCATCAAAGCCTTTGTGGCACAATAGAATGTAAATGTCTCTTGATAATTATTATGTACTTTGCCTGGCTGACTAAGTACGATTGATTCTGCCATTGCATTATCATATGAATTCTTGGAAATCACCTTATCTTCAAGCATTCCAGAAAGCACAATATTTCTTCGTGCAATTGCCTTGTCAAGATGAAGCAGCGGGTCGTATTCAGTTGGACTATTAGGTATTCCGGCAAGAAGCGCTATCTCAGATAGAGACAAATCCTTTACATCCTTGTTAAAATATCCTTTTGCCGCAGCCTGAACTCCGTAGAATCCATTTCCGTAGCAAATGTTATTTATATAGAATTCTAATATTTGATTCTTTGTATATTTCTCCTCTAATTCGGAGGCAATAAAGATTTCTTCTAGCTTTCTTTCCCAAGTTATATCCTGATTTAAGAAAACATTTCTTGCCAACTGCTGAGTAATTGTACTACCACCGCCGGATACTCGTCCATTTTTAAGCATTCCCCAAGCAGCTCTGGCTATTCCTTTATAATCTATTCCGTGATGCTCTTTGAATTTCTTGTCCTCAACGCTAATAAATGCCTGCTCAACATATGGTGGCATATCTGATATTGGAACGTAATATGAATCCTTATCACCCTTCAGGATAGATATGATATTTCCTTCACTATCATAAGCAATACTAGTCTGACTTTGCTTAAATGTCTCTGCTGTAGATTTAGATACAAATGTGGCTGCTTCTTTTCGCATTGAAGCAACTTTAGATGCATATCCGCTTAGATAGTAGAATAGTATCGCCCCAAGAACCAACAAGATAAGAAATATTTGGATTCTAAGAAATCTCCATATTCTTTTTTCTCTTTTTGACTTTTTTCTTTTCTTTGCCATATATAGTTTGCTCACATTTTAGTTAGGTATAACTAAATCGAATTATAATTCTTTTCGGCCCTCTAATGCCCTTAGAAGCGTAACTTCATCTATACATTCTAAATCGCCACCAACTGGCACTCCGCTAGCAATCCTAGACACTTTGATACCCGTTGGTTTTATTAACTTGGTGATATACATAGCTGTGGCTTCACCTTCAGTTGTTGAATTAGTCGCAATAATAACCTCATCAACATCGCCCTCTAGTCTTTCAAAGAGTTCTTTTAGCCTGATATCATTAGGCCCAATTCCCTGCATAGGGTTCATTGTGCCATTAAGGACATGATAGACACCCTCGTATTTTCCAACTTTCTCATAGGCAACTAAGTCTCTTGTATCTTCCACCACCATGATTATCTTTTTATTTCTCTTATTGCTAGCGCATATAGGACATATCTCCTGATCTGTCAGAGTAAAACAGGTCTTACAGAATTTAACATTTTCACGAGCATTACTAATTGCCGATGCGAGGCTATTTGCCCTGTCTTTTGGCATGTTAAGTATGTGAAATGCTATTCTCTGCGCCGACTTAGATCCCACACCAGGAAGAGAAGATAATTCCCCTATTAAATCGCTAATCTGCTTGCTGTAATATTCCATTAATATTCCTTATATAGCTTATTAAAATGGCATTCCTGTACCCATGCCACCGGTTATCTTAGCCATAGAGGCCTGTGACTGCTCCTCCATCTTACGAAGAGCCTCGTTAGTAGCTGCCATAATAAGATCTTCTAATGTCTCAATATCATCAGGATCTACAACTTCTTCATCAAGCTTAATCTTAGTTACTTCTTTCTTACCAGAAACAGTTACTTCAACTACTCCGCCACCGGCTGTTGCACTAACCTCTGTCTCTTCTAATTCCTTAGTAGCTTCCTCCATCTGGCGTTGCATCTTCTGTGCCTGCTTCATAAGATTGTTCATGTTCATTCCACCGCCACCGCCTGGAAATCCGCCTCTTCTACCCATTTTAGTTTCCTCCGTTTCTTCTTAACATTTCTAATATATTATCAGTCTTCTGTCATTGTAAAATCCAGCTTCTCTGACACATTTGACTTAAAATCTTTTCTCGGATCCAAGATATGTCCCGAATTAGAGTTGTCTGTCTGCTTCACAACAATGACCACTTTTAGGTTTGCAACCTTCTCAATAGTGTCTTCTATTACTCCTTTAACATTGCTGTCTTCATCCATTATTCTCTTTATGGCAAATGTCTCTTGCTGACTGGCTCTATTCTCATCATACAGAATAGCAAGATGACCGCCTTCTTCTGTAATGTTGAGCTTAGTTTGTGCAAGTATCATTTTGATGCTTTTGTCTTGAATATTATCAATAATATTCTTCCAATTGTCTGCTACTTTTCTAATATCCTCTGGAAGGGCCTTCTTAACATTTATCTGCTCTTTTGTTCTATCATTTTCTACCATACCAGTAGATGAAGGATTGGAGATACTTACTGGATTAATCTTTATCCCATTCTCGACCTCATCTTCTAAGTGTTCTAGCCTCTCCATTACCCCTGCCACGTCCGGTTCTATTGCCGGTTTACACAGCTTAATCATGGCGATTTCAACTAACACTCTCTTACTACTTGCAAATTTAATCTGGTTACTTAATTCAGATAGAATTCTTATATATCTCATTACATTTTCATCAGTAACAAGCTTGGCTTCTTCCTGAAGCAGCCTAAGATTCTCAGACGAAACATCTATTACATCTGCCATATCAGAGGAGCTTCTAATTAATATGATATTACGAAGATACCATGTGAAATCCGTTACAAACTGGCCAATCTCCTTACCACTCTGTACTACTTCATCAACTATCTCTATTGTTCCTGCAACATTTCTATCTATAACATATCTAAGAAGTCTTGAGAAAATCTCTGTATCTACTGCACCAAGACATGTTAGCACATTGTCAAATGTAAGATCTTCTCCTAGGTAAAATGCTATACACTGGTCAAGCAAACTAAGTGCGTCACGCATAGAGCCGTCTGCGACTTTGGCTATATAATTTATAGCTTTATCTTCTGCAGTAATACCTTCTTTATCGCAAAGTTCTCTTAGCCTTTTAGCAATAGTATCTATAGTTATTCGCTTAAAATCATAGCGCTGACATCGTGATAGGATTGTTATTGGAATCTTGGCAACTTCTGTAGTAGCAAGTATAAATATTACATAACTTGGAGGCTCTTCTAATGTCTTAAGAAGTGCATTAAATGCCCCTGTTGAAAGCATATGTACCTCATCAATAATATAGACTTTATATCTGCCCTCTGTTGGTGGGTACTCAACCTCTTCTATAATCTGTCTGATGCTATCCACACCATTATTACTTGCAGCATCAAGTTCTCTTACATTAATTGATGTTCCTTCATTGATGTTAGAACAGATAGAACACTCATTACAGGGACTACCCTCTTTAGGATTCTCGCAATTAACAGCCTTAGCCATAATTTTGGCAATAGTAGTCTTACCTGTTCCTCTTGTTCCTGTAAACAAATAAGCATGTCCTATACGGTCAGTCTTTATTTGATTTTTTAATGTTGTGACAATATGATCTTGTCCCTTAACTTCTTCAAATTCAGTGGGTCTGAATTTGCGATATAGCGCTGTATAAGACAATTTTTTCTCCTTCTATCCCATAATAGTTCATACTTCATTATTATATGATAAATCAAGGGGTTATACAAGGGTGGGGATATGTAATTAATGTGAATAAAGAATATTGCAAATAGGCTCATTGATTGACAATAGCGGGAGAATGAAGGATAATGTGAGGGATTGAAAATAGGAAATTACATTGATATTGTGAGGATACAAGCATGTGGGTTGCTGATAATTGGAAGGATTATGAAGTAATTGATACAACAAAGGGAGAAAAGTTAGAAAGGTGGGGAGATTACAGGCTGGTTCGTCCTGACCCTCAGGTTATATGGGATACACCTAAGGATAATAATGAGTGGAGACGCAAGAACGGCCACTATCACAGAAGCAAAAAGGGTGGTGGAGAATGGGAATTCTTCAATCTCCCTAAGGAATGGCAGATAACCTATCCATTATTTACATCTCCTGAAGGAGAAAAGTTTCTGCAAGAAACATTAAAGGAAAGCGAAGTCTGCCCTATTGTTAATGAGCTTAAGTTCAACCTTAAGCCCTTCTCCTTTAAGCATACAGGGCTATTTCCAGAACAGGCAACTAACTGGGATTGGTTTTCTCGCCTTATAATTAAGTCTAGGGTTAATAACCCCGGCAAAGAATTGAAAATTCTTAATTTATTCGCATATACAGGAGGTGCTACCATTGCTGCCGCTGCTGCAGGTGCAGCTGTTACTCATGTAGATGCATCAAAGGGTATGGTAAGCTGGGCTAAGGAAAATGCTATTAGTTCAGGACTAAAAGATGCCAAAATAAGATGGCTTGTTGATGATTGTAAGAAATTCGTAGAACGGGAAATTCGTCGTGGCAACAAATATGATGGAATAATAATGGACCCTCCTTCATACGGCAGAGGTCCAAAAGGAGAAATATGGAAAATAGAAGATGCTATATATCCTCTGATTATGGAATGTAGCGAAATACTCTCAGATAAGCCACTATTCTTCCTTGTTAACTCCTATACTACAGGACTGCAGCCTGCTGTCTTAAGCTACATGATAAGCAGTGCCTTATCAGAATTTCCAGGAAATGTAGAATCTAGCGAAATAGGTCTTCCTGTTACATTGTCAGGCCTTGTGCTACCATGTGGCGCCAGCGGAAGATTTATAGCATCTTCCTTCTTAGGTTGTGAATATGGAGGGCACGGTATTTAAGAAAAGCGGAAAGCTTTCTAGCATTTTTATATGAATTAATTCGAGCTTATGTATATATTAGTGATTATCTCAATAAACAAAAAACCCTTACCGGGATGGTAAGGGTAAGCGTCCACTGCCAAGGATGGCAGAAAGCTTTACGCTTCACATTAAACTTCAGCTTACTCTCCGTATTCGCAGCCACAGTTTTCTACTTCAATGTAGTCAACCATCTTCCACTCTAATTTGAAGTCCTCAACTGCTCTTTCATAGATCTTAACATATCCTGTTCCAGTTCCACCGCACCAAAGTTTATTATGGACTATTTCACCATCAGGATTCTCATAATTATTATTAATCATCTCAACTTTAGGACATTCAATAGATGTATATATCTTTGTTGCTGGTGTCTGTTGAATTATCTTCCATGTAACTTTGTTCTTACCTTCAACAACTCTAAATTGTGTCTTAGGAAGTGTAAGAGCTTTTGTAAAGTTGAATTCATATGGATAACCCTCATACCAGAATGCTCCAAGAAGTTGATTATCAATTTCAAGTGCTCCTGCCTTTGGTCTTCCTCCACCAATTACAAATGCAGAATTCTCAAGTTTCTTTCCTGAAATTCTACTATATAAGTTATTAGATGAAAGCCAAATCCAAGGTACTGTATAGTTGCTTCCCCAATTCTTGTCAGCATATCCATAGCAGTCATCAGGGCGCACTACATATTCTTCCTTACCAATTTTTACTGAACCACCGAAAGCACTCTTAATGCCTTCGGCATGCCATGCCATTTCATACTTAGCAACATCTCTAACAGCTTTATCTGTTCCCACACCTACATTGTATGCTATCTGCTTGTCAATATATAAATCCCAAGACATAGAGCCACCATCACACATATATTCAGGATGCTCTTTAGCCTCTTTCTTTGTAAGCTTAATATCACCTACTATTCTATTCTCAGAACACTCACATGAACCTGCTTTTACGCTAAATGGAACACCCTGATCTACCTCAACTTCATCCCATGCAAAGAATCTATGAAGCTGAACTGGCTTTTCTCCAAGGGCTCCTGCTTTAACCATCATATATGAAGGTCTAATTCCTATATCTTTATTATCAGGTAGCTGACCATATATTACTTCACTACCACCTAATGCAGGATTCATGAGATAATATTCAACGAAGAATGTCTTAGGCTTGCCTGTCTTTTTATTATAACCAGTAAATGAATGCCACCACCAGTCATATCCTTCTTCAGACAAATCTCCTTCTAACATAAATTGATTCTTTGATTTATCCTGTATATTAAATCCTGTTCTGTTAGCTTCTATATCAGCTCTAACACTCTCAACATATTCTCCAAATGTTTCTTTAAGATCTGCAGTATCCTCAGCGAATTTAGCCATAAGATCTGCTCTTGCAGAGCCAACTTTCTCATGAACTTCTTCTCTTTTGGCGCTTACTTTCTCTATTAGAGACTCTTTGCCGTCTTCTACTATATCTTTAATCTCTTCCTTCTTCTCCGCCAAATCTTTCTTGGCTTCTTCTACCTTTTCTTTAATCCCCTCTGCAGTATTTTCCTCTTCGAAGAAATCTTCATCTTCAAATGCTTCTTGATTCTCTACTTTATCCATACTAAACCTCCTCATTATTAGTCACTTAACTAGACTTCTTAATAACAATTATATCTCAATTACAAACTTTTACTAGACAAAAATTATGTAAATTTAGTGACTTAAGATTTACTTCGCATTTTTGATTCTTTTCTTTTCTTCAAAAAACGCCTTCCAGCCCCTAATTGGATGACCATTTGCAACATCAACAAGACTATCCACCATCTTAGAATTAACTGTTCCTGATGTGAGTTTTCCAACTCCTCTAAAAGGCATATCAAGGATACCTGCTAGTTCTGCTCTCTTTTTCATATCTGTCTTTGCTTTCTTATATTTTGATTTAACAACTAGAACAGCAATCCTTCCCATGAGGCTCTTAGAATGGGCAAGTTTTGACAGACTGTCATTTCTTCCTAACAATTCATTATCATCACTATCTTCTCTTACCTTAATAGGTGTACCATATAGCTTCTCAAATTCCTCGTCGCTAATATCTTTTACATTTCCTTCAAAGAAATTAGGTATATTAGACGGACATGGTCCTATGTCTATTGACTCCTTAAGACGCACATCATTTACAGAAGAAGCCACATAAATATTATAAGAACCCGGCTCTACTACCCAGTTAAGAGTATTAACGTCATAATAACGAAATGCCTTATCATCTAAATCAATGGTTACACGCTTTGTCTCTCCTTTTTCGAGGCCTACTTTTCTAAAACCTTTTAGTTCTTTCTTTACGCGATATACGCACCCTGCGTCTCTTCCAACATAAACCTGAGCAATTTCTGCACCATATCTATCTCCAGTATTTGTTAAATCAAAAGAAACCTCTTCCTCAGTCACTTTCAGATTAGAATATTGAAATTGTGTATAGCTTAATCCAAATCCAAATGGGAATAGCACCTTCGTATCTGTAGAATCGTAATATCTATATCCAACATATAATCCCTCTTTATAAACAACTTCTCTATCTTTTCCAGGATAATAATTGTAACAAGGAACTTCTTTGAGACTAAGAGGGTATGTCTCTGCTAATTTTCCACATGGATTAAATTTACCAGTTATTACATCGAGAATAGCACTGGCTCCAGCCTGTCCAGTTAAATATCCATGTAATATTCCTTTTACATTTTCTATCCAAGGCATTACAAATGGCGAGCCACCAGCAAGAACTACGATAACATTATCATTAACTTCACACACCTTATTAATAAGGGACGCTTGGTTTACTGGAATATCTAGAGTTGTTCTATCAAATCCTTCTGATTCTGTATAATCATCAAGTCCAACAAAGAGAAGAACAATCTCTGCATTCTTCGCCAGATTTATTGCGTTTTCTTCAAGGGAAATGTTAATCTTTTTGCCAAGTTCATATCCCTTCTCATATCCAATGTAATCTATCTGGTATTTATTAATTTCGTCTATTACGGTTTCTGCATCTCTGCTTGGTGTGACAATTGAAGAACCACCACCCTGAATGCGAGGTTTTTCTGCCATTTCACCAATTACTGCAACCTTTTTATTTGAATCAAGAGGAAGTATTTCTCCTTCATTCTTAAGAAGTACTATAGACTCTCTAGCTGCTTTTCTCGCAAGATTGTGATGAGATTCAATGTCAATTTTATTATCTTCTTTTTTTTCTAACACCACATCTTTTAGATCGTCTGATTCAACATATGTAGCATTATAATTCTTGAATTCATAAGTCCAAAGTATTACATCTAGAAGCTCACTTACTCTCTTATCTAAGACACGTTCGCTAAGCTCATCATTTTGTACAGCCTTAATTATTTCCTCAGCTGTGGCAAAACCACAACCTGGCATTTCAAGATTTCCGCCAGCTTTCAGGCTCTTAACAATATCGTTGCAGGCTCCCCAATCAGAGATAACACAACCATTAAATCCCCATTCATCTCTAAGAATATGCTTAATAAGATGACGGTTTTCAAAGGCATATATACCATTTACCATATTATAACTAGACATAATTGCAAGTGGATTAGACTCCTTAACCGCAATTTCGAATCCTGTTGTATATATTTCTCTAAAGGTTCTCTCATCTATCACAGAGTTGGAGCACATTCTCTGATACTCCTGACTATTAGCTGCAAAATGCTTTATACATGATGCAACTCCCTCAGACTGAATTCCTCTAACATATGATGCAGCCATCTTGCCAGAAAGATATGGATCTTCTGAAAAATATTCAAAATTACGACCACAAAGGGGACTTCTCTTGATATTAAGACCAGGTCCAAGAAGCACATTTACATCATAATATAGGGCTTCTTCTCCTAGGGCTTTACCTACTTCTTCACCCAACTTCTCGTCCCAACTATTAGCCATAGTAGCTGCCGTTGGGAAACAAGTTGCAGGCGCACCCATAACAAATCCCACATTATTCTCGTCTTCATCAACCTGCTTTCGAAGACCATGAGGTCCATCAGATGTCACCATTGACGGAATCTTAAGTCTGTCAATATTATAGGTAGACCACATATCCTTGCCTGTACAAAGATACGCCTTCTCTTCTAATGTCATATCATCAATTATGTCTCTGTATTTAATCCCCATAATGTCCTCCTAGATCATTGGTGCTATTAACCGCCCCACCGTGCCTATCATCTTACCAAACCATGGTTCTTTCTTAATAGATGCGAGTGTGTCCTCTGAACTCTTTTCAAGTGTTGCTTCGAAGTCTGCTTCTACATCTTTTATAACATCAGCTTGGTACATATATACACCAATTTCAAAATGATGATAGAAACTACGATAGTCCATATTAATCGAGCCCACAACTGCCTTCTTATTATCACTTATAATCGCCTTAGTATGTATAAATCCCGGCGTATATTCATAAAACTTAACACCTTGTTTAACTAGTCTCTTACGAAAGCTCTTCGTAATACAATATGCCACCTTCTTGTCAGGAATAGCTGGAATAATAATTCTTACATCAATTCCACGCTTTGCTGCATATATAAGCGCATTAGATACCGTCTCATCAATGACAAAATATGGAGTCATTACATGAACATATTTCTTCGCCGTGTTAATAATCTCAAGATATATCTGCTCAGCAACCTTTTCATCATCTAGCGGATTGTCGCCAAAAGGAATGGCATATCCCTTCTCATCAGTGTACTTCTTCGAATTCTCAGAGATACTTATAAAGTCGCCGAAGTCATATTCTTCTTCTGCACTATTCCAGCATTCTAAGAAAAGCCTTGTAAATGTAGTAACCGCTGGACCTCTAAGCGCAATTGCGTTGTCCTTCCACTCTCCGAAAGGTGGATTGATATTGATATATTCATCCGCAAGGTTAACACCTCCGGTATAAGCTATTTTACCATCTATAACAGCAATCTTACGGTGATCTCTATAATTGAAATCTGTAGATACAAATGGTCGTATTGCATCGAATGTCTTACATTTTATTCCAAATTCAGCCAGTTGCTTAGGATAACTATGTGGGAGATAAACAAATTCATTCATTCCATCATATATAAGACGAACATCTACTCCCTGTGCGGCTTTATCAACCAATATCTCTACAACGCTTCCCCACATTTCTCCTTCTTTAATAATGAAGTATTCAAGAAAAATAAAGTTCTTCGCATTCTTAAGACTTTCAAGAAAATCTGGGAACATCTCCTGTCCAATTGTATAATACTTAATCTTATTGTATCTATAAGGATAATATCCACCCACATTAATAAGATAGTTACTTCTGTTAGAGAGACTCTTCGCATTAACCTTTATATCATCTATTACATCTTGTGGTGCTATCTGCTGTTTCATTCCCTCTGCAGTTACATTTGCAATATTTTTCTTAAGCTTATGATGCCCCACATCGAATCTCGTGAACCAATATAAGAGCAAGCCCACAAATGGAACGACAAGAACTACAAGTATCCAGCTAAGCTTAACGGTCGGATCAGAATCAGACGAAAATATTTCGATAGATGTTAGAATTCCTAACCCAAAGAACACCCAGTAAAGCGTACTCCAATATATATTTAGCCAAAAAAAAGGTGCAATAACTAAAAGCACCTGAACTATAAGTAAAAGAAGAATAAACAAAGTTCTTCCAAATATAACTCTATGTATTCCTCTTTTACTTTTCTTGGCAAATTTCGTTTCTTTAAAATTATCCATAGAAAATCCTATCGCGTCAGCTATGTACAAATACCAGCACGCTCATAAGAAAATCGCTTAGCCGGTTTTGTGCCATAACTGACTTTCATATATTCTCTTTACTTGATACCAAGCTTACTCTCCTCAACTAAATATAAAGGTCGTCTCTTTGTCTCAAGATAAGTCTTACCTAAGTACTGTCCCAGAATTCCCATACAAAGAAGCTGGATTCCGGCAATCAAAAGCATAATACATATCATAGATGGCCAACCACTTGTTGGATCACCATATATAAGGGTTCTTACAATGATAAATATTATTCCTATAATTGCTATAAAGAAAAATACTATTCCAGAGATACTTGCTATTACAAGTGGTGCGGTAGAAAATGCTACTATTCCATCAATTGCATACACAAATAGACTCCAGAATGACCACTTAGTCTCACCTGCAGAGCGTTCAATATTCTCGTATTCTATCCATTCCTTCTTATATCCGACCCAGCCAAATATACCTTTAGAGAATCTATTGTACTCTCCCATACTGAGAATAGCATTAACAACCTTTCGATTCATAAGTTGGAAATCTCTTGCACCATCAACTACTTCTGTATGGCTTATTCTATCCATTAGACGATAGAATCTCCTTGCGAAAAATGAACGGATAGGCGGCTCTCCCTTTCTATCTACCCTTCGAGTTCCAACACAGTCACAATCCTTTGTCTTAACGATTTCCATCATTTCAGGAAGAAGAGATGGTGGATCTTGTAGATCTGCATCTAGAATTGCAACATAATCACCTATTGCATTGTCTAGTCCTGCATAAATTGCAGACTCTTTACCGAAGTTACGAGAGAATGACACATAGTGCACTCTCTCATCCTTCTCTGCAAGTTCCTTGATGACCGACATTGTATTATCTCTAGAACCATCGTCTACGAACATGAACTCAATATTTACTTCTGTCATTGTAGCTGTTACCTTGCAAGCTTCTTCATAAAATATTGGAAGAGCCTCTTCTTCGTTATAGCAAGGTACTATTAAGCTTAATAAATCCTTATCAGACATTTTACACTCCATATTAAGAAAACATATCCATAAGATTGTCATGTAATACTGCAAGTGATGATTCTGCATCCATTAATGACTCACCCTTTATTCCATAATAGAATTTAATCTTAGGTTCTGTTCCTGATGGTCTAATACAAGCCCATGTATCATCGTCTAGTTCATAATATAATACATTTGACTCAGGAAGTCCTGTCTTAGTAACTTCACCAGTTGCTGTAATTGTCTTAGTATCATTCTTATAATCAGAAATAGAAATGACTTTGTTACCACCAAGCTCCTCTGGAGCATTCTTTCTAGCATTTGCCATCATCTCCTGAATCTTCTCAGCACCTTCCATACCCTTAAGAGTAATTGCTTCCTGGCCTTCCATGAAATAACCATACTTGTCATACATATCAAGCATTGCATCCCATAATGTCTTACCATGTTTCTTATGGTATGAAGCAACTTCACAAAGCATCATAACTGCAACAACAGCATCCTTATCTCTTGCATATGTTCCAGCAAGACAACCATAACTTTCTTCGAGTCCAAATACATAATTATTAGAACCTGTTTCTTCAAACAACTTAATTTGCTCACCGATATATTTAAATCCTGTAAGAACTTCAATAACCTTTACATCATATGCCTTTGCAATTGATTTTGCCATATTAGTTGTAACAATAGTCTCAATGAGCGCAGGATTTTCTGGCATTGTGTTAGTTGCTCTACGCTCTTTAAGAATGTATTCTGCAATAAGCATTCCTGACATGTTTCCTGTAAATGATACATATTCACCGCTCTTAGTATCTTTACAATATACACCTAGTCTGTCAGCATCAGGATCTGTTGCAAGAACAATATCAGCATCTTTTTCTTTTGCAAGCTTTATAGCTAATTCAAATGCTTTAGGTGATTCCGGATTAGGATAAGATACAGTTGGGAAATTACCATCAGGTTTCTCCTGTTCTGGAACAACATATACATTTTCAAAACCAAGTTCCTCTAGTACCCTTGTAACTGGAACAAGACCTGTACCATGAAGTGGTGTATATACAATCTTAATGTCTTTTGCCATTTCTTTAATGATTTCAGGATGTATTGATTGTGCTTTTACTTCCTTAAGATATGCATCATCAACTTCCTTACCTATAGTATTATATAGACCCTTAGCTACTGCATCTTCTTCGCTCATGGTTTTTACCTGACTAAAGTCAGTAACTGCTGCAACTTCAGCTAAGATGTTCTTATCATGAGGTGGTGTAATCTGTGCACCATCTTCCCAATATACTTTGTATCCATTGTATTCTCTAGGATTATGGCTGGCAGTAACATTTATTCCTGCTGTACAACCCAGATATCTAACTGCAAATGATAATTCTGGAGTAGGACGAAGTGTATCAAATCTATATGTCTTAATACCATTAGCATTAAGGCATAGGGCTGCTTCCTTCGCAAACTCAGGCGACATTATTCTTGAATCAAATGCTATAGCAACACCTTTATCCTGCGCTCCCTGTTTAACAATATAATTAGCAAGTCCCTGAGTTGCCTGACGTACTGTATATATATTCATTCTATTAGTACCAGCACCAATTACTCCTCGAAGTCCACCTGTACCAAACTCAAGACTTCTGTAGAATCTGTCTTCTATCTCTTTCTCATTTCCAAGAAGATTAGCTAGCTCTGCTCTCGTATCTTCGTCAAAATATGGATCAGTACTCCATTTGTTAAATTCTTCTTTGTATCCCATGTCTCTTCTTCCTTTCTGTGTTCTTTACAGGAGATTAGTAACTACGTAACCACGCACTCATACAGATAATTATTCTGTGGGTCTTAGTTTTAATCTCCATTAGCCCGAATCACTAAGTACCCGCGCGACATCATATACTATATAATACTAGATTTTAGGAAATGTATAAAGGGGGTGTCGCAAAAATCTATGGAAAATATACATTAGAATTACTATCATGGCACACACTATAGATATAATAATACCTTCTCTTAGTCCAAGCACCCTATATGATAGTTCAATATGATTATTTCCTGGCTTAATATTAAGCTTCATAAAACAACCATATTTTGTGCTAATATCTACATTTTCACCATTATTAGTTCCGCTCCATCCCTCTTCATATGGAATAAGAATCATAATTTCCTTGCTGATATCGCTATACTCATCAATTATAATCGAACCATTATTAACCTTAATAGAATCTATCTTATCTTCCTTAATCTTATTAGTTACAAAAAACAATTTCTCAAGATTTAGTTGGTAGAATTCCTCAAAAGAACTATCCCCTATATTCTGATTACCTTCCTCAGAAGATACTACCACTTCTGTCCTATCCCCGTTGGCCACTATTGGAAATACACTTGGGGCAAGCCACTGATTGTATTCTGTAATTAGACTACCATTTTCTGCAATCTTAAGAGGAAACTCACTTTCAAATAACACATTTCCATATACAGGATAATCATTATTATACCCCTTCAAATCATATCTAATCATCTTGCCATCATATAGCTTATCATAATTAACTGGCTCATATATGCTTACATTTTCACCTAGTATATCACTATATATTTTATTAACATTTTCAAAAGGATTCTGAGAGTAAGGATAATTGTTATCATTACCCTTAACTGCTATTCCAATAGGAAGAGCATATTTATTTTCATAGGCTTCTTTACCATTAGCCTCTCCAACTTTGTCTAATTTATCAAGTCCCTTTATTGGATATTTCATTAACTCATACCGAACGCCAAGTAGACTATCAACTGCAAGATTACATGTATTTACCACATTGATGTTCTTACCATTAGACCTATATCCCACACTGTCCATAAAATCTCTCATCACATTTTCTGGATCAGAGGTGTAACTCACAATTGACGGATAATTATAAACTAGGGATTCATTGTAATTAGCCGTGAGCCTCTCTTTGCCAAAGGACTTTATTCTCGTGTCATCCTGACTAATCCTATAGAACTCGTTCGTCACATCATTACTTTTAACTTCCCCAATCTGATGACTTTGCTTTTCAACATAATCCTTATATACTGAATCTCCAGCACCTACGAATATATAACCACTGTATATAAGCTCTACCGAAACTACAAGAAGAACAATTATGTAGCATAGATTCTTAGTTATTTTCTTATTATTGGAAATGTATATTATATAAGCCACTCCGCTAAAAAGCGCCAGAAGAATCGCTACAAGCATACGCTTATAGTGTGGAGTCTCATCAAGTAATGCCACACATATATTGACAACAGCATATAGAGACAGACCAACAATTATTTCAATTCTTATTCTCTTAGGATTATCATTTTCCTGTGCTTTATCATAATATTTTGCAGCCAGGAATATGAAGATAAATAGAAATGTATATCCATACCTGTACCAATAGCTGTCCACATCCTTAAGAAGAGAGAACAAGAATACTATAGGGGGACAATACATCATTAGATACGCCATTACAAGAAGCCCAATATCAACTATTCTTTCCTTAATGGAAGAATACTTAGAGATGATAATTGCAATTACTCCCACAAATATTATACTACCGCAAAAAAGCCCTGGACTCTCCTTGTCTCCTAGCACCCCAAGAGTTGACCCTTTAATAAATGACAATGCATTTTTAATATCAAAACTGTCTAATACAAAGAAGTCAACGCCTGCTCTTCCTCCCTGCATTGCTAGTACAGTAGGCAGCAAAATAAACATACTCATTCCTATTCCTAATGCCATGGAATATGCGTATCGTAATATGCTTTTAAATCTTCCCTCCAGTGAAGGTTGCAACAGCTCATATAATAGCCATACAGCGCTAAAGAGACAGTTAATGGCTCCTGTGTACCAGCTAAATATCATACTAAGAGCCACAGACACCATTAAAAGAAGGGTTTTTTTCTCCCTTACAGCCTTGCTTACACCAAGGAGAATAAGGGGAAGCATATAGACTCCATCTAGAAATTCTATGTTGCTAAGCTGTGCCATGTTGTAATGCATAAGCCCATAACATAAGGCCAATATCACAACCATTCTCTTATCCAGTTTTTTAAATGTATGTCTAATGAATACAGACATTGTAAGGGATGCGGTAGCCACCTTAAGTGTAACTGCAAGAGTAAAGAATGTCATAAGTGACGATTTTTCAAATAGAAGAACTAATATATTAAAAGGAGATATTAGATAGAATGACAGAACAACCATGTTAGTTCCACCAAGCGATTTATTCATTGTGTAGAGTATATCCTGATCACCAGATAAAACATCCTTAAGATATCCAAAGTAATCTATGTATTGTATATTAGCATCCATTACCGCGAAGGTTCCATCACCTAATGGACTTACACGCTTTATTGCAATCATAATAATCATTCCCAGCAAAGCTGCCAAGAATGAAATAATATACAATATGCAATTTGACTTATATGCAGGATTTGACTTCACAATATACCTCGTTGTATTCCTTAGAATGCACCATATATAAATGATGACGCATCATAACCCATGCCATAGCTTCCGAATATAATAACAGCGAAAAACAGCGCAAGATATAACACCCATCTTATAGCTATATTTTTAGATGCAATCATCTGTCTTACCATACCTTTTTGTTGAAAGTTAGATACAATAAGAACAATTATTAATCCTATAATAATAACAATCCAATTCTTCCAATCAACACCCATTTCAAGCAGGGACCCATCTATCAATATACTCGGGTTAAAAGTGTTAAAGCCCCTCTTGTACATATCTATGGCATCACCTATGGAATTAGCCCAAGAGAAAGAAATACTGACTGCAAACAATACGAAGGTTCTTATTCTCTGCCAGGTTATCCAAATTATCGACTTAGTATTAATATGCAATATCTTAATCAACCATTTCCAAAATGGTTCTAATAGCTGTCCAGTAAAAATCATTAGGAAGAAAAAAAGACCAGAACCTAATATAAATGTCCATGCTCCTCCATGCCAGAAGCCCACACAGAACCATGTTACGAACATTCCAATCCATACAGGAATCTTCTTGCCCCATTTCTTACCAAGCTTCTTCTTAGACTTCTTCCCAAGCTTAATCATTTCCTTGGATTTGAGGAGAGGATTCATTACATAATCCCTAACCCAGTTACCAAGAGTCATATGCCATCTTCTCCAATACTCAGAGAGATTTGTGGCAAATAATGGTGTATTGAAGTTCTCTGGAAGCTTGATTCCTATAATCTCGGATGCACCTATCACAATATCCATACATCCTGAGAAATCCATGTATAGCTGAAGGGCGTAGCAGATTACTCCAATAAAAATATATAGCCCCTCATAATCTCCAGAATGAATTGCTCCAACAAATATTGCCATCCTGTCAGCAATTACCAGCTTCTTGAAAAGGCCCCATACAATTCTTTGGACACCAAAGCTTACATTCTCATACTTGAATTTATTTCCTTCATATATTTGATTCGCAACATCAGAATACCTCATTATAGGACCTGATGTAAGAGTTGGAAAATATAATATATACGCAATGAATTTGAGAGGATTCTTCTGTACCCTGAATAATCCCCATGAGCTGTCTAACAGATATGAAATAAGTGTCAGTGTAAAATAGGATATACCTATAGGCGCCACTATTCCTGTTATCAACTGCATCTGAGCATCAGTGAATATATTTAATATTCTATTGCCAGTATTTATAAAGAAATTAATTTCTTTGAAGGCTATCAGCATTGACAAATCTACTAATATACCAACCACCTTGCACAGAGTAATTAACCCTTCTCTGCTTTTTTTAGCTTGTAAATTGTCAATTATTATTGCCATAATATACGTCACTAAAGTCGGTATAAGAGCCACCAATAACAGCTTCCATGTACTACTTAACAGGAAAAAACCAATATTGGCAATTAGTATTACACTCCATCTGGCCTTAACAGGCAAGATGTAATACAATACTACAACTCCAGCTATGAACAAAAAGAAATTAAAAGATACTATGGACATCCTCTATGCTCTCTCTACTATCACGTCTACCATTGAACCAACATTTTTGAAGCTGTTAACTTCACCCATGTTGAATTTGATTCCAAACTTATTCTCTACTTCTACAACAAGATTGATATGCTCTAATGAATCCCAATCCTCAATATCGTCTGCTGTAGTATCATCATTTACAGTAATGTCCTCGTCATCGAATACATCCTGAAATACCTCATTTAACTTCTCATATACTTCTTCTCTTGTCATCTTACTTCCTCCTTCAATATGTTACTATCAGTAATTTTATAATCCACCGGTAATTCCTATGTTCTGACCTGTCATAGATGCTCCATTATCGGAGAGCATATATTTTACAACAGGCACCACTTCATCTATATTAATATTTCTACCGATTGGACTATTAGCAGCATTTTGCTCAACAACCATATCTGGTATATCTTCTAGGAATTTTGTCTCCATCATATCAGGAGAAATTCCATTAACGGTTATTCCTTTCTCAATATACTCAACGGATAGTGCCTTCATGAGACCTAGCAAGGCATACTTATATGTTACATAACTAGCCTGATATTTTGCAGGCTTATCTATTGTATTGCTTGTAAGGAAGAATACAATTCTTCCATATTTTGCCTTAGACATCTTAGGAATATAATGCTGCAGTAGCTTGACAACGGAACGAACCGATATATCCCAGCCCTTTTGGAAGTTATCCCATTCTTCCTTGTGAAAATGCTTAATGGAAATTCGTGGTGCACTTATATGAATAATGTTATTGGGCATTGCGCTATTATCATCAATAAGCTCCATCATCTTATCAACATCTTCTTCCTTGGAGAAATCCGCCTGTAACAGAATAACATTTCTATCACCTGATATCTCATCTGTCAACTGCTTAAAAGAATCATTCATATGACCATAATGAAGATATATTGTCCCATACTCGCTATATATTTCTCGAATAAGCTTAATGCCAACATCAGAGGATGCCCCTGTTACTAATAATACTTTATCACTCATATCCTTTTCCTTATCTACATTACTCCTGCACGCAATACTCCCTTGCTTACTGCCTTTCCATTCTGATTCTTAATAGTTACCTTAATAACTATTTGTCTCACAGACTCATGCACCTCATCTACCACGCCAGTAACTGTAAGTGTGTCTCCTATATATACAGGCTTTTTGAATTTAACCTCTACTCCCTGTATAAGACAGTTCTTACCTGGCAGATATACTCCTCCTAATGTGGATATGAAGGATGCAGTTAACATACCGTAGACTACTCTACCTGGATGATTCTTATCCTTAGCGTAATCCTCATCATTATGAAGAGGATTAATATCACCTGTAATATCAAGGAACTTCTTCATCATTTCTTCTGTTATTGTAGCCTGGAAGGATTCCTCCATTCCAACTTTAATATCTTCTAACTGGTATTCCCTCATTTTATTCCTCTACCTTAATGTATCTATTCTGATTATCATATCCCTTTAAAATATCTAATTGCCACAAACTGTTTCCTTCATCATCCTCAGATATTTTCTCAAAGCCCATTTTCTTATAGAATTCCTTAACCATTTTATTCTTGGCCGTTGGATAATAGTGACCTATTAACCTTTCAATTCCTCTTTCAAGCGCCCTATGAACTAAGGTATCCATCATGGCGAACTCCATATCTCTCTTAAGAACTCGACATGACATTATCCATAAATCGATATCACATACCTTAAGGCTATTATCTATCTTGTCGCTGTCTATGTCCTTACCTTCACAGATATGGCCTATTACTACTGATACAACTCCGTTATCGCCGAATTTATCCTCTAACTTACCATACAATTTAATATAGTCATCACTATCTGCTATCTCTTCTATCTCATTTTGAGTATAACGACGTGTTGTGAGATTGAACTGATTACTCTTGTTAGAAAGCTGAGCAATTCTCGCCTCATATATTGGCTCAAATTCCTTAATAGTACCTTTCATCTCAAGAGATTCTAAATACTGACTATAGTCTTCAAAGGATGCCTCTAGCTTAGCCCTCTTGGCATTAACCTTATACATCTCATTACGCTTCGCATCATCAGAAGAAATAACTGTTGTTTCAAAATAACCATTCCTGTCAATATTCACAACATAGTCACTAGCCTGTCCTATATCAGGAGCGCTTACTCCCGGCAACTGACTAGTAACAATATGTCTCTCTGCTGGATTATCATCTACGAACACAAGACTTTCTGGCAACAGATTAAGCTCACTGGCAATATCCTCTAGATTTTTGCTCTTAGGGTCCCAATTAGCTTTAATAACAATAAAGTCTTCTTCCTTTAAATCATTATCAGGATGCTTAAGACCCTCTATGGCATTCTCATAATCATTCTTAGAATCAATATTAAGTATTACTCCAAGTTGCTTATGCTCCTTAATATATTGCTGGAATTCAGAATATACCTGACCTTCTGATTCTTCAGGTCCAACAGCAATATTATCTACTCCGTCGTCGCCAATAACTCCTCCCCATAAGGTGTTATCTAAATCCAATACAAAGCCCTTCTTATTCTTGCCAAATAAAGACTTAATGATGTTGGCCACATTATGTGACAAATATGGAATTGCTGGCACTGCAACTGCATATTTATACATATGGTAATAGAAAGGATTACTCCATTCCTTTAATCCATAATCAGCTGATATATAATTCACATCACATATATAGAAGTCCTCATGCTGCTGGGCATATTCATAGAATTTCATATTAAGTCTGGTAATGAAATTTGTCTTTCCATGAATATCGTATGCATCCTTATTTCCTAGCAATCTGTAATAAGGCATCTCGAAATTATTCTGTATAACAGGACAATTATAAGTTGCTGCTAGTTTATCCCACATACCATAGAACTTATCAGCTTCGCTTTGAAGCATGCTGTCTATATCCTTGGCTGAATCAGACATTACAGGATAGCTTGTAATATTTCTGTTGCTTGTACATACATATATTATATCTGGTTTAAACTGCTCTAGCTCCTCATTAGGGAACATAGCATCCTGATAATACTGATTATATTCAGATTCATAAAATTCAGGTCTAATGCCATTGTCTAGTAGGAACAACTCCATTATCAGCTTAATGTTACTAGTTGTATATCCGCCAAGAATAGCTATCTTCTTGTCAACATAATTATCATTCTGCTCCAGAAGCATTCTTCTTAGCTTTTTCTTTTTCGCAATAATATAATTGGCATCAAAAGGGTATTGCAACTCTTGAATCATAATCTTTTTCCTTTACATATTTAACAATATATTACCTATATAAGATGTCATCTTCTTAGCACCTGTAATACCGGCATGATTACCAGATGAATTATCAGCATAGAAATTATAACCAACAGCTTTATATGTGTCATCAAGATTAAAGTCAACAAATCGAACATCGTTATTTTGACACCATCTGTTAGTTCCTAAATATCTATTAGCATTTTCCTCATTAGATACACAAGATACTAATAGAAGCCTAATGTTATTGTCATCGCACAGCTTCTTGATTCTGTTAAGATATTCTTCCATCTCATCATCCATAGTAAGACTCTCACTAGACTGATCGGCAACATAAGTATGATACTCCTGGTCAGCAGTCTTATTATAATCTATAGGATTATAACCCTTCCTGCCACTAGGACTATATACTATATCCTTCTTAGATAATTCCTGCCATCTGTCATGGAATCGTAGTATTGGAAATACATAATCAATAATGCTCTGCTCATCATCAACACTACATATATATCTTACTATCTCTATCTTATGAATGCTCCAATGCATATTATCAATTGCTTTCCTAACACAGCCTTCGGAAAACAGATTACTGTTGTTTTCTCTATTCAGATATAAGTAGTTAGTGTCTAAGACAACTGTCTTAGGGGACTGGCTTCTCAAGGCTTCCTTAAGCCAGTAATATGAGGTTGACAGATTCTGCTGTTCACAGCATATATTGTATCCTTTTAGTCCTGTCTCATTTTCTAATTGTATTGGGTCAAATGCTGATGCACCTCTACTACTTCCAATAAAGATTACATCATCCTTATCCTTGTCTTCATAGAATTCCCGAAAGGTAGAAGTAGTTGCCCACTCATCCTCTAGGTAGAATTTAGGAATAAATAAACCACTTAAAAGTACAAGGGCAACAATAATCACAACTAGAAAGATGACAACCCTAATAATTATTCTTCTATTCACGAATAAATATCCTCATCTGTATGACTATTATAATAACTCTTTCCTGTCCTGATCCTTCAAGGCATCTACAATCTTCTTAACATCCTGGGCTCTGCTTTTGTCAATAACCATTATTGCATCATCGGTTTCAACAATGATTAAGTCCTCTACTCCAATTGTAGATATAAGTCTCTTACCAGAATATGTTATACAATTCTTCGTATCGATTCCAAGGAAATCTCCTGCGGTGATGTTGCCATTTTCATCTGCCTCATATAATACCCCTAGGTTATCCCAACTCCCAACATCGTTCCATCCCATTTCAGCAGAGATAACACGAACCTTGTCAGATTTCTCCATAATTCCATAATCAATTGAGATGCTTGGGATTGTAGGATATATACTCTCTATAACCTGCTTCTCATTATCACTATTCATTGAGTCACCGATTTTCTCAAGGCACTCATATACATCAGGAAGAAGCTTCTTCATCTCATCAAGTATAACTGATGCTTTCCATACGAACATGCCAGAATTCCATGAGTATTCACCTGACGATACATACTCCTTCGCAGTAGCTTCATCAGGCTTTTCCTTGAATTCAATTACTTTCTTATCAAGTGTTGTCTCAGACTTATCAAACTTAATATATCCATATCCTGTAGATGGAAATGTTGGTGTAATACCTAATGTCACTAAGGAATCCTTTTTAGCTACTTCAATAGCTTCCTTAAGAATTCTTGTGAACGCCTGCTCGTCCTTAATGAAATGGTCTGATGGAAATATGCACATTATTCCATCACCATATTTTTTTACAATTTCAAGTGCAGCATATCCTATGCATGCAGCAGTATTCCTTGCAGAAGGCTCTGATAGAATATGATCTTCTCTTAAGCGTCCCTTGGTTGCATCCTTCATTCCAGGAACCTGGTCCACATTGGTAACAACGAATATATCATCATTATCAGCAAGAGTCGACACTCTATCAATGGTCTCGTTAATCATCTTGTCTTTGCCAGATAAATTAAGCAACTGTTTAGGTACTTCATGTCTTGAAAGTGGCCAGAATCTTGTACCTCCACCACCTGCCATAATTACGCCATAAGTCTTCATAACAACAATCTCCTTTTCTTATATATTAGTAACCAGCAATTTACACTGTCCGTTTATATGGACACGTTTTCTTCCTGCCGCAATAAAGAAGGTATCTCCATTATTAGCTGTCTCTTCCTCATCTCCACAGGTTATCTTGCAGCTTCCTTCTATTACCACTATTGACTTGAAGGAAGAATCATCTACCATTATTATCTCATGCTTAGGTATGTCATAATACTTCACCTCGAAGTACTTACATTCACACAACAGCCTCTGTTCAGAACGGGCATACTTAATCGTCTCTCCCACGCCTTGTGTATTGATTACAAACCTATTTGTATTCACTACATCCATAGCCTTATCCATATGCAGCTCTCTTGGTTTGCCATTCTTGTCCCTTCTATCATAATCATATAATCTATATGTACTGTTAGAGTTCTGTTGTATCTCGCAGATTAATATTCCTCTTCCTATTGCATGTATTGTTCCTGCTGGAACAAATAATACATCACCAGGTTTAACATAGACTTTATTCAATATATCCGTAATGGTCTTATTTTCTACCTTCCTTCTAATCTCTTCCTTAGAAGAATCCTTGTTAAGTCCAAGGTATAGATAAGCATTCTCATCACAATCTAAAATATACCATACTTCATTCTTTCCGAATTCTCCCTCATTAACAAACGCATAATCATCCTCAGGATGAATCTGAATTGACAAAGGGTTCGTTGCATCTATAAATTTAATAAGAATAGGAAATCTATCAAATATATCTGATTTCCATCCACATACATCGTCCTTGTATTTATCTATGAACTCCTTAAATGTAATGCCTCCATATTCGCCACCTACTATTCTCGATGAACCATCAGAATGTGCTGATAGCTCCCATGACTCTGCAGTTATATCATCACTTGTCTTTTTGTTAAAAATTTCTCTTAATCTAGTGCCACCCCATAGGTAATCCTTGAAGGTTGGCTCCATCTTATAAAGATGTGGTAATGAATATTCTCTATGCGCTCTATATAGCGAATCTCCAAATTCATCGGCATGAACCATATCCCACTCATTAATCTCTTCACCAGTATCAACTTCAATTAGAATAACATTCTCATCTGTATCATTTCTTAGAAGATGCATAACATTAGGTTCAATATTATAAGATTCACCCTCTTGTAGATTAACTACTTCTCCTTCAAGCTCAATAGTAAGAACACCTGTTACAACAGTATAGTTCTCATTTCTTTTATTGTGCATGTGGTTAGATATCTTTAATCCCGGGAATATTGTAATTTTCCTTACTCTGAAGCCCGGCTCCTTCTTAAGAATTTCTCTTATGCCCCAAGGCCTGTTGTCTATATAGCTATACTCGTACTTACTAGCCTTATTAGCATTCTTCTTAAGAATATCCTTGATTCTTTCTGACTTATCTTTATTGGTAACGTATACTGCATCAGGAGTATTGACGATATATGCATTATCAATACCATTAGCCACAACAAGTTGATTAGATGTTGTATTAAGAACCTCTACATCATTACACCAGGATGTTATGACATTATCCTGATTAGTTCCTATTGATTTATTGAAGGATGATAAGTCACATATATCTTTCCATGAGCAATCAAACTCTATTACCGACAGCAAATTAGACTTAGAGAGAACTGCTTTATCAAAATTTCTGTAATCTTCCATTTTGTCATCATCAAGATCAAGCAGGTTCTTGCTATACTTATCTATCTCATCTTTTAATACATCTGCCCTTGCAATAAGCATTCCTGAATTCCAATATACTCCACTTTGAGCAAATAGAGTCTTGGCCATCTCATCTGTAGGCTCAGCGATATATCTGTTAACAATTCCATTGTCGTGACGAATATATGCGTAAGAATTATTACTGTTGCTAGGAGTAATACCGAACAGACATATTCTTCCTTCCTTCGCAATCTCCTTAGCATCATATATATGTGTGGAATAACTATTACCACTGATTAATAAATCAGAAGGAACTACAAAGACATATTCTTCACTCTTTATGTCCACAAGCGCAGTTGCAAGAGCCACATTAGTTCCTCTGCTTTTTTTCTCCATACACAAAGTGTATTTTACAGATTGAAACTGCTTAAGCTGCCCTACAATTATCTCTTCATAATCCTTGTCAGCAACAATTATAAACTCATCACAGAAAGGAATATTCCTTGTTATAGCATCCTGAAACAGAGACTTCTCATTATTAAACTGTATAAATTGCTTCGGATAATTCTTCCTCGACAAAGGCCAGAGTCTGTCACCTGAGCCGCCTGCCAGAATTATTGCTTTCATAGCTATTTCCCTCGTATAATATTTTTTAGATACATTAAATGTACCTTAATAACTTAATAAATTTTGTTCAATAGGCTTAGTTAAGCCCATGATATAATTGTCCT
>ONAZ01000012.1 GCA_900315945.1 uncultured Lachnospiraceae bacterium | reverse complement strand
TCTGCTTATATATGCAAACCATCTTAAAGTAGTAAAATCATTTATGAAGTTTTAAATGTGTGATGAAGGGAAATCCTTAACTTAATGGCATTGGGACGGCCCTTCTGTCAACTTTTTTGGAGGAAGGTGACTTATGAGTATGAAGCAGGAATTGATTCTAATGTACCAGGATGAAGAAGTGCTATCCTTTTTACTGGACTTAGATAATAATAAGATTAAGATGTTAGACAAGCTAGAAGGCTTTGACAAGGCTCCCTATGGTATGGTAGGTGAAGAAGACGAGGGAGAACTTAATCGAATCCTATATAAGTTTTTCAATGGCAGAACCCTTGCCGAAACCAGACATGATTATGACAATATAAGAAAAGCTATTGGCTGTAAGGATTCCTTCGAGTTATCATTTAGGGGGCATGGTTTGTCTCTTTCTAATCATTATTGGTTTAGAAGAGAAAATGAGAATCTTAAGTACAAGGACATTAATTTCTTCACTAATAAGTGGGATGATACTTTTGCCAGAGCTGTCTTGACAGAAGATTATGATGCTTTGAGTAAATGTGACTTGAATGTGCCTGATATTGTAACAGATGGATGGGCTGTTAAGGGTTGGCTGTGTGAGGATGTGCCTAAGCTTTATAAGCTTGGAATTACTAAGGGACATTCGGAGGATTCCATAGCTGAAGTATTATCATCTCGTCTAGCATGTAGGATGTTTGATGAAAGCGAAGTACTTAAATACCAGCTTGCTACAATAGGAGGACAGTATGCTTCGGTATCTGCGTCTATGCTGGGGCTTGATGAGGAGATGGTTCCTTTATCTGATATCTTGCCTATTGACGTATGGGAGTTGTATTTTGGGAAGACCCAGGATAGGTCTAAGGGAGCAGAGTTTTTTAGACGTGTATCGGAAATAGGAATTCCTAATTTGGAAGATCGATTTGTTAAGCTCTTTTGCTTAAGAAGTCTGTCCTTCGTATCAGATTTACATTTTGATAATATATCTGTTATAAGACATATTCCTACGGGTAATATCAGGATGGCGCCTATATATGATTTGGCTGGAGCGTTTGCAAGCAGCCAGGGTGCACGGGACTTTCTATCTACAGTTAATCAAGCGACCCTTATGATAGTATATTTTCTATATCGTGGGCTTGAGAAGGATTGGGATTATTCCTGGTACAATCCTGATAGTTTAATTGGATTTGAGGATGAGATTAGAGAGTATTTATCCAAATCAGACTTCTATACACCTGATTTGATTGATAATATTATTGAGGTTTATAATGAGCAGAAGAAATACCTGAATGAAATTGCTTGTGTATAATCAATTTGTTTCCATAAAAAACGAGGGCTTTCGAGTCCTCGTTTCATTCTAAATATATATACACCATATTAAGTTATGGTTGTTATTCGCAATCATCGTTCCATAGCTGACAATTAAATCAATAGAAAGAAGTGTGATTAGTATGATTCCCAAGTACTTATATGCTTTGTCGTCAAAGCGGCTAAACCAGCTCATTATACTATCAAAGAGATAATTCATAAACAATGTAATTGTTATTGAATATGCAACTGAAGTTAGTATAGAAGTATATCTTGTAATATGTAATGGGACATCGCTAAAATCCCAGTAATATATACCGCTAAAATACTGCACTCCATAACCGATTATAATTTCACATATACAAATAAACACAGTTACCAATAGAACATATGTCATATATTGAAAAGTAGTATTGGAACTTTTAGAGAGAGTAATCAATCCCTTGTTGTCTGTTGGTAATCCAAATAACAAATATACTCCAAGTATTGCAAGGCCATATCCAAGAATAAATGGTAAATGCATATTGCGATTGTCAATTTGTCCGCTTGTAAGGAAATTCCAGATGTTTTCAACAAGAAATCCCACAAAGGATATGAGGATAATCATCCAGCACCAATCTATTTTTCTGTATTCTTTTTCTTTTGTGATTACTAATTCCATATTGTTATTATAATAATTCATTGTAGGTTATTTTTCACAAATTTCGTAGTAGAAATCTAATGATTATGTTATAATCACATTATTAAGATTATTAAAGGAGGAGACGTATGAATTACAAAATTATTGGGGATAGCGATAATCCTATCGCTGAAGTAAAGCTTAATCAAGGGGAAATGATTAGAATGGATCGAGGCTGTATGGTTTATATGCAGGATGTTTCCCTTGAGGGTAAGATGAATTCTAAGAAATCAGGCCTTGGTGGTGTGCTAGGAGCTATTGGAAGAAGTGTGACAAGTGGTGAAAGTATGTTCATTACTGAAGCTACAGGAACTTCTAATGAAGCAGTAATTGCTATTGCTCCAGCATGTCCTGGTAAGATTGTCAGACTTGAAGTTGGTAGCACACAGTACAGACTTAACAATGGTGCATTCTTAGCTTGTGAAAGCAACGTGTTCTACAATATGCAGAGACAGGATTTAGGCAAGGCATTACTTGCTAATACTGGTGGTTTATTCGTTATGGAGACAGAAGGTCAGGGAGATTTGCTTGCAACAGCATTTGGTGATCTTGTTGAGCTTGAAGTAACACCTAATAAGCCTCTTACAATTGATAATGAGCATGTAGTTGCTTGGGATAGAAATCTTGATTATCATATGGAGATTGCTTCAGGAACATTTGGATTTAAGACAGGTGAAGGAATTGTTAATAAGTTCCACGGTTCCGGTAAAGTCCTAATTCAGACAAGAAATCTTCATTCATTAGCTGATGGCATTAGCACATATCTACCAGACAAGTCAAGCTACTAGAATAGAGTATTAAGCCACACGTCATGTGTGGCTTTTTCTGTAAATGTATTGGAGGGTTTTATGTTTCAGACAGCGCATATAGTATGGATAATTATTTCTTTAATTCTAATAGTTGTTGGGGTAATACTGTGCAGGTATCTTCGCCCTTCAATGAACCGCATGCTTAAGGTATGTCTGTGTATTGGTATAGTGTCTGAGGTTATCAAGTTTTTCTCCGTAAGCGAGATAGTTCCATTTATTAATGATACATTTGTTAAGGAGGATGGTACATTTGGCTATAACTATAGTGGAGCATATACTCCAATTTTAGAGGTAGAGCATTTGCCATTTGAAATGTGTAGTTTGCAGCTTTTCTTTATGGCAATTTGCCTACTTGCATCCAGCGAGAAGGTTAAGCATTTTCTATATGTTATGATGTTTGCCACAGGAATCGGCGGCGTAATTGCAATTCCTCTTGCTACACTTTCAGTATATTACACAGACTTTGCAGACTATATGTTATCCCCAAGAGTGTGGCAATTCTTCCTGTATCACTCAATGATTAGTGTCTTAAGTATTTATATAGGACTAAGCAAAGAAACCAACATTGTTTTCTCCGATCTTAAGACAGCAATTATCGGAGCATTTGCCTTCGACATACCAACATTTTACTTAAATGGTGTTTTGTCAGAGAAGGTATATGTTAATGACCAGCTTGTGGGCGTAACCCATAGGATTAATTTCTTCTCATCTTATGTCAACCCGGTGGGACTCGTTCTTACAGAGAAGTGGCAGTGGATTCTTTATATTGCCATAAGGGATGTTATACTTGTGGGACTAATGACAATAATGTTTGTGATTTTCTGCAAGATTATTAAGAAGAAATATTAGTAATGCAATTTAGAGAAGGGGATTAGTAGTTTGAACAGCACCTATTCTTCTGACAATAGAATAGTATGGGTAGATATGCTTAAAGGTGTTGCCATTCTTGCCGTTATGATAGGGCATCTTATGCCTCATACATACATAGGGGATTTTGTATATTCCTTTAGCGTACCGCTGTTCATATTCGTTTCCGGATATCTTTTTAGAAGGTACAACTCATTTAAGGAATTCCTAACACACAAATTCAAATCTCTTCTGATTCCTTATCTTATGTTCGGTCTGCCATTTCCTTTAGTTATAGCATTCTACAACGCGAGCTTCACTGGTGGCTCATATAGCCCAATATCGGCAGCGGATTATTTCCTAGCCTTGCTACAGGAATTGTATAATTACATAATCCAGATAAGGTATCAGGTTATATGGTATCTTGCCATGATTTTCCTTGTAAATGTTGTTATGTACTTCATATTACTAATCAAGCATAGGTGGGTGCAGATTGCCATAATACTACTTCTACTAACAAGCGGCGCCCTATATTATCACTTCGGCGGCAAGCCCCTGATATGGAATATTGATACAGTCATTATGGCACTGCCTTTCTTCTATGTGGGGAATCTGCTTTCGGATAATGGGAAATGTGTATCCTGGATTACCAACATGAAGATGAGTAGGGCTGTACTGTTATTTGTAGTTTTTCTTATTGGCAATATTATTTTCAACATTCTTACGCATTACATAAGCGGAGAAAGTCTTGACATGTATTTTTGTCAGTATGGCGTCCTTCCATTTACTTATATAAGTGCTTTTATGGGAATCTTCGCATTTATGATTCTATCGATTATTCTTCGCTCTCGGTTTGTGGAATTCTTCGGAAGACATTCCCTGATTTATTTTATACTTCATCAGGGAGTGTTGTATTTGCTGAACTTATATATTTTACCAATGCTTAACATAACATCCTTAGCTACGCTTGTAGGTGATAGCAATTATAACCTAATGGATTATCCAATGATGATTGGTTTGGCAATTGTATATTTGGCGATAATGATTCTTGTTGTGTGGCTTGTAATATTAGCATTTTCACGAACACCGATAAAGAAATATTTCTAGGCTATTTATAATTATTGGAAAGGAATTAATGTATTGAACAGCGCGAATTCTTCTGACAATAGAATTGTATGGATAGATATGCTTAAGGGCATAGCCATGCTTGCTGTTATGATGGGGCACCTTATGCAGCATACTTATGTAGGGGATTTCGTATATTCTTTCGCAGTCCCTTTGTTCATATTTGCCTCAGGCTACCTCTTCAAAAGGTATGGTTCCTTCAAGGTGTTTTTAAAGCACAAATTCAAGTCCCTCATAATTCCTTACCTAATGTTCGGCTTGCCATTTCCAATAGCAATCGCATATTACAACGTGGCAACGAGTGGTGGGACATTTAATGGACACGTCTCCCTCGCCGATTATTGCTCGGCATTATTGCAGGAATTAATTAATTACATATTGCAGATACATTATAATGTTATATGGTATCTTGCCATGATTTTCCTTGCAAATGTTATTATGTATTTTATACTATTAATTAAGCGTAGGTGGGCCCAGATTGCCATAGTATTAGTGCTTCTTGTCATAGGTTCTGCTTACTTTTATCTAGGTGGCAAACCCCTAGTATGGAATGTTGATACAGTCATGATGTCGCTGCCTTTCTTTTATGTAGGGCATCTCTTTGCGGCTAATGGAACATGCATTAATAAGATTAGTGCGCTATCTAGAAGCAAGGCGTTGTTATCATTCTTTGCATTCCTCATTGGAAATATTGTGTTCAACCAGCTTACAATACTCATAAGCGGAGAGTGCCTTGATATGAATTCCTGCGAATACGGTTTTGTGCCACTTACTTATGTGAGCGCCTTTTTGGGTATATTTGCATTTTTGATTTTATCAGTACATTTTCAGACGAGGTTTATGGAATTCTTAGGAAGACATTCCCTTATATATTATGTGATTCATGTAGCAATAATTCATGGAATTAATTTCACCATCTTACCGCTTCTTAACATTCCGACCTTAGTGGATGTTGTGGGCTCGGGCAATTATAACCTAATGGAATATTCGCTGATGATAGGACTAATGATTGTTTATTTGGTTTTGATAGTATTCATTACATGGCTTATAATATTATTATTCTCTAAGACACCACTTAAGAGATACTTCTAGAATTATTTCGTATAATGCGAAAGGGTTAAATATATGAGTGATTCAGTTCGTGAACTTGAAAAAACGATGAAGGATTTTGACAACCGATACAGAGCGAAGAAGATTTTCAATATGATATGCAGTATTATCATTATATTTATGGGAGTGTTCTCTGTTATCTATATCTATGAATTTGATAATGATGGTATCATGACATTTCGCTGGATGACAGTTGACGGAACGATTTATACAACAATTCTTACGATAATTGTTGTTGCCTGTAATGTGTATGAATTGATTAGGAAGACAGAGGTGTCAAGGAAGGTAGTGTATCTGCTTAGACTTTCCTCTGCTGTTACGGAAGGAATAATAATTATAGTTGTACTTATTAGTCAGCTTCCCTTCTTCCCTGCACACATGCATATTGCAAGAATAGATATGTTTTTTATGCATATATGTATTCCGGTTCTTACAATCTTTTCATTTATTAATAATGATTCTCCAATAAGGAAGCTTAGCTTGTTGGAATTATCATTTGGCACAAGCTTTGTGATTGTATATCTTATAGTAATAGTTACAATGATAGGAACAGGAGTGTTGACGAAGGAATACATACCTTATGATTTTCTGAATTTTGAGAATATGGGTGGCAAGTTCGCCATGATAGGACTATTTGTTCTTGCATATATCGGTGCCGGAGTGCTTGCCCATTTCATGTCTGTATGGAACCGCAAGACCTACTGGCTCTGGTTTAAGAATGTAGCCAAGAAAAGTTGACAAGGAGAGAGTATTATGAATAAAAAAGCTTATAAAATAACATCAATTATTGTAATTTCATTTATTAATGCTGTGCTTGTAGCAACTCTGGGCATAGCCGTCTATTGTGGTATTTCATTTAGCAAACCAATAATTACTGATATGGTTTTTCAGACGCCAAAGTCCTCAACTAACGGAAGTGATTATGATTTTAATGCCAGGATTTTCACACCAAGAGATGGGATGCCAACCCATCCTGTAATTATTGTATCTCATGGTTATAACAGTACAATGGAGAATTGTGAGGATGTAGCGGAGTATTACGGCAACAAAGGATTTGCGGTAATAGTATTTGACTTTGTTGGAGGCTCTCGCAATAGCTCAACTTCTGTGCATTCCTCTGAGATGACAGCATTCACAGAGATAACAGACTATGAGATTGTATTAGACTATGTGGAGAAAAATGATGCCTATGACAATAACAACATTTTCATAAGTGGTCAAAGCTTCGGCGGTCTTATCGCAACTGTTGTGGCAGAGAAGCATAAGGATGAGATTAAGGGAGTGGTTCTCTTTTATCCTGCTTTCTACATGGCGGATTACGCCTCTGAAGTATTGCAGCAAGGGCCTACTGAGAATATTAGGAACAGTGGTCCAAATGACATTTCCTATGATAATGGACAATTATATGATTGGGATAATCTGCTTGTTAGCGAGAAGTATCTCACTGAGCTAAGCCAGATTGGTATCAGGGACAAGATAAGAGCACTTAACAAGGATGTAATCGTGCTGCAAGGCGATATTGATGATGATGTTACCCTTGATTCCACCAACTATTTTATTCAGTTCTTCCCATCAGCAGAGCTGGTTGTAATTAAGGATGGCGAGCATGGATTCTTCGATAAGCAGCTTGAACAGGCAGAGAAAGCATCCATTAGATTTATGAAGGATAGGTTGTAATTGAGATGTATATCCATGACACGTATATTCTTGACATGTGTATTCTTGACATAACTCCGAAGCAAAAATGTTTCGGAGCTTTTTTATACAATTTCTCCTATTCGCTTTTGACATAGGAAGCCATAGATATTAAGTATTTGATTATATGAAATGTTGCAAATATAATTAAACCATAAAGCAAAGACATAATAATGGAGGTGTCAAAATGATGAAGAAAGGAAGTTTACTTGTAGTACTTGTAATAACGGCTATTGTCATAACTGCTTGCAGCTGCCAAAGTGCTTCACATAACAATGCTTCTTCGAATGCAACGAATGCAGATGCAACAAGTACAAATGCGACAACTGAGAATACTACCCAGCCGGGGTCAGTTAGTGACAATGGACAAGTATCTGAGGATATGAAGATGTCTATCAATGGTACTATGGTAAATGTTGCATGGGAGCAAAACGAGTCTGTAGATACCTTAAAACAACTTACCGCCCAGAAACCTCTTACGATTAATATGTCAATGTATGGAGGCTTTGAACAGGTGGGCTCCATTGGACAGAATCTCCCTAAAAACGATGTGCAGACTACAACTAGTGCAGGAGACATTGTTCTTTATTCAGGCAATCAGATTGTTGTCTTCTACGGCTCTAATTCATGGGCATATACAAGACTGGGCAAGATAACAGATAAGTCTGCATCCCAGATGAAGGATTTACTGGGAAATGGGGATGTTACAATAACATTTACCAGATAGGAGGCAAAACTAATAATGAGTTTGGAAGAATTGTTAGAGCATTTTAATAATGGAGAAACCCTGGGAACCAATAGAGAGTATATAGAACAAATGAGGTATTATAGCCGAGAGTCCCAGAAGCTTACCGTGGAGATTAATACTAAGTATCATGAACCGGAAGAGTTATCAAAGCTGTTTTCGGAGGTGATAGGAAAGCCAGTAGGAGAAGGGTTTGGGCTGTTTCCACCTTTCTATACTGACTTTGGCAAGAATATAACTATTGGCAAAAACGTCTTTATTAACGCTGGTTGCAAGTTTCAAGACCAGGGCGGCATTTTTATTGATGATGGGGCGCTAATAGGTCATGGCGTCGTTCTGGCGACACTTGATCACGACCTGGCCCCAGAGAAGAGACAGCAGCTTCATCCAGCACCTATTAGAATTGGCAAGAATGTATGGATTGGTGCAAATGCTGTTGTGACAAAGGGAGTTATTATTGGCGATAATGCAGTCGTCGCAGCAGGGGCAGTCGTAACAAAAGACGTTCCTGCCAATTGTATAGTAGGAGGCGTTCCAGCCAAGCAAATAAAAAGCATAGGTTGACAAAAGACCGTCTCCCTGTCACCCCCTGTCAATCAGCGAAAGGAGAGATTTATGAAAAGAATTATATCTATTGCATTAATACTAATAATGGCATTGGCTTTGTTTGGATGTCAGAAGTCAAAGTCTGCAAGTGAGAATACCAGTACTAATACAGATGTTAAGGTTAATACTATCAATACCACTCAGGCAACAAGCAAAACTTCTAATTATGACCCATATGGAACTGAGAATCGCTATGATATAGATGATAAAATGTTCAAGAAGCGCTCTGGGGTAGATTATGGAACTGTTGATGAGGATGTTACTTATTATTCAACAACAGCAGGTGATAATAAGCAGTGCAATGTGTTGCTTCCAGCAGGCTACAACAAGAATGAGAAATATCCTGTAATGTACGTATTTCATGGCTTTGACGGAAGTCATAGCGACCAGATTAACGATGGTTCATTTCTTACAATGCTGTATGGTAATATGCTGCATGACGGTTTGACTGTTCCTATGATTATTGAAAATCTGGATATGTATACAGACAAGGAAAGTGAGAAGAGTAGTAAGAGTGAGGAACAACTTCGATATATTTATGACAAGGCCATAGACGATGTTGCAATTGATTTGATGCCTTTTATAGAGAAGACATATTCTGTAAAAACTGGCAGGGAAAACACAGCAGTAGCAGGACTGTCTGAAGGCGGCGCAAAATCTCTCTGTACTGGCTTTAAGTGGTTAGATAAGTTCGGTTACATTGGAGGCTTTGCTCCAGATACAGGAGTTATTCCTACTGAGTATTATAAGGGCACATTCTGGAATACACCTGTATTCGACAAGTTTCCACAACCTACAGAAGCAAACACACCATATTACCTGTATATGTCAGTAGGGGATGAAGATCCATGGAATATTGATTGTACACTATATTATAGAGATGTACTTAATCAAATGGGTGTGAAAAACCAAACCGACTATGTTAAGGGCTATGGCCACGACGAGCAATTCTGGGGTCAGTGTTTCTATAACTATTTAAACAAGATTTTTCGTTAAGTAATTTGTAGTTTATTCACTAGGAATAATTTCTTGAATTCTATCAATAAACATCTGTACAGCAGGAGAGAATACTTGATATTTTTTCCAAATTAGTTTTCCAGTTGATTTGAGTGGCGGGGTGACAGATCTGAAAGTAAGAGGACTGTCCCCCGCTGTGTTAATAATATTATCAAAGCAAAGAGCATACCCCACTCCGTCTTCAACCATAAGTGAGGCATTATATATAAGATTGTAGATTGCGACAATATGTAATCCAGAAAGCTTATTAGAACTAGAAAAATATGGCTCTGATGCTCTGGAAACTAGAACAGGCAAGCCTTTCAAATCAGACCAGCGAATAACATCTTTTTTTGCAAGGTCTGATTTTTTTGGCATAAGAAGACCGAAGCTATCCTCTGTTGGAAGGTCAATTGACTGGTATAATGAGTGGTCAACGTCAGTAAATATAACGGCAAAGTCAATAAGACCATCATTTAACTGGTCCACCAAATCCTGGGTATCTCCGCTGGTAATCTGAAACCTTATATCAGGATGCTCCTTTAGGAGTAGACTTGCTGTACGAGAGAGGTAATGGAATGATACAGATTCTCCTGCACCTATTCGAACAGTACCGGAAATGTTATTTTTTACCTGGGAAATCTCATCCTCAGTCATCTGCATAAGTCGTACCATTTCTTCCGCTCGTCTTCGTAAAACCATTCCTTCTTCAGTAAGTGTAATCTTACGGTTTCCTCGAACAAAAAGAGGTGCACCTAATTCTTCTTCCAATTCCTTCATACGACGAGACAGGGATGGCTGTGCTACGTGAAGAGCATCTGCCGCAGCAGAAATAGTTCCTTCCCGAACAACTGCTAGATAGTATTGCATAGTTCTTATATCCATTATCGTGTCCTCCAAATTTTAATTACATTATTCTACGCTTATACTCATTGTAGTATCAGCTTTTTTCTTCGTATTCAATTTTAGCATGGGAAGCCATGTTGTACAAGCATTTGCACATAGAAGAATCGTCTTCTTGTAACCCCCTTTGCTTGACATAATTGTGGCGTAAATATACAATAATAATGCAGTTTTATACAAATAAATAAGCAATTATGTTAAGAGGAGATTTGAGTAGTGAATAATGAAGTTATTAACTATAAGTATGAAGAGAAATTAATTAGTAAGAGTGCGGTAAGGTATATTATTCCTTCCATAATAACACTTGTATTTTCACAGACAGCACCGCTAGTAGATGCAGCTTGTGTATCAGCATCTTTGGGCAATGTAGCGCTATCAGCATTAAGTAATGTTGAACCAGTAGTTATGATTACAAGTGTTCTAGGCTCCCTTGGTGGCGTAGGTTGTGGTATTCTTGTATCTAAATGCTCCGGCTCCGGAGAGAAGGAGAAAGCAGCCAAAGCATTTACCATAACTACAATTGCACTTACTATTTTTTCCATATTAATTAGTGCGTTAGCGCTTCTTTTTATTGATCCCCTTCTTAAATTTCTATGGGCAACTCCAGAAAATGTGGCTTTTGCCAAGGAATATCTTATTGTAATACTAATTGGTTTTATCATTACGACAATTACATTCGCCTGGATGTATATTTTTGTTGATGATAATAACCCGAATCTTGTTATGGTAGGAACTGTTGTAGCGGCAGTAGTTAATGTCATAATTGATTTGGTTGGTCTTAATGTATTTCATTTTGGAATATGGGTTGCAGCCTTTGGTACTATATTTGGAGAATTTGTTTCCCTTGTAATATTCTTTTTCCATTTTAGGAAGAAGGATACCCTGTGCCGGTTCGTAAAGCCTACGAATAGTGGAATTAAGGCAGGAGAAATCCTCAAGCCTGGTTTCCCACTTGCCCTTACATACATTCTTGCAATCGTGCAAATGTTTATTCAGAATTATGTTCTTAGTGATGAAGGTGGTACAAGTGGTCTCGGAGACTCTGCTGTTATGGACAATCTTGTAGTGTTCCTTGCTATTTTCATACTAGGACAATGCGAGTCTATTATGCCACTTGCCTCTGCTTATTTTGGTGAGAAGAATACAAGCTGTCAGCTCTTAGCTAAGCGTATGTTATTTAGAATTGGACTAATTGTAATACCTATTATTCTTATATTACTCGCGATTTTCCCAGAAGCATTTATGAGAGTATTCTCTGTAACAGATGAGAGAATGCTAGAGACATTACCATTTGCCATAAGGATTATGTGTATATCACAATTCTTTATATTTATACTCACATATATGGCTAATTATTTTGCTTCTATTGAGAAGGAAATAAGAGGTGATATTGCATTTGGTATTGAGGGTGTGGTATCAATAATCGTAACTATTGCACTTAAGAATGTTACTCCTATGGACGCGCCTTGGTATGGTAGTCTGGCAGGTGCTTTTTGTGCTTGTATCTATGTGCTGTTTATATGTCGAGGTACTAAGGGATTAGTTAAGTTCCATCCTGAGAACCTCCTTATGATTACAGGTGGTGTTGCTACAATGGATGTCATAGAAGACTGGAAGAAGAAGGCAAGAGATTTCTTGAGTAAGGAACAGAGTGAACAGATCGAAGAAGATATGATAAAGCCATTTATCAGCAGTATTGAGAAGGACATTACGCCACTTAGTTCATTTACCATACTAGACCTAGGAAAAGAGGGCAAGTCAGTTATATTACGATATGACGAGAGCAGTAAACTTAGACGACTAAGGAAGAAGGAAGCTCATGGTCATGAAGAAGAAATTGGTGAAGAAGATATTGATTATGGTGTAGTTGTTGTTAACGAGTTTAATTCCCTTAGAAGAATGATGATAAAATTCAGAAACTAAGCAAAATAATTTATTAATATAATGATAATATTGGGGTAATAAAGAAAAGGTGAAAACTATGGGTAAGGATAATATAAATGATTCAATTAAACTTCATGATACTGCAGTTAATGTTCCAATAAGACCCGCATACAGACTGTTGCAGGATAGTGCGAAGCGCTATCCTGACAGGACGGCACTTGTTGCAACAGATAGAAAGCTTACCTATTCTGCGCTTAACGAAGAGGCTAACAAGGTAGGAAGAACCCTTATTACGGCAGGTGTTAGATGTGATTCAATAGTAGCTGTTCTTGCTGACAGGAATAGCTACGCTTACGTTATGCGTCAGGGCGTTCTTAAGAGTGGTGGCGCATTCCTTCCAATCGATCCTGAATATCCAGAGGATAGAATTCGTTTTATCTTAGAAGATTCTAATGCTAGGCATCTTATAACTACAGAAGATATTATTTCTCGTAGAAAAGATTTATTTGACAATATTATAAAAGACGGCACAGATGTTATATCAGTTGAAAAGGCCTTAGAGGAGTCTGACGGCTCTAATCTAGATATTGATGTTCCATATGAATCCTTAGCTTATGTAATCTATACCTCAGGCTCCACTGGTAAGCCTAAGGGTGTTATGATTACCAACCATAACCTGGTTAACTTCGTATATGATGACGAGAAGAACGCCGAGATTCATGGAATGGTTACAGGCTGCAGCGCCGTACTTGCCATTGCTGCATTAACATTTGACTTCGCCATTATGGAGGAATTTGTTCCAATTGCAAATGGTATGACAGCGGTTCTTGCAACTAATGATGAGATTATGAATCCGTTGCTGCTGGCAGATTTGATGACGAATAATAAGGTGGATTGTATGTGCGCAACACCTAGCTATCTCCTCAATCTGCTAGACATGAGTGAGTTTACAGATAAGCTTGATATTGCAATTAGCCATGTGAAAGCAATCGACATGGGTGCTGAAGCATTTCCACCAGAACTATTTACCAAGCTTAAGGCAGTAAGTCCTGATATCCTTATTATGAATGGTTATGGACCTACTGAGGCCACTGTAAGCTGTACAATGCAGGTAATCGAAAGCCCTGATGATATTACAATTGGTGTCCCTAACGGAAATGTTAATGTTGTAACTATGGATAAGGATGGCAAGGTTCTGCCCCTAGGAGAGAAAGGTGAGTTGGTTATAATCGGCGATGGTGTTGGTCGCGGATATATAGGACGAGATGATCTTACTAAGGAGAAATTCATAACTGTAGATGGCAAGAAGGCGTACAAGAGCGGTGACCTTGCACGAATTCGCGAGGACGGCAACATTGAGTTCCATGGAAGAATTGATAATCAGGTTAAGCTTCGAGGACTACGTGTGGAGCTTGGAGAGATAGAGAGTAACATTAATTCCTTCCAGGGAATCAACACAAGTATTGTCATTGTAGTTAAGCAGGATACAGAGTATTTAGCTGCTTATTATACTGCAAGTGAAGAGATTGAAGTTGAAGCACTTAAGGAGCATTTGTCTTCTAAACTGACAGAATACATGGTGCCACAGGTGTTTATTCAACTTGATAAGATGCCTCTTACTGCTAATGGTAAGATTGATAAGAAGAAGCTTCCTAGTCCTACCATGCAGGAGGTTGTAATAGAGCCTGCCCAGAATCAGACGCAACAGGAAATTCTTGATATTGCAATAGATACACTTGGTACTGATAGAATTGGTATTACAACTGATTTATTTGCAGCAGGAATGTCTTCGATTTCTGGAATGAAGTTCTGCGCCCTTTTATCTGCAAAATATAATAAGGACCTTCGTATTGCAGATATAGCAGAAAGCAGCACAGTAGTTGATATCGAGAAGCTCCTTGATGATAGTGACGAATTAATTAATTACGAGCTTAGAGATGAGTACCCACTAAGTATGAATCAGATGGGTATCTACATAGAGACAGAATTAAATCAGGGAACGACCATATATAATATTCCATCCCTATATAAGCTTGATGACAGGGTGGATTTAGACAAGCTTCAGAAAGCCATTGTTAAGGCTGCCAGTGCTCACCCATACTTGTTTATGAGATTAGATAAGGCTGGTGACAGGGTAGTTGTTAAGCGTCGAGATGATTATAAGTTGGAGGTGCAATGCGAGATATGTGATAAGGTTCCAGCAGAAGAGGAACTTGTTAGACCATTTGACCTTGCATCCAATGAGGTTTTAATTCGTGCAAAGCTTTTTGATACTAAGGATGGAAAATACTTCTTCTTAGACACCCATCATATTGTATCTGATGGTGCCTCTATTGATATACTTGTGGAGGATATCGATAAGGTATATAAGGGCGAAGAAGTGTCCAAAGAAACGTACACCGGTTTCGAGTATGCTCTTGATGAAGAGCGCCTTAGAAGTTCTGATAAATATAACAAGGCTAAAGAGTGGTATGATAGTATCTTTGCAGGCTGCTCAGGGGAGACTATGCCTGTAACAGATGGTAATGATAGTGAGCAGCTTGGTATTCTTAAGGATCAGCTTAATGTAAAGGCTGATGATATTCGGGCATTTTGTAAGAAAAACAATATAACAGTTAATGCCTTCTTTACAGCAGCATTTGGAATGGCTGTTAAGTCATATAGTGCCGCAGAAGAGACCATATTCTCCACAATCTATAACGGAAGAAGTGACGCTAGATTAGAAAATAGCGTATCAATGCTTGTTAAGACATTTCCAGTATTTTTTAATCCGAAGCAGGATGCTGACATTGTATCTGTAATTAAGGACACTCAGTCTTATCTTCTAAGTGCAATGTCTAATGATATATATAGTTTTGCAGAAGTGAAGAATGAATATGGCATTAATGGTGATATGATATTTGCTTATCAGGGTGACATAGATGATATAGCTATCATAGGAGGATATGAGTCTAGCTATAAGCTTCTTAACCTTTCACGCTTCAGAATGCCTATTGGAATTGACGTATTCTTATGTGGCGACAAGGTTATTTATGAATCAGAATATGCCCCATCCCTTTATTCAGAATATACTATTCAAGGTATAATTAATCTCTTAGATGTTGTGTCACAGGAGTTCATGACTAAGGATAAGATAAGCGACATATCTCTTGTTAACGATAGTGATATAGAGGCTATTAAGAATGTTCATGATACTATTGTAAATGTTCCAGCAAAGCCAGCTTATAGGCTAATGCAGGACAGCGCAGAGAAGTTCCCAGAGACAATAGCTGTTGCTGCATGCGACAGAAAGCTTACATATAAGGAGTTCAATGAGGAGGCTAATAGGGTAGGTCGTACCTTAATAAGTAAGGGAGTTAAGCCAGATACTATTGTGGCAGTTCTTGCTGACAGGAATAGCTATGCCTATGTAATGCGCCAGGGTGTACTTAAGAGTGGAGGCGCATTCCTTCCAATTGATCCTGAATATCCAGAGGATAGAATTAGATTTATCCTAGAAGATTCTAAGGCTAAGTTTATCCTTACTACAAGTGATATTCTAGCTAGAAGAAAAGATTTATTTGATGCCTTTAGAAGTGAAGGCATAGAAGCTATTGCAGTTGAAGATGCGCTTAAGAATAGCGATTCATCTAATCCTAATGTTGATGTGCCATACGATGCATTAGCATATGTAATCTATACATCAGGTTCAACAGGTAAGCCTAAGGGTGTTATGCTCACTAACCATAACCTGGTTAACTTCGTATATGATGATGAGAAGAATGCTGAGATTCATGGAATGGTTAATGGTTGCAGTGCAGTACTTGCTATTGCTGCATTAACATTTGACTTTGCTATTATGGAGGAATTCGTTCCTCTTGCAAATGGCATGACAGCAGTACTTGCAACTGGCGATGATATTATGAATCCATTGCAGCTTGCAGATGTAATGACAGAGAATAAGGTAGATTGTATGTGCGCTACACCTAGCTATCTTCTTAATCTGCTGGATATGGGTGAATATACGGACAAGCTTAATATTGCGTTAAGCCACGTTAAAGCAATCGACATGGGTGCTGAAGCATTTCCGCCAGTGCTATATACTAAGCTAAAAGAAGTAAGCCCAGATATCCTTATTATGAATGGATATGGACCAACTGAGGCTACTGTAAGCTGTACCATGCAGGTAATCGACAATCCTAATGACATCACTATTGGTATTCCTAATGGTAATGTCAACGTGGCAACAATGGATAGAGAAGGTCACTTACAGCCACTTGGAGCCATGGGCGAAATGGTTATAATCGGCGATGGTATTGGCCGCGGATATATAGGACGTGATGACCTTAACAAGAAGAACTTCATTACATTATTTGGTAAGAAAGCCTATAGAAGTGGTGACCTTGTTAGAATTCGTGAGGATGGTAACATCGAGTTCCATGGAAGAATTGATAACCAGGTTAAGCTACGAGGACTTCGTGTGGAACTTGGAGAGATTGAGAGTAACATCAATTCATATCCAGGAATCGGCACAAGTATTGTAATTGTTGTTAAGCAGGATACAGAATATTTGGCTGCATATTTTACAGCAGATGAAGAGATTGATACTGAAGCTCTTAAGGCGCATCTAAGTTCTAAGCTAACTGAATATATGGTGCCTCAGGTGCTGATTCAGCTTGACAAGATGCCACTTACTGCTAATGGTAAGATTGATAAGAAGAAGCTTCCAAGTCCTACAATGACTGAAGTTGTAATTGAGCCCGCCAAGAATGACACACAGCAGGCTATTCTTGATATTGCAATAGAGGCTCTTGGTAACGATAGAATAGGTATTACAACTGACCTTTTTGCAGCAGGAATGTCATCAATAACCTGCATTAAATTCTGTGCCTTACTTTCTTCGAAGTTTGATAAGGATGTTCGTATTGCTGATGTATTTGACAATAAAACAGTTATAGATATAGAGAAGTTACTAAATGATTCTGAGAGTGCAGTTGACTATGAACATGTAGATGAATACCCATTAAGTATGAATCAAATGGGTATCTACATTGAGTCAGAGATGCATCAGGGAACAACTATATATAATATTCCATCATTGTATAAGCTTGATGACAGAGTAGATTTAGGTAAGCTTCAGAAAGCCATAGTTAAGGCTTCTAGCTGCCATCCTTATCTATTTATGATGATAGAGAAACTAGATGACAGGATTGTTGTTAAACGTCGTGACGATTATGAATTAGAAGTTCCTTGCAAAGTATGTGATAAGGTCCCATCAGAAGAGGAACTTGTTAGACCATTTGACTTAACATCTAATGAGGTTTTAATTCGTGCAGAGCTATTTGATACTAAGGATGGAAAGTATTTCTTCTTAGATACACATCATATCGTATCTGATGGCGCTTCTATTGATATACTTGTGGAGGATATCGATAAGGTATATAGAGGCGAAGAGGTGGTAGGAGAAACCTACACCGGTTTCGAGTATGCCCTTGATGAAGAGCGCCTAAGAAGCTCTGATAAATTAAGCAAAGCTAAAGAGTGGTATGATAGCATATTTGCAGGCTGTTCAGGAGAGTCTGCGCCTGTAACAGATGGTAAGAGTAATGAACATGTTGCTGTAATTAATAGTAATATGAAGGTAAAAGCAGAAGATATTCGCACATTCTGCGAGAAGAATAGTGTTACAGCTAATGCCTTCTTTGTTGCTGCCTTCGGACTTACTATGCAATCATATACAGCAGCAGAGGATGGAGCAATATTCTCAACCATCTATAACGGAAGAAGTGACTCCCGACTGGAGAACAGCGTATCCATGTTGGTTAAGACATTTCCGGTATTTTTTAATCCGAAGAAGGATAGCGACGTCATATCTGCAATCAGAGATTGCCAGTCATATCTTCTTAATGCAATGACTAATGATATATACAGCTTTGCAGAAGTGAAGAATGAATATGGTATTAATGGCGACATAGTATTTGCTTATCAGGGGGATGGCAATGATGTAGCTACAATAGGTGGATATGAGGCCACATTTACTATGTTTGATCTCTCATATTCCAGAGCGCATATTGGAATTGATTTATTCCTTAAAGGGGATGAAGTAGTATATGAAGTAGAATACGACCCATCACTATATTCTGAATATACTGTGAAGGGCATAATGAATCTTATAGACAATGTATCGCAGCAATTCATATCTAAGGATAAGATAAGTGACGTAGAGCTTGTTGATGATAATGATATTGATGCAATTATTAAGCTTCATGATACTAAGGTTGATGTGCCAAGTAGACCAGCTTATAGATTATTACAGGATAGCGCGGCTAAGTATCCAGACAAGGTTGCTGTAGTGGCAACTGATAGAGCACTTACATATTCTAATTTTAATGAAGAGGCTAATAGGGTTGGAAGAACACTTGCAGGTGCAGGGGTGAAATGTGATTCAATAGTTGCTGTTCTTGCAGATAGGAATAGCTATGCCTATGTAATGAGACAAGGTGTGCTTAAGAGCGGTGGCGCATTCCTTCCAATTGACCCTGAATATCCAGAGGATAGAATTCGCTTTGTACTAGAAGATTCTAAGGCTAAATATCTTATTACCACAGAGGATATTATTGATAGAAGAAAGGATTTATTCGACAGCATTTCTAATGATGGTGTTAGAATTATCTCTGCTCAAAAAGCATTAGAAGAGTCTGATGGCTCTAATCTTGATATTGATGTATCTAATGATAGTCTTGCTTATGTAATCTATACATCTGGTTCAACAGGTACGCCTAAGGGAGTAGCCCTTACAAATGGTAACCTGGTTAACTTCGTATATGATGATAAGAAGAATGCCGAGACTCATCGCATGGTATCTAATGTTAGTGTGCTTCTTGCCATTGCTGCATTAACATTTGACGTATCAGTAATGGAAGAATGCATTCCTATTGCCAACGGAATGACGGTTGTCCTTGCAACTGATGATGAGATTATGAATCCAAAGCAGTTAGAAGAGACTATGCTTACTAACAAGGTTGATGGACTATGTGCAACACCAACTTATGTGCTTAATCTGTTAGATATGGGTAAATTAATGGACAGCTTAAGTACTGCAATTAGTAATCTTAAGCTGGTAGACATAGGTGCAGAGGCCTTCCCTCCTGTTCTATATGACAAGCTAAGAGAGGTTAACTCTGATGTAACTATCATTAACGGATATGGACCTACAGAAACAACGATTAGTTGTACTATGAAGGAGATAGATAATCCTGATGATATTACAATTGGTATTCCTAATGGAAATGTTAATGTTGCGACCACAGATAGAGATGGCAGACTTCAGCCTCTTGGTGCAATGGGTGAAATGATTATTATTGGTGATGGCGTTGGCCATGGATATATAGGACGCGATGACCTAAGCGAGAAGAGCTTTATATCAATGTTTGGTCGAAGTGCATATAGAAGCGGAGACTTAGTTCGTATTCGTGAAGACGGTGACATTGAATTCCATGGAAGAATTGATAACCAGGTTAAACTTCGTGGACTTCGAGTGGAGCTTGGAGAGATAGAGAGTAATATTAACTCCTTCCCAGGAATTAGTACAAGTATTGTTATTGTAGTTAAGCAGGATACAGAATATCTGGCTGCATATTATACAGCTGACGAAGAGATAGATGTTGATGCTCTTAAGAAGCACTTAAGCTCTAAACTTACAGAATACATGGTGCCTCAGGCATTTATTCAGCTTGATAAGATGCCACTTACTGCTAATGGCAAGATTGACAAGAAGAAGCTGCCTAGTCCAACTATGCAGGAAATGACAATTGAGCCTGCCCAGAATCAGACGCAGCAGGAGATTATTGATATTGCTGCTGAACTTCTAGGTACTGACAGGATAGGTATTACAACTGATTTATTTGCTGCAGGAATGTCATCTATTACCTGCATTAAGTTCTGTGCATTGCTTTCTTCAAGGTTCGAAAAGGAAGTTCGTCTTGCTGATGTATCAGCTAACAAAACAGTAGCTGAGATTGAGAAGCTTCTTAATGAGACTGACGAAGCAATTAGTTACGAAGCAAGAGATGAGTATCCATTAAGTATGAATCAGATGGGTATATATATTGAGTCAGAACTGCATCAGGATACAACCATATATAATATTCCGTCTCTATATAAGCTTGATGACAGAGTAGACTTAACTAAGCTTAAGGATGCTATAGTTAAGGCTGTCAGCGCACATCCATATCTATTTATGAGATTAGAAAAGGTTGGTGACAAGGTTGTTGTTAAGCGTCGAGACGATTATGAGTTAGAAGTAAAAATCACATCCTGTGATAAGGTTCCAGCAGAGGATGAACTTGTCAGACCATATGACCTTGCATCTAATGAAGTGCTCATTCGCGCTGAAATCTATGATACTAAGGAAGGAAAATATTTCTTCCTAGACACTCATCATATTGTATCTGATGGTGAGTCTATTGATATACTTATTGAGGATATAGACAAGGCATATAAGGGCGAAGAGGTGTCCCAAGAAACATATACTGGTTTCGAGTATGCCCTTGATGAAGAGCGCCTTAGAAACTCTGATAAATTAACCGAAGCAAAAGAGTGGTATGATAGCGTTTTCGCAGGCTGCTCTGGTGAGACTATGCCTGTTACAGATGGTAAGGGTAACGAACATGTTGCCATGCTTCATAATCATCTGAATGTGAGTGCAGAAGATGTTCGTGCCTTCTGTGAGAAGAATAACCTTACAGCTAATGCATTCTTCACAGCTGCATTTGGAATGACTATGCAATCATATACAGCCTCAGAGGACGGAGCAATATTCTCAACAATTTATAATGGTAGAAATGATTCTAAGTTAGAAAACAGTGTAACGATGCTGGTTAAGACATTTCCGGTATATTTTAATACTAAGAATGACAGTTCAATTGTATCAGTTATACATGACGCTCAGACATATCTTCTTAATGCAATGTCTCATGATATATATAGCTTTGCAGAAATCAAGAATGAATATGACATCAATGGAGATGTTCTATTTGCTTATCAGGGTGATGGAGAAGATGTAACCACCCTGGGTGGATATGAGGCAACATTTACTGACTTTGATCTCTCGTATGCCAAGGCGCCTATTGGATTTGATGTATCACTTGATGGTGATAAGGTTATGTACGAGGTGGAATACGACCCATCTATGTATTCTGAATTCACAATGCAGGGTATTGCTAATCTCTTAGATGTTGTATCACAGGAGTTCATGTCTAAGGATAAGATAAGCGACATTTCTCTCGTTAGTGACATCGATATTGAGGCTATTAAGAATGTCCATGATACTATTGTAAATGTTCCAGCAAAGCCAGCCTACAGGCTTATGCAGGATAGCGCAGAGAAGTTCCCAGAGAAAACTGCTGTTGCTGCATGCGACAGAAAGCTTACATATAAGGAATTTAATGAGGAAGCTAACAAGGTAGGTCATAGTCTTATTAGTAAGGGCGTTAAGCCAGATACTATTGTGGCAGTCCTTGCTGACAGGAATAGTTATGCCTATGTAATGCGTCAGGGTGTACTTAAGAGTGGAGGCGCCTTCCTTCCAATTGACCCTGAATATCCAGAGGATAGAATTCGATTTATCCTAGAAGATTCCAAGGCTAAGCTTATCCTTACTACAAGTGATATTCTTACTAGAAGAAAAGATTTATTTGAGGCTCTTGGTAGTGAAGGCATAGAGGCTATCGCTGCCCAAGATGCACTTAAGAATAGCGATTCATCTAATCCTAATGTTGATGTGCCATATGATTCATTAGCTTATGTAATCTACACATCAGGTTCAACAGGTAAGCCTAAGGGTGTTATGCTTACTAACCACAACCTGGTTAACTTCGTATATGACGATGAGAAGAATGCTGAGATTCATGGAATGGTTAATGGCACAAGTGCTGTGCTTGCCATTGCTGCATTAACATTTGACTTTGCTATTATGGAGGAATTCGTTCCTCTTGCAAATGGTATGACTGCAGTACTTGCAACTGGCGATGATATTATGAATCCGCTGCAGCTTGCTGATGTAATGACAGAGAATAAAGTAGATTGTATGTGTGCTACACCAAGCTACCTTATTAACCTGCTTGATATGGGTGAATATACAGACAAGCTTAATAAGGCAATTAGTAATGTTAAGGCAATTGACATGGGTGCTGAAGCATTTCCACCAGTTCTGTATACTAAGCTTAAAGCAGTTAGTCCTGATATTCTTATTATGAATGGATATGGACCTACTGAGGCCACAGTAAGTTGTACTATGCAGGTAATTGACAATCCAGATGATATCACTATTGGTATCCCTAACGGTAATGTCAACGTGGCAACAATGGATAGAGAAGGCAGACTTCAGCCACTTGGTGCCATGGGTGAAATGATTATCATCGGCGATGGTATTGGTCGCGGATATATAGGACGAGAAGACCTTAACAAGAAGAACTTCATATCTTTGTTTGGAAGAAATGCTTATAGAAGTGGTGACCTTGTTAGAATTCGCGAGGATGGTAACATCGAGTTCCATGGAAGAATTGATAACCAGGTTAAGCTTCGTGGACTTCGTGTAGAACTTGGAGAGATAGAGAGTAACATCAATTCATATCCGGGAATCGGCACAAGTATTGTTATTGTTGTTAAACAGGATACTGAATATCTGGCAGCATATTATACAGCAGATGAGAAGATTGATACTGAGTCTCTTAAGGAGCATTTAAGCTCTAAGCTAACCGAATATATGGTACCACAGGTTCTGATTCAGCTTGATAAGATGCCTCTTACTGCTAATGGTAAGATTGATAAGAAGAAGCTGCCTAAGCCATCTATGGAACAAGAGGAAATTGTTCCTCCTGAAAATGAGACGCAGCAAAAAATATTAGACATTGTAGCATCAGTTCTAGGTAAGGATAGCATTGGAATTAAGACTGATCTGTTCTCCGCTGGTCTTTCTTCAATTGGATGTATTAAGCTATGCTCACTTCTCTCTAATGAGTTTGATAAGGATATACGTATCTCTGATGTATTTGATAACAGGACTATTGTTGATATTGAGGCTCTGCTTGAAGAAACAGTTGATGAGATTGATTTAGAGCTTAGAGATGAATATCCTCTTACAATGACGCAGATGGGTATCTTCGTTGAGAGTATGAGATTTATTGGAACTACTGTATATAATATTCCGTTCCTATATAAGTTATCTGATGATATTGATATGAGCAGGCTACAGGATGCAATAAGTACTGCTTTCATGGCACATCCATATATCTACATGACTATTAAGAATGTGGATGATGATGCAGTTGCACTTCGTAACGAAGTTCATCCAATTGATGTTAAGATAGGTGATGTTCTTCCAAGTGTAGAAGAGCTCATTCAACCATTTGACTTATTATCAGGAGAGGAATTATATAGAGTAAGTCTGTATGATACAAGTGATGGCAAATATTTATTTATAGACCTTCATCATATCATTGCAGACGGCGAGTCATTTGATATTATATTAGAAGATATTAACCGAGCTTTAGACGGTGAAGAAATTGAGACAGAAGAATTCACAGGATACGAGGTTGGACTAACTGAACAGGCCTTTAGAGCATCCTCTAGATTCAATAAGGCTAAAAGCTTCTATGATGAAATCTTTAGCGGTGTAGACCCTGTTATTCTTCCTGATGAAGAGAAGAATCCTGATATTTCAAGAGAAAACTATGGTAGCGTCATAAGTAAGGTTGCAGCTAAGAAGGTTAAGGATTATTGTGAAGAGAATGATTTATCTCTTAATGCCTTCTTTACTGCTGTATTCGGAATGGCTCTTAAGACCTACACAGGGGCTGATAAGTCTTTATTTGCAACAATTTACAATGGTAGAAGTGATTCTAGAACAAGTCGAAGTGTAACAATGCTTGTTAAGACACTTCCTGTACTCCTAGAGGCGCATACAAATGATACAGTTGTAAAATATATTACTGAATGCCAGAACTATTTAATTAATGCAATGGCTAATGATATTGTAAGCTTCTCAGAGCTTAGCAGTAGTTATGGACTTGATTCTGACATACTATTTGCTTATCAGGGAGAAGGGGGTGACGATGTAGTCCTCGGTGGCAGGAAAGCAACAGAAGTTTCTGTAGATTTAGATCAGGAGAAGTCGCCATTTGGTCTTGATATATCTATTCAAGGAGATGACATTGAATATGACTTCGAGTGTGATGGAAATAAGTATGGTACATTTACAATAGACAGATTCTCTGAATTGTTAGATGCAATTGTAGATGGCTTTATTAATAAGAGCTCTATGGCAGAGGTTATGAATGTTGAAACTGTTAAGAAGCTTACTAAGGAAAGCACTTCTTCATCTGTTAAGGAAGAAGAGAAGGTAAGTAAGACAGGCTCTGTGTCGGGAGAGGCTAATAAGGCTTATGTTGATACCTTCGTAGAGATAATGAAGAAGATTCTTGGTGCAAGCAGTGTAGGCCCTGATGATAATTTCTTCCAGATTGGTGGAACATCACTTTCAGCAGCCAAGGTTATGATGGCGGCAATGTCACAAGATATGCCGGTGCTTTACAAGGATATCTTCGATCATCCAACACCTAGAGAGCTTGCTATATTAGTGTCAGAGAAGAATGGACAACAATTTGGTGATGCTATTAATTCTGATTCTACCGATTCAAAGTCAGATGAGTCTGTAATCAATACAAGTTTCGAGAAGGTGCTATCACATAATACTAATGAGTATGTAGATGATATTACAAGAGATGACATAGGTAATGTACTTCTTGCAGGTGCATCAGGCTTCCTAGGTATCCATATTCTTGATGAGTTATTGGAACACTATGATAATAAGATATATTGCTTAATGCATGATAATGGCAAGTCTTCAATGGAACGATTAAAGCAGACTTATTTCTTCTATTTTGATAAATCCTATGATGATGAATGGGATGACAGGGTAAATGTATTAGAAGCAGATATTTCTAATCCAGATAGTCTAGAAGACGTAAGACAATATGACTTTGATACAGTAATTAACTGTGCGGCTATTGTTAAGCATTTTGGAGATGTTAATGTACTTAAGAAGGTTAATACAGATGGTGTTAAGAATCTTGCTAAGCTATGTCTGGCTACTGATAGTAGATTAATACATGTCTCTACTGTATCTATAGGAGGCGATAGCATGGGTGAGGGCGTAGGCAGGACAACCCTATATGAGTACAATCTTGATATTGGACAGGAGGTTATGTCTAACGCATATGTATATACGAAGTATCTTGCAGAGCAATACATAGTAGAAGCTATTGAAAAAGAAGGCTTAGATGCTAAGATTATGAGAGTTGGTAACCTTATGAGTAGGTTTAGTGATGGTGAGTTTCAGGTTAACTTCCATACTAATAATTTTATGAATACTATTAAGGCTTATGTAGCTCTTGGATGTTTCCCTGTGCAGGATCTTGATGAAGTAGATGAATTCTCGCCAATTGACGAGGTTGCTAAAGCAATTGTAACTTTATCTGGAGCTTCGAAAGAATTCAATGTATTCCATGTATATAATTCACATATGGTGGAAATGGGTGATATTATATATGCTCTTAAGGATATGGGATATAGTATTGATATTATTGACGAATCAGAATTTGCTAAGAGGCTAAGAGATATGATATCTGATGAGAAGATGAATCAATATATATCACCTCTTATAAACTATAATCTAGACGATGATGATATTAGAGTAGAGAATGATTCTGATAATAGTTTTACAGTTAAAGCATTATATCGTCTTGGCTTTAAGTGGTCTCTTACATCAACAGATTATCTAGAGACCACAATGGATATGCTTAGTGCCTTTGGATTCTTTGATATTAATCCTGACTAACGTCAACCATGCTGTGGAAGCCAACTAATTTGAAGATATCGTAGATGGAGTCTTTTACATTAATGACTTTGAGAGTACCACCGCTCTTCTTTAATTTTTTGTAGAGCGCAAGTATTACTCGCATACCACCAGAGGATATGAAATCAACATTTGCAAAATCTATAATAATATCGTTTGCAGAGTCTAGATGTTGTTGTATTTCTTTCTCTAGAACAGGTGCTGTTGTAGTATCAATTCTTCCTTCTGGTTTAATTGTAAGAGTACTGCCTGATTGTTCAAATGTTGTTGCCATTGTTGCCTCCTAATATATGCTATGTCTCATATTGAGATGATTTGTATAATTATTAATGCATCTGTTATTATATAATAGAAATATTCAAAATTCAACGACCGGTAATGTCGTATTTTTTACCATAGGAGACAAGTGTGAAGAAAGAGAAAATAAAACCAAGATTTGATTTAGGATTTAAATTGAATATTATGACCATTATTGGTATGGTTGTACTCGCGATAGTTCTTTTACTAGTTACAGATGAATTCTATGAGCAGAAGATTAACGAAATATATTATCAACGTGCCGAGCAGGTGGCAGATTCAATAACTGAGGGATTTACTGGTGCAGTACCTGTATCCGCTTACGTGGATATGATTAATGACGAAAGTTTTAAGGAGGCGAAAAGACAGGCAATTGAATCTAATGATGACAAATATATTATCGATTGGATGAAAGCACGTCCATCCATTTATTCCTTTGAAGAAGATGTGGATGAAAATGGTAATGAAGTAACGAAATATTATTCATTCTATGATGAGTATATGTTCTTCAGTAAATATTTGAAGAATCAGCAGGAAATATTCAATCTTAAGAGTGTATATCTACAGTATGTGAAGGATGGAGTCACATATAATCTGATGGACCCAACGGAAAAGCTCACATTCATTGGAAGCGTAGATGATCCGGTAGAAGAATTCGCAACATATAAAGATGATGAGCCAATTGATGCAACTGTTTACGAAGACAAGGGAGAGTGGCTTTGTACTGCCTCAGAGGTTATATCAGATACTGATATAAATGGTAATGAACTGGTTGCACATGTATGTGTGGATTTTGATTTGAGTAATGTAACTGAGGATAGAAACTGGTTTTTAATCCATAGTGCTGTCTTTGTTATCGTATTAACTCTTGTGGTAATTCTTATAAGCCTTTTACTAACCGGGAAGTTTGTGACAAAACCACTTAAGCGGTTATCTCAGGGCGCTACAGGATTTGCCAAGAATGAGGATGAGGGTTTTTCTATGGAAGATGTAATTAATCTTCCTATAAAGTCCAATGACGAGATTGGAGATTTGTATAACGAGATTCGCTCAATGCAACGACGTATTATAGATAGTACTCATAAGTTAACGAAGATTACAGCTGAAAGAGAGAGAGTTAACACAGAGCTTGATATGGCAACCAGAATACAGGCATCTATGTTACCTAACATTTTCCCGGCATTCCCAGACAGAGAAGAATTCGACTTATATGCAAGTATGGAGCCAGCCAAGGAAGTGGGGGGAGATTTCTATGACTTTTTCATGATAGATGATGATCACCTAATTCTTCTTATTGCTGATGTATCTGATAAAGGAATACCGGCAGCACTCTTTATGATGTCTACTAAGATACTTATTAACTATCGTGCTAAAAAGGGTGGTACTCCTTCAGAGATACTTACAGATGTTAATAAACAGATTAGTTCGGACAATGAGGAAATGATGTTCGTTACAGTATGGATGGGAATTCTTGATCTTAGAGCTGGTATAATAAAATGTACTAATGCTGGTCACGAATATCCCGTTATCAAAACGCAGGATGAAGATTTTAAAGTATACGAAGATAAGCGTGGTGCAATGGTGGGTGTGAATCCAGATGTAAGCTATGAAGACTATGAACTGACCCTTAATAAGGGTGATGTTATCTTCGTATATACTGATGGTATTCCAGAAGCAACTAATACGTCTGATGATATGTATGGAATGGAGAGACTAGAGGAGACTTTGAATAATATAGAAGATAAGACTCCTGAAGGAATTCTAAGTAGCATAAGAGAGGATGTAGACCACTTTACAGAGAATGCTACTCAATTTGATGATTTAACAATGCTTTGTGTGGAATATAAAGGCAAATAAAGCTGGAGATAAAACTATGCGACGTAAAATAATAATACTTCCAATTATGATATTTGTTCTTATTATGGCTCTTTGTTCTTGTAGCAAAGCGCCTTCTTCTGCAACCCTTCTTATCTATATGTGCGGTTCAGATCTTGAGTCTAAGACAGGTATTGCCAGTGAGAATATTAAGGAATTATTAGATTCTAATATTCCCGATAATGTAAATGTTGTTATTCAGACAGGTGGTGCTAACAAGTGGCAAGAGAATAGCATCCCTAATGACAAGATAATGCGTTACCTTGTGAAAGATCATAAGTTACAGGAACTTGCACGTCTTGATGATGCTAATATGGGAGATTCTAATACTTTACGTGATTTTGTGGAATTTGGTACTACTACATATCCATCTGATAATACAATGCTACTTCTGTGGGATCATGGTGGTGGAACTGTTAAGGGTGCATGCTTTGATGAGAAGTATAGTAACGATACTCTTACTATTCCAGAGATGGAAGAAGCGTTGGATAAAGGTCTTAATGGTAAACGATTATCAGTAGTTGGCTTTGATGCATGTCTTATGGCAGATTATGAGGTTGCAAATGCTCTATCTAAGTTTTCTGATATGCTTATTGCTTCTCAGAATTATGAAGTTGGCTTGGGATGGGATTATAGTGCTATTGGAAAGTCCTTATCTAAGAAGACAGGTAAAGATTTAGCCAAGGATATATGTGATGGGTATATGGATAAATGTACTAAGGTAGATAAGGCTTCAACAGCAACTTTATCAGCTGTAGACCTTACGAACTTTGGGACAATATCTAAAGCCTTTGATGAAATGATGACAGATATTGATGATGAGATGGATAGTAGTGATGGGCGATTAGCTCTTAGAATTGCTATTAAGAATTCAGCTTCCTTTGGAGCCAATTCCAATGGTCACATGGATAATTTTGTTGATCTTGCAGGAGCTGCACATGAGCTTTCAGGTCACGATATATATAATCTTAGTTCCCATGAGATTAATAATGAGAAGGCCAATGCTGTTGATAGCGCTGTTAAGAATGCTATTCTATATAAAGTAAATGGAGATGTAAAATCTAATGCAACAGGGCTGTCTGTATATTATCCTAGTCATTATTATATGGATGAGATACAAGAGTATCTTAAGATATGTCCTAGTGAATCATATAGTAAACTTATAAGAGATATATTCAATAATATTCCAGAGACTACTATAAGCTATAAGAATGCAGGTTATATGGGGGATGATAATAAGTTCCATGTTACATTAACACCTGAAAGTGGTCGTTATCTTCTCAATGTAACATATACAATTTATGAACAGAATCAAGACGGTTCTTTAGGTAATCCTATAATAAGTAAGTATGTTAATGACAAGGATGTAGACTGGAATAATCTTGATTTTACGGTTGATTATGATGGGAAATGCTTCGAGATTGAAGGACATCCTGTTATGGCTACTCAAGTAGATGATTCTACTGACGCTGAAATATATATGAGTAAGGTCACAAGAAATGGAGTCCCTGAATCATTTAGATTTGCAGTGCTAAATGGTTTGTTCTCTAATAAGCTTCAGCAAGTAGGGGTAGTGTTATTTGATAATGACGTAGGAACTGCAAGCAGGGATGTGTTTCCACTAAAACCAGGAGATGAGATAGAAGTAAATGGTAAGAACTTTACAATTGATAGAAATGGATTGACGCTTAATAGTAGAGATATTAATGTGTCTAAATACTTTGTTCAAGTTGTTGCTGTTGATATGTTTGGTAAAGAATTTAAGTCTGATATTTTTGCGATGAATAAATAGAATAAGAATTTTTACAGGAAATGTTGCATTTTAGAATACGAATGTGTATATATAGATGAAAGATTAATAACACTTGAGGGTGTGAAATAATAGAAAGGCTAATCTAAGGAGGTGCTTGCACTTGCTAAGGCAGAAGGAGTTGCCAAATGGGCTTATAGTCCATTTGGCAATTTTTTTATGTTTCAGAAAGCTTACAACATGGATAATAGGAGCGTACCAACCAAAGTAAGACATATATTGCTTGTTACAAATGCGGGTGCATATCCTACAGTAAAAATAGTACTTTTTGTTTTTTCTGTTAATGAGTTAAGAGCAGTTGTTGATGTGGCACATCCACATATTCCGCCGTATAAGTCTGCAGCTGAAAGTTTCAGAATAAAGAAACCAAAAGCAACAGCAAGGGCAGCAGGTATGAAAACAGAAATAATACCAGATATTACAATATAGACATTATCGAAATTAAGTATTCCATCAAGGCTTAAAGGACGCTCTAAGGCTGTAGCAGCGATGAACAGATTCAGTCCTAAGCTTTTAAGCATCCATCTGGCACCACCTGACATTTGTCCTGCAATTGGAAATGCTTCAAAGGAACATCCAATAATCATTCCAATAATAAGGGAGCAGCATGATGTTCCAAGAGAAAATCCAAGTCCTGGTATTTTGATCAAACCAAGAGCTATTGCCAATGCAATAGATAGTAGCAGTACTGGTAAATCTGAATCCTCTCCGATTGTTTTGATAAAACCTATATTTTCAATACATTCTTCAATGGATTTGGTTTTACCAGTTACTGTTAAGACGTCTTCTTCTATAAATTCACCAGGCATACTTATTTTACGACCGTTTCTTCTAACGCGGTTAATAATAATACCGTAATCTGCAAATTTGTCTAAGAGATTATCAACTTTCTCAGCAGCTATAACAACATCTACCTTGGTAATCTCAAGATCAAGGTATTTCTCATCCGTTATTTCAGTAAGTCCATTTTTGTTGAATCTGTCAATGTCCTTAATTCGTCCTGCTACAATAATAATGTCTGAGTATTGAACAGCAAGCTCTGGATTAACGCCAATTATTTTATCATGACGATATACTTCTTCAATATGAAGTCGACCTTTATATTCGCAGGTCAATTCACTTATTGTCTTATTAATATATGATGAAGATGCATCAATGCGATAAGCTCTGATTTGTACATTAACCTTAAGAGCTTCCGCTGCCTTTGATTTACCACCTTTTAGTGTAGAACCAATTTTTTCGGCTACTGACTTTGTTAAGTGCACCTTAGTAATAGCAGGGGCTCCTTCCTGAACAAATGTAATAAGTCCTATGGTTGCTAATATATAAGTAATGGCGTATGCAACAACATCGCTTTCGCCATTTAGAATTGTAGATTGTGTCTGAGAGCCAGCAAGAAATCCGCTTGCTTTAGCTGGAGAAAATCCAAAAATCTTGCATAGTGCAAATGCACATCCCAAGACGCAGGCGCAATAGAATAGTGAAAGTCCAACTAATTTAAGACTTGAGGAAATACCTGAAGCTTTAACTGAGTTCTTAAAGACAGGTCCAGCTTCATACCCAAGAACAAATGTAAATAAAGCAAAGAATAGATTTTTCATTACAGCAACGCTGTCTCCAGCATAGTGTCCACCGTTACTTGTAATAATAATGTTCATTATAATTGCAGCGTATAAAGTGCCTAGCGTCGCATTATTAGGAAATTTGCCCAGGTTAATCTTGCCAAATAGATATCCTAATCCCAAGCATAATAAGATAACGAATAAAGGGTTGTCTACAAGAAATTGAATCATATTATTCTCCTACATTTTAGATAATCAAGTTTCTTTAGAATTATAAATTATATAATTGATATTTGCAAATAGTGTGCAGTGTGGGGTAAAATAAAAAAAAGGATTAAATGTTTGTATAAAATGTCGCATTTTATATAATAAATGTGTATATATAGATGTAAGACAAGTTGTACATTAAAGTGTATTATAATAATAAAACTAATCTAAGGAGGTACTTACTATGAGAAAAGAATTATTAAAGGGATTAACAGAAGAGCAAATTAAGAAGGTTCATGAGTGTAAGAATTCAGATGAGATACTTGCCCTTGCAAAGGAAGAGGGAATACAGCTTACTGATGAACAGCTTAGTGCAATATCTGGTGGAGCTTGTTTGTTGAATTCAGAAAAGTGTGCACAATGTGGTGGAAAACCTGGCGCTGGTGGTTATGATAAGAAGAAAAAGATGTACTATAATTGGTGTCGAAGCTGTAGCTATAAGTGGTATGAGGATGGCACACCTAAACTTGATTAAGGTTTATCTATAAAGCTAATTAATCTAAGGGGGTAATTACTATGAGAGAAGAATTATTAAAGGGATTAACAGAAGAGCAAATCGAGAAGATTGATAATTGCAAGAGCACAAAAGAATTACTTGACCTTGCTAAGGCAGAGGGAGTTGAGCTTAGCGATGAGCAGCTTGAAGCTGTATCAGGTGGTGGCTGTTTTACAAGGAAAGCACCCACTGTAAAATGTCCTACTTGTGGCGAAAAGAATTGTGAGAAGTATGAGAAATCAGGTGGTTATTACAAATGGAGATGTAATTCATGTGGCGCTGAATGGCAATTTAAGGATTAACGATGAGCAGCTTGAAGCAGTAAGTGGTGGTTGCGGTGTCACATTAATTAGTAGTTATGTTTTAATAATTTTCGGCGATCGGATTGGTCGCCGATTTTTGTTAGATTATAGTAGTTGTATTTGCACTTAATTAAATTATTCAATATAATTATGAAGAAGGGGTTTTAGGAGAAAATAATATGAATGTATATGATTTTGATGGAACTATATATCCATCAAATTGTACAATAGAATTTTGTCTATGGTGTGTGAGTCGACATCCCAAGCTTTTGTTTACATTTATACCGAAGGCAACTAAGTATCTTTTTCTTAATAGAATTGGGAAAATGCCAGAATGCTTATTTTACCGTAAGTTTTTGTGCTTTCTTGGAATGATTGATGATGTTGAAGAACAGATTGAACGCTATTGGGATAAAAATGAAAAGAAAATTGCTTCCTGGTATCTAGCGCAGAAGAAAGATGACGATTTAATAATAAGTGCTTCACCATCTTGCATTATTAATTCTATAGCAAAAAGGCTAGGTGTTAAGTGTGTTGCAACTGAATATAATATAGAATATGGGGTTTTTATTGATAATTTTATGTATGCTAAGGAAAAGTCGCGTTACATGATAGATCATGATTTTCCAGTTATTGATAATTTTTACTCAGATTCCCTTTCGGATACGCCTATTGCTTTATGCTCAGAGAAAGCACATTTTGTATCAAATAGAGCGACTAAAGTATCTGATTGGCCCAAACTTGATTCTAAGACAATGAAGAAAGTAAAAGAGAGAATTGATACAGGATGGAAATATCACCTGTAATAATAAAAAAGGAGAGAATTTCATGAATGTATATGATTTTGATGGAACAATATATCCAACTGATTGTACTGTTGGTTTTGGATTTTGGTGTATGAATCGTCATCCAAAGATGTGGTTTACATTTTTTCCTAAAATGATAAAGACGCTTATCCTATATAAAATGGATAAAATACCTGAATACTTAATGCAGCGAAGGTTATTTAGTTATCTTACTTTGGTAGATGATTTTGATGAACAGATTGAGAAGTATTGGGATAAAAATGAAAAGAAAATAGCACCCTGGTATCTGGCACAGAAAAAGGATGATGATCTTATTATAAGTGCTTCTCCAACTGCAATTATTGAACCTATTGCTAATAGACTAGGTGTTAGATTTGTGGCTTCTGAATTTGATATAAAATACGGTGTGTTCACCAATAACCTTATGTATGCAAAAGAAAAAGCCAGATATATAATTGATCAAGGATTTCCAATGATTGATAATTTCTATTCTGATTCTCTTGCAGATACACCAATAGCATTATTAGCTGAGAAAGCACATTTTGTATCTAATAAAGCTTCTAAAGTTAGTGACTGGCCAGAACTAGATCCTGAGACAATGAGTGTAGTAAAAAAGAAAATAGATACTGGATGGAAGGTTCATCTGAAAGAGTAGTATGAAGATATATAACCTAGGACAGGGGATGAATTGATTTGGCAGATAATAACGAACAGGAAAAGAAAGTTGAATATCTTGAATTAATATATGATTTGATATTCGTATATATAGTTGGTAGGAATAATTCTATTCTTCATCACGTTGAAGGAGGTTTCGTAACAATCGAAACTTTCTTATTGTATATTTTTTGTACACTTGCTGTTATTCAAATATGGAGTTTCAGTACTATATATATTAATATTCATGGTAGGAACAGCGTAAGAGATCATATCTTCCTATTCATCAATATGTATCTTCTATATCATATGGCTAATGGAATAGGACATGATTGGAGAGAAGGTTTCTATGAATTTAATATAGCTTGGGCTCTAATTCTTATTAATATAGCTATTCAATATTTCCTTGAGATAAGAAATCAAAAAGGAAAAGAATGGGCAGTAATAGTCTTAAAACAACAAGGGTATATTATACTTGCAGAGGTTGCCCTAATAATAGTACATATATTTGTGTATTACCTATCTGGCGTGTCCATAGCATATGTACCGGTTCTTTTTGGAATAATTATATCCTTTGTAACCGGTAATATATTTACCATGTTTCCAGTGGATTTTTCTCACTTAAGTGAGAGGGCAATGCTTTATGTTGTATTTACATTTGGGGAGATGATTATTGTTATATCCTCTTATTTTGAGGGTGGTTTTAATGCTAATACTTTGTACTTCTCTATAATGTCATTTCTAATAGTTGTAGGATTGTTCTTAAGCTACGAGATGCTTTATAACAGAATCGTTGATAGAGAGAAGATGACAAATGGTCTTGTGTATATTCTAGTGCATGTATTTATTATACTTTCCCTTAATAATATATCTGTTGCACTTGAATTTATGCGGGATGAAGAGGTTGATTTACTCCCTAAGGTGATATTTATATCTGTCTCAATTATTGTTTATTTTGCATGTATTCTTGCCCTTAGTATGTATGCGAAGAAGAGGTGTAAGTTTAATATTAAGTTTTTTGCGGGAATAGTAATTATATCGATAGTGTTTATCGCCCTTATGATTATTCTTAGAGAGAATATGTATGTTAATATAGCATTAACAGTTCTTATGGTGGGAAGTGTATTCTTACTAATTTATAATAAGTCGTCGAAGAGTAGTGGTTGATAAATGTATAATAGTAAAAGCCTATTTTACAATAGGCTTTTTTCTAACGGTAAGTATATTCTTGTTTTCAGTATACTCATATTGAATATCGTCCATAATTTTTTTGGTCATATATATCCCAAGTCCACCAGGTTTTCTTTCTGAACCTTTTAATGTAATATCAGGATCTTTATTCTCTAATGGGTTAAATGGAATTCCAGAATCTTCAAATACAATTCGTACTTCTTTATTATCTTCATTGATTTCGTATTTTACTTTCATTGTTTTATTAGTATTTTGTGAAGCATCTTCATATGCATAACTTACGATATTAACTAGTATTTCTTCACAGGCCAGACGAACATGCATAATAGATTTTTTGTTAAAGTCAAGTTCTTTTAAAGGATTACATACAAATTGAATTACTTTTTCTACATTATCCATTGTAGCATCTACTGTTATCTCTTTCATATTATCCCTCGCTATTATTGTTATATATTCGTCCTTTATATTCAATACAAAGCATTGTCAGATCATCAAATTGCTCTGCATCTAATACATAATCTGATACGTCTGTTGCAACAGTTTTAACAAGCTCGCTAGCTGAGGCATTAGGATTCTTGTTAAGAGCACCTAATGTATTGTCTATTTGAAATCTTACACCGTCGCTGTTTGTTGCTTCTGGAACACCATCTGTATATAGAAATAGAGTGGTACCTGGTTGTAATACTAGTTCATATTCTTTGAATTTTGTCTTTTTCTTTCCACCAACCACAAAACTATGTTTATCTTTGTAAAGCTCAAATTGTTTGCCAGGTTCTTTGATAATTGGGAATTCGTGACCTGCGTTGGATGCCCTAAGAACTCCAGTATTTAAATCGAGAATACCAAGCCAAACTGTAACAAACATTTTACTATCATTATTCTTGCATATTAATTTGTTAAGCTTCTCAAGAATCAAAGCAGGATTATCAGTGTTAGTGGCAAGACTTTGAATCATTAGCATTGTTCTCATCATAAATAGAGCTGCAGGAAATCCCTTGCCAGACACATCGGCAATTACAAGAGCTAATTGGTTGTCATCTATTAAGAAGAAATCATAGAAATCACCACCAACTTCTCTAGCCGGATTCATAGATGCATATATATCAAATTCTTTTCGCTCAGGGAACGGAGGGAATTCTTTAATAAGCATGTCAGATTGAATACCAGTTGCCAAGCTTAATTGTGCTTTAATTTGTTCCCTTTCTGCTGTAATAGCATTATTCTCTATTATGTAGTTTCTTAGATTCTCTTCCATGGACTCAAATGAGTGAGAGAGAGATTCGATTTCATCATTAGTACGAATGTTGAGATGCTGTGTCTCTTCATTTCGCTTTAATTTATCAACAAGATTCTTAGTGGCACCATCCAATTGAAGAATAGGCTTTAGAACCTCTCGTTTTGTATAATAGAAATAAAGGTTTAAGGCGAATGCCAATACGAAGATAATGAATAATGATATTACTAAAGCAAGTTGAATAATTGAATAACCAATTTGTGTTATATCTATATCAAGCTCAGCGATAGCAATAGTGTTGCCATCTTCATCTTCTATAGTATTTATTGTTGTTCCTATAATCTTGTTGTTTTTCCAGTGTATTAATAGATTTTCTGCAAATATTATATTATTTGAATCATCTTTATCAGCATTATAAATAGATTTGATTACAGCTGATTCTATCTTGGTTAATGTCTGCTTAGACATAGGGTCACGACTGCCTTCATTATCTTTAGATATATGCCATATACTAACAAACCCATCTTCTGAAGGGATTAAAATTTGAAATCTGGTAAAGTCAAAGTAATAAAATGTGCTATCAATGAATTGGTTAACTCTTTCCCATATCTTATAAGCTGTTGAATCATATTCGCTATTTCCCGTATTGTCAGATAGGGATTGAATCTTAGTTAACTCTTCCTTATTGTTAATAATGGAGGTAATCTCCTCTGTACTGAATTGTGAATCTATCATTGCAATATATGCATTGCTAACACCTTCGTATGTTTGTTGCACTTTGTTGTAGAATTGAAATGCTGAAACAATTGTTATTCCAACAAGAAGAGCTACTCCAAGTATTAATAGTCTGCGTATAGATTTTGTGACTAATGAATTCTTTTTCATTGTATGTCAAGAACCTCCGAAAAGCCACTCACTTCAAAGACATCCATAACATCTTCACATACGTTAATGACTTTAAGACTGCCTTGGTCCTCCATTGTCTGGTCTATAAATAGAAGAACACGAAGTCCGGCAGAAGTAATATATTCTAATTCTTTCATATCAATTGTAAGTTCATGTAAATCATCAAGAAAGCCTTCCAGTTCCTTTTGGAAATTAACTGAAGAAGTTGTATCAAGTTCTCCTGATAGTTCAATTACACCAACTCCATTTTCTGAGTGTTTTACTACATTTAACATAAAATATTCTCCTTTGTTTATTTATTTAGAATTATTATACAATGTGATTGTAAATATCTCAATAATGAATTAAATATAGGAATTGTAATTTAATAAAAAAAAGTTGTGTTTTTTTGTTATAATAAAGAAGATTATTAAAGTAGAAAGGTAATAGTATGAATTATTCTAATGCATATAGTAGTATTAAGAAACTAATATTTGGTGAAGTGCTAGGTATGGTTTCCATAATCGTATATTTTCTTAATTCTTTTTTTGCATCAATTATTTCTTACGCATTTCAATATGAAAATAATACTATAGTAAATAATTTACTATTTGTAGTAGCAGCCTTTTCTTTTGTTTCTGGTATTTCAACAATGATTTCGGGGATAGTACAGTTTGTTGGTCTAATGAAACTGAGAAAAGTAGATAGAAAATTCAGTGAAGCTATAATAATGATTGTAATTATTTTCATTTGTACAATTATAAGAGCTGTAGTTCCGGACTCCTTGGGTAGCATTATGAGTATTATTTCTGAAATATCAGATTTGTGGATAGCTGTTGCTATTATACAGGGATTTGTCAATATTACTGATGGCGTGGATGATTATGAGTTGTCTAATGAAGGGTTAAATGTACTTAAGAAAACAATTACATTTCTTTCAATAAAAATCTTTTGCAGTATTATATTTGAATATATATTATCTAATCCTTCGTTTTTTATAGTAATAATTATTATGATGTCCGTTATAACGATTATTCAAATTGTGGCATACATTTATTACATTAGATATTTGATTCATATGAAAAAATATTTTATTGAGAAAAAAGAGTTTTGTTAATTAATAAATTATGGAAAAAGGAGGCAGGTTTATTTGATTAAGAATAATAAAATGAAACCAATACATTTAATACCGCTAAGTTTCCTTGCGGTAATAATTATTGGGGCAGTGTTACTTACGATGCCATTTTCTAGTGCTAATGGAGAGTGGACGGACTTTGTAACAGCGTTATTCACATCAACAACCTCTGTGTGTGTGACAGGTCTTGTTGTTGTAGATACATTTGCACATTGGAGTTTTTTTGGCCAGTTGATAATAGTTTTACTAATACAAATCGGTGGTCTTGGAGTTGTAACTGTAGGTGCAATTGTAATGCATTTGGCAAAGAAAAAATTTACATTAGGACACCGAGTTCTTTTAGAGGATTCTCTTAATCTTGACAGAAGAAGAGAGGTAGGCTCATTTATTGTAAGGGTAGTTGCTGGAGTATTTGCGGTAGAAGAAATAGGTGCATTGATATATGCAATTGAATTCATACCTCGTCTTGGTTTTTTTAAAGGAATCTGGGCAGCTATTTTTCAATCTGTCTCTGCTTTTTGTAATGCAGGAATGGATGTTGTTGGGCCTAATAGTATGATTGATTTTAACGATTCTCCGATTCTTATGATAGTCACAATGGTTTTGATTATAGTAGGCGGTATAGGATTTGTTGTCTGGTATGACATAATTGATGGAATTAGAGAAGGAATCAAGAAACGTTTTAGTGTTAAGACAATTGTTAGACGATTTTCAGAACATAGTAAATTGGTTGTATTATTAACACTTTCATTGATTTTGATTGGTGCAGCAATATTCTTCTTCGTGGAATATGATAACCCTAATACTCTTGGTGAAATGGATTTGGGAGATAAAATTCTTAATAGTTTCTTCCAGTCAGTTACACTTCGTACTGCAGGATTTGTATCTGTTCCACAAGATGGTCTTACAGATGTATCTTGTGTAGTTGGATGTATTCTTATGTTTATAGGTGGTTCTCCTGTTGGTACAGCAGGTGGTGTTAAGACAGTAACAGCATTTCTCTTTTTCCTAAATGCTTATTCTTATGTTGTTGGTAAACCAGAGAATGTTATTTTTAAAAAAAGGGTATCTGAAGAAGGAATGAGAAAGGCATCTGCTATCGTGTTTGTCAATATGTCTATAGCTCTTGTGATGACACTTCTTGTGTTACTAAGTGGAGAAATACCGCTTACTGATGCATTATATGAAGTGTTTAGTGCCATAGGTACGGTAGGTGTATCGAGAGGTCTTACACCAAACCTTAATGTTTTTGCAAGATTAGTAATCATATTAACCATGTATCTTGGAAGAGTTGGTCCAATTTCTATGGCAATCTTTTTCTCGAAAGGAAATGATACATCTAATAAGATTAGACATGGTGAAGGTAATTTCTATGTTGGATAGGAGGATTATATGGATAATACAACAGAAAAATCAGTAGCAGTTCTAGGATTAGGTAAATTCGGAAGAAGTTTAGCTCGAAATTTGTATAATTTGGGAGCAGATGTATTGGTAGTTGATGATAATGAAGATGTAATATCAGAATTTTCTGCTAATTCTACATCTGCTATTAGAGCGAACCTTAATAATGAAGATGAAGTGCTTGCACTTAGGCTTGAAAATATGGACGTTGTGGTTACAGCAATGGGAAGTAATCTTGCGGCTAGTATCATGTGTGTATCTGTAGCAAAAGAGCATGGGGTCCCGCTTGTTATTGCAAAGTCAGATTCAAACAGAATGGCTAGTATTCTTAAAAAGGTTGGAGCTGATCGGATAATTGATCCTGAAGAAGAAGGAGGCGCTCGCTCTGCAAGAATTCTTGTCTCTTCATACCTTAATGAGTGCTTTAAGTTAGATGAGAACTTAAATCTTCTAGAGATGGTTCCTAAAGCCGAGTGGGTTGGACATAGTTTAAATGAATTAGACCTAAGAAAAACAATGAGTATTAATGTTGTTGCCATGAGGAAGAAAGGTGGCTTATGGCATTTTGTTGAACCTGATGTTATTCTTGAGGAAGATATGAATCTATTAATTGTTATGGAAAGAGAGACAATGATAAAGATTCGCGGAGGTAGATAATATTGAGCGATTATTATGAGTTTTGCCCTAATTGCGATGCCAATCTGACATTACAAAGGGGATACGATAATAATCTTCCATATTGGGTGTGTCTTGGCTGTGGACAGATGCTAATTAATCCTGATATGGATAATGAATCAGATATTATATGGAGATGTGACAAGTGTGGTGCACTTCTTAATATACAGGAAGGCTTTGATGAAGAGTCGGAAGTATTTGTATGTAGGAAATGTGGCTTTGAAAATAAACTAGATGAATCTAATCTCTATGAATCTGAAGATGAAAGAATAATGGATAGCAATAATCCATATAAAGGTCTAAGTGATGATGCTATTCTAGAATTGTCCCAATATAAGGACATAAGAGTTGTTTCTGATAAAGGTAATGTTGTACTAATAGAAGATATAGAAAAGGGACATATTTATATTAAAAAGTTCTTAGAGACTTATGATAGAAGTATCTATGAGTATTTTATGAATAATCCTATTAAGGGAATGCCTAGAATTATTTCTTTATATGAAAGCAATAATTGTTTGATTGTTATTGAAGAATATATTCTTGGGAAGACCTTAGAAGAAAAATTAGAAGAAGGTTGTATGTCTATGGAATTGGCGCTAGATGTGGCAAAAAAGTTGTGCGTTATTCTTAATGTATTGCACAATCTTAATAGACCAATCATTCATCGTGATATCAAACCATCCAATGTAATTCTGTGTGAGAATGGTGATGTATATCTATTAGATGTTAATGTTGCTAAATGGTATGAGTCGGATAAATGTAATGACACAAGATATCTTGGTACAATGAATTTTGCGGCGCCTGAACAGGTTGGTTATGGATTTACATCTTCTTCCGAAAAATCTGATATATATGCTTTGGGAGTTCTTATAAATGTTTTGATAACTGGCGCATTTCCGAAAGAAAAAAGAGTAGAAGGATCGTTATGGCCTGTTATAGAAAAGTGTATGAGTTTAGAAGCTGATAAAAGATATACTGCTATGGAATTATTAAAGACACTAGAGGAGATAGAACATTTCGAATGAAGGAAAAACCTACTAATGAGTTAGACGAATTGTTAGATAGTACTAATCCAAAAGAACTTGGGAAATATCTTAAAGATAATAGAGACTATATGGCTGATGAAAAGAAGGCATTCTATTATTATTTCAAAGATGTAATAGATGATAAGAATATTAAGCTAAAAGATGTCTATTCATTTGCAGGAATGACTGAATCTTATGGCGGACAGATTATAAGAATGGAAAAGCACTGCGCTAATCGAGATACGATTATAAAGTTATGTATCGCAGGACATTTCTCATGGGATGAAATTAATAGGGCTCTTAAGTTATATGGATATAATGAACTATACTCTAAGAATTCAAGAGATGCATGTATTATTATTGCAATAAAAAACAGAATATTTGATTTTTCTAAGATTAATGACATGTTAGAGGAGCAAAACCTTGACAAGTTGTACGAAGAATAAGAAATGTATTTTTCCCCACCTAATCGGTGGGGATTTTTTTGTGTAAACAAATATACAATAAAAGAAGAATATTCTAATGGTTACGTAGCGTAAACAAAAAGTAATTGGATATATGAAAGCCCAATAATTACAATAGAAGTGAGGTGAAAAATGGAAGAAAAAGATAATCTTGGACTTTATATTGCAAACAGAAGAAAATTCATGGGCTTGACACAAGAAGAGATGGCTGAAAAGGTGGGGGTATCAAAGTCTGCCATAGCAAAGTGGGAGACAAATAGAGGCTTACCAGATAGGGATAATCTAAAAAGTCTATCTGAGGTGATAAATGTATCTGTTGATGATCTCCATAGACTGATTGAAAAGCCTAATCAACTAGAGGAAGATTTTCAAGTTAACATAACTGGTGATGTTATATCGACGCTAGAGTCTTATGGCTATAAAGTAATAAGACCTGGGAAATAATTATTTAATATAGAGAGGAGAATTGTATTATGAAAAAACGATTAATGAAGAGAAGGATGTTAATAGTGAGCTTAGTTATGACACTGTTGCTATCAAGTGTATTGGTGCTAGGTGGATGTGGGTGTAGTGGAAGTGATAAGAAAGAATCTTTAAATTGGCCAACATCCAATTTGGCATCTTTGTTACCAAAACCTTCACAAAGTAAAGGAAAGGTTTCAATGGATAGTGAATCGTACTTGAGCGTAGATGTATATGGTGTAAGCAAGGAAGACTACAAAAGCTATGTTGAAGATTGTAAGGAAAAAGGTTTTACAGTTGATTATAATTCTACAGATAGCAGCTATTCAGCAAAGGATCAGAATGGTAATAGTTTGATGTTATATTATTCAGAAAGCGAAGAAGAAATGAGTATTAATCTTACTTCGTCTTCACAGGTTGAAAAAACCAAAGCAGCTAATGAAAAGTATAAAGCGGAACAAGAAGCAAAAAAACAAGCAGAAGAGGCAGCTAAAGCAGAGCAAGCAAAACAACAAGCTGAAGAAGCTGCTAAAGCAGAGCAAGCCAACCAACAGCAATCTAATAATGCTATGCAACAGGCAAATGATGCAATACAGAACTATAACGATACAGTTCGACAGTCTAAAGAGCTTGTTGATTCATATTCAAATTTGTTAGATCAAGTATCTAAGTTTCAATAATTATAGTGTTTAAGGAGAAAGCGTTATGGAACAATTAAAAAGTTGGGAAACAAAAAAGAAGATATTTGCACTATTTGGAATTCTAAGTGCATTGCTTACTGTAGGAAATCTGTTTATTCCCATTTTTTCAGGGGATTTGTCAAGTATAGTAGAGACTCTTAAGATTGGAAACAATGAAGTATTTGGACTATATTCAAATGGAATATCGCTGGTAGGCTTTGCAGTAGCATGTATTAAAATTGTTAATAGTTTTGGGAAAGTTTTAGGTTCTTTAAGCGGAGTCTATATTGCAATTGCTGTCTTTGTTGGAATTATTGCTTTGTTTTCTTTAATCAATTTAATTGCAGCTTTATGTAAGAAGCCCGTTCTGTCCATGGTATTTAGTATTCTTATATTTATATTTGCAATTGCTGAGTTTGGATTTTATTCAATAACGGGATTGTTAGAAGGTACAGGTTATTCAATCGGTGCTGCAGTATACATATATATTGTATGCTTTATTGTATCTTTTATAGTGGATATTCTAATGATTGTAGCAAATACAAGAATTAAAAAGTTAAAAGCACAAAACAATATAAATGCAAAATAGCAGTACAAATAATTTTTCTGAATATTGTATGATAATAATTTGTAAATATGAAAGGAGTCATATATGGATGAAAATAATAATGTTCAATATGAGCAACATAAGTCGGATGTAATAATACAACATACACCACCTAGTCAGACTTACTCACAACAAGAAGGGAATCAACAACAGATTCCAACTCAACAAGTGATTGTTCAGGGGCAGCCAATGCCTCAACAGGTGTATGTAACAGGTGTAAGTCCTGCATGGCCTGTTAAAAGTAAGGTTGTTGCTGGTATTCTTGGAATATTTCTTGGAGGATTAGGGATTCACAAGTTTTATCTTGGAAAAATAGGACAGGGAATTGTATATATATTATTTTGCTGGACATTCATTCCGGCAGTAATAGGATTAATTGAAGGTATTGTATATCTTTGTTCTAATGATGAGAATTTCCAGTTAAAACATCACGTAAGGCTTGAATAGGAGAGTAATATGTTTCTGAAAAGTTTGATGCAAGGAGAAAAATTTGCGTTTTATTCAATAGCTAAATATTTAGTGTCGATAGATGGGGAATATTCTGCTGAAGAACAGAATCTAATGAATGGATTTTTGCAGGAGATGGAACTTAACGAAAGTCAGATATCTTATATTAAGCCTGAGGATGCTATAGAGATGCTTACTTTCTCTTCTCCGTCCACTCGAAGAAAAATATATATAGAGTTGATAGGTGTCACATTATGTGATGAATATCTTCATGATGATGAGAGGAAGTATCTTGACAGAATTGCTAATGACTTTTTAATTGATGAGGATACCAGGAATAAGTTGTTTGATTTAGTTACGCAATTGTTGAATCTATATAAGACGATGCATACACTTGTTGATGTTTAATCGTAATTGTATAGTATAAGTTATATATGAAAGAAGGTGTCTTGATATGCTAGATTCAATTGTTGGAGCAGTTGTGGCATCCAGCCTATCAGGTATTGCTGAAAGTGCGGCAACAGGTGTTGTAGGTGGAATTGCAACTTATATGGATGGACAAAAAGAACTTAAAGCTGCAGATGCACATATGAAAAGAATGGAGTTAAATGCGAATTTGCTTTCTCAACATCCTAATGATTATATTCAAATGAGAACTAGTTATACGGCATTTAACAACCATAATTATATGGAGGTTATAAGAAACCTTGCGAGTATGGGGTTCTATGATATTAATCTCAATTCTGTAGTTGTGAAGAAAGGTTTATTTGGAAAAGAGCGTGCAGGTATTGTAATGCGGGTTAATATCAATGGTGCATCAAGTTTTGATGAAGTATCGGTATTTCCCAAAGATGCCCATGTAGTCGTAGATGCAATTGTGCACCAAAAAGGTGACTATCTTGCCATGCCGGAACTTGAGAGGATAAGAAGGGGCGAATATATGCACAAAAGACCTGTAAGACGGTGTGAGTATTGCGGTGTAGAGATATCCGATGGACAAAAGTATTGTATTGGATGTGGAGCGCCTGTGTGACATGCGGTGATAAGTTTGATTAGCGTGTTGCATTGCAGAAAAAACTTGATATTAAAGAATTTGATTTAATGGAGCCGGATAAATTACAATTGGCCTACAATTCAAATAAAACAATGAACAGGAAAATGCTGATAAATTTGCGAAGATGTCAGTATGGGATATATTCCAACCAATGGTGTCAAACGCTTCGGCTGATTATAAATTAGAGGTGGCGTTTGAATAATATGATTATGTATCTATTATGCAACTCCCGCTTTAAATAGCGGGAGTTGTTTTATAAAGTTAAGTATAGGAGTGTTTCTTTAATAAATCTATATGCTATAATAAGGGGAAGAGTATAGCATTACATTATTCATATGGTATGGATTATGTAGCATCTTTATAGAATTGAGAGGAAGAACGAATATGTCAGATTTTAAGTTTGAGACATTTTGGAGAGATGAAAAAACATCTGATGTAGATGTGAGAGGTGATAAGGTTTATATTAAAAGGTTTACGACGCATCCTGCTAAGCAGATTTTTTATGCTGATGAGATGTCTAGATTTGAGCTGGGAGATGTTGTTCTTAAATCCCGTTGTTTTGATGCTAAAAGACCTGACTGCAAAAAACTTCTCGAACATATGGGGCTTGAGGACTTTGATGTATATAAGATATGTAGGAAAACACATGGTTTAATGGTTCAAGATTATATATGGTTTAGATATGAAGGAGAAGATATTAATTGGAACGATATAGAGAAATTAAAAAGATTGAAATAGAAGACAAATATTTGTATATGGATTCAGGAACCAGTGATGGTACACAGATAAAGTATCATAAGGGTGATGTGTGGTATAAGGTTGATAATATAGGTGGAGAGGGCTTGTCAGAGTACTTGGCTTCTAAGGTGTTGTTATGTAGCAATCTTAAAGCAGAGGAATATGTTGTCTATGATCCTGTGATAATAAATGGGAAGACTGGGTGTTGCTCTAAGAATTGTCTTAAAGATAACGAGTCTTTAATATCTTTTTATCGTCTCTGGGCAGGAACGCGTGGCGGAGATATTGCTACATATTTAAGTAAAATGGATTATGATGATGCTATAGAGACTGTTATTGGTTTTATTGGAAATGAGACAGGACTCGATATTAGAAGGTATCTGGCTAACTGTATGGCGTTTTCCATGTTTATACGTAATGAGGATTTACATTTTAATAATTATCAACTTATATATGATGGTAACTCATTTCGTGAGGCTCCAATTATGGATAATGGACGTAGTATGTTTGTTGGTAACAAATTATTTGATAATAAGAAAAGCGTCAAAGAAAATATAAAGAATACTTACTCAAAATCTTTTAGTCCGAGTTATGAACTTAATTACAATTATTTGAAAGAGTATTGCGATCTGGAAATTGATATGGACAGATTAAGAAATGAACTTGATAAAGAACCTGAGAGCTATCAGAGAGATTTTCTTATGTATCAAGCTGGTATAAACTTGAAATAGTTAAAGAGTAATAAATGATTAATAAGGATATCTCAAATGATTACCAAACTAAAGAACATCACACCAGAACAACTAAATAACATTTCTAAATCAATCGGCGAAGCCTTCGTTACTAACGAAATGTTCCGTAACTGGGGGTCTATAGAAGAAAGGCATGATGATGTGATTACATATATGTCTATATATGTAGATTATGTCTATCATGCAGGTGAGCTTTATTCTAATGAGGAATTGACAGGCTTTATTGGGCTTGAGGATACTGCCAGGAAGCCTATTCTTCTGCGTTTCAAGATGCTATTTAGAATGATAAGAAGGCTTCGGTTCTCAAGAATCAGAAGCCTTATTAGTTTTGTAAAGCAGATTGATAAGGCGGATAATCTGTTTGTCAATAAAAGGCATATAGATACTCTCATGGTATGTGTTAAGAAGGACCATCTGGGACAGGGAATTGCCACTGAACTGGTAGAGTTTGCTAAGAAAAAAGCGAAAATAAATGGAATACCGCTTTTGTTCCACACTGATATGCCATCATATGCCCAAATGTATAAACATCTTGGCTGTAGGCTATATAACGAGGTAACGGCAGATAATGGCGTTACAAGGTATTGCTTGTGCTATAACACAGGGAAAAGGAGTTGACGTGTACCCAACTATAGTTATGAGAGTATTAATGTATCATGGATATATTCGAAATAGAAATAGTCTATGTAGACAACTTGGAGTTGATAACATAGGAACTCGTGAAGAGATAGAAAAGAATATATTAATTGAAGGTTACAAGAAGTGGGGGAAAGAGGTTGTTAATCATGTCTTTGGCTCATTTGCATTTGCCATACATGATGATGTGAGAAATGAGACTATATGTGCAAGAGACCCTTTCGGAATATGTTCCTTCTACTATTGGATAGGTCGTGCTGGAAAGCTGGTATATTCATTAGATGTAAAAGAAATAATTGATAATGAGGAATACGATAAGGAGTTGAACCCAAAAGCATTTCAATTATTTACCATGCTTGGATATATGGCTGGTGAGGAGACGCTGTATAAGAACATATATAAACTGATGCCCGGACATATATTGATATATAAGAATAATAAGATAAAGAAAGAGAAGTATTTTGAATTACATTATACTCCAGAATACAATATATCTGAAGAGGAGTGGGTTAGTAGAATAGATGATACCCTAGATTGTATTTTGACAGAGGATAGAAATAATATAGATTATGCAGGCTGTTATTCTCTCCTTTCTGGAGGGGTAGATTCATCTTTTTTGCTCGCCAAATCAGGAATTAAGAAAGCGTATACAGTTGGATATGATATGAAGGACTACTCAGAATCGGATGATGCAAAGGAGACTGCAAAAGCATTAGGAGTACAACTTGAAGAAGATGTTATTTCTATAGAGAATTATTTTGATAGCCTGTATGGATTTATTGAGGAAATGGAGTTTCCTACAACCGACCCATCATCGCCTGTCTTTGCATTAGGTATGAAACATTTGTCCAAGGTGTCAGACTGGTGTTATTCAGGTGAAGGGGCTGATGAATTCTTCGCAGGGTATCATGTATATAAGAGAAAAGAAGAATGGAACAGTAGTGGTGCGCCTTTGTATGTGGGTTGTGATGGCGTTATGAGCGCTGAAGATGCAAGAGAATTTCTTGGGGTGGATAATACATTTCCGTTAGAGGATTTGGTAGAAGATATATACGAGGGCACCAAAGGAATGGATGCACTATATATGATGCTTGGAGTGGATAGTAAGGTTTGGCTTGAGGGCGATATATTGTTCGGCGCAGGAATATCTTCACGAAAGAATGGTGTTAATCTTGTCCTTCCTTACTTAGACAGGAGGTTTTATGAGCTGAGCGCAAGGATTCCTGCTGAACTTAAGTTGAAGGATGAATGTGGGAAATATATTTTTAGGAAGACTGCAAGTAAATATCTGAATACCAATATAGCTTATAGAAAGAAAGTCGGCTTCAAAAATCCTGTCAGACAATGGATTAGGGATGAGAGATATCGAGATAAAGTAGAGGCTGTACTGTTTGACGACAATTCAAAAGCTCTATACAATCAAAATATGTTAAAGAACGCTTGGTCTAATTATCTTAATGGCTCGGATACTGATTTTAGAGTAGTCTATTCTAGCTATATGTTCCTTATATGGTATGAAAATGTATTTTCTAGAAGGTAAAGGTATTGTTTGTGCTATAATGTAGGGAAAAGGAGTTAACATGTACCTAATTACAGCATATTTTGACGACAATACGAATAATAAACTGCAGAACATAATAGATGAGATTGCAACAGTAAGTGGCAATGATTTCATGATTAAGAACAATGTTGTCCCACATCTTACGATTAGTGCATTTGATGAAAAAAGCACTGATATAGCGATAGAATTATTTGATAAGATAGAAGATAGATTGCACTATGATGAAATTCTAATTCCGTCAATAGGTGTGTTTCTGCCGTATGTCATATATGTGCAACCCACCAAGAATCAATATCTTACGGAACTAAGTGACAATATATATGATGTCCTAAGTAATGGACATGATACAATAGTTAATCGATACTATATTCCACCAGATTGGATTCCACATATTACACTTGGTAAGAAACTTGGTAATGATCAGATGCAACATGCTTTTAAGGTTGTACAGGATAGGTTTCAGCCTGTAAATGCACACATTACTTCATTTGGGCTGTCGAAGCCTAATCCATTAACTAATCTAATCATATCACAAATCTTTTGAAAAATGACAAAACTAATACTTGAAAACCTCTTAAAAATGACAAAACTAATGCCTAAAATCCTCTTAAAAATGACAAAAGTATATGTACTAATTCTTTGAAAAATGACAAAATAATGATATAATATACGCATATTGGAGGATTTTTTATGCTTAAAAGAGATATATGGAAAGACTTAATAAAATGGAAAGAATCAGAGCATCATCCATTAGTAATTAGCGGGCTTAGGCAAATAGGCAAGACTTACATAGTAAAAAAGTTCGGAAAAGAATACTATGAGAATTGTGTGTACTTGGATCTACGCGCTGATAAGTCATTATCTTTAGCATTTGAAGGGGATTTTGATGTTGATAAGATGATTATGTCTATGTCTGCTATTGTCACAAGTGCTAACTTTGTTCCAGGGAAGACGCTTATAATAATGGATGAGATACAAGACTGCCCTAATGCTAGAAGTTCTCTGAAATATTGGGACATAGATGGTAGATATGATGTGATTGCAACTGGTAGCTTTTTGGGGGTTAAAGGTTTTAGAGAACCATATAAGAGAGGGATACCTGTTGGATATGAAGAGCGACTTACAATGTATCCTTTATCATTTAAAGAATTTATTGATAATGTAGGGGTTCAACCTAACGTAATAGATTATGTAAGTAAGTCAATTGAAGAGAAATCAGTTATTGATAAAGCTGTGCACGAAAGCTTTCGTGCATTGTATTATCAGTATTTAATTGTTGGTGGTATGCCAGAGGCTGTTAATAAGTTTTTAGAGTCGCATGATATTAATGCGGTAAGAAAAATACAGCAACAAATCCTCTATTCAATTAGAGATGATTTTGGGAGATATAAGAATAAGGAAGGTGAAGATGCAATCAATGAGGTGCTTAAGCTTAGAGCAGAGGCATGTCTGGATTCTTTGCCTGCACAGTTGTCTAAGGAGTATAAGAAGTTTCAGTACAGTCTAGTTAATGTAAGAGGGCATTCCCCTGAGAAAGCTGATGGTTTACAGTATCTAGTAGATGTAGGATTTGTGATTAAGGCATATAATACATCGGAATTGTCATACCCTCTTGAAGGTGTCAAGAAATCTTCTGAGTTTAAAGTATTCTTTGTTGATACTGGCCTATTAGTATCCCAATTGGGAGATGATGTGCCAAAGAAGATTCTCGAAGGTGATATTAGTGCTTACAAAGGTGCAATTGCAGAAAATATGGTTGCTTCAGCATTTGCGTCTAACAATATAAAACTTTATTACTATCATGCACCAAGTGGCTCGCCGGAGTTGGATTTTTTGTTTGAAAAGAATGGGGAAACGAATATTATTGAGTGTAAATCTACAAATAATAGGGCGACTAGTATGAAGTATGTTATTAAGAATCAGAAGAAGTATGGAGTCCATCCTGCAATTAAATTTGCAGATACCAATGTTGGAAAAGGTGAAGGATTTATTACATTGCCATTATATGCAATAGGTTTTATTGAAGGTGATAAAAAAAGTCAAATCATTGATGTGGTTGATGTTAGTAAATTGACTGTTCCTAAAGCCTAATCCACTAACTAATCTAAGGAGTTTTAACAATGATACAAGACATTTATCCTAGCAAATTACATAATGAATATCGCAATAATACTATAACCGGAGATGACTATCTTCTTATCTTCAATGATAAAGGAGAGATACTAATTGGAGATAACTCATTAATGTCTATATTTCCTAAAAGCAGGGATATAAATAAGGGGGATTCAATATATTTATTCTCCGTAGATGATAAGAGATATTTCCTGTACAATAATTGGGACACCCCGAAGGAAATTGTCTTAGATAATTATACTTATTATTCCATCAAGGATGTAAGAGACAAGGTGACTGGTGCCGATGTATATGCAGTATTTACCGCATTCCATTTGTGGAAATGGTATGTTGATAATCAATACTGTGGCAAATGTGGCAGCAAGCTTCACCTCCACGATAAAGAGCGTGCTCTTAAGTGTGACTCCTGTGGCAATATGGTATTTCCAAGAATTAACCCAGCCGCAATTGTTGGTGTGACTAATGGGGATAAGATTCTTATTACTAAGTATCGAACAGGCTATGCACATAGCGCGTTGATTGCCGGCTTTACTGAGATTGGTGAGACTCTTGAAGAGACTGTAGCAAGAGAAGTAATGGAAGAAGCTGGAATTAAAGTTAAGAATATTAAGTATTATAAATCACAGCCGTGGGGCATGGCCCAGGATATTCTTATGGGATTCTATTGTGAAGTTGATGGTGATGATACAATTCATATGGATAAGAATGAACTTAGATATGCTGAGTGGGTTAATAGAGAAGATGTAGAGCTGCAGCCTAATAATCTAAGTCTTACCAACGAGATGATGAAGCTGTTTAAAGAAGGATAAGATTCGATGAAAGTATTAGTAAAGATTTGTGAACTATTTGAAAAATATATGGCCATAATTGTTCTTATTATTGCCATTGTATCCCTATTTTTTCCAGCATCAACAAGCTGGATTGATACTAAATGGATTAATTATCTTCTTGCTGTAATTATGTTCGGCATGGGGCTTACAATTAAGCCTAAGGATTTTGCTATAGTATTTACAAGACCTAAGGAAGTAATAATAGGATGCCTTGCTCAGTATATTATTATGCCGCTATTGGCATTTCTCTTAACTAAAGTATTCAATCTTGATCCTGCACTTGCTGCAGGTGTTGTACTTGTAGGAACCTGTCCTGGTGGAACGGCTAGTAATGTTATTACATTTCTATCTAAGGGAGATGTGGCCTTGTCTGTTGGAATGACAACCATAAGTACACTTTTGTCTCCACTCCTTACGCCACTTATAACATATCTGCTTCTTAGAACTTCTGCAGATGTTGATGTATTATCTATGATATTAAGTATTTTGCAGATAATACTTCTTCCTATTGGATTGGGATTTATATTGAATAGAGTGTTTTCTAATTTCGCCGAGAAAGCAGTTAAGGTACTTCCCACAATATCTACAATTGGAATATGCCTTATTGTAGGTTCAGTGGTGTCACATAATTCTGAGAAGATATTAAGCACAGGATATATTGTTTTAATAGTTGTTATACTTCATAATCTGTTAGGCTATCTAAGTGGATTTGCTATTGGTAAGATATTTAAAATGCCAATTCCGAAAATCAAGGCTCTATCCATTGAGGTTGGAATGCAAAACTCAGGACTGGCAAGTAGTCTGGCAACAACTTCTTTCCCTAATCTTGCAATGGCTACTGTTCCAGGAGCAATTTTTTCTGTGTGGCATAACATATCAGGAGCAATGCTTTCAGCAATTTATCGAAAATGGGGCGTTAAGGATAACGAAGATAAAGATAAAGAGAATGTTTAAAATAAAATGCAATATACTCACAAAGATAAACGACACATGTCTTGAAATGTGTCGGATTAATTGTTATAATAAATCAGTTAAGAGAATAATGATACTATAGATAATTATTATAAAAGGTAGGAGACTATATTATGTCAAAAATATATAAGATTATAAAAAGAACAATAGGCATATCCCTTGCAGTTATAATGGTAACCAATTCTGTTACAGCACTAGCTGCACCAAGTGAGAATGTAGTATCTAATGAATCTTCTTATAGTGAGGAAGTGCCTGTTAATTCTACAGATTATTTTACTGACAGCATCAATTCGGAGCTGTCATGGGGTGCTATTGAAGATATTGTCGAAGTATCAGCTCCAACAGGTGCTTCGGTTCCATACATTGATAATGGTATTATACGAACTAGAAACGACTGCAAGGAATTTTCCAATAATATGTCTGATGGTTGGTATGTATTATCTGGTGAAAAGGTTACTAGTGATGCAGTAGTAATATCTGGTAAGGTTAATCTTATACTGGAGGATAATTCATATCTGGAAGCCAATAATGGTATATATATAACTAAAGACAGTGAATTAATTATATGGGCTCAGTCTAATAGCTTAGGTGGGCTTACAGGAACTATTAAGGCGAAGCCTGAGAATGGACCTGGTATTGGTGCTGTGCGTGATACTATGGGTGGTAATCTGACTATTAATGGTGGAATAATAGAAGCTGTCGGTGGCAAATACGCTGCAGGAATTGGTGGCGGTCGCGGTGAGAAAAGCGGATTTGGAAATGTAACAATTAATAATGGATTTGTATATGCAACAGGAGGAAATTATGCCGCCGGTATAGGACGTGGTCAGCGAAATTGGAACATGGGAACTGTTACAATTAATGGTGGCGAAGTAAATGCAAAATGTTCAGACGAATGGGGTGCTGGAATTGGTGGTTCAGAGGATAGAAGTGGAACTACTGTAATTATTAATGGTGGTAAAGTTAACGCTACTGGTGGTCTTAGAGCTGCAGGTATAGGTGGCGGAGCTGATGGTCATCAAGGTGGAAAAGTAACAATTAATGGTGGTGAAGTTACAGCCACTGGTGGTTGGTATGGAGCAGGAATTGGCGGAGGCGCCAATGCTAGTGGTAGTGGTAGTTCATTTAATGGTGGAGAAATAGAGATTAATGGTGGTACTGTTAATGCCATTAATAAAGGCTCTGGTGCCGCTGCAATAGGTGCAGGTCATCGTGGTAAGAACGGTCCTGTGACTATTAATGGTGGCGTAGTTAAGGCAGAGGTACTAGAGGATAATTCTGGCTTGGCTGGATGTGCTATTGGTTCGTGTCAATACAAAGACCAGGGTGCGCCTATTACTATTAATGGTGGCGAAGTAACGGCTATTACATCTCATAAGTCCGCTGCAATTGGTGGAGGTAAAAATGGTGGAGTAGTTAACATTAATGGTGGTATAGTTGTGGCTATTTCAGCAAGAGGTGCAGGCATTGGTGCAGGTGAACAGGGCTTAGGCGAAAATACAAATGGTGGTAATGGAGGAAATGTTACCATCAAAGGTGGAGATGTTACAGCTATTTCTAATGGGAAAAGCGCAGGAATTGGTGGCGGAATTAAAGGTAACGGAGGAACTGTAACAATATCAGGTGGAAATGTTACAGCAAGTGCTGGTGATGCTGATAAAACAATTTTGCTTAAGACTTCATTTGGTGCAGGGGGTCCAAATGCGGCAGCTGCAGCAAATGGCGCCACGAGTACAGCAGTTGAAATACTAGGAGCAGCTTTGGTTCATGCAATAACGCAGGGAGATGCTGGTGGAGCAGGTATTGGTGGTGGATATAAAGGAAATGGTGGTAACGTTAAGATTACAGGAGGAACAGTTGCAGCTATTTCTAAGCACAAAGGTTCCTATGCGATAGGTCGTGGTGATGGAGCTAACAGTGATGGTAATATAGAATTATATGACGGTGCATCTGTTAGCACTGGTACTAAAGTAGAGGAATTGAAGCCTGTTAAGAAGGATGACAGAAAAGCGGCTTGTAGAAGTGATTTATATGCTGTAGTTACTCCATGTAGTCATATAGATGTACAATATAAGGATAAGAATGTAAATGTTCATGAAGCAATATGTCCTTATTGCAAAGCAACAGGAAAGGATATTGAATTACCTCATTATTACAATGAGACAACACATAAGTGCGTCTGTGGGCGTACACAATATAAACTGACGGCACATGTGTTTAACGAAACGGGTAATAAAGATGCCTATGAAAATGCAAAATATAATACCTCAGAGGGCTTTGCATATTCCTATGATGGTAGGTTTACTTATGTAACTGCAGGAGATACGATTACAGTTAGTCTTGAAAACAAGGATAAGCTTCAGGAATTAGAATTGACTTACTCTAAAGATGGGCATAACGAAGTAGTTAAGCCAATAGAGTATAAGACCAATAGTGATGGAGTGATATTTGCAAAATATACTATGCCTGCTTGTGATACTGACATTTCTTATACAGTAAAGAACAAGCCTGTTGAACTGAAAATCCCTGAGATTACAAGTGCGCCAGAACCGGTTAAAGGCTTAGTATATGATGGTAAGAGTCATATAGTAGTTGAACCGGGAGCTTGCAAGGGTGGAACACTATTTTATGCATTAAGCGAAGATGATAAGACCGCCCCGGAGTTTGATGGTGATAAAGAGAATCCATTTGGTCAATATGATAATTCTAGAACTTGGAAGCATGCTGTTCCTATGGTAGAGAAGCCAGGAATATATAACGTATGGTATGTGGTAATGGGAGATGAAGGATACTCTCATACTACTCCCGTGTGTGTAAAAGGTGAGATTAAAACAGTTGAATCCGCTAAGGCAGATGAAAAAACAACAAAGGGTGAAGTAAGAGATACTACTGATTATTTTAGAAAAGGCAGCAAATCTAAGAAGGATGTTAAGACAACAGTAGAACTAAGTAATAATGGATATAAAGGTGATGTTAAATTCGATATTGAGGTTGCTGGCAAGAAAATAGATTCTCCAAAAGAAGGAGATGTATTAGATGTAGTAGAAGGAGATAAGATTAAGGTTGATATCCCAGCAAGTGTTGATGCTAAAAAGGGAGTTCAATTATTCTATAAGAAGAAAGACAATGTTACATATATTGCTACACCTATAGTTAATAAGCTTAATAGCGACGGAAGTCTGCATATGGAATTTGAAGCTCCAGGCTATGATTCAAGACTTGTAATTCAGCTTGATGCTTCTGCTGCTATGAAGAAGCAGATTGCATATACAGCACCTACGCCTAGAAGCGGACTTATCTATAATGGTAAGAATCAGGCACTTGTTAAAGTGGGTTCAGCTAAGGGCGGCAAGATGTATTATGCTATTGGAACAAATGGCACAACTGCGCCTGAATTTGACGGTTTAAGTAATAGTGAAGACAAGACATGGGGTGTTGGAGTACCACAAGCTTCACAGCCTGGCAAATACTATGTATGGTACACTATTAAGGGTGAAGAAGGATATGAAGATGTTGCACCAAAATGTGTCGTAGCTGAGATTGGAAAATCTATTGAGCAAAAGAAGGAAGCTGTAGAAGAGGAGGATGAAGAAGATGACGACGTGCCATATGAAGTCCCTGTGGTTACAGATACTTCTGTGGATAAGACTCCAGAGATTACAGAGCCTACTGAAGACACCAAGCCTCCAGTAATAAAGGTTACTGGAGAGAAGAAACTTCCAGAAGTAGTTGACATTCCTAAGGAAGAGAAGGAGCAGGGTGTTAACATATGGATGGAAGAAGAGGATATTACAGATACTTTAGATGATTATAGCAAGGAGGTTCTATATAATCGATTTAGGGAATATGAGGTTCCTGTAATATATGATTTGAATCTCTACAAGAAGGTTGGAGATGAGGAGCCAGTTGATATTACAGATCTACAGGAGAATGTAGAGTTAGAATTAGATGTTCCTAACAAATATGTTAAGGAAGGCAGAAACTTCGTAATACTTCGACTTAATGAAGATGACACGTCAGATATTACTGTAATTAATCCTACAGAATTTGACTCAGCACATAATGAATTAACATTTAGTACAAGTAGAATATGTCCATTTGCCATAGCTTATAAGGCAGATGAGGAAGTGATTAATAAGGAGCCTGAAGCTATTAAGACTCCTAGCTTAATCTCGCCTAAGGCTAAGGAAGGATTGTACTATTCAGGTCAGGATATGGAGCTTGTAACACCAGGAAGTGTAATTGGTGGCACAATCTATTACGCTCTTGGTGAAGATGCTAATACAGCGCCAGAGTTTGATGGATTAAGTAATGATAATAACAAGAAGTGGTCAGTTAATGTTCCAACGGGAAAGAAGGTTGGAAGCTACAATGTATGGTACAAAGTAATCGGAGACAAGGGATACAGCGACCTTGATGGTGGTTGCGTAGTTAGTGAGATTAAGGAGGTACCTGCTTCTACCTACGACAAAGTTGAAAAGGAAAAGGGCAAGATTAATAATGTAACTGACCATCCAGATGTGAAGGATAAGAATCCGCAGAAGGCTAAAATTGAAAATGACGTTAAGCTTCCTGTTCCAGCAAAGCCGGTAGATGAACGTGATGACAGTGGCGAGGGTGATGATTATTACGACGATGATGATTATTACGATGATGAGGAAGTCATTGATTACGAAGATGAGGAAGATGGTATTAATTACTGGATTGAAGCGGATGATATAACAGATACACTTACTGATGATGATATTAGGACTATATATCAGCAGTTAAGAAAGTATTATATTGGAAGCCTAATTGACTTAACACTAATTATACAACAGGGTGATAATACATTTGACATAACAGAGGTTGAAGAACCTCTAGCTATAAGCGTTGAGATTCCAGATGAAATACGCAATACTAACAGACGCTATATTATTTACTTATTAGAAGATGATGGAGATTTCAATGACCTAACAGTAATTAGACCTATTAATTATGATGAAGCTACGGGAAGAATTACATTTGAGACAGACAGGATTAAACCATTTATTATTGGATATACAGATGATCCTGATGAAGACGATGTAGTTGTATTCGAAGAGGATGAAGAAGAATTATATGTATTAGAGCCTAAGAAGAATAATAACGTGCCTAATACTACGCCTACAGTGGTACCACAAGCTAATGTAGTACAGCCTAATATTGAAGATACCAAGGTTATTAAGGCAGATAATTATCAGGTGTCAGGTGATACAACAATTAAGATTCCGTCAGCTAAGACATATGATGGCTTCATGGGATTTATTATAAGGTTTTTTATGAGCTTATGGTAGAACAGACAGATTCAATACGAAGATATATATTAGAAAAAGAATATGCATTTCGTGGGTGGAAGCTGCTTCCATTTGCAGTTCAATATCGACAAGCTCCATTAACGGAATTCTTTACTGAAGAATGCTATAAACTGATTATGGATTGTGATGGCGTAACAGATATTGAATGGAGTAAGCTTACTGATAATCAGCGATCTATATACGAGCGTTGGGAGAAAAACCATATTATAAGAAGGGCAAAAAAAGGCGATGAATTACTGCCCTATCAGAAGTATCGATACTATAATGCCCGTTATAAGCAGACAATTCAGTGGAGCATTACAGGAAGGTGTAATTACAAGTGTAAGCATTGCTTTATGTCGGCGCCTCACGCAGCTCAGGGAGAGCCTACATGGGATGAATTAATGACCATGCTTGATGCTTTCGACAGATGTGGAATCAGGAATCTTCATATTACTGGTGGTGAGCCTATGGTTCGAGCTGACTTCTGGGACCTTATTGATGAGATTAATAAACGTGACTTTGTAATTGATACAATTTATTCTAATGGGCTTCTTGTTACAGATGGTTTTCTTGACAGGCTTGAAGAAAAAGGAATTATGCCGAATTTCCAATTCTCATTTGATGGTGTAGGATTTCACGATTGGATGCGCGGTGTTGATGGCGCTGAGAAGATAGTACTTGATGCAATTAATAGATGTGTTAAGCGGGGATGCTTTGTTAGTATATCCATGGTATTATGTAAAGAGAGCGTGGGTTGTATCAGAGAGTCTGTTAATCTCCTTGCATCTTTGGGTGTTAGTCATGTTAAGATAGGGTCAGCATCCCCTTTAGGTGAATGGACTAATGAGCCAGAACACTTTTTGTCAAAAGAAGAGTTATTTGAGGCGTTTTTAGAATATATTCCGCATTATTTTGAGGATGGAAAGCCTGTGTCAATTGGATTGGAAGGCTTCTTTAGTTGTGATGTTCCTGATGGAGAGCCTTATGCTTTGCACGAGAAGAATATAGATGTGAAGTTGTTCCCTAGGGCACAGATGTGCGGCCATGTAAGAAGGGAAATGTATGTGTCACCACAAGGTAATATTCTGCCATGTATGTCTATGGTTGGAGGACCCATTGAACAGCAATTCCCTAATATGCTTAAGACTCCGCTTGAGGAAATACTTGACAAAGACTCAGTTTATATGGATATAGTTAGTTTTACAGTAGAAGACTATATGAAGCATAATCCTGAGTGTAGAAAGTGTGAATACAAGGAAGACTGCTGTGGTGGATGTCGTGCTATTGCAGTAAGAGATCATCCTACTGATTATCTTGCTAAAGATCTTGATACATGCAAGTATTATAGAGATGGTTGGAAGGATAAGAAAGAGAAACTTCTAGAAGAGCTACTTAATAAATGTTGACATAAATGTAACAAAGTAATTAAAAAAAGGAGGTAGGAATATGAGTCTTACAAGAGAAGAAGTTGATGAGAAGTTAACTAATGCTACAAGCGTAGAGGAAGTAAAGGCGATTATAGAAGAGAATGGAGGAAAGCTTAGCGAGGAAGAAGCAAAGGATTTGTATGAGCGAATTAAAGCGTACGACCCTAGTGCTGCTGTAGAGCTATCAGTGGAAGAACTAGATGAGGTTGCTGGTGGCAAGAGAAGCTTTTTATACGAAGGATGTGAATCTACTGTTGAAGCTGGTAGTCATTGCTTTGGCTCAGATGCTTGCGATTTGTGGAATGTACAATATAAGAATCGCCCTGCTCCTAGAAAAAAATGTCCTAATTGTAATGAGTATACAATGTGCTTTATAAACAAAGACAAGTATATATGCTACAAATGTAAATTTGAGCATGGACATTACTATAAAAATGAGCTCTAAGATAGTTTTATTGTGTTAATGTAAGGTTGATTATGAGTGATAAAGAAAACAATTTATTTAGAAAGAAAGCAATAGACCATATATCAAGTCCTGATGATCTTACAAGTTATCTCAAGGTAACTAATCCGGGAGTATGGATTGTACTCCTGGCTGTTATAGCCCTGCTTGCAGGGCTATTTGTGTGGTCTATGGTTGGCACATTAGATACGATTGTAGATGGTGTTGTTAATGTTCAGGACCACAAAGCAAAGCTGGTAGCTACAGGACAGTATAATGGTCAACTTAAGGAAGGAATGAAATTCAAGATTGAATCTGATGAATTTATAATATCTACTGTAGATAAAGATGAATATGGTAGAACTATGGCAAATGCTGATGTAATACTTCCTGATGGCACATATGTTGCAGAAGTTGTTGTTGAAGAGACTTATCCCATTGAATTTCTTATAGAAAGTAGGTGAGAATAGATGGGAGATAGAAGCAAAGTCAAACCAACACTCACAAAAGGTGTAGCAAAGGTGCCAGTAGTTATGCAGCTTGAAGCGCTAGAATGTGGAGCTGCATGTCTTGCTATGGTAATGGCATATTATAGTAAATGGGTGCCCTTAGAAGAGGTGCGCCTTGCTTGTGGTGTTTCAAGAGATGGAACAAGTGCTAAGAATATGTATCTTGCAGCGCAGCAATATGGCTTTGATGTCAAAGCATTCAGGATGTCTCCTGATGCAATTAAGAAGGAATGTAGCTACCCTTGTATTATTCATTGGAATATGAACCACTTTGTTGTGTTAAATGGTTTTAGGGGTAGATATGCTTATATTAACGACCCTGCCAGGGGTGTTGTTAAGGTATCAATGGATGAGTTCGATAACTCCTTTACTGGAATAGTTATTATTCCTGTTCCGTCAGAGAATTACGAACCATCGGGCAAGCGAAGAAGTACAGTAGAGTTCGCCAGAAAACGTCTTGTTGGCGCAGGTGTGGCGGTTGTATTTGTCATGCTTGCAACTATAATTTCTTATTTGTTCGGTATAGTTAATTCTGTTACTTCACGTATCTTTCTTGATAGGATTCTCAATGGTAAAAACCCAGAGTGGCTATATCCATTTGTATCATTTCTATTCGTGATTGCTGCTGTCCAGATTATTGTATCTTGTGTTCAGGCAGTCTATTCTCTTAAGATTAATGGTAAAATGTCTGTTGTAGGAAGTACAAGCTATATGTGGAAGGTGCTTCATCTTCCTATGGAATTCTTCTCTCAGCGACTGTCAGGTGATATACAGTCTCGAATTGCATTAAACAGTTCTGTTGCAGGAAGCCTTGCTAACACATTTGCACCACTCATTCTTAATTCTATTATGATGGTATTCTATCTTGTGTTGATGCTAAGACAAAGCGTGTTGCTTACCCTAATTGGTTTGTCTACAATGATTCTTAATACAGTTATTTCGCGAATAATTGCTAAGAAGAATATTAATATTGCTCGTGTGCAAATGCGTGACAATGGAATACTTGAAGCTACTACAGTGGCGGGTATAGATATGGTGGAGACAATTAAGGCAAGCGGTGCAGAGACGGGATTTTTCCAGAAGTGGGCAGGTCACCAGGCAGCTGTTAATTCTAGTAATGTTGAGTCCATGAAGATATCTCAGACTATTGGATTGATACCTACATTTATAGGAACTATTGCCAATTATGCCGTACTGATTCTTGGAGTATGGCTAACTATGGAAGGACAGTTTAGCCTTGGTGGTGTAATGATGTTCCAGGGATTTCTAGGCTCATTTATGGCACCAGCCATGACTCTTGTTAATGCAGGTAGAACAATTCAGGAAATGAGAACTCAGATGGAGCGTATAGAGGATGTAATGGAATATCCAGAGGATGTCTCAGTTAAGGAAAGTCCTAAGGAGGTGCTGCTTGATGAGTCCTTGTCTAAGATTGCTGGAAATGTAGAGATTAAGAATCTTACTTTTGGTTATTCAAAGCTTTCAGAGCCAATAATTAAGGATTTCTCTGTGTCTATCAAACAGGGTCAGAAGATTGCCCTTGTTGGAGCCACGGGATGTGGTAAGTCCACTATATCCAAGCTAATATCAGGTATGTATCAGCCATGGAGTGGCGAGATTCTATTTGATGGTAAGCCTAGAAATGAATATCCTAGAGACATTATGGTGGGTTCAATTGCTGTAGTTGACCAACATATAACACTTTATGAAGACAGTATTGAGAACAATATTAAGATGTGGGATGATACCATTATGGATTTCGAAGTGATGATGGCTGCTAAGGATGCACAGATTCATGATGATATCCTCAATATGAAAGATGGTTATAGAAGTAAGGTTTTATCAGGTGGCCGTAACCTCTCAGGAGGTCAGCGTCAGAGACTTGAGATTGCCAGAGTCCTTGCTCAGGATCCAACAATTATTATATTAGATGAAGCTACTAGTGCTTTAGATGCCAAGACAGAATATAAGGTTATGAATTCTATTGTCGAAAGAGGCGTAACCTGTATTCTTATTGCTCATCGCCTATCTTCAATTCGTGATTGTGATGAGATAATTGTGCTAGACCATGGAAAAGTGGTAGAGCGAGGAACACATGAAGAGCTCATGAAGTTAAATGGTGCTTATGCAGAGCTTATAGAGAACGAATAGGAGGAAAGACAATGGGTTGGTTTGAAAAACAAATCTACAATCGACGAGAAGTTGATGATCAGCTCCTTGATGATTCCTATATTCGAGTTATGGGCGTTGTCATGGGGGAGAGAAATGCCAGACGCATGGGCGCTGATTGGATTACTTCTAAGGATGCAATTGATGATATACTTAAGTACTATCATTACAAGCCTATAGAGGTGCCTAATAATGTGAAGGGCATTAATGAGAGATTAGATTATTCCTTGCGTCCACATGGGATTATGCGTCGTGACATAGAACTTAAGAAGGGATGGTACAAAGATTCATATGGTCCCATATTAGGATTCTTTAAGGAAGATGGAAGACCAGTAGCACTTCTTCCAAGGAGATTCAGTGGCTATTATTATAAGGATGCTGCCACAGGACAAATGTGCAAGCTAAACTCTAAGACAGAAAAGCTTATTGATTCAGAAGCTATATGCTTCTATCGACCATTACCTCAGAAGGAATTAGGGATTCGTGACTTGCTTAAATTTATGGGAGGCTGCATATCAGGCAACGATATCGCTATGATTATCATTGCTACACTTGCACTGTCAGGAGTTGGATTAATTATACCCCGACTTACGAAGGCTTTGACAGGGCCAGTTCTTAATAGTGGAAGTGGCAATGCTCTAATTGGAATTGCTATATGTATAATATGCGTCTCCATATCATCACAGCTTCTATCTACAGTAAGTGGAATGCTAACTAACAGAATAGAGATTAAGACATCTATTGGAGTTTCGTCATCTATGATGATGCGACTTATGTCTCTTCCTGTGAACTTTTTTAGAAAATATAGTCCAGGGGAGCTTAAGAATCGTGCTATGTCAGTTAATCAGCTGTGTTCAATCCTTATGGGTATAGTTATGAAAACTAGCCTTACAAGTATAACATCTCTGTTATATGTAACTCAGATTTTTAGATTTGCGCCAACACTTGTGATACCTTCAATTGTTATTGTTCTAATTACAGTTGGATTCTCTATAATTACTACAGTTGTACAGGTAAGAATAAGCAGAGAGTCTATGGATAGAACAGCTAAGGAATCAGGTATGAGTTATTCAATTATTTCTGGAATTCAGAAGATTAAGTTATCTGGTTCTGAGAAGAGAGTCTTCGCTAAGTGGATGGGCAAATATGCAGATGAAGCCGAGCTTACTTTCAATGCTCCACTATTCATTAGGATAAATGGGGCTATTACAACTGGAATATCACTTGTAGCTACTATTGTTCTATATTATTTTTCTGCAGCTAGTGGACTTAATCAGTCTTCATATTTTGCATTTATATCGGCTTATGGCTCCCTTATGGGTGCATTTACTTTGCTTGCAAGTACTGCTCAGTCGGCAGCGCAGATAAGACCCATTCTTGAGATTGCAGAGCCATTTCTCAAGACGGTGCCTGAGACTCAGGACGATAAAGAGATTGTAACAAATATTAGAGGTGGAATAGAGCTTGAACATGTAAGCTTTAGATATGACCAGGATTCTCCTTATGTTCTTAAGGATTTGTCACTTAGAATTAAGTCAGGTGAATATGTTGCAATTGTTGGAAGAACTGGATGCGGCAAGTCTACCCTTATGCGACTGCTGCTTGGATTCGAGAAGCCTGAGAAGGGAACAATATACTACGATAATAAGGATCTAGAGAGCATTGATGTTGTAACACTTCGCCGTAAGATTGGTAGTGTTATGCAACAAAGTGGACTGATTCAGGGAGATATATATTCTAATATAACTCTAACAGCGCCAGGATTACCATCAGAAGATGCCTGGGAAGCCGCCGAGATTGCGGGAATTGCAGATGATATTCGTTCTATGCCTATGGGAATGCAGACTGTAGTATCAGAAGGTGAAGGTGGAGTATCAGGTGGACAAAAGCAACGATTGATGATTGCAAGAGCAGTTGCACCTAAGCCTAAGGTACTTCTGTTTGATGAGGCCACAAGTGCTCTTGATAATAAGACACAAAAACAGGTGTCTAATGCCCTTGATAATATGGGATGTACAAGAGTTATTATTGCACATCGTCTGTCAACTATTCGTCATTGCGACCGCATACTCGTTCTTGATGATGGGCATATAATCGAAGAAGGAAACTATGATGAACTAATCGAACAAAATGGTTATTTTGCTGAAATGGTAGAAAGACAACGACTTGAGGTTGTTGGTGATAAGAACTAGTTCTTGTCAATTTCAATCATGTTTAAGAAACCAACTGTTTCGAAGATTTCATAGATTTTATCATTTACATTGATTACCTTAAATGAACCGTCTTTACGTGACATTTCGTGGCTTGCTGCCAAAATAACACGCATAGCGCTAGAAGATATGTATTCTACTTTCTCGAAATCCATTATTATATCAGTTGCATCGCCAAAGTATGATTGCATTTCCTTCTCTAATGCAGGTGATGTAACTGTGTCTAATCGACCAGATGGCTTTACTGTTAGTACATTTTCATCTTTAATAAAAGCTGTATCTGACATCAGCGTGTTCTCCTAATAGTAGATAGAATTAATTAATCGTAATTATATAATAGGATTCTGGAAAAATCAATGTCCCGCATCTTGAATTGAAAGACTGAAAATTAAATGATATAATACAAAACGTTCATTAGATATATAGGAGAAATGGTATGGAGAACGAACAAAAAAGAAGGCGAATTAGCATTGGATTAAAGCTTAATATTTTAGTAATCACAAGCATTCTGATAGTTTCAATTGGACTTATTGTTATTTCATATACCATATATTCCAATGAGGTAGAAAGCCTGTATTTCGACAAGGTAGAAAGAGCTGCATCAGCTGTATCAGAGGGGTATGTATCATTTGATGATATTCAGTATTTATGGGAGACCTTTAATACTGATGAATTTCGTGAAGTTCGACAAAGAGCAATCGAAGCAGATGATGACGAGATTATTAAAGATTGGATGAGAAACACCTATCCCAAACGTGATCCTATGACTCAAGGTATTGAAAATATGACTGAGGAAGAAAAGGAATCGCTAAGTTTATATAATGATTATTATTTCTTTAATAATAATCTAAGGGGTGCTAAAGAAACATTTGGCTTAAAAAGTGTATATATTCAATATGTTGAAGATGGAGTAACTTATAACCTGATTGACCCGGATGAGAGTCTTAGAAATATTGGTACAATAGAGCCTCCAATTGAGGAGTTTGCTAAGTACAAAGGTAATGAGCGTATACCGGCCACAATATATCAATACAACGGAGAATGGTTATGTACAGCCTGCGAAAAGATTGAAGCTTTCGTTGGTGACAAGTTTGAAAGTGTAGCCCAGGTAGGAGTAGATATTGATATGAATGATGTAGTTGCAGAGCGTTACACCTTCATATTAAATAGCGCATTATTCATTATCGTATTAATTATTCTTACAATTATTGCAAGTATGTTCATGACCAGGAAATTTATCACGAAGCCAATCAAGCAGTTGTCTGACTCTGCTACAGGTTTTGCGAAAAATGATGTATTTGCCAAGGAAGATGTAATTAAGCATCCAGTACAGTCTAATGATGAGATTGGGGATTTGTATCAGGATATACAATCCATGCAGATGCGTATCATAGATAGCGCTGACAAGTTAGAAAGAATTACATCAGAAAGAGAGAGGGTAAAGACTGAGCTGAGAATGGCTTCCGATATACAGAACTCTATGTTGCCTAGTGAGTTTCCGCCATTTCCAGATAGAAATGAATTCGAATTGTATGCCAATATGGACCCTGCCAAAGAGGTAGGTGGTGATTTCTATGACTTCTTCCTTATTGATGACAATCACCTGTGCATACTGATAGCTGATGTCTCTGGAAAGGGAGTTCCTGCGTCATTATTTATGATGTCATCTAAGATTCTAATTAAGTATCGAGCTGAGAGTGGTGGAAGCCCAGGGGAGATTCTTACTGATGTGAATTGTGAAATAAGCAAAGGTAATAAGAGCTTTATGTTCGTTACTGTATGGATGGGAATTCTTGATATTGCTTCGGGAGTTATTACATACGCTAATGCTGGTCACGAGCCTCCTGCTATTATGACAGGTAATGGTAAGTTCGCAATTTCTAAGGAGAAGCATGGGGCGTTACTTGGGGCATTTGGTAAGGAAGTTTACACTGATAATGAATTACAATTAGAATCTGGCGATACCATATTCTTATATACAGATGGTGTTGTTGAAGCTAACAATTCTATCGGAGATATGTATGAAATGGAGAGGCTGGAAAATGCTCTAAATAAGGTGCCTTATAAATCACCTGAAGATGTCATTAATGGCGTAAGAGAAGACGTTAATGAATTCGTTAATGGCGCAGAACAGTTCGATGATATTACAATGCTTTGCTTAAAGTATATTGGCAAAGGCAAGGAAGATTAATTCAATAATGGCAGTTATGTTGTGCTATAATTACTATGATTATATGCACGAAAGGAAGGGTAATATGGAAGATTTACTTAGCCGAATTCAAATGAATGTCAAGGAGATTCCTGATAGGACAATTATTGTCGATGAAGGGGAGAATAACAGTTATACATTTAGTGACTTTGATACATATGCGAGAAAGATTGCAGGAAAACTTGTCCGTATGGGAGTTTCAAGACGCGATTTTGTCAGTATCGAGATGATGCGATGTAAAGAGTTTGTTGCAGCAATGTGCGCTGTCTGGATGGCGGGAGGCGCATTTGTGCCACTGTCAGCAACCTATCCTGAGGAACGTCGGGCGTTTATACGAGAAAACTGCAATGCCAAGGCGGTAATCAACGATAAATTTCTAAGGAACATTGAAAGCGAGGAGCCACTGGAATCTTTTGATATACCTGATTCGAAAGACCCAGCGCTTGCTATCTACACATCCGGTTCTACAGGCACGCCTAAGGGAGTGCTTCATTCTCATGCAAGTATATCTGATTCTGTATTCCGTTATATTAATGATGTTAAAACTGCAGATGCCAAACGAGTAGCATTGGCTGCGCCGTTTACTTTTGTAGCATCGGTACAAGGTGTTTTCGCGCCTCTTGTTACAGGTGTTACTGCTTATCTGATGCCGTTTGAAGCCATAAGAGATCCGAATCTACTAGCAGATTTCATTGAAGAGCATCAGATTAATCGTACCTTCATCAGCCCTAAGATGCTGAAGGTATTCAAGCCAAAGGGAGACAGCCTTCGCACTGTTTTCACTGGAAGTGAGCGCGTGACTAATTTCTACTCCGATAAGTTTGAAACTTTTGTCATGTATGGACAGACAGAGTCTGCTGCTACGGTTATGTATTTCAAAATTGATAAAGCCTACAGTAATACACCGATTGGTAAGCCGATTGGTGATGTTCGTATGCACATTTTAGATGAACAAGGCCGCGAGGCAGATGAAGGCGAGCTATGTCTTGCAGGTATATTTGCCGATGGATATATCAATCTCCCAGAACAGTCGGCTAAGACCTTTGTCGATAATCCATTTGCCAAAGAGGACGGTTATGAGAAGCTACTAAAGACCGGTGATATTGTCAAAAAGGGAGAGGACGGCAATATCATATATCTGAACCGTAAGGACTGGATGGTGAAGATCAACGGTCAGCGTGTGGAGCCTGGAGAAATAGAAGCAATCATAAGACAGTTCCCTGGAATTCGCGATGTCGCATTGAAGGATTTTAAGAACCAGTACGGCCAGGTCTATCTTGTTTCCTATTATACGGAGAAAGAGCCTGTATACGAGAATGATCTTAAGGAAGAAATCGCACAAAAGCTGCCGCCTTATATGATGCCGGCGTTTTTTGTTAAGCTTGACGCTCTTCCTGTCAATGCCAACGGTAAGCTTGACAGAAGTGCTTTGGTTGAGCCTGAAACAGGTGCTTTCAAGAATGATTACGCTGCGCCTAAGACGGATATGCAGAAAGCACTTTGTGCTGCTTTCGAGAGTGTGCTGGGTGTGGAAAATGTAGGTGTCGATGACGACTTCTTCGCTCTTGGCGGAGATTCAATTAAGTGCGCCATGGTATCGGCCCAGTGCGGAGTATACAAGATTAAGACTGCTGACATATTTGCAGGGAAGACTCCTCGCATGATTGAGCGTCTGCTGATTCAGAAAGCCAGCAGCAAGAAAATCAAAAAGAAGGATAAAAAGGAGAGAATCTATCCACTAACTCCTTCGGAGCGCGGCATGTATCTCGAACAGAAGATGCATGAGGATTCTACTGTCTATAATCTCAATATTGCTGTCATTATCAATGGCTCGGATATGGAGACGGTAAAGCAATCACTTAGTGCTGTATTTAAGGCACACGAAGCCTTTACATCATATTATGGAGAGGAGAACGGCCTTCCTGTTCGCATTCTCTCTGATAAGCTACCTGAGATTGCAGAAAAGACAGCTAAGACACGCGACGAGGTCATTGCAATTGTAGATAGCTACGATGAACCATTCAATCTGGATGCGGCTATACCTGTCCGTCCGACACTCTATGAGGTTGCTGACGGCAGCATTATCCTGCATCTTGCAATTCACCATATTGCTTTTGACGGAGGCTCTGCTAAGACATTTGTTAAGGAATTGATTGAAGGAATCGATGGCGCCGAAATTATGCCTGGCGAAATCGACCTTTCTGACCTCTACGATGATAGTCTGGAGGATAAGTACGAAAGCGGTATGGCTTTCTACCACGAGCTTTTCTCAGACGGCGTTCCTACGAATGAGATGCCACTTAAGGGCAAGAGACCTAGGGCTCATCCGCTGTCTGACAGGGAAATAAGCTTCGATTATGACAACGAACAGCTTAAAACTCTTGACGATACTGCTCGCAGTTTCAGCGTGACGGAGTTCGAACTTATCTTCAGCGCTGTCTCTATGGTGCTTGGCAAATATACTGCGTCAGAGGACGTGGTGCTTGGCATTCCAACTAATATGCGTCCAGAGGAAGCAGACGATGTGATAGGTATGTTCGTCAATACGGCTCCCGTTCGCGTGAAACCGAAGCTCTCCGAGGATATCAGAGACTATCTTGATAGTGTAAGCAGCGCGGTGAGAAATGCGACTTATGGTGCGCATCTGCCATTCGAGGACGTTGTAGCTGAATTTGTAAAGCAACGTGATGAATCCCGTAGCCCAATCTTTGATGTAAGCGTGAACTTTATGTGGAATCCGCCGGCGTATGATAAGGATGGCCTTAGCGTGGAGCTTCATGCACCACTTCAGAAGATGAGCCGTGACATCGGTATCGTCATCCGAAAAGGGGAGAAGGGTCTTCACTTCATGGTGCAGTATTCTACTGAGCTATTTGAGGATGAAGTCATTGAGAATTTCATCGCTCAGCTTAAAGCTACTCTGTCTCTAATCGGTATGGGAGCGCAAACTGTACGCGACGCCCTTGCTCTTCCTGATGAGCAAATAGAGCGCCTTAATACATATAAGACAGTAGCTGATTCGGATGTTCCGGTTACATTGCTCCATAAGCTCTTTGAAAGTAGTGCTATGGAAAATGCTGATAAGACCGCTCTTATCGCTAAGGATGCTGTGCTTACTTATCGCGAGCTGAACGAAAATGCGAATATCGTTGCCCATAACCTAATGGAAAAGGGCGTTAAGACAGGTGATAGCGTAGCTTTGCTTCTTCCTAGAGAGAGCTGCTTCTTTGCCTGCATGTTCGGAGTAAATAAGGCTGGTGCAGCATTTATCCCATGTGACCCACAGTATCCGGCTGACAGAATCAATCACATTATCGAGGATTCTGAAGCATCCTTTATTATTACAACTGAGGACAAGCTTTCAGACTATCCTTCCGACAAAGCAATTAATGTAGTAGACGTGATGGTTGGAGATAATAAGGAGAATCCGGACGTTGCCATGAGTGACAGCGAACTTAGTTATATGATTTATACATCCGGTTCTACAGGCAAGCCTAAGGGTGTTATGCTTAAGCATAAGGGCATCTGTAATTATCTTATGCCTCATCCTGCAAATGTGCATATGCACTACTTAAAAGAGAATATAAGCGTCTATCTATCCGTGACGACCATATCTTTCGATATGTCCTTCAAGGAGCATACGGCGGCGTTCTGCAACGGAAAAACACTTGTATTTGCCGCTGAGGATGAGATGAATGACCCACGTGCACTGGCTACACTAATGGAGAAGCACAATGTCGATTGCATCAACGCTACTCCATCACGATTGCAGCAGTACATAGAGTATGAGCCATTCAGAAAGCAGCTGAGTGGATGCAAGATGGTGATGTCTGGTGGCGAAGGATATCCAATGTCGCTACGCGACGCCATTAGGAAATGTTCATCAGATATCAGAATCTTCAATACCTACGGTCCGACGGAAATTACAGTATCCTGCAATGCGGCAGACCTTACCAATGCTGATTATGTTACGGTTGGAAGACCACTTCTTAATTATCATGAAGTCATTGTTGACAAATTTGGAGACCTTGCGCCTTACGGAGTAATCGGCGAACTGTATATCGGCGGAATCGGTGTTGCGAAGGGATATAGGAATCTGCCAGAGAAGACAGCTGAAGCCTTCGTAGAATACGATAATGAACGGATGTATCGTTCTGGAGATTATGCGAAATGGGATAAGAACGGAAATGTTCATATTCTCGGACGACTTGACAATCAGGTCAAGCTCAGAGGACTTAGAATAGAACTAGGTGAAATCCAGGGACTACTTGCTGAGCAGCCTCATATTAAGAAGGCAGAGGTGGTCATCCGCAAACTGAACGGACAGGATAATCTCTGTGCTTACTTTACAGCCGACACTGAAATTGACGTCGATAAGCTAAGGGGTGAGTTGAAGAAGCATTTGACACATTATATGGTTCCTACAGCGTATCTGCAGATGAACGAGATGCCAATTACGGCCAACGGTAAGACCGATATCAATAGGCTGCCGGACCCAGTACCAGTAAGTTTCGGGGAATATGTTGCTCCTGCTAATGCTACGGAAGAATTCTTCTGCGAATCCTTTAAGAAAGCACTTCAATTAGAGCAAGTTGGAGCGACGGATGATTTCTTCGAGATTGGAGGAACTTCACTTATCGTTACTGCAGTTGTGCTTGATGCTTCAGAGAACGGCTTCGAGATAACCTATGGTGATATCTTCAAATATACCACACCTCGAGCTCTAGCGGAACTATTCAAGGACGGTGAAGTCCATGATACTAATAGACTATTTAATTTCGATGACTATGATTACACCAAGATTAATGAATTGCTTGCCGGAAATACCGTGGAAGCATTCATGGTAGAGCCTCTTCGCGATGTAGGAAATATTATGCTTACAGGTGCCACAGGATTTATGGGAGCGCACCTACTAGCGGAATTCTTAAAGAATGAGAGCGGTAAGGCGTACTGTATGGTTCGTAAGGGTAGCTTTGATACAGCTCGTGAGCGTCTTGAGAATATCATGTTCTACTATTTCGGTTCCGACCTAGAGAAGGAATTTGCTGAGCGTGTAGAGGTATTAAACGGCGACGTGACCGACTATAAATATTTTGAAGAGATGAAAGAACTGCCGATTGATACTGTATTTAACTGCGCGGCCAACGTAAAGCATTTCTCCAACGGAACTGATATTGAAGATATCAATGTCGGAGGAGCAAGCAATTGTGTTAAACTATGTAGGGAGATTGGTGCAAGGCTGATTCACTTCTCTACGGTATCTGTTGCAGGTACAACGGACGATATTACGAAACTAAGCCGCAAAGAGTTAGACGAGCAGTCCCTTTATTTCGGACAGACACTTGACAATAAATATACATCTTCTAAGCTGATGGGAGAGCGCGTTGTGCTTGAGGCTGCTGTGGAAGGTCTGGATGCTAAAGTCATCCGTGTGGGAACACTTGCTGCACGCGAATCGGACGGTGAGTTCCAGATTAACTTCCTAACGAATAATTTCATGGGTAGACTTCGTTCTTACAGCATGCTTGGCTGCTTTCCATATGCCATGATTGAGAATCAGGTCTGCATGGGACCAATCGACCGCTCTTGTGAAGCATTTATTAAGCTTGCGAAAACGCCGAGAGCTTGTTGCATGTTCAACGCAGTCAACAACCATACACTTCCACTAGGCGATATCATCCGTCAGATGAACAGTAGCGGAAGCAATATTGAATTCGTAGAGTATGAAGTATTTGCCAAAGCGTTAAACGAGGCACAAAAAGATCCTGACAAGGCTAAGATTCTCTCTAGTATGACTGCTTACATGAATACTGCACATGGTAAGAAGATTTCAGCGCTACCATTCAATGCGCATTTTACCACGCAGATTCTTGCGCGCATGGGCTTCTTCTGGAATGCCAGCAATGAGAAATATGTGGATGACTTTATCAATGTACTACGAGGTTTCCTGTTCTTCCGTAAGGATAATCTGAAGCGATAAAAGAGGATAATTCAATGCAAAGAAGTGGTACACTACTTAATAGAAAATATAATGCCCTGCTAATTTCTACACTTGCCATGACCGCCTCTACATACCTATCTGGTATTCTAGATGGAATCATGGTGGGTCGTATACTTGGCACGGAGCAGTTATACGCCATTAATTTGACGACATCTATCGTGTTTTTACGGGCTATTCCAATTGCGCTTTTTACCTTTGGCGGGAGTACGCTTTCCGTCATATATAAGAGCCAGCGTGACCAGAAGTCTGCTGATACTGTGTTTACCCTGTCATTTTGGGCGGGGGTACTGTCCACAGCACTTATGGCGATAATTGGCATCGCCTTGATGGGACCTACCACCATGCTGCTAACCCAGGGGAAGGAGGAACTCATTGGGCTTGTTTCGGCTTACCTTCTGCCTCTTTGGGTAGTTACGCCCTTAGTTGCCGTGGTCAACCAGACGGCAGCATATGCGAGAACTGATGGACTAAGGAAAATTGCAACAGCGCTTCCAATCGTAGCGAACATAGTCAACCTAATATGTGACTACATCTATATGGCTGTGTTCGGATGGGGAATTGCAGGAGGCGGATGGGCGACTGTCACCGGCTATTTAGTCGGCGCTGCACTGACCATTCTTTATATCAAGTCAGAGAAGAGGACCGTACATTTTACCAAGGACGCATTAAGACAGCTTAAGTCTCTTGGCAAAATATTCAGTGTGGGATTACCTTCTGCGCTGATATACGTCTGCAATTTTTTGAGATTGTTTTTTACAAACGCCATTATTCTTTCCTTCACGGGTGTAATGGGAGGAAAGATTGCTTCTGTAACATTTTCCTTAAATAGCCTTGCCTTTATTCTTGTGGAAGGAGCATCTATGACCTTGCTACCAATTCTCGGTGCCTTGTACGGAGAGAAGGATGGCAACGGTCAACGGATAACGCTGCGCTACGGTATGATTATCACAATCGGATTATCCATGATTGTGTTTATTATATCCGAGATTTTCCCTGTGCAGCTGGCAATGCTTTATGGACTGACGGACCCTGAGATTACGCAGGTGTTTGCCGTTACTTTTAGGATTTTATCTATCAACATTCCGATTCTGGCAGTCATATATGTTCTAAGGTCATTTTTCCAGGCCACAAAACAAAGGGGACTAGCCAACCTGATAGTTGTTCTTGACGGAGTGCTGACAATAGTGCCGCTGATGTACTGGTTCGCCCATTACGGAATCTACTGGCTGTGGGCGTCTTTCCCAGTATCTAAGGCAGTGACCGTTATTATTATATTGGTGGCGATGCTTATCAGCATGAAAGTGAAACACAAGCAGAACATACTCGGAATCGAGGAAGTAGACTGCGTGATGTATGACTTTTCTGTCACCAAGGATATTCCCCAGGCTGTTAAGGCTTCGGAGGAAGCCATGGAGTTCTGTGAGAAGAACAGTGTTCCGGATCAAACAGTCAATGCGATAGGCGTAACGGTGGAGGAATTATGCCATAATATTGCCCTTTATTCATCCAAGGGCAGTAGTGACGCCATTGATGTGTGCGTTTGCGTTTTCCCAAAGCAGGTAAATGTTCGTCTGCGTGACGATGGTGTGGAGTTCGACCCTACGAATTATATTGATAATAGCGGGAAGCGAATTACGGGACTAGAACTGGCGCGTATGCTGAGTTCTTCCATTGATTATAACAGGGTGTTAGGCTTTAACGTCACCAACATAGCTATCGAGTACTGATTAGGAGGTGGTTCATATCGACGAGACAAATTTTGGTGTAGCAATTGGCGATGTATCAGGTCCTGAGTGCAAAACATTTTATCTTGATAAAGAAAGCTATGACAGCGTGGTCGATTATATTGACGAAGAATGCAAGAAGGCAGGGTGTGATGATGATACGGTAGGAAGCATTATCGTCGCGTCTTCTGAGATTCTCGCCAACATTGATTTATATGCTTATGAGAATGGTGGGGAGATAGAGATTTTGACCAAATGCATGGACAGTAAGATGGTAATCACGTTTATAGACAGTGGGCCACCGTTTAACCCACTCACCAAGAAGGAACCTGATATAACGCTGCCACTACGCGAAAGGAAGCGCGGCGGGCTCGGTATCTTTATTGTGAATAAGATTATGAGTAATGTCAGATATGCGTATGAGAACGGTAAGAACGTACTAACAATCGAGAAAGAATTCTAGTTGGAAAGGAGAAATAAAAATGACAATCAAAGTTTATGATGAAAATGGAACAGCTGTTATAGCTCCCGAAGGAAAGATCGACCATTTAACAGTGGAGGAGTTCGAGAGTGAAACAACCAAACAGTGTGAGGCACACGACAGCGTGATTATTGATATGAAGGATGTAAAGTATGTCAATTCTGCAGCACTACGAGCAATCCTAAACATCAATGATATAATGGAGAGTAAGGGAGAGCTGGTATTTCGAAATGTGAATAAGAATATCATGGATATACTTAGTGTCACTGGATTATTGGATCACCTTAACATCAGATAATGTTGAAGGGGAGACTGTCCGAAAACCTAACATGACTTAGTATAGATGATTTGGTAAAAACATCTGCGACTAAAGTGGATGATTTACATATAAAAATGTACTTT
>ONAZ01000043.1 GCA_900315945.1 uncultured Lachnospiraceae bacterium | reverse complement strand
CAGTGTTGTTAGACTGTAATACCATGCGAAACATGTAGTCATTGGTCATGCTGTAGTCTATCTTACCTGTGGCATTACGCCAATCATCTTTATTTAGTTTTTTCTCTTTTGTCATATATTATCCTCCGATACAATTCATTATTGGTAGAAGTGGAATTAACATAAGCGAATGCTTATGTTATCAAAGCAGACTTGCTTTGATAGAAGGAGTATAGCACAATGCGTGAAATAATGTGTGACTACTTTATTAAGAATTTATTAACAATATTAGCATTATCATTGAATAAATACTAAAGTATTGCTATAATTGACTAATGCATGAGAGCTAACATACGAATGATTAAAAATAATATTGAAAGTGAGTGTATAGTCATGGTAAACAATAAGAAAAACAGTAAGAAGATTGGGATAATAGTAACTATAGCAATTATTCTTGTATTAGCTGTGGTAGGCATCGTTTTGTATTTTGTACTAAAACCGAAAGAAACTATGGTAGGTGAAGTCAAAAAAGTTGAGGTTAAGGAAGAGTGCCCAATTGATTTTACGTCTTATAAGTCAATTAATCCTGATGTGTATGCTTATGTGGAGGTTCCGGGTACAGAGATTGCTTATCCGATACTTCAAAGTCCGACAGATGATTCTTATTATGTAAATCATACTATAGAAAGAAATGAAGGATTGCCTGGTGCAATATATACAGAAGCCATGAATGCCAAAGATTTTCATGATGCTAATACTATTGTATATGGTCATAATATGAGAAATGGTTCTATGTTCCAACAGCTTCATAAGTTTGAATATGAAGGATTCTTTAATAGCAATGATACGTTCTACATATATACGCCAGAGCATAAATATACCTATAAGATATTCTGTGCAGCATGTATTAGTGATGAACATCCACTTTACAAATTCGATTTCTATGCTGGTGTGCCACAATATGTAGCCTATTTACAAAGTATTAACGATAGCTATAGTCATTATAAACAAGATGCTGCAATTAATTCTGACTCTAAGTTATGCACACTACTAACATGTATGCCAAGTGGAATGGATGATAAAAGATATGTTGTTGTAGGTTATCTGTCTGAGATTACAGATTATGCAACAAAGTAGGAGATACTATGTCTAAAAAGAAGATTGTGTTATTAATTGTTTTAGCAGTTTTGCTACTCTGTACTGCTGGAATAATCCTTTATAAGATAATCACAGATGGGATGATTACTAATAGGAAGTATTTGGTGGTAGACGATACAAAGTATTACATGAAGGACAATATGTACAATATTCTTGTCCTTGGTATAGATAAGGATGGTCCAATAGAAAATGAGACGGGAAATCTTGGTGATAACGGACAGTCCGATGTAATTGTAGTTCTTAGTATCGACAAAGAAACTGGAGAAATAAAAATTATTGAAATACCAAGAGATTCCATCGTGCCTGTTGATGAAAGTGGTGGAAAAGGACTATCTAATTATATTAAAGATGAGCAGCTTTGTCTTCAATATGCTTATGCTCATTCTAGTGCAGAAGGTGCAGAACTAACAAAGAAAACAGTAGAAGATTTGCTTAATATTGATATTAATAATTATGTTGCTATAAGTTTCGGCGGACTTGCTGATATAGTTGATTTTGTAGATGGTGTTGATATTACATTTTCACATGATTATCGAATATTTAGTAAGATTCATGATCCATCTGATCCACATTGGATCAATTATAAAGCAGGCGATACACAGCATATGTGTGGCACACAAGTTCTCGACTTCGTTCAATATAGGGATACAAGTATTCATTACACTAATATGGAACGTATGGATAGGGAGAAAGACTTTGTCAACGCATTTATTAATAAAGCAAAAGAGTATATTAAGGAAGATTATTCTAAGGCGACCGACTTTATACCGGTTATTTCGCCATATATGACAACTGATATTAATCCAACCCAGTATGTTGAATTGATTTCTCTTGCTTTATCGGCAAAATACAATATGGATAATATTATTAAGGTTCCGGGAGAGTCTATGGACTGGAATGAGCACGATGGATATATGATAGATAAGGACGAGCTACTTAAGATAATTCTTTCGATATATTACTTTATTCCTGAGAAAAATTTTCTAGGCGTTGAAGTAGTAGAATAGGGTATAAATACTTTGTATAAAAATACAATACTTTAGTATTATTTTACTTGACTTTATGTAACACTTCGTTTATATTATATGTAGTATAGGTGATAATATACTATATATTGTGTAATATTTTATAGAAAGGGTGAAGAAAAAAATGAGTAAAGTATCTAAAATGGTATCGCTACTTCTAGTAGCAGTAATGGTAATGGGAGTTACTTTGACAGTATTTGCTGCTGAAAGTGCTAAAGCTAAGACTGATGAGGAAAAGGCACAAGAGATTGCGGGTCAGGTTGATGAGAATGTAGAAGCTGTAGGTAATGCAACAGTTAGTGCTATAACAGATACAGCTACACTTGCTAAGGCTTATGATATGGGAGTTGAAGCTGATGCTTCAATTGCTTCAATTGCAGATCAGTTTACAGAGCAACCAACAGTAATGAAGACACTTCTTTTCGATGTTAATAGTGCTGGTGGTGATGTAACAGTTAAGAATGCTGATTGTGCAGGTAAGCTTGGTGTTGCAACGCACTACAACACAACAACTGGACAGATTGAGACAATGAAAGATTTAGTTGAATTTGATTCTCAAGGTCGTGGTACAGTTCACTTTGATAGCTACTCTCCAGTTATGATTAAGGTTCTTAATCAGACAAAATCAGCTCTTAAGCCTGATGCTACAGTTGGAGTTAAAGCTGTTAATCTTGCTGCACCACAGGTAGACGCATCTAGCACAGCTACAGCTAAGACAGCAAAGATGGGTGAGTAATTAGTAAAAAAGTATTTTCCTATAGTTACACAATAATAAAAGGGGGGGCTGTAAAAATAGTCTCTAAATAGCAGACCTGCATTGGCCATTGCCAATGCAGGTCTGTTTCTTTATATATAATTATTATAAATGTTGATTTTTGA
>ONAZ01000007.1 GCA_900315945.1 uncultured Lachnospiraceae bacterium | reverse complement strand
AAAACCATACGAAACATATAGTCGTTAGTCATACTATACTCAATCTTTCCTGTGGCATTACGCCAATCGTCTTTATTTAGTTTTTTCTTTTTGGTCATATATTATCCTCCAAATCAATTTATTATTGGTAGAAGTGGAATTAACATAAGAGAATGCTTATGTTATCAAAGTAGAGTAACTTTGATGAAGATAGTATAACACACTTTATATCGAACAAATTATAAACTTTTTATTAATTTTATTAACAATTTATAAACAATGAGCATTTATTAATAATACATAATAATTATCGATTTCTCTTGACATTTCCACCATTTGTCGGTATACTTACATAAGTGCAAATGTTTATTACCCAGTCAGTTGGTATGCACAATTTACAACTGGAGGGAGGGTTGAAGATATGTCAAGTGTAGTAGTAAAAGAAGGCGAATCGCTAGATAGCGCACTTCGTCGTTTTAAAAGAAATTGCGCTAAGGCTGGTATCCAGCAAGAGATACGTAAGAGAGAGCATTATGAGAAGCCTTCTGTAAAGCGTAAGAAGAAGTCAGAAGCTGCAAGAAAGCGCAAATATAATTAGACTATTATGCACCACTATATGTGGTGCATATTTTATGTTATGTCGTAAGAGGGGACCCACATTACATGTGGGGAGATTTCTTACGACTAGGCGACAATTCGCGAAGCGAATTGTTGGTTTTATAAGGGATTTTGATGTTTATGAAACGAGTATTCTTAATAGTATTAGATTCAGTAGGTATGGGGAAGGCTAAGGATGCTAAGGACTTTGGCGACGAAGGTGCCAATACGCTTTTGTCATGTTCTAAGAGTCCTTACTTTGCCATGCCTAATATGCGAGATTTAGGCTATTTTAATATAGAAGGAATGGAATTAGATCTTGAGGGGGCAAACTCCCTAGGCCAGGAGAAATCCAAAGCCAATATTAAAGCTGATAGCTTTAAAGGTGCAGTTTGTAGACTGAGAGAAGCTTCTGCAGGTAAAGATACTACCATTGGTCATTGGGAGATTGCTGGACTTGTATCAGACAAACCTCTTCCTACTTACCCTAATGGATTTCCAGATGATATTATTAGTGATATTAAAGGAATTACCTGTCGTGGAGTTCTATGTAACAAGCCCTATTCTGGAACTGAAGTAATTAATGATTATGGCGACGAGCATATGAGAACAGGAGACTTGATCGTATATACAAGCGCTGACTCTGTGCTTCAGATTGCTGCACATGAAGACAAAGTTCCTGTTGATAAATTGTATTCTTACTGTGAGAAAGTTCGTGAACTTCTTCAAGGTGAGCATGGTGTAGGCCGTGTTATAGCAAGACCATTTATTGGGACATCTGGTAAATATGTAAGAACAAGCAACCGTCATGATTTTTCCATAAAACCACCTAAAGACACAATGCTTAACAAATTACAGGATAAAGGATACGAGACCCTTGCAGTTGGTAAGATATTTGATATATTTGCAGGACAAGGGATATCTGATTATGTAAGAACAACCAGTAACGAAGATGGCATTAACAAGACTCTTGAGATGATGGATAGAGATTTTGAAGGAATCTGTTTTGTTAATCTTGTTGATTATGATATGCTCTATGGTCATAGAAGAGACAGGGATGGATATGCTAAGGCTCTTTCATATTTTGATGAGAGACTTCCTGAGATTCTTGGTAAAATGCGAAGCGAAGATATTCTCATGATAACAGCCGATCATGGCTGTGACCCGGATTTCAAAGGAACAGATCATACAAGAGAATGTGTTCCGTTTCTAATGTATGGAAATCCAATCCCTAGTAATACTAACTTAGGTACTAAGGATTCATTTACTTATGTCGCTGATACGGTAATGGAATATTTTGGCTTGGTATAGAATATTATAGTGCACTACGACATAAGATAATATATATTTATACTATTTGTTTCAAGCTTACATATTATTAGCGAAGAAACAGTGTATAAATATATATTATGTTTATGTCGTAGTGAGTAAAATTTTCACAACAAGGAGATAATATGTCGGATTTAAAAGAAGAGATAACTAAGAGAAGAACATTTGCCATAATTTCCCATCCAGATGCAGGTAAGACAACTCTTACAGAAAAGTTCCTGCTATATGGTGGCGCCATTAATCTTGCAGGTTCTGTCAAGGGTAAAGCCACAGCAAGACATGCTGTATCAGACTGGATGGAGATTGAGAAGGAGAGAGGAATCTCTGTTACTTCATCAGTTCTTCAATTTAATTATGATGGATACTGTATTAATATTCTTGATACTCCTGGACATCAGGATTTCTCGGAAGATACATATAGAACACTTATGGCTGCAGATTCTGCCGTAATGGTAATTGATGCTTCTAAAGGTGTTGAGGCACAGACTAGGAAATTATTCAAGGTATGTGCTATGCGTCATATTCCTATTTTTACATTTATTAATAAAATGGATAGAGATGCTAACGATACATTCGAGCTTCTAGATGATATTGAGAAGGAACTTGGTCTTCCTACCTGTCCAATTAATTGGCCAATTGGTTCTGGAAAAGAGTTTAAAGGTGTATATGATAGAAAAGCCAAAATGATTACAACTTTTTCAGATACAATGAAGGGTACGAAAGAAGGAACTTCTAAAGTAATATCTGTTGATGAGGCTGCATCTTCTAATGAGATAACAGAAGAGCAGAAGGAACAGCTGTTAGAAGAGATAGAATTACTTGATGGCGCATCTGATGAATTTGATATTGATAAAGTAAGTAAAGGTGAATTATCACCAGTATTCTTTGGATCTGCATTAACTAATTTCGGAGTTGAAATATTCTTAAAGCATTTCTTAGAAATGACATCAACACCATTACCTAGAATGTCAGATGCTGGAGAGATTGATCCATTCTCTGAGGACTTCTCAGCATTTGTATTCAAGATTCAGGCTAATATGAATAAAGCGCATAGAGATAGAATAGCATTTATGAGAATATGCTCCGGCAGGTTTGATGCCAATATGGAAGTTAATCATATACAGGGTGATAAGAAAATGCGCCTTTCACAGCCTCAGCAGATGATGGCAGAAGAAAGAAAAATTGTATCGGAAGCTTATGCAGGTGATATTATTGGTGTGTTTGATCCAGGAATATTTTCCATTGGTGATACAATCAGTAATTCGAAAGAGAAATTTGCATTTGAAGGTATTCCGACCTTTGCGCCTGAGCATTTTGCTAGAGTAAGGCAGGTAGATACCATGAAGCGTAAGCAGTTCATGAAAGGAATTACTCAGATTGCACAAGAAGGTGCAATACAGATATTCCAGGAGTTTAATACAGGTATGGAAGAAATCATTGTTGGTGTAGTAGGTGTTCTCCAATTTGATGTTCTAAAATACAGACTTAACAATGAATATAATGTTGAGATTAAGATGGAAAATCTTCCATATGAATATATTCGTTGGATATCTAATGATGATATTGATGTTGATTCAATCAATGGAACCAGCGACATGAAGAAGGTTAAGGATATGAAAGGCAGACCACTTCTTCTATTTGCAAAGGAATGGTCAATTCAGATGACCTTAGATCGTAATGACGGATTAGAACTTACAGAGTTTAGTAAGAACTAGAGAAAATAATAGGACTAGTAGTTCTGATATGCCTCCTGTCTACTTTGGAGATATCATAACTACTAGTCCTATCTTGACATTTGGGGTTATTTTATAGATAATTAGTAGGTTAGGATAATTAATTAAATTCTATAAAAGATTACTATATATTTTAATGGAGGGTAAGATAATGGATATTAGATTTGAGAAAGCAACAACACTTAAAGAGAAGCCGGACTTTCATGGAGCACTTGGCTTCGGTAAATATATGACAGACTATATGTATGTATGTGACTGGGATGTTGATAAGGGTTGGCATGATGCCAGAATTACTCAGTTAAAACCAATTGAACTTGCACCAGAGTGTGTTGTTCTTCACTATGCACAGGAGACATTTGAAGGACTTAAGGCTTATAGAAGAGCGGATGGCAAGATTCAGCTTTTTAGACCTGATATGAATGCCAAGAGAATGATTAAGTCTAATGAGAGACTTTGCATGCCAGCATTTCCTGAAGAGGACTTTGTTCAGGCTGTTGAGGAATTAGTTAAGGTTGAGAAGGACTGGGTTCCTGATGCAGAGGATACATCACTTTATATTCGTCCATTCATGTTTGCAACAGAGGCATCCTTGGGCGTACACATGGCAACAAGCTATAAGTTCATCGTTATATGTTGTCCTGTTGGAGCTTATTATCCTACAGGTCTTGATCCTGTTAAGATTCTTGTAGAAGACGAGCTTGTTCGTGCTGTTAAGGGTGGTACAGGTTTTACAAAATGTGGTGGTAACTACGCAGGTTCTATCTTAGGCCAGGTTAAAGCAGAGAAGCAAGGATATACGCAGGTATTGTGGCTTGATGGTGAAGAGAAGAAGTATGTTGAAGAAGTTGGTACCATGAATATCATGTTCAAGATTGATGGTGAGATATATACAGCTCCAATTGAAGGAACAGTTCTTCCTGGTGTAACACGTGACTCTATGATTACTATTCTTAAAGATTGGGGTTACAAGGTTCATGAAGAGAAGGTTGCTATTGAGACTATCATGAAGGCTGGACATGATGGAACACTTGAAGAAGTATTTGGTACAGGTACAGCTGCTGTAATTTCACCTGTTGGTGAATTAAAATACAAAGATGATGTAGTTGTTATTAATGATTCTAAGACTGGTGAACTCACACAGAAGTTATATGATACACTTACAGGAATTCAGTGGGGCAGATTAGAAGACAAGTACAATTGGACTGTTGAGGTTTAATTATTAAGGAGACTTTACATGTTAGAACTTAAGAATATCTCTTATGAAGTTAGTGATGAGATAGATGATTCTAAGGAGATTCTAAGAGATATTTCTCTTACAATAGAAGATCATTTTGTAGTTATTACAGGTCCTAATGGTGGCGGTAAATCTACTCTTGCTAAAATAATTGCCGGAATTATTAAGCCAACAAGTGGCAAGATTATCCTTGATGGAGTAGATATAACTGATATGTCAATTACTGAGAGAGCCAATGCAGGAATATCATTTGCATTTCAGCAACCTGTCCATTTTAAGGGACTTACTGTTAAGGACTTAATCTGCCTTGCTGCAGGTAAGAATCTAAGCATTAATGAAGTATGTGATTTGCTATCAGAAGTTGGACTGTGTGCAAGAGACTATGTTGATAGAGAGCTCAATGGAAGACTTTCTGGTGGCGAGCTTAAGAGAATTGAGATTGCAATGGTTAGGGCAAGAGGTACTAAGATGTCAATATTTGACGAACCGGAAGCTGGAATTGATCTATGGAGTTTCAAGAGCCTTATTCATGTATTTGAGAAAATGCGTGATGCAATAGATGGCACAATTCTAATCATTTCTCACCAAGAGAGGATTCTAAATATTGCTGATAAGATTATAGTTCTAGCTGACGGTAATCTAATGCACTATGGCTCTAAGGATGAAGTCCTCCCTAAACTTCTCGGCACATCTAACGCTTCTAAACCATGTAAACCCCTAGAGGATGCGATGGACTAATTTGTAATTTTTAATTATTGCGTTACTTGTATAATATATTTTTGTATAAATTAATACAAGCGATAGTATATGTTAGTAATTGATAAAGCGAGAAAAATTCGTGCCAAGGAAGGCACGAATAGGTGTGAACCGTCTGAGACGGATTGAACACCGGTTTTCGTCATATGTTTAATTGGTAACTGAACATCAATTACTTACATATACTCAGCGTAGGATTATTATACAAAGATATATTATATGCAAGTAACGTAAGTATTAGTTTCACATAGAAAGGTACAAATATGGATGCAATACAGAAGAATATATTAAAAGAAGTTGCTGATCTTCATGGTGTTCCTGAAGGTGCATATAATATAAGAACTAATGGCAAATTAGATAGTAGAAATACAACTGCTAATATTGACATAGTCAGCAAAGATGATAAAGATGGAATAGATATTATCATCAAGCCTGGTACTGTTAATGAGAGTGTACATATTCCTGTAGTTCTTAGCGAGAGTGGTTTGCAGGAATGTGTTTATAATGATTTCTTTATTGGTGAAGGCGCAGACGTAACAATTGTTGCTGGTTGTGGTATTCATAATTGTGGTGTTGATACATCTAAGCATGCCGGTATTCATACATTTCACTTAGATAAGAATGCTAAGGTTAAGTATGTTGAGAAGCATTATGGTGAAGGTGATGGCAATGGTGAAAATGTCATGAACCCAGAGACTGTGTGTTACCTTGAAGAAGGGGCTTCTATGATTATGGAATCTGCGCAGATTAAGGGTATTGATTCTACTGATAGAGTAACAAAGGGCTATCTTAAGAAGGATGCTTACTTCGAAGTAAAAGAAAGCATTATGACACATGGCAAGCAACATGCTAAGACTGATTTTGTTGTTGAACTTAATGGAGAGAATTCCTCAACTAATGTAATATCTCGTTCTGTTGCAAGAGATAATTCTATGCAGGAATTTTTCTCAACTATTGAAGGTAATAATAAGTGCTCAGGACATAGTGAGTGTGATGCCATTATTATGGATGATGCTACTGTAAATGCTGCTCCAGCCCTTAATGCTAATAACATTGATGCGAGTCTTATTCATGAGGCAGCAATTGGCAAGATTGCAGGTGAACAGTTAATTAAGCTTATGACACTTGGACTTACTGAGGAAGAAGCAGAAGAACAAATAATTAATGGATTTTTGAAATAGTTCTTGTTTTTTATTATAAAGTAGAGTATATTATTAACACGCATTGCGTGTGCCAAGTTAAATTATATATTTCAATCAATTGACGTAACTAAGACGAATAAATCTTTAGGAGGTATTTATGAGAAGATTTAAGATGTTTTTGGTTGCGTTTTTTTGTGTGTTTGTATTAGTTTTTATTGGAGCAAGCCCGCAAAGCTTCACTCAAAGTGAGGTGAGAGCAGATAATTCAAGCTATAGTATTAGCTATAATCCTTATTATGGAATGTATCAGGCAGATTTTTATGGCTCCTCAAGGGATATGCTATGCTTTTGTATTATTGATCTTTATTATAATTATGGCGGTGGTGGCATCATTAACTTGCATGATGATATCCTTGTAACATCACATATTGATATTGTAGATGGTCATTTTCTGGTATTTGGTAATGGGCATAATCTTATTTACAGCGGTCCCACATACATCTTAGTTGCCCAGGACAATATATTTAAGGTTTCAGGAAATGCTGATGTGTCATTTCAGGGTGTGACATTTAATGGACAGGGTTTGTGCTATAGTTCTATAGGAGTTCCGGGTTCTATACTTGAATTACTAAGTGGCAATCCGAAACTTACATTAAATGATTGTACTATTTGTAACTCTAAGAATTTTACAGCTTTCGACAGATCGAAACCATTAGGTGGTGGTACAGGAATTAACGCATGGTATGGCACTCTTATATGTAATAACACAACATTTTACAATATATCAGGAGCTGCTATATATGAAAGCGAAGGTGGCAATCCATATAACAATGGTAGATGTAATGTGACCCTTAATAATTGTTCATCACATGATGTATCATCCCTGTTTGCTTCAGGTGAGTCAGTGGGGTGTTCTCATTCTCTTACAATTAATGGTGGTAATTATAAGTGCGGTGGTAATAGTGAATATATTACATATTGTGTTGGAATTGATCTTGGCAATGTACTTACTGATAATATATGTGCATCCATTAATAATGCATACATATCATGTGACAATGGAGTAGGAATAATTAATAAGGGAACTATGTCCATTAAGAATAGCGATATTAGTGCAGAATATTTATTTTCAGTGGTTAATAACTTCAATAATATGACAATTGAAGATAGCAAGATACACGATTCTGGTGTTGGTATATATAATAATGCTACTCTTAATATTGTAAGCGGCAGCATATATAATAACTCAGGATTTGGAATAGTGAATGATGGAAATGTTATACAGTCCGGCGGCAATATTCATTCTAATTCTGGTGACACATTAGAAGGGAAAATTGGCGGCATATATCAGAATGGAACATATTATATCAAGGATAAAGCAAGAATAGGTTCTAATAATAGTGTCTTTTTAGTTGGACAGCATGTACTTGATATTGATTATAGATATATGGATATGGACTCTAAATCTACACTCTCTAATTATACTCCAATTGTTATTACCTTGGACTTGGGGGAGAGATATGTTGGAAGAAAACTAATTAATATTGTTAACAGTAATGGAATCGTAGATAAATACACGTCACTTGTTATGTCAGCATTTACTGAGCTTAAGTATAATAATGATAAGAGTGGATTTAATGGTGTTAAGAATTCGGCATCAATAAGAGCAGGAAGTAATATATATAATTGTGACAGCAAATCATTATACTTATCTGGAAGATATTATTTGTATTATGACAATGCATTTGAAGGGTACAATAGAACTATAGTTAATTACAGTAGGGCTTTCGATGAGTTCTTCTGGATGGAAAATGTTGATATTGATTTTACAACTATATCTTATGATGTCCTTTGTAATGGTAATAATGTTACTAATTCATTTATCCTTAAGTCCTTTGTAATGGATAATGAATTATATCAAGTTAAGAATACACATTTTACAGATAGAGAAAGGTGGGGCAATAATCGGACATGCATGGGTGTATTTGATGTAAGGTTTAATATGCTATTTGATGGAAATGGTGGTAATACTAAAGAGGGTATGGCTGATGTAATTAAGTATAATATAGACAATACATTTAGTTTTCCAGAATATATTTTTATTCGTGATAAGGAAAAAGCAGAAAGACAAAGCCTTATTAACGAAGAAAAGGTCTTGTGTGAATATGAGTATTCCCAGCAAGGCTGGAATATGAGAAGGGATGGAACCTATAGTGATATAGATACCATTAAAGCTAATACGTACATTTCTGATATTAATAATAATTTGACAGATTATCTCTTAAACGCTCTTGAAAAAGATAACGCAGTAATAAAGGAAGGTTTGGCAACAATAGAATATTTCTCTGTATGGGATGAGTATCCCATAATTGATAATATTGATATTGCAATTCCTGTTGAATATGTAGGTAATATTGATGAGGCATATATTATTAATAAAGCTAAGATTGAATCAAGAGATAAAGAAGATAATGACAATGTAATAATTGGAATAGAAGATTTTGAGAAAAGTGAGTTAGAAAGCCTTGATATTGGAGAATCATTGACACTTAACGTAACATCAAGAGATATGGTGGGAAATGTTACAGCTAAGCCACTTACAATTAGTATTTGTTCTGATAGACCAATAAAGCGTCGTACTGTATTAAGATATGTTGATTTGGATAACATACATTCTAGAGAAGCAGATGGTGGTCTTATGGATAATTCGAAATGGTTTAGTCTTTTAGTATAGACATACAAACACATGTTTGGTATAATCGTATAGTAGTTGAGATTTTATAAGGGGATAAGATATGTCATTACAATTTGTAGTAGGAAGTTCAGGTACAGGCAAATCAACATTTATATACAACAAGATAATTGAGGAATCAATTGCTAATCCTAAGAAGAACTATATTATTATTGTTCCAGAGCAGTTTACTATGCTTACGCAGAAGGAACTAGTAAGACTTCATCCTAATCATGTCATAATGAATATTGATGTGCTTAGTTTTAACCGTCTTGCATATAGAGTGTTTGACGAACTTGGGATAGAGACTTTAGATGTGCTTGAAGAAACAGGTAAGAATCTTCTTATTCGTAAAATTGCAATGGATAAGAAAGAAGAACTTAGTGTCCTTTCTGCTAATATCAATAAGACTGGATATATATCAGAGATTAAATCATTTATATCAGAACTCTCTCAATATAATATTAGTGCTAATGATTTTTCTTCATTAATATCTGAAGAGGATTTCAACAAATCCTTTAGAAAGAAAGCTAATGATATTGCCATTATTTATAAAGCTTATGAGGATTTTATTAAAGATAGATATATAACTGCAGAAGGGTTATTGGTGCGCCTTAATGAAGTTATATCTGATTCTAAATTCTTAAGTAATAGTGAATTTGTATTTGATGGATTTACTGGCTTTACCCCTCTTCAAAATGAACTATTAAAGAATATTTTACCTAGAGTTGATAAGTCATATCTTATTGTAACTATGGATAGCAAAGAACCTCTTTATGGAGATATCAAAGAATACGAACTATTTGCCATGAGTAAGGAGATGATATCTAAGACAAGACGTATATGTGATATATGTAATGTTGATATTGAAGATGAACCAATTATATGTGACAAGAATTATCGTTTTAAGGAAGATGGGTATATAAGTTTTATTGAGAAGCATCTATTTAGAACAGGACATAAGGAAAAGTGTTCAGGTATAGAAGATATAGATAGCTTATCAATTCATTGCCTTCCTAATCCAAGACTTGAGATTGAATATGTGGCATGTAAGATTTCGGAAGATATAAGGGAAGGAAATTATAAATATAAGGATATTGCACTTTGTGTTGCTAATCTTTCAGAATATAAAGAATATTTTGAAAGCATTTTTGGCAGATACAACATACCTTTTTATCTTGATGTAAGTAAGACTATTGTTTTTCATCCATTAATTGAATTTATAAGAAGTGCATTTCTTGTTGTGTCTTCTAATTTTTCTTATGAAGCAATTATTCAATTCCTAAGATGTAATCTTACTGATGTCACAATTAGAGAAACTGATGTATTAGACAATTATCTTAGCGCAACTAAGATAAGGGGGGCTAATGCCTATAGGGATGATTTTACATATGAACCTAATCAGTTTATAGGACAACTAGAATATGTTAATGATATAAGGAGAAAGTTTGCTGCGCCTTTAGTTGAATTTAATGATTTATTAAAGGGTGATAGAAATGCAAAAGAAATATCAGAAGCTATATATAAGTTACTCTGTGATTATAACGTTGAAGAGAAGATAAATAAGAAGGTAATGGAATATACTAGCCTAAATAATGATGTCAAAGCAAAAGAATACTCCCAGATTTACAAAATAATGATTTCTATTCTAGATAAAATTGTTACTTTGCTTGGTGATGAAGTTATTGATACACGGGATTATATTGATATTATGCTTTCTGCTTGTGAAGGTGCTAAAGTTGCGACAATACCAGCCTCAAGTGATTATGTAGTAATAGGTGACTTAGAACGTACTCGTTATGATAAGCCTAAAGCCATATACATACTAGGAGTTAACGATGGCTATATACCTTCGAATTTCTGTAGTACAGGTATTATATCTCAGACAGAAAGAATAGCGCTTAAGAATGCTCTTATGAAAAAAGATTCTTATCTTGCACCTACTGACAGAGAGAAATCATTTATGCAGAGATTCTATATCTATATGATTCTTACTAAGGCAAGTGATAAAGTGAGCATAACTTATTCTGCAAGTGATAGTGAAGCTAATGCTCTTAATAGATCATATTTAGTAGATGAACTATTAGAAATGTTTGACGATGTTAAAGTAGATACGATAACTGATATTTCTCCTAGAGATTATCTTGTGTCAATAGATTCAACAAAACGATATGTATCCACCGCGTTAAGAAATTATGTGCATAGAGATAATGAATACGATATAGGAGAGGTAGTAGATTTAGATGATATAGATGACTTTACAGCTGCCCTTGGTTTAATTGATTGCTGTAAAAATTCTGGTGATTATAACAATATTATTGATGGAGCATTTTACTATCATAACAAAGAGGCAATAGATTCTCTTCTATATGATAAGTTAGTAGATTCTGATAATCCTGTAGGCAGTGTTTCAAGGTTAGAATCATATAGAAAATGTGCATACAATTATTTCCTCAATTATTGTCTTGGAATCAAAGAACAGGAAAAAGGAAAACTGCAAAACTTAGATTATGGAAGTATTTATCATGATATTTTAGAAGATTTTTCTAACAGACTTTCAGATAAGGGTATTAAATGGAAATCTCTTGATGATAGTATGCGAGAGGAATTATTAGAAGAATCCTGTAACAAAGTATATAAAGAATATAATAGAATAGAACTTCTTGATTCACCGAAGGATAAGTATAGTTTGCATAAGATTAAGTCGACTGTGAATAAAACTGTAGATGCATTAGTAAATCAAGCTAAGCATAGCAAGTTTGAACCATACAAATTCGAAGTTGAATTAAGCGAAATAGCAAAACCTTCCGATCTTCGAATTACTCTTGAAGATGGAAGAGATATGATGCTCAAAGGAAGAATAGATAGAATAGATACCTTTGAAGAGAATGATACTGTCTATGTCAAGATTATTGATTATAAATCAGGTAACACAGACATCGATTACACGAAGATATATAATGGCTTACAACTACAACTTATATATTATCTTGATGTGTCTGTAAGAGGAATGTCGTTAGGCGGCACTAAGAATGTTAAGCCAGCTGCCATGTTCTATTATCATGTAAAGGATCCTATAGTAGACTACGTCAACGATTCTATAGAAGAAGCTGTTAAGAAACAAATGATCCCTCAAGGATTATTTTTCGAAGAGGAAGATAAAGAGAAGGTTGAAAAATATATTAATAGTAAACAGTATGATCCTAACAAAAAATACATTCTTCCTAAACACTTAAAGACAGATATTGCTAAAGCATTAGATAGTGAATGTGAGAATGGTAAAAAGTCATTATATGCGCCTTTTACTTTTACTGGTAGTGGAACGTTAGACGGACGATACTCTAAGTGTTGCTCTGTAAATGATATTAATAAGTTAGAGAAGCATGTATTATCAGAGATGAAGAAATTAGGAAGTGATATGTATTCAGGTAAGATTGACGCATCTCCAGTAAAAGATATTGGGTGTAAATATTGTCCTTATGGTTCAATATGTGGCTTTGACATAAGACAACCTGGATATAGTTATTCAGAATACGTTAAGTTGAATAGTCATAATAAAAAAGACGATATATACAAACTAATAGATTAGAGGCTTTTGACTTTAGAGTAAGGAGATTATTATAGATGCCTAAATGGACTACAGATCAACAGAAGGTTATTGATGAGAAAGATAATAATATACTTGTTTCTGCTGCAGCAGGTTCTGGAAAGACTGCTGTTCTTGTTGAACGAATAATTAATAAGATTGTGAATTTCAATGTAGAAGTAGACAGTTTGCTTGTGGTTACATTTACTAATGCAGCGGCTAGAGAAATGAAAGAAAGAATTAGAAAAGCATTAGATGAAGCAATAACAAAGAATCCTGATTCTGAATTTCTTATAAGACAGAATACCTTAATAGCTAATGCTAATATATCTACTATTGATAGTTTTTGCGGAAGACTTGTAAGAGAGAACTACAATGATATTGGAATAGATCCTTCATTTAGAATATGCGATTCAAGTGAAGAGACTATATTTTTTAATGATGCAATTGATATTGTATTAGATAATAACTTCACAAGTGATAATAATGAATCCTTTATGAAATTAGTTGACTTGTATTCAAGTACATCTAATTACTCTATTATAACGGATGTAATTAACAATTTGAGTCAGAAGGCTTATGCATATCCTTGGCCAAAAGAATGGCTTGAGGAAATTAAGAAACCATATCTTACTAGTGATGATTGTAATATAAGTGAATTGTCTTGGATAAGTGAATTATATGAATATTATATTGATTCTTTCAAAGCAATTAGAACGGAAATTATAAGTTTTAGTGATGATTATGAAGAAAATTTTGCCGAGGGGGATAACTATGTACAAAAGCAAATAAAAAATGCACTTTCATCTATTGATAATATATGTGAGACGGCTAATATTGAAGAATTATATTCAATATCTGAAGGTATTAACAAGATGAATGTTGCAGAGAAATCAGTGAAGAATTCTTTTGATTGCGGAAAAGATAGTGACGAAGTAGAAGTGCTCTGTGCTGCATATAATAATATGGCATCAATTTATAATAAAGTACGTGATGATATTATAAATAATAGAGTAGATGACATATTAGCAGAGTGTAAGTATGTGTCAGAATATGCTTTGCAATTAATCTCTTTAACTGAACAGACAATGGATGTTTTTGACGAAATAAAGCGTGATAATAATGCATACACATTTAACGATGTTGAAAGATTTGCACTTAATATCCTGCGTGATTATGAGACCAAAGAGATAACTGATGTTGCAAAAGAAATTAGAGATTCATATACGGAAGTTATGATTGATGAATACCAGGATAGCAACGACTTGCAAGAGATGATACTATCTACTTTGTCTAATGGTTCTAATATGTTCATGGTAGGTGATGTGAAGCAAAGTATCTATGCATTTCGTAATGCCAATCCTGATATTTTTGTTAATAAATGCCATATGTACGAAGGTGATAATGAGAATGGAGTTCTTATTAATCTTAAGAAGAACTTTAGAAGTAGAAGAGAAGTACTTAATGTTGTTAATGATGTGTTTGTAAATGTAATGACTAGTGATACTTGTGGCATAGAATATGATGATAATGCAAAGCTCTATTTTGGCGCAGAAGAGTTATATTCAGATAATAAAGAAACAGATGTTGAAATACTAATTGCTGACTCAAAGTACGGTAAAAATGATAGTGATACATCAGATGACGACTATGATGATAATGACGAGAATAGCGAATTATACGAATCTGCTAGGCAAGTTGAAGCAACTATAGTTGCCCAAAGAATACTTGATTTATTTGATAGTGGATATAAAGTTACATCAAAAGATAAAGATGATAAAATAATTAACAGAGATATTAGATATTCTGACATTGCAATTATTCTTAGAGGCGCTAACTCTAATGGTAGAGAATATGAGGAAGCATTACTTAATCATAATATTCCATGTGTATCTCCTAATACAAAAGGTTATTTTGACACAGTTGAAGTGAAACTTATGCTTTCATTTCTTGCGGTTATTGATAATCCTTGTAAAGATATTGAACTTGCGGCTATACTTCACAGCCCAATCTTTAATATAAGTAATGATATGCTTGCGAGAATTAAACTTTTTTCTGAAGAGAGCATTAAGGATAAAGAAGAGTTTAAGTCTAATTATTATTTATACTATAAAATAGAAGACTTTATTACCTTTAATAATAGTAATGAAGAAGTTGCAAATGAGGAAGAATTTGTACGGCTTGTTAATGCTATAGGTTTAATTAACGAGCTTAGGCTTATGGTTAATGATACACCAATTCATGAACTCTTAGAGATAATATATGATAAGACATCATATCTTGATTACGTTAGTTCTCTCTTTAATGGAAATGTTAAGAGGGCTAATCTAATTGCATTAATAGACAAGGCACTTGATTATGAGAAGACAAGATTTAAAGGTGTATTTCGTTTTCTAAGATACATTGATACCATGGAAGAGTATAAGTTGGATTCTGGTGAAGCATCAATTTCTAGTGAAAATGATGATGTTGTTAGAATTCTTACAATGCATAAGAGTAAAGGACTTGAATTTCCTGTTGTATTTGTAAGTGATTTGGGAAGCCCAATTAGAAATATGGATGCAAATAATACTATTCTTGTTCATAACAAATATGGAATAGGAATGGAACTTCGACAAGATATTGGTGGTAACAAATATAAAAAGAATACTCAATATAAGAATTATATCAAAAAGACAATGTTAATAAATAATATGGGAGAAGAAGCACGATTATTATATGTTGCAATGACGCGTGCAAAAGAGAAATTAATTCTTACCGCCGCTTTTGATAAGCCTAAAGAAAAGGTGAACAATTATTCTAGAATTAAGATGAATTACAATAGAATGATTAATGCAAAAAATAGAATGGAATGGATTATAAGAGGTATTTGTAGCGTTAATAAAGAAAGCCTAAATGGAATGATTAAATATGTAGAACCTCGAGATAATATGATTAAAGATATTGCTGAGTTTACATATATAATTGATAAAAAAGAAAGGTTTAATGAACTTCTTTTATCATATCCAGATAACCTTCGAGAAATGATTAAAGACAGGTTATCCTTTGAATATCCTTATGAGATTAATAACGATATTAAGACAAAGTATTCGGTGTCAGAGATAAAACATAATGCAATGGAAGAAGCATTTGAAGAAGAGAAACAATCTATGATTCCCAAATTTATTGAAGGAGAAAAAAGCTCAGATGTAAATTCTGGTGCTCTATATGGTACAGCTATGCATAGGGTACTTGAGTGCTATGATTTTCTAAGTGATGATTATAATGTCGCGCTTGATTCTCAAATTGAATCAATGAAGAAATCTAATCTAATTACTGAAGAACAATTTGAATTGATTAGTGAAGATAAGCTACAAAACTTCCTTAATTCAGAGCTTGCTACTCGTATGCACAATGCTAATGTAAAGGATAATTTATGGGTTGAACAACCATTTGTTTTGCAAGAAGAACCTAGCAATTTGTTTAAAGATGCTTCTTCGATGCTTGACCCAATAATAGTACAGGGTATTATTGATGTATTCTTTATAGAAGATGATGAAATAGTTCTTCTAGATTACAAGACGGATAGTGTAAAAGAACCAGAAGATTTAATTAAGCGTTATAGAGCTCAGATTGATTTATATGCTAAAGCTCTAGAAAAAGCATTTAACAAAAAAGTAAAGGAAAAAATTCTTTATTCATTTAGTCTAGAAAAAACAGTAAAGATATAAAAATATTGTATTGTATATTAGGTGACTTTGCATTACAATTGATACTTGGTAAAAAGTGTAAGATTTAAGGAGATATAAATGAATAAGAAAAAGGTGGTAGCGCTTTTACTTGTTACTTTGTTGTCTATTCTTTTTGTCCCAGGTTGTGCAATAGGTGATTTGCATATCTATGCTTCATCAACAAGTGGCATTGGCAATGTATTTAAGATTGGACCACTTTCATGTAGCAAGAAAGAGTTTAGAGTTTATCTTACTAATTATAAGAATTTATATGGTACATTTGATGATACTTCTCTCTGGAATGAAGGAGAGGATGAAGAATTAGAAGCAGGAATTAAGTCCGCTGTTCTAGATCATCTTACAAGAATTTATAGCCTTGATTTATATGCAAGAGATAATGATATAGAACTTACAAAATCAGAAGAGGAAAATTGTGCTAAGGCAGCTGAGGAATATTATGACTCTCTAACTGATGCTGATAAGAGTTATATGGGTGCATCTGAATCTGATATTAAGAAGATGTATATGCGCTATGCTCTTGCTGAAAAAGTGTATTATGGACTTATGAATTCTGTAGACGAAGAAGTCTCAGAAGATGAAGCTAGAATGATGGAAGCAGAAGTAATATTTACACCTAATAAAGCAGATGCTGATGCAATTGATTCTCAGCTTAAAGCAGGTACTTCTTTTACTGCTCTTGCACAACAGTATTCTAAGGCTGATAGTATAAGTGTTGTATTCGGCAGAAATGAATATCCTAAAGAAGTAGATGCAGTGGTATTTAATATGGAGAATGGTAAGAACACTGGTATGATTACAACTGATGATGGTTATTATTTCTTCCATTGCATTAACAAATATAACAAGGAATTATCTGAGCAAAATAAAGCCAATGTTATTGCTGAAAGAAAGAATCAATTGATACAGGATATGATCAAAGAACAGGAAGAAAAATACTATTCTCATTTTAGTGAAAGCACATTAAAAAATCTTGTTGTTAATAAAACTGATGAAGTAAAATCAGATTCATTTTTTCAAGTACTAAATAAATATGTTTCTTTTAAATAAATGTTTAGTAACAAAAACTATTATGTAAATAGTTCAAAAAAAATAATAAAGTGTAAATATTTTTGTGGTAATTTTTTTGTAAAACGTATTGATAAAAAATAGTTTTGTTATTATAATAAATTTGTTTAGTAAAATGTCTGTTATGTATAACAAATTTATTTTTGGAAGGAGACTTTTAAAATGGCAGAGGCAACAAAGAAAGTTAACGTTAAAGAAGCTGCAGCTAAGACAGCAGCAACAACTACAGCAACAACAGCTAAAGCATCAACAACTAAGACAGCAGCTAAGGCAGCTCCAGCTAAGAAGGCAGCTCCAGCTAAGAAAGCTACAACAACTAAGAAGGCTACAACAGCTAAGAAGACAGCTGCTAAGAAGACAACAGCTAAGAAAACTACAGCTAAGAAGACTACAGCTAAGAAGAGCGCTGTACAAGAAGTAGCTTATGTTCAATTTGCAGGAAAGAGCTTCTCAAGCACAGAAGTAATTGATATGTGCAAGAAGGACTTCAAAGAGAACAATAAGAGAAAAGCACTTGAAGAAATTAATGTATATGTTAATGTTGATGATAGTACTGCTTACTATGTAGTAAAGAGTGCTGGTACAGAGTATCAAGGTAAAGTTGCTCTTTAATTTGTTAATATAATTATTATTGAGATAGTCACATTTTTGTGACTATCTCTTTTTTGTTATTAAGCAATTAATTTTTTTATATCTTAATTCCACAATATGGTATATAATATTATTTAAGATTATTATTTTATAATAATATTATTGGTGGTTTTTATATGAAGAAAAAATACGGATTGAAAAATAGAGTTCTTGCTAGAGATATTTTTGCAGGGATTTTGACGATACTTGTTATAATGCTCTTTGCTTATCTTATATTTGGAGAGCTTGCTAAGAAGCCTAATAATGAACCTAATCTAAATAATGTTGAAAGTATTACTGAATGGACAGCCCTTGATGTAGATGGAAACAATATGCAAGTGACTGTTCCTAATTCACATGATCTCTTAGGACATAAAGATGTTACTATTACAACAAAGCTTGGTGAAGTTCCGACTTCTTATAATTCCATGCTTGTATGGAGTAAGGGACAGAATATAGAGATATATTTTAATGATAAGCTTTGGTATGTGTATAATACTGAAGAGGCAGATTCATTTGGAGTTGATAGTACATATTTATATCTATTTCTTCCTTTACCAGAGGATGCTTCTAATTCTAATGTAACAATAAAATATTCTGCAGTATTAGAACGTGATGGCGGCAAAATCGGAGATGTATTAATTGGCGATAAAGTATCATGTCTTCTTTATATTGTGAAAATGAATCAATTAGAATTATTCTTTGGTTTATTTGCAATGCTTCTTGCTGTAATTGCTGTTATCATTTCTACAGTGTTACATTTTGTTGCAAAGAGAGAAGTTGATTTGTATTATTTGGCGGGTGCAGTTCTTGTCACAGCATTTTGGATAGTAGCAAATTGTACTGCGAGACAATTTATATTCCCTAATGCATCAGTCATAAGAGATTGCGCATATCTTGTGCTGCCACTTATGCCAATGAGTTTCGCATTGTATCTTGATAGGATACAGAAGGAAAGATATCATTGGGCGTATTTTTCTATCGCCATAATATCTCTTGTTAATCTGATTGTTATAAGCATATTGAATTATACATTTGTTGCTGGATTCTCTAGTACTAGAAGTGTCTCATTATTAATGATTGCTATAACAATAGTTGTTGTCATTGTTACGATTTGTTATGACCTTATTAAGAGAAAAGACAGATCGTATGAGACGGTTGCTGTTGGTATTGGCCTCCTTGCTTTATGTGGGGTTATACAATTAGTAATGGATCAGATATTAACGCTTTCTGTTGTGTCTGGAACATTTATGTCTATGGGCCTTATACTTCTTGTTATATGTGGACTGCTTCAGTCTGTTAGAAGAATTGCGAAAATGGACGGAGATAGGGCACAAGCTATTGAGCAGGTTGAATCTCTCTCTAGAACTGCAATGGAAGCTCTTGCTAAAACTGTAGATGCAAAAGATAGATATACATCTGGTCATTCTATGCGTGTAGCTGGAATTGCTTGTCTAATTGCAAAAGAACTGGGATGGGATGATGAACAGATATTTGAACTTAGATTCCAAGGTATGATGCATGATATTGGAAAAATTGGTGTACCAGATACTGTGCTTAATAAACCAGGAAGGCTAAATGGAATTGAATTTGAGCTTATTCAGGCACATACAACAGTTGGAAGCGATATTCTTAAGAATGTAACATCAATACCAGGAGTTGAGCAGGCTGCAAGACATCACCATGAGAGGTTTGATGGTAATGGTTACCCAGACCATTTATCAGGAGAAGATATTCCGTTAAATGCAAGGATAATTGGAATAGCTGACGCATATGATGCTATGAATTCTGATAGAATCTATAGAAAAGCTTTACCTAAGAGTAAGATTAGAGAAGAATTAATTAAGGGTAAAGGATCTCAATTTGATCCTGAATTAGTGGATGTATTTGTAAAGCTAATAGATGAAGAAAGAGTAGATGTGGTAATATCTGATGATTCATTTGTTGAAAGACAAGTACAGTTGTATGATTCAACTGAATTTGCTAAAGAACTAAAAGATGACATGGAAGATATACTTGATAACCACGAGTTAGATGAAGTTGAACGTGTTAAATTAGGTGAAGTTACTAATGTTCTAAAACAGCTTAGGGAAGAATACTCTGATGATTTCGTGGTTATAGTATTTTCTATTTTGTCAAGGGAAGGTTTTCAGGTTACGAATGAGTATATGGAAAAAGCCTTAGAAAGTATGGATATAGCAATTCAGAAATCAGTTAGAGAAGCTGATATTAATATTAGATATAGTAAGACGCAGGTTATGGCAGTGCTTTTTGAAGTTAATCCTAACAGTATTAATTTTATTGTTCAAAGGATTCTGCTTGATTTCTATAAACTCTTTGATGCGAGTCCTCTTGATGTATCATACAAAGTTCTAGATATTGACGGGGAATATAATACAGGAATTAAGGTAAAAGAGAGTGAAGAGTAAGTCTTATATCATTATATAAATAATAAGCCCTAGCATTTATGCTAGGGCTTATGTTGTGTGCCTTATGTTATTTGCATATGTTATTTTGCAAGCAGCATCATAATCTTATTACTTCTTTCAATGAACTTTGTCATTTCTTCTGGAGCAAGTGGAGCATTAGCTATGCTTGCAAGGTCGTATAACTGTTGACAGAACAAATCAACATTTTCGTTATCCTTGTTATTAAGGATATATTCTACAAGTTCGTTATTAGCGTTAAGAACAAGTGTTGATGAACTTGGGAACATGTTAGGATCCATTTCATACATATTATACATTTTCATCATATCCTGCATACGTCTGCTTTCTTCGCTTACAGTTAGCATTGAAGCAACATCCTTGTTCTTGAACTTCGTAACCTTGACATCAAGACTATCATTAGATAATGCTTTCTTGAATATTTTTGTTAGAGCAGTAGTTGTCTCTTCAAGTTCTTTGTCATCTGTTTCTTCAACAAGAGAATCAGTAACGTCTGCATCAATTCTTGCAAATTTATATGTCTCATTTCTTTGCTCAAGTTGTGATATAAATGATGTATCAATGTTGTGGTCTAATATTACAGCTGTAAGGCCTTGCTCTTTGAACATTTTAATATATTGACCTTGCTGTTCTTTATCTGTTACGTAATATACTATAGTACGTGTATCTTCTGGCTCAGCATTTTCGTCATCGGCTTTCTTGTCATCCTCAACGACCTCTGCCTCAACTTTGTTGCCGTCTTCATCTGTTGCTTCTTCCTTTTCCTCTTTAACAAGAAGTTCAGGTAGAGTAACATATTTATCATCAATATCTTTAAATAGAATGTAGTCATTCATGCGGTCGCAGAATTTCTCATCCTTTAAGCAACCGAATTTGATGAATGGACTAATGTCATCCCAGTATTTCTCATATGATTCTTTCTCTGTCTTGCAAAGTCCGGCAAGTTTGTCAGCAACTTTCTTAGAGATATATTCCTGAATCTTCTTAACAAAGCCATCATTCTGTAGAGCAGAACGTGATACATTAAGTGGTAAGTCAGGACAATCGATAACACCTTTAAGAAGCATTAAGTATTCAGGTATTACTTCTTTAATATTATCAGCTACGAATACTTGGTTATTATAAAGCTTTATTGTACCTTCAATTGAGTCATATTCTGTATTAATCTTAGGGAAATACAATATACCCTTTAGGTTAAATGGGTAATCCATATTTAGGTGAATCCAAAATAGTGGCTCTTTGAAATCATTAAATACATTTCTGTAGAATTCCTTGTATTCATCATCAGTACAATCATTAGGATGCTTTGCCCAAAGAGGATTTGTGTCATTTAATGGGACAGGTCTCTTAACAATTTTTAGTTTGTCTTTGGCAGGTGATACTTCAACCTTTTCCTTTTTGCCGTCTTCATTTTCCTTTTCTTCGTATTTTGCTTCTTCGTGAATTTCTTCTATTACTGTATCAGTATCTCTTTTATCTTCTACGTCAATAGTTTCGTATTCTTCCTCAGCATTTGCCTTAGTAAGGTAGATTTCTGTTGGCATGAAAGAGCAGTACTTCTCAATGACTTCTCTTGCACGATATTCGTTGGCAAATTCTAGTGAGTCTTCATTTAAGAATAGTGTGATTTTTGTTCCAACGGTATCATAGATTCCGTCTTTCATATCGAACTCTGTTCCGCCATCACATTCCCAGTGAACAGCACTTGCGCCCTTCTGGTATGACAATGTATCAATATGAACTGAGTCTGCAACCATAAATGCTGAATAGAAGCCAAGTCCAAAGTGCCCGATTATTTGGTCTTCATTAGCCTTGTCTTTGTATTTCTCTAGGAAATCAGTAGCACCAGAGAAAGCAATTTGATTAATATATTCATCTACTTCTTCCTCAGTCATACCAAGACCATTATCGATAAATGTAAGAGTTTTCTCTTCTGGATTAACAATAATATCCATCTTAGGTTTGTAATCATCAGGGAGCTCATATTCACCCATAAGGTCAAGCTTCTTAAGTTTTGTAATAGCATCGCAACCATTAGAGATAAGTTCTCTAAAGAATATGTCGTGATCTGAATATAACCATTTCTTGATTACTGGAAATATATTTTCGCTTGTAATCGATAGATTTCCATGTTTTTCACTCATTTTATATCTCTCCTTTTATTGTTATTTTCTTGTTGGTTTGTAACCCTAATTGGTATAGTAACACTAAAATATACAAAAATCAATAAAAAATTAGCACTCTTAAAAAATGAGTGCTAATAATCGAGCTAAAATTGAAATATTTTTGTTACACTATTGTAATAATGTAACATTTTCGTTAAAATATTAATTGCAGACATTAGAATCTTCTTCTAAAATAGGAGAGGATTTATGAAAAGAAAAATTAATATTTGCTTTATTTTGTTAATACTTTTGATTTCAGTTGTAACATTTTGCTCGTGTTCGAAGAAGTCATATCTTGAAAAAGATTCAAATGTCAATGACACTAGTGGTAACGAAACCTCAAGTAGCAGTAAAGGTAATTCTTCCAAAGCCTCTAAGGACAAGACATCTGATTCTACAGGAAAGTGTTATGTGCAAGTTGTAGGTGCAGTTAATAAACCGGGAGTCTATGAACTTGAGGGTGATGCCAGGATTTTTCAGGCTATTCTAATGGCAGGAGGTCTAAGAGAAGATGCTGATGAATCTTGTCTTAATCAGGCACAGAAGATAAGTGATGGTATGAAGCTTGAGATAAAGACGAAAGATGAAGCTATGGCGGCACAGCAAAGCGCTATATCTGACAATAAGGTTGATATCAATACTGCAGATGCCAAAACACTTATGACTCTTCCGGGAATTGGTGAATCCAAAGCTAATTCAATTATCAAGTATCGAGAAAGTAAGGGGAGATTCAATAGTATTGAGGATTTAAAGAATATAACAGGGATTAAAGAGGGAGTCTATAATAAGGTAGCAGACTCCATTAAGGTATAACATTTTATATAGAAAGGTTTAGATGAAATGTCTAAGAAAGTATTAGTAGTAGATGACGAGAAGTTAATAGTTAAGGGAATAAAGTTCTCTCTTGAGCAAGACAGTATGGAAGTTGACTGTGCATATGATGGTGAGGAAGCATTAGACCTTGCTCGTAAAACTGAATATGACATGGTACTTCTTGATGTAATGCTTCCTAAAATGGATGGCTTTGAAGTATGTCAAAGTATAAGAGAGTTTTCTAATATGCCAATTGTTATGCTCACAGCCAAAGGTGAGGATATGGATAAAATACTTGGCCTTGAATATGGTGCAGATGATTATATAACTAAACCATTTAATATTCTTGAAGTTAAAGCTAGAATTAAAGCTATTATGAGAAGAACAAGTGCTTATAACGATAAGTCACTAGTTTCTTCTGATGTTATTAATAGTGGAGACTTGTCTCTTGACGTGCAGGGTAGAGGGCTTAAGATACTTGGCAAAGAAATTAACCTGACTTCAAAAGAGTTCGATATGCTACTTCTTCTTGTTAATAATCCAGGTAAGGTTTATAGTAGAGATACACTTCTTACAACAATCTGGGGTGATGATTATCCAGGTGATGCAAGAACTGTTGATGTACACATTAGACGTTTACGTGAGAAGATAGAACCTAATTCTAGTGAACCTAGATATATTCATACAAAGTGGGGACTTGGATATTTCTACAAGGAGTAATGCTATTTTAAATGAGTGGTTTTTTGCATAGAACATTTTCTAGATTGAATATTAAAATACGAGTCTTAGTATTTTCTATGGCAATTGTTCCTATTTTACTACTTTCAGTAATAATTAATGTTACCTATGTGAGAAGGAGCATTAAGTCAGAAAGCGAGAATCTGTATTCGCGATCTGAGGTGCTTTCTAAACAGGTTGTTACAAGTGGATACCTTGATGATCAGGGTGATGTAACAATGGAACTTCGCCTTTCGGAATTAGCGCAGTTAATAAGCGGTCGAGTTATGCTTGTTGACTCGTCTCTTCGTGTCATTTATGATTCTTATTCTATCGATAAGGGTAAGGTTTTCCTATGGGAAAATGTTACTAAAAGTGCCAACGGCGAAATGCTCACATATGTTGATAGAAAGAATAACATCATAACAACCACTATTCCAATTACAACAATTAATGACGAAAATGAATTAGAAATTGTCGGCGTTTTACTTGCTTCGGAATCTGTTAATTCTATTTCAGAGAACCTTAATTATATTATTTCTATTGAACTTATTGTGCTTTTCTTATTACTTGGTTTTGCTATCTTACTTGGAATTATCTTAGGTAATAGATATTCATCACCAATTACAGATGCATCTAGTCAACTAGATACAGGAATCAAGGGTGATAAGATTAATAGTATTGATGTAAAAGGTTACTCAGAGATTGAGGAATTAGCATCACAATTTAATACATATGTTAATAAGATGGAGACTATTGATGAGTCGCGACAAGAATTTGTATCCAATGTAAGTCATGAGCTTAAGACGCCACTTACATCAATGAAGGTTCTTGCAGATTCTCTTATTGGTATGGGAGATGCCCCGGTTGAACTTTATCAGGAATTTATCGGAGATATTTCTCAAGAGATAGAGCGTGAAACTGGAATTATTAATGATTTGCTTACAATGGTTAGGATGGATAAGTCTAATGCCAATCTTAATATTTCTACTGTAAATGTTAATGAGCTAGTTGAGTCAATTCTTAAGAGGCTACGACCTATTGCAGAGAAGCAAAATGTTGAACTTGTTCTAGAAAGCTTTAGACCAATTACAGCTGAGGTTGATGAGATTAAGCTTGGTCTTGCTATTTCTAACTTAATTGAAAATGGAATAAAATACAATAATCCTGGCGGGTTTGTACACATTTCATTAAACTCAGATCACCAATACTTCTATATTAGAGTTGAGGATTCTGGTATGGGTATACCAGAGGATTCGCTTGATATGATATTTGAGAGATTCTATAGAGTAGATAAATCCCATTCTCGTGAAATTGGTGGAACAGGTCTTGGCCTTGCTATTACTCATATGTCTATTATTATGCATGGTGGAGAGATAAAGGTTGATTCTACACTTGGAGAGGGAACAACATTTGATGTGAGAATACCACTTAGTCATATAGAAGAGGAGGGCAATTGAGTATGAAGAAAAGAATAATATCAATAGCTCTTGTATTTTTTCTATGCCTAATGTGTCTTGCTGGTTGCTCCTCTAATTCTAAAGAAGAGTATACGGTGTATTATCTGAATATAGATAAGTCGGTGCTTGTACCAAAGGAATATGAAGTTAAGAGCAGTAAGGTTGATGATATCATAGAAGAAATGCTTGGTGTTTTATCGACTGATACTGAATCCCCAAAGTACTTTCAACCAATACCAAACGATGTCAAAGTTAAAGAGTGTAAGTTGAATGAAGGAAATCTAATAATAGATTTTAGCGGTGATTACTACAGCATAAAGGGTACGAAAGAGGTCCTTACAAGAGCTGCGATTGCGAAAACCATGCTTCAAATAGAGGGTGTTAACAAAGTAACATTTTACGTATCTAACAAGCCTTTGCTTGATGACAATAATAATGTTGTGCCATCTATGACAAATGAATCTTTTATTGATAGTTATGGTGAAGAGGCCAGTTTTCTTGCGAAGAAAGAGCTTAGTCTGTATTATGCGACTGAGGATGGAGAGTCCTTAATTTGCGAGAAAAAAGTAGTTGACGTTGACGAGAGAATATCTATTGCAGATGTTGTACTTGATAATATTCGGAAAAAACCTGGTGTAGAAAATGCCAGAGTTGCAGTGCCTGAAGATACAAGGGTGTTATATACAGCAATATCTGATGGTGTCTGTTATGTGACGTTAGATTCAACACTTCTTACAGAAAAGTCAGATGTATCTAATAAAGCGATTATATATTCTATTGTTAATTCCCTTTGCGATTCAGCTGATGTCAAATCTGTAGTTATTAAAATAAGTAACAATAATGCAAAAACACAGCAAAATAACCTGGACATTTCTGGTACTTATGTTAGCGATAAGTCAATGGTAGTTGAGGTTGTTTCTGCAAAAGAAATGGTTTAATAAGAATTGATATAAGAAGGTGATATTATTTACAAGAGATTACTTTTGTCTCTTGCTATTGAAATGTTACTAGGTTGCCTTTTTGTTAATTCTACAACATTTTCAGCATATATATTTCTTGCTATTGCTATTATATATGCAATAGGGATGTTGTTTTATGAGATTAATAACAAGCTAAGAATTGTTTATATAATTCTTAGCTTATTATGTGCTTTCGTGTTCTTTGTAACCGGAGCCATAAGATATAATGTTTATCTAGATGATAGAGATTATATTGATAGAATTGAAGAAGGGGATGCTATAACATTTCAAGGCAGGCTGGCTAAGAAAGAGAAAAAGACCACTTCTTATTATCTATATTTCAATAATATTATTACTAATGATCAGGCCTTAGATTCAGACGAGGCTATTATCTTACAATCTGATTCAGATGATTTACCAATTGGTGCTACCATTGTGGTAGATGGGAAAAAAGAAAAATGGAATGTTGCTCGTAATGAGGGGAATTTTGACGAGAAATCATATTATAATTCCGTTGGGACCCTTATGAAGGTTACGGGGACTGCTGAAGTTATGGAAGAACCCTTATTAGGTGTTGGAGAATTTTTTTATTGTGTTAGGGAGAATATAAAGCAGGCATACATCTCAAATCTTCCTGGTGAGGAAGCAGGGATTATATCGGCTATGGTTTTAGGGGATAAGTCGGAACTGGATTCTGATACGAAAGACTTGTTTAAACTGTCTGGCCTTGCGCATATTCTTGCAATTTCAGGGCTTCATATCTCTATTGTTGGAATGAGTATATATCGTCTGCTTAGAAAAAGGGGTACGCCTTTTGGAGTAGCAGGTGTGGTGTCTTCTGTTCTTGTTATTCTATATGGAATACTTACCTTCGGCGGTGTGTCTACTATTAGAGCCATTGTGATGTTTCTTATTATGATACTGGCAGATATATTAGGGGAAGGCTATGACTCTTTGTCGGCTATTGGAACTGCAATGATATATGTGTTAATTATGTATCCTTATACTGTTGACTCTGCAGGCTTTGTATTTTCCTTTGGAGCAGTAATAGGAATTGCTGTTGTGGTTAATCCTTTGGTTTCGTTATATGACAGGTATTGCAGAATGCGGTATTTGTATCAAGGTAGAAATCATATTAATAAGGTGGATAATAAGGTGGGCGTTTTTTATAATGGAGCCTTCCTTTCACGACTTATTTGTGGATTTAAGGCTGGTAGTTCAAAGCATGGTGGACTTAGAGATGGTAGTTCGGATCCTGGTGGGCTTAGAGCTAGTGGATATAAAACGAGTATTAAGGAAAGAATGTGCAAGGCAATTCTTGGAGGTATTCTAATACAGTTAGTAACGCTTCCTATAGTGTGCTCATTATACTATGAGATTCCAACCTATGTTGTGCTGTTAAATTGCCTTGTGATACCACTTCTTGGTGTGCTTCTTGGAACATCTTTGGCTGGTGGAATTGCAGCAACTCTGGGGGGATTATTACTATTTGATGTATTTGTTACAGGAACATCTTATGGAAGTGATTTTGTTAGTGAGGTGGTTTTCAACGGAGGGATTATTGAGTATTTGGGAAATCTTCTGGGACGGTTTATGGAATTATTGGGTGAAGGAATTCTTTGGATATCACATTTTATAGTGTATCTCTATGAAATGCTTGCATACTATTCTTTACAGCTTCCGATGGCGCGAATTGTTACAGGAGCGCCGGATATTATTAAAGTGATTTTTTATTATCTTGTGCTATTACTTGTTTCGAGGTTTTTGCTGTATAAGTATGAGGATATGGAGGCAGTGTTCGAGAAGAAGGAGAATCAATTATATAACAATAATGGTAAAAAACTATTTGAGAGTAAAAGATATTTGTCTGGTGAGAATTGTCAAAAGAATTATTTGGGAAAAAATGAGAAAAAGAATTCAGATTACATATGTAAGAATAACAACAGAGGATTTGTTGCACAACCAAGCGCCTATAGAAATAAAAAAACTCAAGATATTATAACAATAATTCTCCAATATATAAGGAGTAAGATATATTTTTTGGCATGTTTGGCAGTGATTTTTACTAGTGTGCTATTTATAACTAATAATTATAATTGTGATGATTTTGAAATGGATATGGTTGATGTAGGCCAGGGCGATGGGATTCTTGTTGCAGGAGACAATAATTATTTCTTCGATGGTGGAAGTACGGATGTTAAGAATGTGGGCACATACAGGATTCTTCCATTTCTAAAATACAAAGGCATAAGTCATATTGATTATTGGTTCATCTCTCATGTAGATAGCGACCATATAAGTGGTTTGCTTGATGCACTTGAAAGTGGATATTCAATCGATAATATTGTAGTCGACAAATACATGTTATCTGAAGAGAATTTTCATGATATAGAATCTCTTGCTAATGAACAAGGTGTAGAAATAGTTGTGATGAATAAAGGTGATGTTGTAGAAGATGATAACCTTAAGTTTACATGTGTATTTGCGGGCTCTGATGAGATTGATGATATTAATGGCAATTCCTTAGCAATACTTGGGGAGTATAAAGAAGATGATAGTGATATCAGATTTTTTATTGGAGGCGACATGACAGTTGATTCAGAGAAGTGTCTTCTTGGTGATGCGTCGGAAGAGACAGGTTATTGTATTCGTGGAGAACAAACAACTGGTTATGAAGAATTATCAAATATAGACATACTTAAGGTGTCCCATCATGGATCTAAGAGTTCGTCAAGTGAAGAGTTTCTGAAACTTCTATCGCCTAAGATGTCAATAATCTCTGCTGGTGTTAATAACCGCTACCATCACCCGTCTAAGGAAGTTGTTTCGCGATTAGATGAATTGGGCATTCCGCATATGTGCACGCAAGATTATGGAAGACTACAGCTTTATCTGGATGATTCTGGCGTGAAGGTGAATGGTTTTCTTAGATGAGGTTATAATTACAACCAAAAAGCAATGAAAAGTCCTAAAAAGCTTCTAAATCATTGCCGCATTCAGGGCTCGCACCCTAAATTCCAGCCCAAAAGCAATGAAAAGCCCCGAAAAGCTTCTAAATCATTGCCGCATTCAGAGATTTACCTCTAAATCCCAGCCAAAAAGCAATGAAAATCTCCAAAAAGCTTCTAAATCATTGCCGAAATGAGAGAAGTACCCCTAAATCTCAGCCCAAAAGCAATGAAAATCCCTAAAAAGCTTCTAAATCATTGCTGCATTCAGAGATTTACCCCTAAATCTCAGCCAAAAAGCAATGAAAAGTACCAAAAAGCTTCTAAATCATTGCCGCATTCAGGGCTCGCACCCTAAATCCCAGCCTAAAAGTAATGAAAAGCCCCGAAAATCTTCTAAATCATTGCCGCAATGAGAGATTTACCCCTAAATCTTAGCCAAAAAGCAATGAAAAGCCCTAAAAAGCTTCTAAATCATTGCCGCATTCAGTGCTCGCACCCTAAATTCCAGCCCAAAAGCAATGAAAAGCTCCAAAAAGCTTCTAAATCATTGCCGAAATGAGAGAAGTACCCCTAAACCCCAGCTCAAAAGCAATGAAAAGTCCTAAAAAGCTTCTAAATCATTGCCATATTCAGGGCTCGCACTCTAATTCCCAGCTCAAAAGCAATGAAAAGCCCCAAAAAGCTTCTAAATCATTGCCGCAATGAGAGAAGAACTCCTAAATCCCGGCCGAAAAGCAATGAAAATCCCCAAAAAGCTTCTAAATCATTGCCGCAATGAGGGATTTACCCCTAAATCTCAGCTCAAAAGCAATGAAAAACTAGAAAAATCAAGAAATAATAATGAAAAACAAGATAAAGGAGGAAATATGCTTAATCAGAAAAGAATTGATAATGAAATTTCAAAACTTATGCAGATTAAGGATGCAACAAAAAAGCAACTAATACAACTGAAAAGCAATGCGCCTGATGGCACTACGCTTAGAGCTGCTATGCATGGTGAATCAGTACAATACTACATCAGAACAAGCGGACAGGATAAGTGTGGTACATACATAAAAAAGAAGGACAGATCTTTTGCAGAGTTGCTCGCCCAAATAGAATATAATCAGGAATTGTTGCATGTAATTGAGAAAGAGATATCAGAATTGCAAAATCTTCAAACAATCCCAGTCAAAAATCCATACGCCACTGCATTAGAGAAGATAAATCCATTAAAGAGAAGTCTTATTAAGACGCCATATGTGTCAGATGAGGATTATTGCCTACAATGGATTAAGCAAGAATATCCTAAAATGGGATTCAGGGAAGATGCTCCTGAGTACTACACGAAGAAAGGCCTAAGAGTAAGGTCGAAGTCAGAAATAATAATCGCCGAAACACTTGATAAATATGAAATACCCTATTTATATGAGAAGCCAATTAAGCTATCTGGTAATAGAATAGTACATCCCGATTTTACACTTCTTAATGCCATTAACAGAAAAGAATTATACTGGGAGCATCTCGGTATGATGGATGATATGGAGTATAGAAATAATGCATTTAATAAGATTCGGGATTATGAGTCAAATGGATATTATCAAGGCGTGAATTTTATCTGGACAATGGAAACAGCTAAGTTTCCCATCAATACAAAAGCAGTAGATTGCATGGTGCAAGAATTATTGAAGATCTGTAGACCAAGTTGAGAAAAGATTGCATTAAGAAGGGATTTTTTGAACCGTCTCTTATAGTAGATTAATAGTGTTTTCTAGTATTATATTAAGGATAACCTCTGATATATGCATTCCTGATATAATAGATTATAATAGTAAATTATAGTAATAGACGTGAGATTATGTGAATTTATGTCTAAAAACAGAAAATGTTCAGAAAGTAGAATGATTGATAAAAAGAAAGGACAGAAGAGATTATGCTTAATATAGTTGAAAGAAATGATGAGGAATTAGAAATAATACAACATGGTGAAAATGTATTTCATGAGGCTCTTGAACTAGTTCAGGAAGGAGAGATTCGTTTTCATGTTACGGACAAGAATGGTAATGTTCCAGACTATGACTTGGAATACACAAAGAATATGATGTTGTTTCCTGAGGTCGCACGAAAAAAAATCATGAAAATGTCAAATGGAGAAGGTATTCTGCCAGATTTGATGTATTATGATGAAGATTATACAGATAACATGTGCCTTGATTTCTTAAAGCAGTTTAAAAAGGTAGAATTCGAAGGAGCAGATGAATATAGTATTGTCTTGGCCAATGTTGTTTTAAAATGCACTGATTATATAATCAATTATACAGATGAGAGGTTTGAATGGTTCGTAGAGCCTTCTGATAGATTTGTAAGGGTTGAAAGTCTTCCTTATGATAAGGAGGATGGAACCCTTAGAGTTACCAATAACGTACTTGATGTGGGCTATACTATAAGAGATTTTTCCAAGATAAGCTCTGTTACTGCATTCCAAAATGTCTTTTTCTGGCAGGAATTATCAGAAGGAAAAAAAGGTCCGTTTAAATACATTGAGGTTTCCTTAACCCCAATTGCAGGAGTTGGTGGTATATTATCCAGCATTTCTACTGTAGGCAAAGCGTCAGAAGGGAAAGGACTAAAGGCATATCTTAGACCTGGTTGTACAAGATACCCAGATGATTTGCTTTGTAGATACTTCCACATCAACGCAAAGCCTGCGGATGCGACAGAAGATAACACTATTTTCCTACATAACTTGTCTTTTTTAATGATGACCTGGCATACCTGTCAGTTCCCTGCTAGTTTTGATGAAAGTATATTTAAAGAAGAATTTGTTACTCAGATGAAGCAATATTCTGATGCGATAATTGGTGGTAAGAAGGTTCTTGGTGTACTATCAAGAGGAACAGATTATGTAACATCAGACCTGGGCGCTGATAGAAGACATGCAACTGCAGAACAGATGATTACTGTTATACAGAAATGGTTAGATGAGGATGGATATGACAAGGTTTTCGTTGCGACGGAGGATGAAGATAATCTAACGAAGATTAGAGCAGCTTTTCCTAAAAAGGTCATTGCTGTTGTACAGAGAAGAACAAGCGTAAAAGAGATGAAGAAAAAAGGTGTTACCCTCTTAAATGAATTCGAAAAAAAGAAGAGGAGTGGCCAGGCTTATGTAGATGCATTAGAAGACACTACTGTTAATTATTTCTATGCGTTATATATTCTTTCTAAATGCGATGCATTTCTTTGCTCGGGACAGTGTAATGGATGGGACACAGTTAGGGCGCTTAATGGAGGCTCTTTTAAGCGTGAAAGGAAGCTTTTTGTGACCAGAGAAGGTGACCCACTAACAGAGGATTGGAAGATGATTCGACCTGTTAGCGCAGGAATGTTTGCAAGAGGAGTTTACCCTACAAGAAAAGCTTTCTATATGACCTATAGGTTTGATTTGAGTGACGCAGTAAACCCTGATGCTATAAGTAAGGCCTGGGATAAGACGTTGTCAGTCTATCCTTATATGAGCTATGCTGTTGGTATAAGAGAAGGAAAGCTGGTATTTCTTGAGAACGACCTCCCATTTGTTATGTCTGAGACTGGTGAGGTTGTTGAACCATTTGGTAGAGCTGGTAATTTCCATACAGTTACATTCTGCTATCTTGATAAAACATTATGGGTTTACGCAGACCATGTGCCAGTAGATGGAACAGGATTTATGTATGTTCTTGAGACATTCTTCTATCATTATTATTGTACCTTAGATGGTAAAGAATATGATGTGCCAGAAGGAGTATATACAGAAGGTGTTGTAGAAGGTCAGGAAGTGGATGCATATCGCATGGTAGATGCTTCCGACCCTAGCGCTATGGCTAAAGGCTTTGGTGGAGAAAAAGTATTTACTCCAGTGGAAGGTATAAGAGACGAAATATTCCTTACAAGAGAGGATTGCAGGGGATACTGCATAAGTGCACCTAGTGATGAATTTATGTCTTATGCTAAGAGTATTGGAGCTAGTCCAATATCACTTCTTAATGTATTCTTCGCAAGAGCATTAGAGCGTGTGCATCCTGAGAATAAACTTCCAATTCGAATAATGTCACCTATTAGCGTTCGTAAGGTTATGGGAAATGATACTTCTTTATTGCACCAGGTAGTACATGCCCCATATACATTTACCGTTGATGACCTTGATAAGGATGATGCTATGCTTAATGCGACATATCGTCAGTTCCTTAAGGGATTTGCATCTGAGCAGAATATTAAAATGATGTGTGGTTTATATCGTGGTATATGTGAGGGATATGAGAAAGCATTTGCATCAGGAGCATTAGATGATGTGATACTTGCACAAAGGACGAATTCAAAATTATCTGTATCCGTAAGTTATCTTGGTACACTTAGAGGTGACGAATATACTAACAGAATTCGAATGAGTGCTTTCCATGCTATGCAGGAAAGGGGAATTATGACTCAGGTAACTGAGGTTGGAAATCATTTCTATATCGACTGGTATCAGGGATTCCATGGAGATATGTATGCAAAGGCAATGAGAGACATAATGAAAGAAGCTGGTATAAAAGGTGTTCGACTCCAGCGTGTTGAGTAAAAGATAGTATTATTAGCACATGGATTAGAGATACTGAATATAAAATGAGTGTCAGAAATAAAGGAAAAAGAAATAAAAAAAGAATATTGAAGATAATTGGGATAATGCTACTTGTTCTGATGGTTATTACTGCAGCAGTAGCGTTATTCTTATGGATAACAGTGTATAGGACAAGTGGTAATTTTGCGCATGGAAAAGTTTTTCAAGCAACTGACAAGGCCACTGTTAACACCACATACGGAACAATTAGAGGTGCTATTGATGATGGTGTATATACTTATCATGGAATAGAATATGCCAAGGCAAGAGAGAGGTTTGTCCCTGCAGACAAGCCTGATACATGGAGTGGAGTTAAAGATACAGTAGAATATGGTGAGATATCTCCACAGGGTGCAATATTTGGACGGGAACCGCAAGATTATAGCGAGGGTGATAACAATTGTCTTAATCTCAATCTGTGGACACCTGCTATAAATGATGGTGGTAAGAGACCTGTTATGGTGTGGTTTCATGGAGGAGGTTTCTCCATTGGATCAGGAAATGATGAGGACTATGATGGAGCTAATCTTGCCAGAGATGAAGATGTTGTTGTTATCACTGTCAATCACAGGCTAAATGTGTATGGCTTCCTAGATCTGTCCGATTATGGGGATAAGTATAAGTATTCTGCCAATGTAGGAATGTATGATTTGGTAAATGCACTTGAGTGGGTTAAAAGTAATGCGGCATCTTTCGGGGGTGACCCTAATAACATTACAATATTTGGCCAGTCTGGTGGTGGAGGAAAGGTCCTTGCACTCATGACTTCGTATTATGCCAAGGGGCTATACAATAAGGCTATTGTTGAATCGGGCGCATCAGACGTACAAGGAGCCGTCTTTACTGAAGAAGAAGTAAGCAAGTATCTGACTGAAAGAATACTAGAAGAGCTTAATATTAAGAAGAGTGATATAGAAGATATACAAAATGTAAGTAATGCTGACTTGCAAAAAGCATCAACTAAAGCATTAGAAGAGACTGCTATAAAATATAAGATTCCAGTTGAAGTTGGAAGTGGTTATGCTTTAGAGTGGCAACCTGTAGTAGATGGTGATTTCATTCCAACGAACCCTGTTGTAGGAGATTCCTTCGCCACTGCAAGCAAGGATATTCCACTTCTAATTGGAAGTAATCTTGAAGAATGGGCAGCGTATGCCGGTGAGACGCATCTTGTTAATAGAAAGATTAATTCAGAATTTAAAAAAGCATACATCAATGAGGATGAAGATATTGCTAAGAATACGGATATCATTGTAAGACAGCCTACCTTGAAAATAATGAAGCATAAGGCTAATCAGGGAGGGGCTAATGTATATGGTTATGTATTTACATATCAGTCAGGAATTGCAGGGGCATCCCATAATAGCGAAATACCGTATGTTTTTAGGAATACATCTGATAATACAAAACTAGCTAATATAATGAGTGGATTCTGGACCAGCTTTGCAAGAACTGGGGTTCCGTCATATAAAGGTGTTGAAAAATGGGAACCTTATACTGCTAAGACAGGCGCAACTATGATACTTGATGAGAAACCTTATCTTACATATAAGCACGATGAGAAACTACTTGATCTAATTAATCCAGGATATAAGTATTAGATTAGAGTAAGGAAAGTATTTGACAGATACAGAATTGTTATGGCATATTCTATATAGTGAATTCAATTAAGTATAACAGAAAGGTATGAGATAAATGGATAAGAAAGCGCTATTTTTGGAAGTTAATCCCGTATTTGCAACTGCGAAGGGATGCTTGGGATTACTGATGAATACTGGAGTTAAAGGAGCCAAGGAGCTTGGAAGTAAGATTGATATGGGTGTTCCTCGTGCAACGGATACTCCACCAGAAATTATAAGAGCATATATGGTATCTAATGAAGCACGCTATTATATTGGTAATATTATGGCGGAAGAATCTGGCTGCGATACAATAGTTGACCTTCCATGTGGATATGTGCCAAGAGGACTAGCACTTACTGAAGCTGGAAAACAGTTCTACGGACTTGATTTGCCTGCAGTAGTAGAAGAACTAGAGCCAGCTATCCGAGAGATTGCAACTAGTGAACAGAATGAGAGGATGCATTTTGCTGCAGTTGATGCTACTAATCTTGATTCTTTAAGAAATGCGCTTAAGGACGCAAAGGGTAAAATATGTATTTTGACAGATGGGCTACTAGGATATTTTAATGACCCAGAGCTTGATTCTGTATTGAATAATATAAGAGAGATTCTCAAAGAGCATGGCGGAATGTGGATTACTGCAGATAAGTATTCCAGAGAGCTTGGTGCTGAGACATTTTCAGCTCTTACAGATTCTGATGGTGAGATTATCAAAGAAATGATGCAAAAGGGCGGAGCCAAGGTTGCTAATATTCCAGTTAATCATACAGTAATTCAAGGAGAAGTGTCTGAAGCAAAGAAGTATTTCAAGGAGCATGGATTCGAGATAGAAGAGGTTACTTATGCCAAGAAGCTACCACAGCTTACAAGCCTGAATGATAATTCCGATGATTTAGAAAAACTACGTAAGGCGTATGAGAGTATTATCATGTGGGTGATGACTGTAAAGGATGGCGAAGTTAAAAATACTGATGAAGGAAAAGAGTTCGATGTCCAATGGGAGAGAGATGGAAGTACTCTTGTGTGTAAGATTACAGGCAGATTAGATACTATTACAGGACCTGAGCTTTTGTCAGAGTATCGCGAACAGAATACAGATGGAGTTCAGGAGATTATTATGGATTTGGCGGATACAGAGTATATTTCGTCAGCTGGACTTCGTGTAATTAATATAATGTCTGAATCCCTTCCAGACCCTGATGAATTCCGCTTTAAGAATGTGACTGAGGATGTGATGGACATATTAGAGGTTACAGGCTTTGCCGATGTATATGAGATAATATAACGTAGAGTTTCGACGCAGATTATATTTTTAAGAAAGACATTTAAGACATTTACAAGAAAAACCTTGACATAGTCACACATTTCCTATAATATAGACAAGGTACGTTCTGCGGACTGTCCGTGTCCGGATTCGTAGAACCTTGATAGATTACAATAGGAGGTGTATAGATTGGCTAACATTAAATCTGCTAAGAAGAGAGTATTAGTATCACAGACTAAGGCTGAGAGAAATAAAGCAATTAGATCTAAGGTTAAGACTTGTATTAAGAGAGTCGAGACAGCTGTAGCAAGTGGCGATAAGAAAGCTGCTAGCGAAGCATTAACAGTTGCTATCTCTGAGATTAATAAAGCTGCAAGCAAAGGTGTATATCACAAGAATAATGCAGCTAGAAAAGTATCTCGTCTAACACAAGCTGTTAACAAGATTGCCTAGTTCAATATATAAAAATATTCCCACTAACTACCGTCATGGTTAGTGGGATTTTTTTAACTTGCATATTTCATCATTAGAAGTTCTACAGCTAATTGGTCTTTTATATTACCAGTCTTTATGTCTCTTTCTAGATTACATGCATCTTCAAGTAGATTATTCATTGTGGCAGTAGAGAAGTTCCTAGTCATTTTAAGTTCCTTGCCAATAATGAAATTCTGAACCTTAAGCTCCTTAGCAATTCTATCATCAGAATAGCCTTGTTCACGAAGGTCTTTTATTTGAAGACTTCTTCGAAACTGTCTTTGTATTAGGATTAGTATCTTAATAGGTGGCTCTTTACTTGCAAGTAAATCATGATACATATCAAGTACTTTCTTTGGATTCTTTTCTGCAATTCCATTTATCATGTCGAATACTTTAGACTGAATTTGTTTTGTGCAAATCTCTTCCACATCTTGAAGAGTAATTGTATCATTGTCGCCAATATAGCAAATGAGTTTTTCAAATTCTTTATCCATATTCTCCATGTTGCTATCAGTACGGATAACGAACTCTTGGTAGGCTTCTCTTTCCATGGATTTATTCTCGGCTTTTAGCTTATTACCTATCCATGTTCTAATGTCATTGCTATTTGGCATGCCAAGTTCTAATACAACACCTTCTTTGCTTAGTGCTTTAAATGCTTTAGAACGTTTATCAACTGCATTTTCTACAAACAGAAAAACTGTGCTATCGCATATTTCACTAAGATAGTTGTTGAAGTCTTCGTTAGGTGACTTGAACCAATTGCTATTCTTAATATGAATTATCCTTTTGTCTGCAAAGAAAGGAAGAGTAATAGCGGTGCCAATTACATCATTGCTATCAATATCCTTATCTTCATAATATGAATAATTCATGGAATCTTTATTTTCTACAATACTATTGATTAGAAGATTAGCATATTTATTTTTTAGATAATCTTCTTCACCATATAGTAGATAGAAGTTATGAAATTGTTTGTTCTTAATGTCTTGTTCGATCTGATTCATAGTTAGCTCCAAGGGACAAATTACCAGTCATAAGGAATCCTTCCACAAGTGAGTCCCTCCTTATGACATATTACCGGTCATAAGGCATCCTCCACACGTGGGTCCCTCCTTATGACATATTATATCATAACATTCATTGCGATAAGAATACCTATATGATAAAATTATTTAGGCTACGTATAGCATAGTTTTTTACATAAGTATATGGTATAAAAATTATATATTCACGATTTTAATTCGAGTTTAGTGTATATTAGAAATTGTTCAATATAAGAAAGTTCCGACAGGACGTCGGAACTAGCCCATTGCTGACAGGATGTCAGATCAATGGGCGGTTCTTAGTAAATACTATTTAAGACTAACAACAATTTCTTATATACACTTAACGAAGAATTATCCAGTGAATATATAGTATTTATACCATATACGTAGGTATACATGTAGGTATATACGCAGGCATATACATAGTTGGCTAAAACTATAACACAAAAGCGGAGGCAATATGTCAATAGATAAAGAATACATCAGGAATTTCTGTATAATCGCCCATATAGATCATGGAAAATCAACCCTTGCAGATAGAATAATTGAGAAGACAGGACTTCTTACAGAACGTGAAATGCAGTCACAGGTTCTGGATAATATGGATCTTGAACGTGAAAGGGGCATTACAATTAAGTCTCAGGCTGTAAGAATCGTCTACAATGCAAAGGATGGCAATGAGTACATATTTAACTTAATTGATACGCCGGGTCATGTTGATTTTAATTATGAAGTGTCTCGTTCACTTGCTGCATGTGACGGCGCAATTCTAGTTGTAGATGCAGCCCAGGGTGTGGAGGCTCAGACTTTGGCAAATGTGTATCTGGCCCTTGACCACGATTTGGATGTTATACCTGTAATTAATAAGATAGATCTTCCATCTGCTGATCCTAAGAGAGTGATTGATGAGATAGAAGATGTAATTGGAATTGAAGCAGAGAATGCTCCACAGATATCTGCAAAAACAGGACTTAATGTGGAGGATGTGTTAGAAGCAATTGTAACTGATTTGCCGGCGCCAACAGGTGATAATAACAATCCCCTTCAAGCATTAATATTTGATTCTGTCTATGATCCATATAAAGGAGTTATTGTTTTTATAAGGGTAAAAGAAGGTGCTGTTAAGCCTGGTGATCCTATTAAAATGATGGCAAGTAAGGCAGAGTTTGATGTAGTTGAAGTAGGTTATTTTGGAGCAGGACAATTTGTGCCTTGTGACGAACTTACTGCAGGAATGGTAGGATATATTACGGCTTCAATTAAGAATGTATCTGATACAAGAGTTGGAGATACTGTAACTAATAGAGAAAAACCATGTAAAGAGCCGCTTCCTGGATATAAGAAGGTTAATCCTATGGTTTATTGTGGTTTGTATCCGGCAGATGGAGCCAAGTATCCAGATCTTAGAGATGCATTAGAGAAATTGCAACTTAATGATGCTGCTTTACAATATGAGCCAGAGACTTCAATTGCTCTTGGATTTGGCTTTAGATGTGGCTTCCTTGGACTTCTACATTTAGAAATAATACAAGAGAGATTAGAGAGAGAATATAATCTTGATCTTGTTACAACGGCCCCATCTGTTGTATATCGAGTTCATAAGACTGATGGCGAGATGATAGAGCTTACTAATCCATCTAATCTTCCTGATCCATCTGAGATTGACTATATGGAAGAGCCAGTTGTTTCTGCAGAAATAATGGTAACTTCTGATTATATTGGTGCAATTATGGATCTTTGTCAAGAGAGACGTGGAGAGTATATTAGTATGGAGTATATGGAAGAGACAAGAGCTCTTCTTAAGTATACCTTGCCTCTTAATGAGATAATTTATGATTTCTTTGACGCGCTTAAATCTCGCTCTCGTGGCTATGCCAGCTTTGATTATGAGATGAAGGGGTATGTTAAGTCTAACCTTGTTAAACTTGATATTCTTATTAATAAAGAACCGGTGGATGCCTTATCATTTATTGTATTTGAAGGTACTGCTTATGAACGTGGTCGTAAAATGTGTGAAAAGTTAAAGGGCGAGATTCCACGTCACCTATTCGAGATTCCAATTCAGGCAGCCATTGGTAACAAAGTTATAGCAAGAGAGACGGTTAAGGCTGTAAGAAAAGATGTACTTGCAAAATGCTATGGTGGTGATATTTCTCGTAAGAAGAAATTGTTAGAGAAGCAGAAGGAAGGAAAGAAGAGAATGCGTCAAGTGGGAAATGTAGATATCCCACAAAGTGCATTCATGAGCGTATTGAAGCTTGATGAAGACTAATATGGGAAATAGTATAGAAGATATAGAACTATATATTCATATTCCATTTTGTGTAAAGAAATGTAATTATTGCGATTTTTTATCATTTGCTCCAGAGTCATTAGGAAATGATTTGTTAATAAAAGAAATGTATGTAAATGCGCTATGCTCTGAGATTGAATTTAAAGGTCGATTATATGAGCATAATAAAGTTACAAGCATTTTCATAGGTGGAGGCACTCCAAGTTCGTTAGAGACTAATTACATAGTAAAGATTATGGATGCTATTAATCAGTCATTTAATGTATCAAATTATGCTGAGATTACTATTGAGTGTAATCCTGGAACTGTTAATTTTGAGTCTCTTTCTGTATACAAATCTCTTGGAATTAACAGACTTAGTTTTGGACTACAGTCAACTGATGATAATGAACTTAAGGTTCTTGGAAGAATACATGACTATAGGAGCTTTCTTAATTCTATTGACGCAACAATTAAAGCTGGATTTGATAATTATAATGTTGATATTATGTATGGGCTTCCTGAACAAAACCTTAGAAGCCTTAGAAAAACATTACGTGAGGTAACAAGGCTTAATCCAAAGCATCTAAGTGTTTATTCTCTTATTATAGAAGAGAATACACCTTTTTATGAGAAATATAATGATGATTATATTAATCAATGCATGGGTAAAATCACAAGTTTTCTTCCTGGTGAAAATGAGCTTTGTGAGATGACAGCCTTTATTAAGGCATTTCTTGATGGGAGAGGCTTTCATCAGTATGAGATATCAAATTTCGCGAAGAACGGATATGAATGCCGCCATAATATAGGTTATTGGAGGAGAAAACAATATATAGGAATGGGGCTTGGTGCATCTTCCTTATATAATGAGACAAGATTAAAGAATATTTCTAACATAGATGATTATATTAAGAATTGGTCGCTTTCTAATCCTGTAAATGAATTCGAAGAAGAAGAGAAACTTACTAAAGAAGAGAGTATGTCAGAATATATGATTCTCGGTCTTCGAATGAATAAGGGAGTTAGTGCAGAAAAGTTCTATGACATATATGGAAGAACTCTTGATAGTGTATTTGGAAGTCAAATCGAAAATCTTACTAGTCAAGAATTACTTATTAATGAAGGTAATATTATTAAGCCAACTCGAAGAGGTCTGGAATTACAGAACATTGTAGCAAGAGAATTTATGCTTTAGTTAATTCTTAAAGCGTTTTTACAATCTTTTATATAGTTTTCAAATAGTTCACATAATGATTTTCAAAAAGTTCACATAATAATTTTCAAAAAGTTCACAAAATAATCCTTGACATTAGAGTTTTATGGTGTTAAATTATCTCTAGAAAGATATTAGCACTCTAATAATTTGAGTGCTAACAGACAAAAGTAAGTAACTAGATTAATAATAGCAATTAGGCTAGAGGGGTTACAATGGACCAGTTAGATGAGAGAAAAGAGATAATTCTTAATGCAATAATCCAGAATTATTTAGAAACAGGTGAACCTGTTGGCTCACGTACAATTTCAAAAAGTTATCTGAATCTGAGTTCTGCAACAATTAGAAATGAGATGGCTGATCTTGAGGAGTTAGGATATATTGTCCAACCTCATACTTCTGCAGGAAGAATTCCTACTGATATGGGTTATCGCTTCTATGTAGATCATCTTATGGCTGAGAAAGAAAGAGAAGTTACTCAGATGCAGGAGATAATGTTTGAGAAGACAGGTAAGATGGAGAAGCTTCTCAAGCAAGTTGTTAAAGTCTTAGCGAATAATACTCAATATGCAAGTATGATTCTTGCACCTAGTGTTGTATCTAACAAAGTTAAATTTGTTCAGATATCAAATGTGGATGATAAGCATGTGTTATCTGTTGTAGTAATGGAAGGTAACCTTGTTAAGAATAAGGTTATTGAGGTTGAGAAGCCGCTAGATAATGAGACAATGCTTAAGTTAAATATGCTTCTTAATACTAATCTTAATGGACTTACAGTTAATGATATTAATCTTGGCCTTATCTCTAATATGAAGGAACAGGCTGGAATACATGAAGAAATTATTGATCAGGTATTAAAGTCTGTTGCAGATACTATCAAAGAGGATGAGGATTTGGAAGTATATACAAGCGGTGCAACTAATATTTTCAAATATCCAGAGCTTAGTGATTCTGAGAAGGCAAAAGATTTAATTAATGCATTTGAAGAAAAGCAGCAACTTGCAGATTTCATTGAAGAAGCCAGTTCAGAAGCTGAAGGTGAGGCTGATGAAACTGGAATACAAGTTTATATTGGAAATGACTCCTCAATCAAGACCATGAAGGATTGTTCAGTTGTTACGGCAACATACGAACTTGGGGAAGGAGTGAAAGGTACAATTGGTATTATTGGACCGAAGCGAATGGATTATGAAAATGTACTTGATAATTTGAAGAATTTGAAATCACAACTTGAGCAAGTCGTAAAAGACGGCAAATCGAAAGATATTATTGATTCTAATAGCCCCTAGGCTTTAGAGATACATTTTAAAGAAAGGGAAAGGGAAAATGTCTAAAGAGACTAAGAAGAAAGTATCAGATGAAAACTTCGATACAAATGATAGTGTAGAAGAAACTGAAGAAAAAGACGTGTCTGAAGAAGAAACAGTTAAAGAAACAGAAGACATTGATGAAAAGGCTTCTGATTCAAAGGATGATTCAGATGAGCAATCTGAAGAATCAAAACAAGATGATGAATCTTCTGATGATAAGAAATCTTCTAAGAAAGATAAGAAAGACAAGAAAGATAAGAAGAGTAAACATCAGGCGATAATTGATGATTTGAATGACAGAGTAATGCGTCAGATGGCTGAATTTGAGAACTTCCGAAAAAGAACGGAGAAAGAAAAAGGCCAGATGTATGACATGGGTGCAAAAAGCATCTTAGAGAAAATATTACCTGTTGTAGACAATTTCGAAAGAGGACTAGATGCTGCAACTGAAGGAGATTCATTTGCTGATGGTATGAAAATGATATACAAACAGCTTATGACAAGTCTTGAAGAAGCAGGCGTCAAAGAGATAGAAGCAGAAGGCAGCGAATTTAATCCAGATTATCACAATGCAGTAATGCATGTTGAGGATGAAGAATTAGGTGAAAATGTTGTTGCTGAAGTATTGCAGAAAGGATATATGTACAATGATACAGTCCTTAGACATGCAATGGTAAAGGTAGCTAATTAAATCTTTTATAAAGACCAAGCTACTATTATGTAATTATCTTACGGAGATTACGCTATCGCCCGGTCCTCGCGTAACGGTACTAACCTCAGCCTACGGCTTCGCTAAGTGCCGACGCTGTGGAGGATCTCCTTTAAGACAATTACATAATAGTAGTTAGGTTAGAAAAATATTATTCTAGGAGGAAGAAAATCATGGGAAAGATTATAGGAATTGACTTAGGAACAACAAATAGTTGCGTAGCAGTTATGGAAGGTGGAAAACCAACTGTTATAGCAAATCAGGAGGGAGAAAGAACAACTCCTTCAATCGTAGCATTTACAAAGACAGGAGAACGTCTTGTTGGTGAGCCTGCTAAGAGACAGGCTGTAACAAATGCAGAGAAGACAATCTCATCTATTAAGAGAGATATGGGTACTGACAATGGTCGTAAAATCGATGATAAGAAGTACAGCCCACAACAGATCTCTGCTATGATTCTTCAGAAGTTAAAGTCAGATGCAGAAGGATATCTTGGAGAGACAGTTTCAGAGGCAGTTATTACTGTTCCTGCTTACTTCAATGACGCACAGCGTCAGGCAACAAAGGATGCTGGTAAGATTGCTGGTCTTGATGTAAAGCGTATTATCAACGAGCCAACTGCAGCAGCACTTGCTTATGGTCTTGATAATGAAGGCGAGCAGAAGATTATGGTATATGACCTTGGTGGTGGTACATTTGATGTATCAATTATCGAGATTGGTGATGGTGTAATCGAAGTATTATCTACATCAGGTAATAACAGACTTGGTGGTGATGACTTTGACCAGAAGATTACTAACTGGATGCTTGAAGAATTCAAGAAGGCAGAAGGTGTAGATCTTTCAACTGATAAGATGGCACTTCAGAGATTAAAGGAAGCTGCTGAGAAGGCTAAGAAGGAATTATCAGCTGCAACAACTACTAACATTAACTTACCATTTATTACAGCAACAGCTGATGGTCCAAAGCATTTCGATATGAACTTAACTCGTGCTAAGTTCGACGAACTTACACATGACCTTGTTGAAATGACAGCTGAGCCTGTTAATAATGCTCTTAAGGATGCAGGACTTAATGCTTCAGAATTATCTAAAGTATTACTTGTTGGTGGTTCTACAAGAATCCCTGCAGTTCAAGATAAGGTTAAAGCTCTTACAGGACACGAGCCAAGCAAATCACTTAACCCTGATGAATGTGTAGCACTTGGTGCTTCTATCCAGGGTGGTAAACTTGCTGGTGATGCAGGTGCAGGTGAAGTACTTCTTCTTGATGTAACTCCACTTACACTTTCAATTGAGACAATGGGTGGTGTTGCAACTCCATTAATTGAGAGAAATACAACAATCCCTGCTAAGAAGTCTCAGGTATTCTCTACAGCTGCTGATAATCAGACAGCCGTTGATATCAACGTAGTACAAGGTGAGAGAAAATTTGCTAAAGACAACAAGTCACTTGGACAGTTTAGATTAGATGGTATCCCACCAGCAATGAGAGGTGTACCACAGATTGAAGTAACATTTGATATTGATGCTAATGGTATTGTAAATGTGTCTGCAAAAGATCTAGGTACTGGCAAAGAGCAACACATCACAATTACAGCTGGTTCTAATATGTCTGATGATGATATCGAAGCAGCTATTAAGGAAGCTAAGGAATTCGAAGCTCAGGATAAGAAGAGAAAAGAAGCTATTGATACTAGAAATGATGCTGATGCATTTGCATTCCAGACAAAGAAGGCAATGGATGAAGTTGGTGATAAGCTTGATGCTTCAGATAAGGAAAGTGTAGAGGCTGACCTTAAGGCACTTCAAGATTTACTTGATCAATATCAGACACCAGAAGAGATGACAGAAGCTCAGGTAAATGAGATTAAGGCTGCTCAAGAGAAACTTCAGGAATCAGCTCAGAAGGTATTTGCTAAGATGTATGAAGGTGCACAGGGAGCACAAGGCGCAGGCCCAGATATGGGACAGGCTGGTCCAGATATGGGACAACAAGCAGGTCCTGACATGGGACAGGCTACATCTGGAGCAGACGACGATGTAGTTGATGCGGATTTCAAGGAAGTATAGGAGTAAATAATGGCAGAATCAAAGAGGGACTACTATGAAGTCCTAGGAGTAAGTAAAAGCGCTAGTGAAAGCGAGATTAAATCTGCATATAGAAAACTGGCTAAGAAGTATCATCCGGATGTAAATCCGGGTGATGCTGAGGCAGAGAAGAAATTCAAGGAAGCATCTGAAGCTTACGCTGTTCTATCTGATGCTGACAAGAAGGCACAGTATGATAAGTTTGGTCATGCAGCCTTTGATGGTTCTATGGGTGGTCCTGGTATGGACTTCTCTAATATGGATTTCTCTGATATATTTGGCGATATATTCGGCGATATATTTGGAGGTTTTGGATTTGGCGGTGGAAGAAGCCGTTCTAATGGTCCAATGAAAGGCCAGAATATCAGAACTGCTATAACAATTACATTTGAAGAAGCAGCATTTGGATGCGAGAAAGAAATTGAACTTGTATTAAAAGATCCTTGTAATACATGTAATGGAAGTGGTGCTAAGCCAGGTACTTCTAAGACTACATGTACAAAATGTAATGGTAAAGGTAAAGTTATGATGACACAGCAGACTCTGTTTGGAGTTATGCAAAATGTGTCTACTTGCCCTGACTGTAATGGTAGTGGTCAGATTATCAAAGAGAAATGTCCTGCATGTGCGGGAACAGGTTACGTATCTTCTAAGAAGAGAATTCAAGTATCTATCCCAGCAGGTATTGATAATGGACAAAGCGTAAGAATTAGAGATAAGGGTGAACCTGGAATTAACGGAGGCCCTAGAGGAGACTTGCTTGTTGAAGTAAGAGTTAAATCTCATCCAATATTCCAGAGACGTGACTATGATATATTCTCTAATGCACCAATCTCATTTGCCCAGGCGACTCTTGGCGGCGAAGTTATGATTGATACTTTAGATGGTAAAGTTGTATATGAAGTAAAGGCTGGAACACAGACTGATACACGAATCAGACTTAAGGGTAAAGGAATTCCATCACTTCGTAACAAAGGCGTAAGAGGGGATCATTATGTGACATTAATTGTACAGACCCCAACGAGCCTAAGTGCTGAAGCAAAAGAACTTCTTCGCCAATTTGATGAGAAGACAGGCAATACATTAAAGCCTGGCGGAACACAAGTAAAGCAAGAGAAGAAAAAAAAAGGCTTCATGGGTAAAATCAAAGATGTAGTTGATGATTTGTAAGAAGTTGGATATTGATATGTAAAGTAAGGCGATTGCTACATGAATAATGTAGTAATCGCCATTTTTTGTTTTTTGAGAAAAAATCACAATTATTACAATGAAATATGATAAAATATTAATAATAGTGTGAGCAAGGAGAGGCATTTATGGGTAAAGGTTTTTTTGATAAAAGTATATATAAGAAAATAATTAGTCTGGTACTTTGTGCAGCGCTTGTTGCATCTTCTTTCTTTGGAACAGCGCAGGCAAATAGCCAAGGCGTGACAGGAACATATCAATATTCAGCTTTTGAAGGAAGCAATAAGCAGTCCACAGATAGTTTTGAATATCATGATGAGTGCTTTGAAAGGCCATCTTCTAAGGGCTGTCGTCATTTGATTACCTTATCTGCACAGGCAGCTATATCATCTCGAAATAGATTCGGTGAGAGGGAAGACAAATATGAACAGGATACATCTAATGGTGCACAGAATATCAAAGCATTTCTTACTGACATGGGCTTTGAAGATGTGGAAGCTAATGAGTGGTATTCCCATGAAATGCAGGAAGACTCTGTGGGAGTTTCTGTAGGACATAGAACTATTAATGCAAATGGCAAGACATATACTTTGCTTGCAATCATTCCTAGATCAGCAGGATATAGGCAGGAATGGGCAGGTAATATGAATGTAAAAAAGGGTGATATTCACAAAGGCTTTAAAGAAGCAAGAGATGAAGCCCTTAGATTTACCAAGCAATATATTAATAAACATAATATAAGTGGGAATTTAAAGGTGTGGATTGCCGGTCATAGTAGAGGAGGAGCTGTATCTAATGTCCTAGGTGGATTTTTTGCAGGTGGTGGAATAAGCTATTTTGGAGATGGTGTATCAATTACACCTGACGATGTGTATTGTTATACTTTTGCTACTCCTAGAACTATTCGTCAAGACGCTTCTAATAATGAGGTGCTTAGTGTAGATGGTGCCAGATCAGGGGTATACATTTATGATACGCCTGGAGAAGCATATCAATTTACTGGTGGTGGTATTATTGAACCAGTAGATGATATATTTGATGGAATTAGAAATTATCCATTTTCCTATGATTTAGTAACATATTTGCCTCTTGATCAGTGGGGTTATACTTATTACGGAGATATTTGTGAATATGAAGATGTAACTGAAGATATGATGAAAGAACAGTTAAAGGCATTAGATGAAAATGTCTATGAGAAATATGTGAAAGAATCATCAGCTGCAGACTTTCATGAGAAAACCTTTAATATTGCGGACCTCTCTGTGGAAGATGTGCCACCTGGATTAAGTGGAGAAGAGGGCATGACATACTTTATTCAAAACAGGTTAACACAGGGGTTACAACACTTTGATACTGTAGAAAAATTCGTTGATGATGGCTATCAAGAAGCTTTATCTTCTTATTTTGCTGCATTCTTTATGATGCAACCAGTCTTTGATGAGATAGAGGGGGTAGAATCACTCATTGTGCAGCCAATGCTATTTAGCTATCTTGATTTTGCTGCTAGGAAGCTAAAGGACGAAGGAAGAGCGCAAAATGAGATGGAAGGTGCGGCAATAGCACTGCTTGAGATAATGGAATTTGCCCTAGATGAAGATATAGATATTGATACATTTACGGTTGATCAGTTTATTTATAAGCTTGCAAAATTTGTTGCCGACAATAATGATTCAGAAGCAGCTAAAAAGGTATCAGAATTAATAACTAAGGCTGTTCCAACAAAATATCAGTCTATTGCGAAGTCAGCATTGAAGGATTATTATCCTGGTTCTAATGAACCGGGATTTGATCCTACGAATGTGCCTATGGGAGATATTGCACTTGCTTTTCTATGTGCATGTGCCTCTGGTGCAGATCCTTCTTCTAAGGCTCATGAAACAAAGAGTCTAAGAAATCCTGTTGAAGTTAGAAAGATTTTATATGGTTTGACTTCCCTTATGTCATTATTTGATGATGATATGAATTTGATTAATGCGGCTATTGATAAGGGAAATGGCTCTTACAAAGACTTTGTAGCTGCGATGCTAAAGGTAATGATGAAATACAAAGACCCTGATACAGGAGGAACAGCATCATATGCAACTTTAGCAGATGCCGCTGATGGAGAATTTGCAGATGCACTTGAAGTAATTCGTAAAAAAGCAAATGAGATAATAGTTAACAAAAGATTATATAATGAAGATTACCAAAATATGCTAAATGGGCATATTGAACAAGCAAAAGGTAATATCTCAGAAATGCGAATTGTAATAATGGATGTATTATTTGATAATGATAGTACATTTGACACGAAATATAATATTAATAATCTTGCTACCCTTATTGGAAATATTAATAGAATTCCATTTGCACATTATACTGAACTTTGTATCGCTTATGGCAAGGCTGGAAATGCTTTGGATAAGGATGAAGATGTAGTAGTACTTGCACCAATTGCTAATTATCTTGTGTATAACGGACAGGCGCAAGACCTTGTGCTACCAGGATATATCACTAATAGTGATGTGTATTATGCATTAAGTGATAGTGAGTATATAAAGCCTGATGATGATAAGTATTCACTTGAGATTCCTAAAGGAACAAATCCTGGAACTTATTATGTATGGTATAAGGGCGTAGGAGATGTTCATCATAAAGATACGAGTCCTGGCTATATAGTAGTTACAATTGCAGAATCAGGTGGACTTGTACCTAATGCTTATGGTAACAAAGTAGCTAATGTTCCTAAGACAAATGATATATTGAGAAATGTAATATAAGACTATTGATTATTGCATATAATACAGGATATTATAATACAACCCCGCCATGTTGGCGGGGTTATTTACATGTTACCATTATATATCTAATTACTAAAGGTTTAGAAGCTTCCTGTTGAGTGGCTTCCTGAGCTTCCACCACCATATCCGCCACCAGAAGAATTGTTCTTAGGTTTGGCGGTTTTTGTGACATTACTGTATAGGAATCTGTCGCTTTGTGATGTTATGTTAAGTGAACCTTCTCTTACGTAATCAGTTGCATTTGTCTTCATTGCAACACTCTTAAGCTGTGCTCTGATTATTATACATATAAGTACTGCTAAGATAACACCAATTACAAGTGATATAATAATTCTTTTTACCCATGGAAATGCTGCTTTATTTCTTGAGCCGTCTTCATTAATGCTTACAGCCATTTCTGAGGCTCTATTTGAATATTTTGTAAATGCTTTATAGTATTTTCCATCTGATAAATCACTTGTAACATATTCTCTTAATTCATCTTTTGCTTTGTCATTAAGATTTCTTTTACTTCCAGGATTATATGTGCCAACATCAACTTTTCTTGATGAAATGTCAACTGTTAAAGTAATGCAGAAGTTTGATTGCGTTTTATCCTGTACGTTTGTTCTATAATAATTATCAGCATATGATTGAATGGCACTTTCTGATAAACCCTGATTTGTTGTAAGAACAACAATGTTGCAGTCGCTATTAGAAGAATCAACTTCAAGTGTCTCTAGTAACTGCTGAGGCTCGCTTCCTTTAAGGAGCCCTGCTTTGTCATCTAGAAGAACAGTACCGCTTGTTGTATTTGCTGTTGTAGCTGGAGCGTTATTAGTTGTTTCTGCGGCGCATACTGGAATTGAAAATGTAATAGTGAGTACTGCCAACATAGCAAGTATGATTGATTTTTTCATTGATTTTCTCATCTTAATATACACCTCCTTAATAGATTAAATACTGTATTAGTAATGCAATGCCTGATAGACCCAGAGATAATAATCCAAGTGTTGCCCAGAATTTACCCCAGTCTGTAGGTAGATTTCCTACGAATTTACCTGTCTGTCCATTCATGGCGAATAGATAGTGCTCGTTCTTATATGTGGTATTAAGAATCCATACAGGATACATAGCATAACTTGTCTTGCCGTTATATGTTCGAATGTTACTATTCTCAACCTGAACAGTTGAATAACCCGTTACAGTTTTCTCAAATTCTTCTTCTGTTGAAGCCTTAACTCGTTCGTTAGCTCTATTAATGCTTTGCTTATCATCAACGTCATATCGATCTGCCAGATAGCCTGCCATATATGCAGTCTGGAATTCTTTGGCACCTCCAACAAAGTCGAATGGTTCGATGGATTCCATAAGATCATCAGGCATTTGTGTTGAACCATCAACAGGTATTCTGTCGAAACCAAGCTTTCCTGCGCGATATACACTATAATAACTTGTCTCTGTGTAATCATAATTACTGTCAGACCAGTGACGAACAGTAGTGGTTTTGTAATTAACCTGACCGTCTACATCAGTATCGAATAGCCAGAATGGTACGTAGATACCTTTTACTTCATCAATGTGATTCTGGTCTTTGAAGATCTTAGGCAGGAAGAATTTCTTAAGTAAATGATTGTTAAGACCTTCCTTAGCTGCTTTTTTATCAAGTTTAAATGGAATAATATAATCTGGCTTCAAGTCTCCAGCAAAGGAACCTTTGATAACAACAGGGTTGTCGCAGTAAGGACAGCTTGTTGCACCTGTATTTTCATCACCAACAATTTCTCCGCCGCAGGATTGACATACATATACCTTCATGTGTTCAGTCTCTGCTTCAGACCATTTTTCGCCATCTGCACCGTCCCATTTGAATTCGTCATCTGCATTGACGTTTTTTAATTCTTCATCTAATGCTTTTAAGTCGTCCATTTCGAATTCACAGTCACAAAACGGACATTTCATTTTCTGTATTCCTGAATCGAAATTCAACGCACCACCACAGTTGGGGCATTTATATTCGTTTAAATCAGCCATATTTTTCTCCTTTCATATCATTACAACTATATTAATGAGTATTATGGTCTTGGTGAGCCACAGTTACTACAGAATTTACCTGTATTAGATGTACCACACTGACAAGTCCATGCACCCTGTGCTTCAGGCTTCTTAGCGCCGCAGTTAGGGCAGAAATTGCCAGTTACCTGTGTACCACACTGACAAGTCCATGCACCTTGTGGCTCAGGCTTCTTAGAACCGCAGTTAGGGCAGAAGTTGCCTGTTACCTGAGTGCCGCAATTACATGTCCAGGCATTTCCAGCAGGAGCTGCCTGTTGTTGCATTTGTTGTTGTTGCATCTGTTGATTCTGCTGATTCATAGCATATAGGTTAGCAGTATTAGCAGTGTTCATCTGATTAGCATTCATTGCCATACCCATTCCTACAAATCCATTCATTGCGCCACCTTCGTTAGAAGCGGCAGCTTTCATTGCATCTGCACCAGCTATAGCACCAAGTCCTGCACCCATACCAGGATCAGAGAATGCACGAGAACGTTGTGCCTGCTTAATGTATTCTGCATCTTCATCTGGAAGTGATACAGAGCCAATTGCGATACTAATTATCTCAAGACCACGTTTCTCAAGCCAATCATCTTTTAATGCAGTATTAACAGCATCTTTAAGTTCTTTGTTGTGAGATACAATTTGGTTAGGACGAATTTCAAGGTTAGATAACTCACCAAATGCAGGTTGAAGAGCATCTATGAATTCGGTCTTAAGTTGTGATTCGATTTCTTCACGTCTATATTCTTCTGCAACATTTCCACATACGTTAGTATAGAAACGAATTGGATCTACAATTTTATATGAATATACACCAGAACATCTAACTGATGTATCAAGGTCAAGATTTACCTTAGAATCAAGTACTCTAAATGGAATTGGATTAGGTGTTCCGAATTTGTTATCCATTAATTCCTTTGTGTTAAAGTAATACACTCTTTGGTCTTTGCCGGTATCTCCGCCATAGGTAAAACGTTTACCCATAACTCTGAAGGTTTCAATAATACTATCTCCCAGATCACCTGAAAATACTGTTGGTTCAGTTGATGAGTCGAATGTAAATTCACCAGGCTCTGCGCAAATTTCAACGACTTTGCCCTGCTCGACAATAATCATACATTGACCATCGGCTACAGCAATTCCAGAACCATTAGAAATAATATTGTCATTCCCTTTTGTGTTAGAAGACCTTCCAGATGTTCTCTTTTGGCCTTTGACAACCATAACTTCCTTATCCATTGCATCACAATAGAAGAATTCTTTCCATTGATCTGCAAGTGTTCCGCCTGCAGCGCCCATTGCAGCTTTAATTAATCCCATAATTATTTCTCCTTTCGAACATAAAAATATAGTAATAATTATAAGATATTTAGGGGGTATTTTCTACATATTTTTATATGACATATAATTGGCGTTTTTATATCACATATAATTGGCATAATGTGTTATAATATTACGGATTGTGTAAAAGTTACGTATATAGCTTGGAGAGTGTTATAAATGAAGAAGAGAGCGTTACTTTTAATTACATTATTAATTAGCGTTGCATGTCTTACTGGATGTATATTTGATTTTGGGAAGGATGATATGAAGAATGATGCAAAAAATAAAACTGCTAATACTTCAGTAGAAAATACAACACCTATGGAAACTCCTGTTGTAGAAGAGCCTCAGCCCACAACAAATGGTCATACAATAGTAATTGATCCAGGCCATCAGACAAAAGATTCTTCAGAAACTGAACCTGTTGGACCAGGAGCAAGTGAAAGAAAGCAAAAAGATACAAGTGGAGCAACTGGTGTTGTTACAGGACTTAGAGAATATGAGTTAACATTGCAGGTATCTAACAAACTCAAAGAAGAATTAGAGAAACGTGGATATAATGTTATTCTAACTAGAACACAAAATGAGGGCGAAATAAGTTGCATAGAGAGAGCAGAGATTGCTAATAATGCAAATGCTGATGCATTCCTCAGAATTCATGCTAACAGTGTGGATAGTTCAAGTGTAAGTGGTGTAATGACAATATGTCAGACCTCTTCTAATTCATATAATGCTAATATTTACAGTGATAGCAAACGACTATCTGTAGATGTGCTAGATGAAGTTGTAAGTGCAACAGGCGCCAGGAGAGAATGGGTATGGGAGACTGATTCTATGACAGGTAATAATTGGAGTAAAGTGCCTGTTACTCTACTTGAAATGGGATATATGTCTAATCCTAACGAGGATAGACTTATGGCTAGTGATGACTATCAATGGAAGATTGTAAATGGAATTGCTAATGGAGTAGATAGATTTATTTCAGGAAATTAATGAAAGATATGAAATATATAAAATATACTATAAATACAACTACATCAGCATGTGATGATATATGTTATGAACTTACCAATCTTGGCTTGACAGCATTAGAAATAGAAGATAATATTCCTGTTCATGATGAAATTCAGGGCATAGACTACGAAGAATTACAGCCTGATATGCCGATAGATAAGGGGCTTTGTAAGATTATATTCTACTTGGAAACAAAAGATGATAATCTGATTAATAAGGTGAAGTCGGTTATAGAAGATATAGGTAGCTATTCTGATATTGGAGAAGGTACTATTAAGGAAGAAGTCTTAGAAGATGAAGACTATCTTAACAAATGGAAAGAATATTTTCATGCTTTTCAGGTGGGAGATTTATTAATAAGTCCTACCTGGGAACAAGTAGATACTCCCAAGGGAGTAGAGAAATGCATATCTATTGATCCTGGAATTACATTTGGTACAGGGGCTCATGAAACCACTAAACTATGTATAGAAGGATTGCAGAAAAATTTACATAGTGGAGATGAAGTATTAGACCTGGGATTTGGCAGTGGAATTTTGTCTATGGTTGCCCTTTTATATGGTGCTAGTCAAGTGTCGGGTACAGATATTGACCCTAATTGTGTGGATGCTGCTTATTCTAACTTCAAGGTCAATAATCTTGATACTAATAAAGCAACATTTTACATAGGGGACATAACAGAAGACAAAGAATTACAAGAAAAAGTAGGATATGAGCAATATGATATAGTAGTTGCTAATATCCTGGCTGATATAATAATAGAGATGTCATCTGTTATATCTATGGTAATTAAGAAAGGCGGACTTCTTATTACTTCTGGAATAATTGATTTTAAAGAAGAAGAAGTTAAGACTTCCCTGCAAAATGTTGGCTTCAAGGTTATTGAAATTAATCATCTGGGAGAATGGGTTAATATTACGGCAATAAAAGAATGAGAATGGAACAAAGGTGCATTGTATGCAACAAATATTTATAAATAATAGTCAGATTGACGAGAATACAATTAGTGTTGAAGGTGATGATGCAAAGCATCTTATTAAAGTATGTAGAATCAAGCCTGGTGAAAAGGTAAGAGTCAGTACAAGCTCTGAAGAAAACTATCTATGTAAAGTTAGTAACGTAGAAGATAACCAGCTAGAGCTGTCAATTGTTGAAAACGTACCGACTACTGAATTGCCTTGCAGAATCAGGTTATATCAGGCTATTCCTAAAGGGGATAGAATGGAGACAATTATTGAGAAATGCACTGAGCTTGGTGTATTTGAAATTGTCCCCGTTGAAATGAAGTATTGTGTAGTAAAACTAGATGATAAGAAAAAGATTAAAAGAACTGAAAGATACAGAAGTATCGCAAATTCAGCAGCAAAGCAATCTAAGAGATCTGTTATACCAACTGTAAGTAATGTTATGAGCTTTGCAGAAGCTATAGAATATGCAAAAGGTTCTGATATAATAATTGTTCCCTATGAGAACAAAAATGGTATGGAAGCAACAACTGATGTATTGACTAAGTTAAATGATAATCATACTATTTCAATATTTATCGGTCCAGAAGGTGGATTTGATTCTAATGAAATTGAAGCGTTAGATAAGTTGGATAATAGTAAGATTATTTCCTTAGGAAAGCGAATACTTAGAACCGACACAGCAGCCATCACAACAGTGGCAATGGTTATGTTGGAAGTTGAGCGTGCAGGTCATTAGCATAATCTACTATGAAATATACAAAAAAAGGACATGACAAACTATGATATGTTATTTTGATAATTCAGCAACAACAAAATGTGCACCATCAGTCATTGAGAAGATGAATAGTGTTATGAATGAGCACTATGGCAACCCTTCTTCTCTTCACAATATTGGTTTCGATGGTGAGAAAATCCTTAGTGAAGCAAGACAGATTATTGCAAAATCTCTAAAAGCTAATGAGAAAGAGATTGTATTTACATCTGGTGGAACAGAATCTAATAATATGGCCTTAATTGGTTGTGCAATGGCTAATAAACGGGCAGGAAGACATATTATTACGTCTTCTATTGAGCATGCTTCTGTTAATGAACCCCTTAAGCAACTAGTAGAAGAGGGCTTTGAGATTACATATTTACCATGTGATAGTAATGGAATAGTGTCCTTAAGTAAACTTGAAGAGAGTATAAGGGATGATACTGTTCTCGTGTCAATTATGCATGTTAATAATGAGATTGGAGCTGTCCAACCAATTGAAGATATTGGTCGTATTATTAAGAAACATAATTCTAATTGTCTCTTTCACGTTGATGCTATTCAATCCTTTGGCAAATATAGCATCAATCCAAAGAGGATGAATATTGATTTGTTGTCTGTTAGTGGACATAAGATTCACGGCCCTAAGGGTAGTGGCTTCTTGTATGTGAAGCAGGGAATTAAGATTAGGCCTATTATATATGGTGGTGGACAGGAGAGAGGTCTTCGTTCTGGTACTGAAAATGTGTATTCTCAGAGTGGACTTGGAGAAGCTGTATCTCTAATGTGTGATAACATGGAAGAGAATGTATCACAACTAAGAAAGTTAAAAGAACATTTTGTAGATAGAGTTTCGAAAATGGATTTTGCAACTATTAATGGAAAGACTGATGACTCTAGTGCCCCTAATATTGTAAGTGTAAGCATTAGAGATGTTAGGGCTGAAGTTGTACTTCACAGCCTTGAAGATAAAGAAATCTATGTATCTGCAGGTTCAGCCTGCTCTTCTAATAAGCCAGCTATCAGCAGAACTTTACAGGCAATAAGTGTTCCTAAGGAAATGCTTGATAAGACAGTTCGTTTTAGTTTTAGCATTTACAATACCATGGAAGAAATTGACTATGCATGTGATGTGTTAGAAGACATTATACCTAAGCTTATGAAATATACTAGGAGGTAGGAGAATACTATGTTAACAAGTGCATTTGTAATAAAATATGCAGAGATTGGGATAAAGGGTAAGAACAGATATGTATTCGAGGATGCATTAGTTCGCCGAATTAAAGAATCTCTTGCAAATGTGGATGGAGATTTCCAGGTCTATAAAGAGCAGGGAAGAGTCTTTATTACTGTTGATGGCGATTATGACTATGACGAAGCTATTAACCGATTAACTAAAGTCTTTGGAATCACAGGAATCTGTCCTGCTGTAATAACTGAGGATGAAGGCTTTGACAGGTTAGCAGAGCAAATAATAGATTATATTGATAAAGAATATGATGATAAGAATTTTACTTTCAAGGTAAAGGCTAGAAGAGCAAGAAAGGATTATCCTATTGACTCTATGGAGATTAATGCATCTCTCGGTGAGAAGCTTCTTGATGCATTCCCTGATCTTAAGGTAGATGTACATAATCCTGATGTAATGATTCATGTAGAAATAAGAGAAAGCATTAATTTCTATTGCAAGGAAATCGAAGGTCCAATGGGAATGCCTGTTGGAACTGCAGGAAAAGCAATGCTTCTATTATCTGGAGGAATTGATTCTCCAGTTGCAGGATATATGATTGCTAAGAGAGGTGTTGAGCTTGAGGCAACTTATTTTCATGCGCCACCATATACTTCTGAACGTGCGAAGCAGAAGGTTATTGATCTTGCAAAATATGTGGCAAGATATGCAGGCCCAATAAAACTTAATATTGTTAACTTTACTGACATTCAACTTGCAATTTATGAGAAATGTCCTCATGATGAATTAACAATTATTATGAGACGATATATGATGAAGATTGCGGAACATTTTGCTATGGAAGATAATTGTCTTGGTCTTATTACAGGGGAAAGTATAGGGCAAGTTGCATCCCAGACAATGCAGTCTCTCTATACAACTAACGAAGTGTGCACCCTTCCAGTCTATAGACCTCTTATTGGATTTGATAAGCAGGAGATTATTAAAGTGTCCGAGAAGATAGACACATATGAGACCTCAATTCAGCCATATGAGGATTGCTGTACAATATTTGTTGCAAAGCATCCCGTAACAAAGCCAAAACTTGAGAGAATTAAGAAGTCGGAGACGAGATTAGACGACGTTATAGATGGCCTCTTAGAAGAAGCATATAATACCACTGAAGTAATTGTCGTGGATGGTAACTAACGTGATTATATAACAACTCTCGATGCTAGAGATATTGTTTCTAATAAAAAAGCACGAGCTATGCTCGTGCCACTTATTAATTATATTATAATTAGATTGTGTATGGTTCTAATGCTTGAAGAATAGCATCCACATCTTTTTCTGAATGAATTGCAAGTTCAATTGGTTTAGATAAATCTAATGAGAAGATACCCATAATTGACTTTGCATCAATAACATATCTTCCAGACACAAGGTCGAAATCTGTATCAAAAGTTGCAATTGTATTAACAAAGGACTTTACCTTGTCAATTGAATTAAGAGAAATTTGTATTTTAGTCATTTCTATAACCTCCCACATATTATTATTATATTATATATGAATATCCTAAATGTTATTTGCATAAAAGTCAATAATTAACTAATAAGTAAGGAGAAAATCCCTTAAATGAAAAAAGCGGCATATCATAATCTTGGATGTAAAGTTAATTCATATGAATTAGAAGCAGTAATAGATTTACTTAAAAATAACGATTACAAGATTGTTGGATTTGATGAATTTGCAGATGTATATATTGTTAACACTTGCTCTGTAACCAATATTGCAGATAGAAAATCACGACAGATGATTAATAGAGCAAGAAAGAGAAATCCTAAGGCTATTGTTGTTGCAATGGGATGTTTTGTGCAAAGTATATCTGACGAAGAACGAAATAAAATAAATGCTGATATTGTGATTGGCAATAACAGAAAGCAAAATATAGTAGAAGATATCAATAAGTATCTTAGGGATAATGATGCTTCAAATGGTGAAAGAAAGCTTATTGACTGCGAAGATATTAATGATGGAAAAAAAGACTATGAAAATCTGCTTCTTGATAGTGTCCCTAGTCATACAAGAGCATTTATTAAGATTCAGGATGGCTGCAATGAATTCTGTAGTTATTGCATAATTCCTTACGCAAGGGGAAGAGTTCGTTCAAGAAGTTTTGATGATGTAATAAATGAGATATCATTATTAGCAAGTAAAGGCTGCAAAGAGTTTGTGCTAACTGGTATTCATGTATCTTCTTATTGTGATGAGACAAGTGGCGGTAAGCTGTATCTTATTGACTTAATTGAAAGTATTAATACTATACATGGAGTTGAGAGAATAAGACTTAGTTCCTTAGAACCAAGAATTATTACAAGAGATTTTCTTAAGCGCCTTAGCAAGGTGGATAAGATTTGTCCTCATTTTCATTTGTCATTACAAAGTGGAAGCGATAGTGTCCTTAAGAGAATGAATAGAAAATATACAACAGAAGAGTACTATAACAGTTGCATACTCCTAAGGGAGTACTTTAATGATCCTGCTATAACTACAGATGTAATTGTAGGATTTCCTGGAGAAACAGAAGAAGAGTTTGAAGAGACCTATAATTTCCTTTCTAAAGTACATTTCTTCGAGATGCATGTATTCAAATACAGCAGAAGGAAAGGAACAAGAGCAGACAGAATGGATAATCAGATTGATGAGAAGGTTAAGACAGATAGAAGTAATAAGCTACTAGAACTTGATAAAATAATGTCTGATGATTATAGGAAAATGTATGTTGGAAAGAAGATAGAAGCCTTAATGGAAGAAAAGGTAATTGTTGATAATGCCGAGTATTATCAAGGATATACGAAGGAATATGTAAGGGTATTAGTTAGAAGTGACGAGGATTTATCTAATACATTTATTAAGGGAGTTGGCTCTAAAGTATATAATAATTACCTCTTAGTTGAAAAAATATCTTAATTGATATAAAATAAACAATAAGATAGTCGGTTTTTATGTAAAGGATGAAGGAAATATGCAAGATTTAGGAAACACTCAATTTTTTAGAATTAAAAATGAGCCTCAGGTATCAGTTAAGGATATTATTAAAGACGTATATGAGGCATTATCTGAGAAAGGCTATAATCCAGTTAATCAGATAGTCGGATATATTATGTCAGGTGATCCAACTTTTATAACAAGTCATAAAAATGCAAGAAGTCTTATTATGAAAGTGGAGAAGGACGAATTAGTTGAAGAGCTTCTTAGAGAATATATTAATTCAGAGGCTTGGTATCAATAATGAAAGAAAATAAACGTTATCTTGGATTAGATTTCGGTTCTAAGACGGTAGGGGTTGCTATTAGTGACCCTTTACTTATGAGTGCACAAGGTCTTGAGATTATTAAGAGAGAGCGTGAAAGTAAGATTCGAAAGACCTTAGGAAGAATAGATGAACTCATTAATCAATATGACGTTGATGAAATAGTGTTAGGACTTCCTATGAATATGGATGGTTCTGAGGGTGAGCGTTGCCAAAAGACAAGAGAGTTCGGCACTAAGTTAGAGAATAGAACAGGACTTAAAGTTAATTATTTTGATGAGAGATTATCTAGTTTTGAAGCCCATGAAATTCTTGATGAGTGCGGTATAAAGTCTGTTAATCATAAAGAATATGTAGATGAAGTTGCAGCAATGGTTATATTACAGGGATTTCTAGATGAACTAGATAAATCGTAACATTTGCAGTTTGGAGAAAGCATGTCAGAACAGAATAAAAAGTTAGAAAAAATATCCTTCTTTGATGTAGATAATAACGAAGAAGTTGAATTATACGTTATTGAAGAGACAACTTTAAAAGAGAATAGATATCTTCTTGTTGCAGAAGATGACTCTGATGAATCAGAAGCTTACATTTTCAAAGAGATAAATGAAGATGATAAAGATATTACATTTGTTCCAGTAGAAGAGGACGATGAATATGAAGCCTTAATAAAGATTTTTGGGGAGCTAGTAGAAGATACGGATTTGATATGACAAAGAATGGAGGTAAAAATTGTCAGAAAACAAAAAACTTAAAATAATTCCTTTGGGAGGTTTAGAGGCAATCGGAATGAATATTACTGTATTCGAATATGGGGACAGTATTATCGTTGTTGATTGTGGACTTGCCTTTCCGGAGACAGATATGTTAGGAGTAGATCTTGTTATTCCGGATATTACTTATCTAAAGGATAATGAAGACAAGATTAAAGGTTTCTTTATAACTCACGGACATGAAGATCATATCGGCGCGATACCATATGTTTTCAAAGAAATCAATGCTCCAATTTATGCGACAAAGCTAACAATAGGTTTAATTGATAATAAACTACATGAACACGGCCTTGGTTCTTCTGTGAAGCGTAAAGTTGTAAAGTATGGTAATCAGATTAATCTTGGGGATTTTCGTGTTGAATTTATTAAGACTAATCATAGTATTCAGGATGCAGCTGCATTTGCGATTTATTCGCCGGCAGGTGTTGTTGTGCATACTGGAGACTTTAAGGTTGATTATACACCAGTGTTTGGTGATGCCATAGATCTTACCAGATTTGCAGAGCTTGGCAAGAAAGGTGTTCTTGCAATGATGGCAGATAGTACTAATGCAGAGAGACCGGGATTTACGCCATCGGAGAAGACTGTTGGTAAGACCTTTGACGAACTTTTTGAGAACCATAAGTCAACAAGAATTATTATTGCAACTTTTGCATCAAATGTTGACAGAGTGCAACAGATTATTAATTCAGCTCACAAATATGGAAGAAAAGTTGTTGTGGAAGGTCGTAGTATGGTAAATATCATAGCAACAGCTTCTGAACTTGGATATCTAAAAGTGCCTGAATATACCCTTGTTGATATAGATCAATTAAAGAATTATTCTGATGAACAGACTTGTCTTATTACAACAGGAAGTCAGGGAGAATCCATGGCTGCCTTGTCTCGTATGGCTAATGGTACCCATAGGAAAGTGACAATTAAGCCTAATGATACAATCATTTTCTCATCACATCCAATTCCGGGAAATGAGAAGGCTGTGTCAAAGGTAATTAATGAGTTAGAAAGACGTGGTGCTGAGGTTGTAATCCAGGATGCCCATGTATCAGGTCATGCCTGTCAGGAAGAACTTAAGCTAATATATTCTCTTGTTAATCCAAAGTATGTTATTCCTGTTCATGGAGAATACAAACATCTTAAAGCTCATGCTCGCATAGCTTCTAATCTTGGATATAGTTCTGATGATATATTTATTCTATCCTCAGGGGATGTGTTGGAGCTTGATGAAGAAGAGGCGAAGGTTGTTGATCATGTTCATACCGGTTCAATCATGGTTGATGGACTAGGTGTAGGTGATGTTGGTAATATTGTACTTCGTGATAGACAGCATCTTGCAGAAGATGGAATAATTATTGTTGTAATGACATTAGAAGGCGGTAGTGGACAGGTTCTTGCAGGTCCAGATATTGTATCCCGTGGTTTTGTATATGTAAAAGGTGCAGAGGACCTTATGGAAGAAGCAAGACATGTACTTAATGATACAATGGATAAATGTATGGATAAAAACATTACTGACTGGGGTAAGATTAAAAGTGAGATAAGAGATTCTCTTGGGGATTTCGTATGGAAAGAAACTAAGAGACGTCCAATGATAATGCCTATAATTATGGAAATTTAATTATGATTGACAGTGAAAGACTAAGCATATATTTAAATTCTATAGAGAGAGATAATACTGAATTACTTAATCTTATTGAGAAGGAAGCTATTGCCTCATACGTACCAATTATAAGAAAAGATATGCAATATCTTCTTAGAACTCTTCTAACAATGAATAGACCTAAGAAAATACTTGAGGTTGGGACAGCTATAGGCTTTTCAGCAATTCTTATGGGTGAGTTTACAGATGATGATTGTACAATTACTACAATAGAGAACTATGATAAGAGAATCCCTATAGCCAGAGAGAATATTAAGAGAGCTGGTATGGAAGACAGGATTACTCTTATAGAAGGCGATGCACAGGATGTATTGAAAGAAATTGATGATACATTTGATTTCGTATTTATGGATGCGGCTAAGGGGCAATATATTAATTTCTTGCCTGATATTGAGAGGTTAACTGAGTCTGGGTCTGTTATTGTTACTGATAATGTATTGCAAGATGGGGATATTCTGGAATCACATTTTATTGTAGATAGAAGAAACAGGACTATTCATAAGAGAATTAGAGATTACCTCTATGAATTATGTCAGGATGAAAGATATGATACCACAATTCTCTCAGTTGGAGATGGTGTGGCATTAACTGTAGTGAGATAGATTGGAGATAATAATGAGGCGTGTAGAATTACTTGTGCCTGCTAGTTCATTAGAAGTGTTAAAAGAAGCTGTTATATTTGGCGCTGATGCAGTATATATTGGCGGAGATGTATATGGACTTAGAGCTAAGGCTAAGAATTTCTCATCAGATGATATGAGAAAGGGTGTAGAATTTGCTCATGAAAGAAATGTTAAAGTCTATGTTACTGCTAATATTCTCGCCCACAATGAAGATTTGCCACTTGCATATGAGTATTTCGAAGAATTAAAAGATATAGGTGTTGACGCCCTTATAATATCAGATCCAGGGGTATTTTCTATTGCTAAAGAAGTATGGCCTGAAGTTGAGATACATATTAGTACACAGGCTAATAATACTAATTATGGGACATATAATTTCTGGCATAAATTAGGTGCAAAGCGCGTAGTTTCTGCTAGAGAATTATCTATGGATGAGATTAAGGAATTGAGAAATAATATTCCTGATGATTTAGAGATTGAGACATTTATTCATGGTGCAATGTGTATTTCATATTCAGGAAGGTGTCTTCTTAGTAATTATTTTACAGGAAGAGATGCAAACCATGGAGAGTGCACACATCCTTGTAGATGGAAATACCATGTTATGGAAGAACAAAGACCGGGAGAGTATTTGCCTGTATATGAGAATGAGAGAGGCACCTATATATTCAATTCTAAAGACTTATGTATGATTGAGCATATTCCTGAATTAATTGATGCAGGAATTGATAGCTTTAAGATTGAAGGAAGAATGAAGACAGCGTTATATGTTGCAACTGTGGCAAGGACTTATCGTAAAGCTATTGATGATTATCTAGAAGATCCGAAACTGTATGAGAAGAATATGCCTTGGTATCTGGATCAAATCTCTAATTGTACATATCGTCAATTTACAACAGGCTTCTTCTTTGGTAAGCCTACTCATGAGAGCCAGATTTATGATAACAATACATATATACGAGAATACACCTATCTTGGAATTGTAGGTGATTGTAAGGATGGACTATATAGAATAGAACAAAGAAATAAATTCTCAGTTGGTGAAACTATAGAAGTTATGAAACCTAATGGTGACAACATAGAAGTTGAAGTAAAAAGAATCCTTAATGAGAAGGGAACAGAGGTTGAAAGTGCACCTCATCCTAAGGAAGTTCTTTGGATTGACCTTGGAATGGAACTTGATAAATATGACATCTTAAGAAGAAGGGAAGACTAGCTATGGCAAAATACGTTGCATATGTTGGGAGTTATACTAACAACAATAGTAAAGGAATTCAAATCTATGATGTAGATATAGATGAATGTGAATTTACATACAAAGGAGAAGTGGATGTTCACAATCCTTCTTATCTTATTGCATCAGCTGATAAGAAATTCCTGTATTCAATTGTTGATGAAGGTGTTGCTTCATTTCGTATAGAGGAAGATGGCAACCTTACTCATATTAATACTCAGTGGATTGGCGGAATGAGGGGCTGTTATCTGGCCGTTGATTCTAAGAATAGATATCTCTTCGTTGGTGGATATCATGATGGCAGAGTTACTATGATGAATCTGTTAGAGGATGGAAGTGTGGGTGAAATAGCCTGTGGTCTGTTTCATGAAGGCCTTGGTATAAGTTCTGTTGAGACAAGACTAGAGCCTAAGATTACATGTGTGGAATTATCCCCTGATGAGAAATATCTATATACCGTGGATTATGGAATTGACCAGGTGGTTGTATATGAGATTGATTACGATAGGGGAGAACTGAAAGAAGCTAATATCATTAGATGCCCATTTGGTACATTGCCTAGAATGGTCCGTATTTCTAAAGACAATAAGTTCCTGTACCTGTTATCAGAGAAGCGAAATAAGATAGTTGTATATAGCATTGAGGAAAATGCCGACAAGATAGAATTCGATGAGATACAAGCTGTGTCCGTTATTAAGGACACATATATGACTGCGGCAGCAGCAACTCTTGAGATAAGTAGAGACGAGGAATATATATTTGCATCTATTGATGCTGTTAATAGTCTTGCTTGCCTTAAGAGAAGTGTTAGGACAGGAATGCTGGAATTTCAGTTTGATATAAGAGTATCAGGGGATTATCCTAAGTATATTAATATAATGCCTGATAGGAAGCATATTGTTTCCCTTAATCATGACTCTAATGAGATGAGAGCATTTGAGGTCAATTATGAGTGGAAATACGCGCTTATGAGGAAACCTCCTGTTAAGGTTCATCAACCTAATTGTATGAAGATAGTTAAATTATAAGAAAGAAATTGACATGAGAAATAATTCGTTTGGACACAATTTTACAATTACATCATGGGGAGAATCCCATGGCAAAGCCCTAGGGGTTGTTATTGATGGATGCCCTGCAGGGCTTTCTCTTAATGAAGAAGATATACAGGTGTTTCTTGATAGAAGAAAGCCTGGTCAATCTAAGTTCTCGACTCCTAGACAAGAAGGCGATAAGGCAATTATTCTTAGTGGAACTATGGATGAAGTTACCACAGGATGTCCTATTTCTATTATGGTAGAGAATGATAATCAGAGGTCTAGAGATTATTCTAATATTGCAAATGTGTATAGACCAGGTCATGCTGATTATACTTATGAAGAGAAGTTTGGAATCAGGGATTATCGCGGTGGCGGTAGAAGCTCTGGAAGAGAAACTATTGCAAGAGTTGCAGGTGGAGCTGTTGCAAGTAAGATTCTTAAAGAACTTGGAATTACATTTTCATGCTATACAAGATCCATTGGTAAGTATAATATAGCAGATCCTGAAGATATCTATCTTGATGAAATTAATAATCCGTTATATATGCCTAATGAGAGAGTTGCTTTTCAGGCAATGGAATATATTGAAGGCTGTATGAAGAATAACGACTCTGTTGGAGGAACTATAGAGTGTGTTATTCATAATGTTCCTGTAGGAATTGGAGAACCTGCCTTTAATAAACTTGATGCATGTCTTGCTAAGGCAATGCTTTCAATAGGAGCTGTAAAGGGCTTTGAAATGGGTGATGGATTCAAAGTCTCAACAAGTAATGGAAGTACTAATAATGATGAGATGTCTTATAGAAATGGAGTGATATTCCATTCTAATCATGCAGGCGGTGTGCTTGGTGGTATTAGTAATGGACAGGATATTGTATTTAGAGTTGCAGTCAAACCAACTCCATCAATAAGCCAGTCGCAACATACAATTGATAGTTTTAATGATGAGATAGATATTAATATTACAGGAAGACATGATCCTGTTATTGTACCAAGGGCTGTAGTTGTTGTAGAAAGTATGGCTGCAATAACACTTCTTGATCTGATGATGGATAATATGACTTCGAAAATATCATATTTAAAGGAAATATATAAGTAATGTATAAGATTATTAATAAAGAGGGTAAAGCAAAAAGGGCTGTATTATCAACTGTTCATGGAGATATACAGACCCCTGTTTTTATGAATGTGGGTACGGCAGCAGCTATTAAAGGTGGTGTATCCACTGAAGATTTACAGGGTATTAAGACCCAGGTTCAGCTTTCTAATACTTATCATCTTCATGTAAGACCTGGAGATGAATTAATTAAGGAGTTTGGTGGCCTTCACAAATTCATGGTGTGGGACAAGCCTATTCTTACTGATTCTGGTGGATTCCAGGTTTTTTCACTGGCTAAGCTTCGTAAGATTAAAGAAGAAGGCGTTACATTTAACTCTCATATTGATGGAAGAAAGTTATTCATGGGCCCAGAAGAAAGTATGACTATTCAATCTAATCTTGGCTCTACAATTGCAATGGCATTTGACGAATGCCCAAGTAGTAAGGCAAGTCGTGAATATGTAGAGGATTCTGTTAATAGAACTACAAGATGGCTTAAGAGATGCCAGGATACTATGAAAATGCTTAATGATAGGGAAGACACTATCAACAAGAATCAACTGCTATTCGGCATTAATCAGGGTGCGATATTCGAAGATATTAGAATCGAGCATGCTAAAGAGATAGCTTCTATGAATCTTGATGGTTATGCAATTGGTGGTCTTGCTGTTGGTGAGACACATGAGGAAATGTATAGAATACTTGATGTTACAATCCCACATTTACCAGAAGATAAGCCTACATATCTAATGGGAGTAGGAACTCCTAACAATATCTTAGAATCTGTGGAGAGAGGCGTTGATTTCTTTGATTGCGTCTACCCAAGTAGAAATGCAAGACATGGTCAACTTTATACCAATCTAGGCAAGGTTAATATTAGAAATGAGAAATATAAGCTAGACCCTCGTCCAATAGAGGAGGGCTGTGATTGCCCAGCTTGTCAGAAGTATTCCCGCGCATATATTAGGCATCTTGTTATGAGTAAGGAAATGCTTGGAATGCGACTATGCGTGCTGCATAATTTGTACTTCTATAATACTATGATGGAAGAGATTAGAGAGGCTATAGAAGATAACAGATTCGCTGAATACAAGAAGACCAAGTCAGAACATTTAGACGATATATTATAATAAATGTCGCTTTTTTTGTATTAAATGTGTCATCATAGGTGGTATGTAAAATAAGGTAAGAAAACAGGAGCCTTTTGTCATATAATCACAAATACTTAAAATAACCAATTTTTACTTGATATATATTACAATATTATGTAAAATGGTGAATGGTATTTTAAGAAATAGGAGGATTATCTAATGGATTTTGGTTTATTATTAGATGCAACAGCTCAATCAGGCTTTGCAGGTTTCTTTGGTAAATACGGAATGATCATTATGATCGTTGGTTTATTTGTACTTATGTATTTCTTCATGATTCGTCCATCTAATAAGGAGAATCAGAGAAAGAATGCTATGCTTTCTAACATGGCAGTAGGAGATACAGTACTTACTTCTAGTGGATTCTATGGTGTTATTATTGACATAGGTGAAGAAGTTGTTATCGTTGAATTTGGTAGCAATAAGAATTGCCGTATTCCTATGCAGAAGTCTGCCATTACTAGTGTAGAGAAGCCAGAAGATGCAGAAGCTAATGCTAAGGCTGCAGAAGAGCGTAAGGCTCAGCAGGCTGCTAAAGAAGAAGCTAAGCGTAAGAAGAAAGAAGAACGTGAAGCTAAGAAGGCTAATAAGAATAAGTAATTATTAGTTTAGAAGATTATAAAGGCTTTGCCTTAAGTTGCCAGTTAATATTTTCTGGTATCTTTGAGGCGAAGTTTTTTTATTACATTGTTTAGGTGTGTTATGTTAGAGAAGATTTTTAAATTACAAAAGAATAAGACTAATGTTAAAACTGAATTAGTGGCAGGCCTTACAACTTTTGTTACCATGGCATATATTCTTGCTGTTAATCCTACTATATTAAGTGAAACAGGAATGAACCCAGATGCTGTATTTGTTGCGACGGCATTAGCAGCAGGTGTAAGTACTATTCTTATGTCATTAATTGCTAATCTTCCCTTTGCATTAGCGCCTGGGCTAGGGCTTAATGCTTATGTAACCTATGAAGTTTGTGGAGCTATGGGTATTCCGTGGCAGGTAGCATTAGTTGCTGTATTAATAGAAGCAGGAGTTTTCCTTGTTCTTACACTTACTAATGTTACAACATTTTTATTCGAAGCTATTCCTAAGGATCTTGTAAAGGGACTTACTGTTGGAATTGGACTATTCATTGCATTTATAGGATTTCAGAAGGGTAAAGTTGTAGTAGCATCAGAGGATACGTTAGTCAAGATTGTGGACTTTAATGATAATTTTTATACTGATGGTATATCAGCTATACTATGTCTTGTCGGTGTAATTGTAATTGGCATATTCTATACTAGAAAAGTAAGAGGTTCTATACTTATAGGTGTAGGAGTCTCATGGGGACTTGGAATGCTGGCACAGGTGGCAGGTCTTTATAAAGTTGGTGAAGGATATCCATCTGTAATACCTACAAAGTTTATTTTCGATGATTTCGCAAGTTTTACTGATTCTTTTGGCGCTTGCTTTGACTTAGGTTTTTCTAACGTAAATATTATTGATATTGTTACAATTGTATTCTCGTTATTATTTGTTGACTTATTCAATGTAATGGGGTCACTTCTAGGATGTACTGCTAACACATCAATGCTAGATGAGAATGGCAAGCTTCCTGCAATGAAGAGGGCGCTTATTGCTGATTCTCTTGGAAATGCTTTTGGGGCAATATGTGGTACATCAACAACAACAGTTTATGTGGAGAGTTCTGCTGGTATTAATGAAGGTGGAAGAACAGGTCTTTCTACCTGTGTTACAGGGCTTTTGTTTCTTGTGTCATTAGTTATTGGACCAATTTTTATTGCGATACCGGGATTTGCTGTTGCACCTGCTTTGATATTTGTAGGTTTCTTAATGGCTATGAATGTAGTTGATATTGACTTTAAGAATCCTTCAGAATCAATGCCAGCATATCTTTGTTTCATTTGCATGCCAATTCTATATAGCATATCAGATGGAATTGGTGTAGGTGTAGTATCATACGTTGTAATTAACCTTATTGCAGGAAAGTATAAGAAGATTAAGCCGCTTATGTATATTTTAGCTGGAATATTTGTGCTTAAGTTTGCACTATTTTAACTAATAGCAAATCCTATAAACTATCTCTTCCTCAACTGAGTAAACTCAATGTTTCGAAAGAGATGTTTATAGTCTTTGCGTTGTATTCATAAATTAGCAAATCCTATAAACCATCTCTTTCTCAACTGAGCAAGCTCAATGTTTCAAAAGAGATGTTTATAGTCTTTGCATGATATATAATAAATATACAAAGCCTAGTAATCAGGAGATGTGCCTCGCCAACACATTGAGCGTAGCTCAGTTTGGAGAGGTACATACTCCTGATTACGAGACTAGATGTACACTATATCAGAAAGGAGTAAAGCATGTATGCAATTATAACTGGTGCGTCCTCAGGAATAGGGAAAGAGATGGCAAGATGTTTGCTGTCAAGACTTGATATTGTACTTGTAGCTAGAAGTGAGGACAAGCTTAACAAATTAGAAAAGGAATATAATAAACTGTCGAAAAGGCACAGATATAATCATAAAGTTGAGTATTTCGTATGTGATGTCTCTAATGTTGATGAATGCAAGGCGTTATATGAGAAATATAAATCAAAAGATATACAGGTATTAATTAATGGTGCCGGCTTCGGAGCATTAGGAGAATTTAATTCAATTGATGTTGATAGAGAAATTGATATGATTAACACTAATGTAGTAGGAGCTCATGTACTCACAAAACTATTTCTTCAGGATATGCTTAAGAGAAATAGAGGATATATTCTCAATATTGCAAGCTCCGCAGGTTATATGCCTGGCTCTCCATATATGGCAACATATTATGCTAGTAAAGCATATATACTTAATTTGACAAGAGCAATTGCAAGAGAAAAAAGTGTTATGGAATCTAATGTCTATGTTGGCGCATTGTGCCCAGGGCCTGTACCTACAGGCTTCAATGAAGCCGCAGGCATAACAGAACAGGCCAAGGGAATGAGTCCTAGAAAAGTCGCTAAGTATGCAATTCATAAGATGTATAATGAACATGAGATAATTCTTCCTGGAATTGCAGCTAAGTTAACATATGTTCTAAGGAAGTTCTCCCCAGACGAATTGTTATTGAATTTTGCTGGCAAATGGCAGGAAGAAAAGATGTGATAATGTGTCCGTTTTAATGTACATATCCTTCTGTATACTTACATTAACAACTTGAGTATATAGGAGGATTTTGTTATGGAGAATTTTATTTTTGAGAAGAACAAGGGAAGTATTACTAAGCAGGATATATTATACAGCGGTCTATATGCGTTTCTAATTGCGATTTTAATTGTTTTTGGATATGTACTTCTTTTTTCTGTAGAATTAGCCTTTTGTAGTATGACAAGACTTGTTGTTTCGTTTTTTATTATACTAATTGTATCATGGGTTATTCTTTTGGTTAGAAAATGTTGATTTTTCTAGTGACTTCTCATATAATCTATATGTAGTAATATTTTGCAGAAATTGTGATGCAAATATACTAATTGTTGATATGTAATATTAGGAATTGAGGTGCATTTATGAGAAGACATGTTAAACTAATAGCTACTATTTCATGCTTGGTTTTTTTGATGTCATCATTAACAGTGTTGGCAGCTGGAACATCTTCGGTATCAGTGTCAACCAATAGTCCGGGAGTTGGAGATACATTTACAGTAACAGCCACAGCAACAGAGTCTGGTAAGATGTCAGTCAAATATAACAAGGACGTATTATCTGTTGTTAATTGTGACGTAAGTGGTTATTCACAAAGTGCTGGAGAAGTAGATTTTAGTGGTAAAAGAGGTACAATTACTTTTAAAGCAAATGTGGCAGGTAATTCTGCAATATCAGTTAGTTCTGATAGTGCAAGTGGTTCATCAATGGTAATTACAGTTGGTGGAGCAGCTGCAGGTGCTGCAACAGAGGATTTCGAATATAATGGTGTGAAATACACTGTCTCTGAGAAGTTTGCAGCAGAAGAAGTTCCTGGCGGATTTGCAGTTACAGAACTTGCTATTAATGGCAAGACATTAAAAGGCGTAAGTAATGGTTCAATGACCCTTGTATATCTTAAGCCAGTAGATAATGTAGCAGGTCAAGGAACATTTTACATATATGATGCTGCAACTAATTCAGTAAAAGAGTATTTCTTCCTGGGAAGACCAGATTATTATGTTATTCCTGGAAAAACTTCAGAATTATTAAGTGACAAATTAAAAAGTGGAACACTTGATGTTGACGGAAGACAGGTAGAAATATATTCATTAGATGGTGTAGAAGGGTTTGTGTATGTATATGGTACAAGTTCTACTAATGTAACAGGCTGGTTCCAGTATGATACTACTGAGAAAACTGTTCAGAGAGTAAACGAAGCATTATTTAATAATAATTCTTCAAGTAATGCGTCTGAGAATGAAGAGAGCTTATTAGATAAGGTTAAAGCAATTAATATCAGATATATTATTGCAGGTATTATATTTGTAGTAATTGTTGTTGTTGCTATTATAATTAATGTTGTCCTAAAGAAGAGAGATGATAAAGCAGATCTTATTGATGGCGATGAGGAAGAGCCTGTAGACGAATTTGAGGATTTGGATAAAGAATCAAAGAAGGAAGCTAAACGCAGACTTAAAGAAGAAAAGAAGAGAGAAAAAGAAGAGAGAAAAGCGGCGAAGAAGGAAGAGCGTCGTCGAAGAAAAGAAGAATATTTTGATGATGAAGAAGAAGATATATATGACGAATATGACGACTTCGACATTGATAAAAGCATAGATGATCTCACAGTTTCGGATGAACCTAAGGTGGCAAAGGAAACTGAAAAGGAGATAGTTAAGCCAGATGATAAGCAAGCTGAGGCTGAAGTTGAGACGGCAAAAGACGTGCTAGAGAAGCCGAAAGCCAAGACAGAGAAGACGGAAGATATACCTGAGAAAACTAATAATCAGTCAGAAGACAACAATGAAGATTTTGCTTTCTGGGAAGACGAAAAAGATATTAAGAAAGAGCTTAAGAAACGTAAAAAAGAAAGTAAGAAAGAGAAGAATGTCTTTGGTGATGACGAACCTGATTTAGACAAAGAGTTTAATGCGAGAATGAAGATGGCTAATGATGCTAAGAAGAATGATAAAAAACAAAGTGGTTCGGATATAATAGATTTTAATGATTTTTAATGTAATAAGGGAGTTTACAAATGGATTTTACGCCCCAGGGAAAAAAGGCAATGGAGGCCGCTAAGCGCTTTTCCAAGAAAATGCAGCACAATTATGTTGGAACAGAGCATTTACTATATGGATTAACTAAAGCGAAGGACGGACTTGCTGCGCTTGTTCTTGAGAATAATGGAATAATTGATGAGAATATTGTTAAGCTTATTGAGGAGCTGATTACTCCGGAATCAGGAGTTGTACTTCAGAGTAAGAATGGGAATACCCCTAAGCTTGATGCAATAATTGATATTGCAGAGGCTGATGCTAAGAAATGTAATAATAATCATATTGGTACAGAGCATCTTCTAATGGCCATAATTAAAGAAAGCGATTGCGCCGGAGCAAGGCTTATTACTTCTCTTAATGTTGATATTAGGAAAGTTGCAAACGATGTTATGAATGCAATGGGACCTGAAGCTGCAGCCTATAGAGAAGCTTCAAGATCTTTACAGAAGAAGCAAAAGAATACTTTGGATAAATATGCTAGAGATCTTACTAATCTTGCTTCTTCAGGTAAGTTAGATCCAGTTATTGGAAGAGAAACAGAGATTAAGAGACTTGTTCAGATAATTAGTAGACGTAATAAGAATAACCCTTGTCTTATTGGTGAGCCAGGTGTTGGTAAGACTGCAATAGTTGAGGGACTTGCACAAAGAATTGTGACAGGTACTGTTCCTGATTCTATCAAAGATAAGAGAGTATGTTCGCTTGATTTATCTAGTATGGTTGCCGGTTCAAAATACAGAGGTGAGTTCGAAGAACGTATTAAGAAAGTTATAGAAGAAGTAGCTCTTGCTGGCAATATTATACTTTTTATTGATGAGATGCACACTCTTATTGGAGCAGGTGGCGCAGAAGGCGCACTTGATGCATCTAATATTCTTAAGCCGGCAATGGCAAGAGGAGAGATTCAGGTAATAGGTGCAACAACTATTGATGAGTATCGTAAGCATATTGAGAAGGATGCAGCGTTAGAACGTAGATTTCAGCCAATAATGGTTGAGGAGCCATCTGTTGAGGAGACCCTTGATATTATTAAGGGTATTGCTCATCTCTATGAGGAGCATCACAATGTTGTATATACAAATGATGCCTTAGAAGCATGTGTGGAATTATCTGAGAAATATGTAAGTGATAGATTTCTTCCGGATAAGGCTATTGATTTGCTTGATGAGTCAGGTTCTAAAATTAGACTTAATATAGTGAAATCTCCTGAGAAGGTATATGATCTTGAGATTAAGATGAAGGATTACGAAGAAAAGCTTGAAGAAGCACTTTCTAATAATGATCTTGAGATGGCATCTGAGATTAAGAAGAAGAGAGATGCAGCCAAAGAGAAGCTTAACAAATTCAGAAAGAAGTATTCAAGAGATAGTAAGAGAAAGAAGATTGAGGTTACAGCAGAAGATATTGCTGTTGTGGTATCAGAGTGGACTAAGATTCCTGTTTCTCGTCTCAACGAATCTGAGACTACAAGACTTAAGAATCTTGAGAAAACTCTTCACAAGAGAGTTATTGGACAGGAAGAAGCTGTTAGTGCTGTATCACGTGCTGTTAGACGTGGTAGAGTAGGACTTAAGTCTAATAATAGACCTATAGGTTCATTTCTATTCCTTGGACCAACAGGTGTTGGTAAGACGGAAGTCTCTAAAGCTCTTGCTGAAGCCGTATTTGGCAAAGAAGATGCTATGATTCGTGTTGATATGACTGAATATATGGAGAAACACAGTGTGTCAAAACTTATTGGTTCTCCTCCAGGTTATGTCGGATACGATGAAGGAGGTCAGCTAAGTGAGAAAGTAAGAAGACATCCTTATAGTGTTCTTCTATTTGATGAGATAGAAAAAGCTCATCCTGATGTATTCAATATACTTCTTCAAGTATTAGATGATGGTCGCATTACTGATTCTCAAGGACGTAAAGTTGACTTTAAGAATACAATAATCATAATGACAAGTAATGCAGGTGCTCAATCAATTATAGAGCCTAAGAAATTAGGATTTGCTTCAGGAAATGATGAGAAAGCAGATTATAATCATATGAAAGATTCTGTTATGGAGGAAGTGAGACGTATATTCAAGCCGGAATTCTTAAACAGAATTGATGAGACACTTGTATTTAGAGCACTTAATAAGCAGGATATGAAGAAGATTGTATCAATTATGATGTCTGAACTTGTAACTCGAGCAGAGGAACAGATGGGAATTACCCTTGTAATTAAGGATTCGCTCAAGAGTTATATTGTGGATAGCGCTTATGATCCAAAGTATGGTGCTAGACCTCTTCGTAGGAAAATTCAGACAGATGTTGAAGACTTACTTGCAGAGGAGATTATTACAAGTAAGTATAAAAAAGGTGATACAATATCTATATCTGCAAAAAGAGGCAAGATAGTGTTTGAGAAGAAGTAATATATATGTTATTATAGGTACAAATTAAGAGACTACTAAGAGATTTGGAGGAGAAATAAGATGCCTGTTGTAAGCGAATTAATTCGTAGTGAGTCAGATAAGACATTAAGCTTTGGAGATTACACACTTGATACGAAATCAAAACTTGATAATTTCGATTTTCAAGGAGATTTGTATAAAGTTAAGACTTTCAAAGAAGTAACGAAGTTAGAAAGAAATGGAATGTTCGTATATGAATCGATTCCAGGAACTGCAGTAGAACATTTTGCAGCTACTGAAACGGAAGTTGAATTCAAGGTTGAAGGCGATAATGATGCTCAGATTACATTAGAGCTTGAACCTGAGACAGAATATGATATTTTCGTTAATGGTAATGATTCGGGATCCATGAAGACTAATCTTGGAGGAAAGTTAAGCTTAAGTGTAGAACTTGATCCTCAAGCAGAAGTTAGTGTAAAAGTTGTTAAGAAATAAAGAGAAACCCTACTTTAGAAAGTAGGGTTTTTTGATAGTTTTATTATTGAGAAAATTTACTAAAGGAGAAGATATGGCTAAAGGTAAAGTTAATGTATTCTTTTGCCAGGAATGTGGATATGAATCATCTAAGTGGGCTGGTCAATGTCCGGCCTGTAAGGCATGGAATTCCTTTGTGGAAGAGAGAGTTGACAAAAAGTCTTCTAAGACCATTAAGGAAATAAAAGATGTTAAGACATATAAGATATCTGAGATAGAGGATGAGAAAGAAGTCAGAATATCTACTTGTATTTCTGAATTTGACAGAGTCCTTGGAGGAGGAATTGTAAAGGGCTCACTTGTACTTGTAGGTGGTGATCCTGGAATTGGTAAATCAACCTTGCTCTTGCAAATGTGTCATAAGCTTTCTACAACTGAGAATACTATACTATATGTGTCTGGAGAAGAGTCTCTGGCGCAGATTAAACTTAGAGCTAATAGAATAGGCAAATTCGGTGATAAGTTGTCACTACTTAGTGAAACTAATCTAACCCTAATTAAAGGTGTACTTGAAAAAGCTAAGCCAGATATTGTTGTTATTGACTCCATTCAGACAATGTATAATGAAGACGTGTCGTCTGCACCTGGAAGTGTATCCCAGGTAAGAGAAACAACTAATGTGTTAATGCAGATTGCTAAAGGACTTGGGATTACGATTTTCGTTGTTGGACATGTAACTAAGGAAGGTACTGTTGCGGGACCTAGAGTTCTAGAGCATATGGTAGATACTGTTCTATATATTGAAGGCGATAGATTTGCTTCATATAGAGTGCTAAGAGGCGTTAAGAATCGTTTCGGATCTACTAACGAAATTGGCGTATTTGAGATGAATCAGAATGGATTAAAGGAAGTGCTTAATCCTTCTGAATATATGCTTTCTGGAAAAGCAAAGAATTCAAGTGGGTCTGTGGTATCATGTGTTGTAGAGGGCACAAGACCAATGCTTCTAGAGATACAGGCTCTTGTAACAAGAAGTAATTTCGGAATGCCAAGACGTACTTCTGTAGGAGTAGATTATAACAGGGTTAACCTCCTTATGGCAGTATTAGAAAAGCGATTGGGGCTACCCCTAGGGGAGTACGATGCCTATGTTAACATAACTGGTGGCATAAGAATAAGTGAGCCTTCTATTGACCTTGGAATTGTAATTGCTCTTGAATCGAGTTTTCGAAATGTTGCAATAGATGATAAACTTATATGCTTTGGTGAAGTAGGACTTAGTGGCGAAGTAAGATCTGTGAGTATGGTTGATAAGAGGGTTCTTGAAGCAAAGAAACTAGGCTTCGAAAAGTGTATTATACCAGAAGTATCATTAAAGGAAGTGAAAGATATAGAAGATATAGAGATAATAGGTGTCAAAAATCTGTCTGAACTATCGAAAACTCTATATAAATAAATATAATTGTGATATAATTACCATAATAGGGTAATTGTATTTCTATACATAAGACATAGTGTTTAGGAGGGAAACTTTATGAAGAAAGCACATAAAAGAATAGTCGCAATTATTATTGTGGCAGCTCTTGTTATTACCGGTATAGGTACAATGGTAGGTGTTGTTCTTGCTGATAACGAGAAGGAAGTGCATTTGGCCTTAACAAGTGATATGCATTCTAACGTTAATAGCTATGTTACACCTTATCAAGGACAGAAAGGAACTAACATAGGCGGATTTGCCAGAGTTTCAACAATTATCAATGAACAGAGACAGAAGTATCCAGACCTTCTATATATTGATGGTGGTGACTTCTCAATGGGAACATTATTCCATACCCTTTATGAGACAGATGCTGTTGAGCTTCGTTTGCTAGGTGCTATGGGATGTGATGTTACTACATGGGGTAATCATGAATATAACTTCGGCTCAGAGGGCGTAAGAAATATGCTTAATGCAGCTATGAATTCTGGTGACAGATTACCACAGATGGTGGAATGTAATATTGATTGGTCTAATCCTGGTGATGAACAGGCAACCAAAGATGTATATGATAAATATGGTATCAAGAAATATACTATGATTAACAAGGGTGGAGTAAATATTGCTGTTATTGGTGTATTTGGTGATAATGCCCTTGCTTGTGAGCCTACGTGTACAATTAATTATTTAACAGGCGACAAGAGAATACAAGCTGTAAAAGATACTGTAGCTGAAATCAAGAAGAATGAGAACGCAGACATGATTGTTGTTGCATCTCATTGTGGTCTTGATGGTGATATAGAAAAAGGTAAGACTGAAGATCAAGAACTTGCTAAAGCAGTTCCAGAGATCGACTTTATTCTAGCTGGACATTCACATACAGAGCTTCAAGAGCCTCTTAAGGTAGGTAATACATATATTGGAGCTGTTGGTGAATATACACAGACTGTTGGATTATGTGATTTGAAGCAGAAGTCTGATGGACGTTGGGAGATGGAAGATTATAAACTAGTTCCAACATTAGAGAATGTTCCTGGAGATCCAGCAATTCAGGCAAAGATTGATCAATTTGCAACTAAGATTGATTCAGAATATCTATCGAAGTTTGGATTAACAAAAGATCAGGTACTTGCTTATTCTGATTTTGATTTCTGTAGTGAAGATGCACTTGAGAAAGAGCATACAGATCAAAACCTTGGTGACTTAATGTCAGATGCATATTTATATGCAGCAAGAAAGGTTGAGCCTAATACTCAGTTTGACATGGGAGTTGTACCAAGCGGTACTATTAGAGGTACATATAGCAAAGGTAATATAACAACTTCAGATGTATTTAATTCATTCTCACTTGGTATTGGACCAGATAAGATTCCTGGTTATCCACTAATTAAGATTTACTTAAATGGTGCTGAGATGAAGACTGCAGCTGAGATTGATGCTTCTATCTCAGATCTCTTCCCAGGTACAAGATTATATATGAGTGGAGAAGAATTTACATTTAACCCTAACAGACTTCTACTTAACAAGGTTACAGATGTTAAGTATGTAGATCAGAATGGTAATAAATCTGACTTCGAAGATGATAAATTATATTGCGTAGTAGCAGATCTTTATTCAGGACAAATGCTTGGCTCTGTAACAGATGCTTCATATGGACTACTTAAGCTTGTTCCTAAGGATGAGAATGGTAATGAGATTACTGATTTCAATAAAGCAATAATTTATGACGAAAATGGTAGAGAAGTTAAGGCATGGGATGCAATTGCACAATACATGCAATCATTTGACAAGAATCCTCAGGGTGTAAGTCAGGTGCCAGAAAAGTATAGAGAAGCACAAGATCGTAAGATTAATGATGATGACTCAAGTATAGGAGCAGTTATATCTAGTCCTAACTGGTTTACATGGATTGTTGTTGCAGTAGCAGTTGTAATAATTGCCATTGTTGTTCTTCTAATAATTCTTATAGTGTATATTATCAAAAGGATATATTATGGTAAGAACTATAAGAGAATAAAGGAAGCTAAGAAAGAACGTAAGCGTGAAGAAAAGCTGGCTAAGAAGGCAGCAAAGAAGTAATATAAAGATACTAGAATAAAAGGAGTTGCAAGAAATTGCAACTCCTTTTTTGTATGATTTAAATGTAATTATTTCTTTTTCCTAAAACCAATTCGCTCATATAGATGTCTTAATCTTCGAATAAGATGAACAGAATCCTTATCTGGATTATAGTCTTCCCGGATTGGAATTAGGTCCACTCTTTCAAGAGCATTTTCCATATCCTTGTAGTATGAGTTACATAAGTACTCCTTCATCTTATCAACAGAAGAATTGGCTGAATATATGTAAAGTCCACTATATTCTGGTAGAAATGGTTGTTTTCTAACTTCGATTCTATATGTTTCAGAAGGAAGGGACCATCGAAGTTCCATTTCTAAATCCTCAATTTTACTATCAGTATCAATAGTTCTTATACAGCAAATTTTGTCGTCTTTTGTGTAGAATCCATCAATATAGTTACGAAGGTCAGATTGTCCTAATTTGTCATATTCCATTTGTTCTGCTTTGTTAAGGTTACCCTGTCTATAGATTAGGGTGGTATTATTCCTAACGGCGTAGACGCAATATCCAAGGCTCATATCTTTTAATGTGTGACATAGGAAATTCGCATCTTCAAAGTCAATCTTATCGATCTTAATGTATTTTCTCTTATCAATATCATATAAGGCAGCGCCGTCCATGATTATAGATGGTGTTGTAATGTGTAAGTCCTCAATCTGAGACATTATATGGGCAGGAGCCCATGGACTTACTAGACTAATCTTAGCTCCATCAGAGTATAGCCTGTTAAGGGCTATAAGGGTTCCGGAACTAATTTCTGATAGTCTATCTACAACAAGGTCATTTAGGCGGACAAAGAAAATCTTACCTTCTTCTTTAATCTTAGGTAAACTTATAACATTTACAAATAAAGCAACAACAATACCAATTATTGTATCGAACAAACGGGAAAGTGTTGTTATTAATGGGGTATCTTCTGCATCATATCCAATTGCTATACATAGGAATGTAATGGCGGCAAGTCCTGCGGCATCCCGAAGCCTTATGGCAACGGTGGAGTAGATAACTATAAGCACGCCAATTGACATGAATAGGTATATAAGTACTTCATGTGTCGCAACATACATAAACTGTTGTATGAGAAGAAGGAATAGTAATCCCCATACACCACCAATTAATGTGCCAATAAATCTGTTAAATGATGATTCTTTCGTATCTTTAATATATGGTTGAACACAGATTATTGCAGAAATACAAGACTGAAGCATCATACCTTTATATCCAATAATATAATGGATAAGAAGACATAAGAATACAGCAATACTTGTCTTGACTATTCTTTGGCCTAAATGTGGCAGATAAGTATGACTGGTTTTATTAATTTTCTCGACTTTTTTCTTCGCACCCATATCATATTTCCCTCTGTACATGTGTACTAACATTATAGTTAAAATACTTAAAAAAAGGAATAGAAAAACAAATAATGAGAAATATTAATTTTTGATGTAAGAAAAGTCCTGTTCAGTGTATAATAATAATATGAAGGTTTGTTGATACATAAGAAAGGGGGAGTTTTTATGTTTCAGTTTTGGGGTGATGGCAGTCAGGCTGCTATGGATTTAGTTGATGCAGTTAAAGTTAGAAGTACTGAGAATTTCAACTGGACATTTATTTTTATTCTAGCAGTTGTATTCTATGTCTACTGGACAGAGATTCACAAGAAGAATTATGAGATTGTATTTGCGGGGCTGGCGTTATATGGAGTTCATTGGCTCTATGAGATTGCAAATGCTATTATTGGCCATTTCGCAGGCTATCCTTTGTGGACGGTTAGCAATGATTCCACAACGTTTATTCTACTTATCGGAGTATCATGGGAACTTAGTATGATGTTCTCCCTTGCAGGAATGATTTCTTACAAGATGATGCCTAAAGATAAGAAGAAAATGTTCGGAATAGATAAGAGGTTATGCGTTGCAATTCAGATGTCCCTGCTTTTTGCTTTATTTGAGTCATTTCTTGCAGGAACAAGCAATCATTCATTTATATGGGTATATAAATGGTGGGGTGTACTACCGGTATTTATAACAACATACATTCCATTCTTCCTTGCAGCAAATTTCGTACCATCCATGAAACCTAAGAATCGTAAGATATTCTTAATTTGTTTATGGAGTCTTGTTGCAATACTATTAGCAGTACTTATACCACTTGGAATTATTTAGAAGGAGACTTAAGACATGAATAAAGAAGACATGAAGATTATGCTAAAATCGCAACAGGGCGAGATGGTTATGGCTTTATTATAGTTTTGTGGTAGATTAGGGGGTATGAAATGGACAAGAAAGCAATGTATAAACTTAGTTATGGGCTTTTTGTACTTACAACAAAAGTCGGTGACAAGGATAATGGATGTATTATTAATACGGCAATTCAAGCTGCATCTGAACCTAATCAGATGAGTATATGCGTTAATAAGCAGAATTATACTCATGATATGATTAAGGAGTCTATGGTATTTAATGTATCAATTATTAGTGAGAAGGCATCCTTCGATCTGTTCAAGCATTTCGGATTCCAAACAGGTCGAGAGGTAGATAAGTTTGCAGATTATAGTAAATGTAAGAGAAGCAATAATGGCTTATTCTATATTACTGAGGGAACTAACGCATATATATCTGTAAAGGTAACTAAGACAGAAGACATAGGAAGCCATACAATGTTTATTGGCGAGATTGTGGATATGGAAGTATTAGATGAAGCAGCATCTGCAACCTATACCTATTATATGTCTAATATTAAGCCAAAGCCTGAGAAGGTTGCAAAGACAGAAGATGGTAAGACTGTATGGCGTTGTAAGATATGTGGATACGAGTATGTGGGTGAAGAATTGCCAGAAGATTATATTTGCCCAATATGTAAGCATCCGGCTTCTGACTTTGAGAAGGTGTCAGGGTAAATGTAATATGACTGCTTGTACACAATTATGAACAATTGGTGATTTTGATATTACATAACTTGTATATAATTGACATTATTGATATAATAGTTTGGTATATGAGAATAATGTCTTTCTATATAAGGAGATAGATATGGCTAATAAATATGGTAAAAAAAGTAAAATGGAAAAGAAAAAAACAACTAAACAAGAAGTTGCAGTAGCAAAGGTTGAGGAACATCTTCAGCAGAGAAGTTATTTTCCATATATAAATGGTTTATTACAAATTCTTTATATTGTTGTTATGTTTGCAATAATTATTGTAAATTATCAATATCTTAATGTACCAATTGTTCCTTTATGTACTGTAGTAGTACTAGAGGCTGTTATGGGTGCGCTTCTTTGTAGAATTGCTGCCCTTCGTTATGGATGGATTCAGCTTATCATTATTGCTATTCAGATTGCACTTGGATATGCGTTTGACAGATTAGGCTTTATGATATTTATGTCAATTGTATATGCATTTACATTAGTTGTAATGTGGGTTAGAAGAAGAACGCTTAAGTAATACATGAATAAGAATTATCAACTTGAACTTGATAGAATAATAGAGGAAATTAATGACAGCTGTGTGCCAACTTTGTTGCTACACAGCTGTTGTGCACCTTGTAGCACATATGTCTTAGAATATCTTTCTAAATACTTTGAGATTACTATTTATTATTACAATCCCAATATTTACCCTCCAGAAGAATTTGAATATCGTATGGAAGAACAGAAGCGATTTGTTGAAAAGTTCTTAAGTAACAATCCTGATGTTCATCCTATTCATTTTATTGCTGGAGAGTACGAAAGCGATAGATTCTATGAAGTGTCAAAGGGTCTTGAAAATGAACCTGAGAGGGGCTTAAGGTGTACTGAATGCTTTAAGTTAAGGCTTTCAGAAACTGCAAAGATGGCAGTAGATAATGGATTTGATTTCTTTACAACTACGCTTTCAATAAGTCCTCACAAGGATGCTAATCTTCTTAATTCATTAGGAGAAGAAATTGCTAAGGAATATGGCATTAACTATCTATATTCTGACTTCAAGAAGAAAGGTGGCTTCCTTAGATCCACTGAAATTAGTAAAGAATACAATATGTACCGACAGGACTATTGTGGCTGCGTCTTCTCATATAGAGAGAGGCATTCTTCTTAGTTAAATATACATTTATTGTTATAGTTTTTAGCTAAGATTATTACACATTTTTCATATTCGTCACACATCTATAACGGTAGTTCTTCGCTAAGAATATATAAGTAATTGATATGTACTCGTAACTAGAAGCGTGACGTGGACCGGTGCTCAATCTGGCTCAGCCAGTTCGCACCTAATCGTGCCGTCCTTGGCACGATTTCCACTTGATTAATCAATTACCTATATCTTCTAAGCTCGACCTAATGTTATAGATGTATAACGAAATAAAAAATGCAATAATCTTAATCTAAATATTTTTAATAAATGTATATTTAACTATAATAATAATTAATATATAAGGAGTAAAACTATGGCTCAATTATGGGGTGGAAGATTCCAGAAGAAAACAGATGATTTGGTATATGAATTTAATGCGTCTATCACATTTGATAAGACTTTCTTCAAAGAGGACTTAGAAGGGTCAAGAGCGCATGTTAAGATGTTATCTAAACAGGGGATTATCACAAAGGACGACGAGAAAGCTATATTAGAGGGATTAGATTCTATTGAAAAAGACGTAGAATCAGGTAAGCTTAATATAACGACTGAATATGAGGACATACATTCTTTCGTTGAAGCTAACCTTATAGATAGAGTTGGTGAGCCAGGCAAGAAGCTTCATACAGGACGAAGCCGAAATGATCAGGTAGCTCTTGATATGAGACTTTATACCAGAAGCCAGGTTGAATATACTAAGAGTCAGCTTGTTAATCTGTTAAATGTTATTCTTCGCATTATGAAAGAGAATACTACTACGATTATGCCGGGATTTACTCATCTACAGAAGGCTCAGCCAATAACTCTTGCTCATCATATGGGGGCATATTTCGAGATGTTTAAGCGTGATGTTCTTCGTCTCAATGATATAAGAGAGCGTATGAATTATTGTCCACTTGGATCTGGAGCATTAGCTGGTACAACATATCCACTTGATAGAGAATTTACTGCAAAAGAGCTTGGGTTCTACGGCCCTTGTGATAATTCCATGGATGGAGTAAGTGATAGAGATTATTTGATTGAATATCTATCTGCTTTATCTACAATAATGATGCATTTATCTAGGTTTTCAGAGGAAGTAATTATCTGGAATTCTAATGAATACAGATTTGTTGAGATTGATGATTCTTATTCTACAGGAAGTTCTATTATGCCACAGAAGAAGAATCCTGATATTGCTGAGCTTGTTAGGGGCAAGACAGGAAGGGTATATGGCGCGTTAATGTCACTTCTTACAACAATGAAGGGTATTCCTCTTGCTTATAACAAGGATATGCAGGAAGATAAAGAATTAGCATTTGACGCAATGAGAACAACTAATGGTTGTATTCAGCTTTTTGCTGGAATGCTTGATACTATGAGCTTTAATAAAGATAACATGTATAACAGCGCTAATAAGGGCTTTACAAATGCAACAGATGCTGCAGATTATCTTGTTAATCATGGTGTGGCATTTAGAGATGCTCATGGGATTATTGGTCGTATTGTCCTTTATTGTATTGATAAGGGTATTGCCATTGATGATATGTCCTTAGAAGAGCTTAAGAATATTTGTCCTGCATTTGAAGAGGATATATATGATGCAATCTCAATGGAGACTTGTGTTAACAAGAGACTAACTCATGGCGCATGCTCGAAGGAAGTAATGGAGGGTGTGATTTCGAGTTATAGCGAGTGGTTGAGCGGTCAAGACGCATGAAATGGGGTTATCTATGAATAAAGATACATTTGGAATCAATATGAAAAATTACTGCCGAAGTCATGAAAAAAGTGGCTTCGGCTTTCTTGTGCATATAGCACAAATATTAGTACAATAAAATATAAAAATTTACTTGCAAAAAGGCTTATTATAGGATAATATATTTCATGGAGCGACAAATGTTCGCGACATACGGACAAAGGGCGAAGAGAAATACATTTGTCCGTCACATAAAAACAAAAAAGAAAAAGATTACTATTATTAAAGATTAAGGAGTTTAAAATGAGCGAGAAATTAAAGGTAGGAATCCTAGGTGGAACAGGAATGGTTGGACAGAGATTTATATCTCTTCTTGATAATCATCCATGGTTTGAGGTTACAACTATTGCAGCATCACCTAGATCTGCAGGAAAGGCTTATGAAGAAGCAGTAGGAAGCAGATGGAAGATGGATACTCCAATGCCAGAAGCTGTTAAGTCTATTGTTGTTAAGAATGTTAACGAAGTTGAAAATGTGGCATCAGACGTTGATTTCGTATTCTCAGCAGTTGATATGACTAAGGAAGAAATCAAGGCTATTGAGGAAGAGTATGCTAAAACAGAAACTCCAATAGTATCTAATAACTCAGCACATAGATGGACACCTGATGTTCCTATGGTAGTTCCTGAAGTTAATCCTGATCATATGAAGGTTATTGAGTATCAAAAGAAACGTCTTGGTACGACTCGTGGATTTGTTGCAGTTAAGCCTAATTGTTCTATTCAGGCTTATGCACCTGCACTTACTGCATGGAAAGAGTTTGAGCCATACGAAGTAGTTGCTTCAACATATCAGGCAATCTCAGGTGCTGGTAAGACATTCAAGGATTGGCCAGAGATGGAGCATAATATTATTCCATATATTGGTGGTGAGGAAGAGAAGTCTGAGAAAGAGCCTCTTAGAATATGGGGACATATTGATGATTCTAAGGGAGAAATCGTTCCTGCAACATCTCCTAAGATTACATGTCAATGCGTTCGTGTACCAGTTCTTAATGGTCATACAGCTTCTGTATACGTTAAGTTCAAGAAGAAAGCTACTAAGGAGCAATTAGTAGAAGCACTTAAGAACTTTAGTGGAAGACCTCAGGAACTTGAGCTTCCAAGCGCACCAAAGCAATTTATTCAATATCTTGAAGAGGATGACCGTCCACAGGTTGCTCTTGATGTTGACTATGAGAAGGGTATGGGTGTATCTGTAGGTAGACTTCGTGAAGATACAATCTATGATTGGAAATTTATTGGTCTTGCTCATAATACAGTTCGTGGCGCTGCAGGAGGCGCAGTTCTATGTGCAGAACTACTTAAGGCTGAAGGATATATTACGAAGAAGTAGGGCGCTAATAATAATAAATAATATGGCAGGGGACATAGCCGTTTGGGCTATGTCCCCTTATTTATGTCCCCTTTTATTATTACATAAATAGCATATTCCAAGGCATAATCTATAATTGGTAGATACTACTTTTAACACCACTATATATAGTTTAATGTACATTTAACAAAACATATATTCCTTATTGTACTTTGATTTAATTTTTTATATAATATTAGTGCATATGTATTATAGAGGGAGAAAGGAATTGTTATGGTAACTCGTTCAAATGAACAAAAAAAGTTGGAGAAAATATACTCTGAGAATAGTAATCAGTTAGTACTTGTATATGGAGCTAGAGGATGTCTAAAGGAAGATTTCATTAGTACATTCTGCAAAGGAAAGAATGCATTCTTCTATAAGTGTAGAAATGTGTCGCCAGAGAAGCAGTTACAGGCTTTCGCAAGTGATATTAAGAATAATCTTAAGGCTAAATCAAGTATTGATTCATATGATGATTGCTTTAAGACTATTTCAGGTATTATAACTGGTAAAAAAATATTAGTAATAGATGATTTTGAATATATTGTTAAGAAAGATGATTCTTTTATTAAGACACTTGCTAAGTACAAGAATCAAATGTTTATTATACTATGTTCATCTTCCCTTTCATGGATTAATAATGATCTTGATGATTTGTTTTCTGGTGAAAAAGATGTTATTGATGCTAGGTTGAAGTTAGATGAAGTGGGATTTCTTGATGTTGTAAGAGCATTTCCAAAGTATTCAGTGGAAGAAAGTGTTACAGTATATGGAATACTTGGTGGTGTACCTTCTTACCTCAATAGATGGAACCAGTCTAAGTCATTTAAGCAGAATGTATGTGACAATATTCTAGATGTTAATGGATTCTTGTTTAACGAAGCTAATGAATTCTTAGGAAGTGAACTTAGAGAACTTACTGTATATAATACAATTCTATCGTCTATTGCGGAAGGCAATGAGAAGTTAAATGATTTATATAATGACACGGGCTATTCTCGTGCTAAGATAAGCGTATATATTAAGAATCTTGCTGCATTTGACGTTGTTGAGAAAGTGGTTAGCTTTGAAACAGGCGGATGGGATAATGCTAAGAAGGGAATATATAGAATTAGCAATAATTATATTAATTTCTATTTCCATTTCATATATCCACATTTGTCAGAACTGTATTTTATGTCTAGTGAGATGTTCTATGATTTATATATAAAGGATAATCTTGCTTCTTACTTACAGAGATATTTTGTAAATGTATGTAAGGAGTACCTAGAACTTCTTAATAAGGTTGGACAATGTACCATTAATGTTGAAAAGATTGGAACATGGCTTGGAAAATCAGGAACAATTGATATTGTTGCACAGGATAATGTGAGAAATAATGTTGTTGGAATGTGTAATTGGAAGGCAAAAGAATTAACAATTAATGATTATGAGAAGCTTGTTGAATCAATGAAGAAAGCAAGAATCAACGCTAAGACAACATATCTTTTCTCGGCAACAGCATTTGATAAGAAGCTAGTTGATTTATCGAAGGAAGACAAATCAATAGTCTTAGTTGATATGAAGGAATTATAATTTATGGGTAAATCTTTGTATATTGCGGAGAAACCTTCTGTAGCTAGAGAATTTGGCAAGGCTCTTAAGGAGAATCTTAAGAACCATGACGGATATATGGAGTCAGATAATGCTGTAGTTACATGGTGTGTAGGGCATCTTGTAACAATGAGTTATCCTGACAGATATGATGAGAATCTTAAAAGGTGGCGCCTGGAGACGCTACCTTTTATTCCTGATAAGTATTTATATGAGGTTATTGGTAATGCCGCAAAACAATTCAAAATAGTATCTGGACTACTTAATAGAGAGGATGTTGATACAATTTATGTATGTACCGACTCTGGACGTGAAGGAGAGTATATATATAGGCTTGTTGAACAAGAAGCTCATGTTGAAGGCAAGACTAGGAAGCGAGTGTGGATAGATTCCCAGACTGAGGAAGAAATCCTTCGTGGCATTCGTGAAGCAAAAGACCTCTCTTATTATGACAATCTATCGAAATCTGCATATCTTCGTGCAAAAGAAGATTATCTAATGGGTATCAATTTCTCAAGACTTCTTTCACTAAAATACGGATACGCACTGGCTAATTGCATGAATGAGAAATACTCAGCCATATCAGTAGGTCGTGTCATGACATGCGTACTTGGTATGGTTGTAAGAAGAGAACGTGAAATTAGGGATTTTGTTAAAACTCCTTTCTATCGTGTGCTTGGGGATGTCCTTATTGATAAAGAAGCAAACTCTGATGGAGAAAATGCTGATGCGACGGATGGCGCTAACAAGAGCGGTGTCAAGGTGACATTTGAATGGAAAGCTCTTGATACTTCTAAGTATCTTGATTCGCCACTCCTTTATAAAGAAAATGGATTTAAGAAGAAGGAAGATGCGGATAAATTAATTGAAGATTTAATAAATGTACAAGAAAAGGCTAAGATTCATAGTATCTCTAAGAAGAAGGAGAAGAAGAATCCGCCACTTCTTTATAACCTGGCGGAGCTTCAGAATGATTGTTCCAAATTATTCAAAATTAGTCCTGATGAGACTCTTAATGTAGTTCAGGAATTATATGAGAAGAAACTTGTAACTTATCCAAGAACAGATGCTAGGGTGTTATCTACTGCAGTTGCAAAGGAAATAACTAAAAATATTAATGGTCTTAAATCCCTTACAGGTGTCAAATCATTTGCTGAGGAAATACTTGACAATAAGCTTTATACAGGCCTAGAGAAGACGAGATATGTAGATGATAAGAAGATAACTGATCACTATGCCATTATTCCAACAGGTCAGGGTATGCAGGTGCTTAAATCTCTTAATCCTAGGGCTGTACGAGTATATGAAGTTATAGTGAGACGTTTCTTAGCAATATTCTTTGAACCTGCTATTTATGAGAAATGTTCAATTATTGCTAAGGTTGGTACTGAACCATTATATGCTAATAATAAGTACCTTAAGGAAGAAGGATATCTTAAGGTAATGAATTATTCCTTTAAGAATGATAAGAATAAGAAGTCTGATGAAGGTGGAAGCACTTCTAATGATGATTCTGATTCCGGTGAAAATGCGGATTCTACAGAGGTAGATAATAATTCATTAAATCCTTTAGAAATGGCAGAAATTATATCAAGATTAAAGAAGGGTGATGAGCTCGATTTCAATAAATACTATATTAAAGAGGGAGAGACTTCACCACCAAAACGCTATAATTCTGGTTCCATAATTCTTGCTATGGAAAATGCAGGTCAGTTAATAGAAGATGAGGATCTAAGGGCGCAGATAAAAGGAAGCGGAATAGGTACATCTGCAACTCGTGCTGAGATACTTAAGAAGCTTGTCAATATCAAGTATCTGTCTCTTAATAAGAAAACTCAGATAATAACACCTACGCTTCGAGGCGAGTTAGTGAATGATGTGGTTATTAACTCAATACCTTCGTTATTAAACCCTGATTTAACAGCTAGCTGGGAGAAAGGCCTTACCGGGGTAGCAGAAGGTACAATTTCAGAAGAAGAATACATGGTGAAGCTTAAAGCCTTTATTGAAGATAAGACAGATAAAGTAAAGAGCAAATATACAAGAAATGATACATTAGATGCAAGATACAGGTATCTGGCTGGATTCTATAAGACTAAGACAAAGGCTAAAAGTAAGAAAGGGTAGAATAAGGAGAAATAATATGGATTCATGTAAGATTAGTAATATGTACGACCTTGAGCAGACAATCGCTGCAGAATTATTTCAGGATATTGAGTATCCTTGGGAGGCGCTTCCTAAGATAGGCGACTTTATTAAGAAGCTGGGTCCTACATTAGATAGTAACATTTTCGAGAAAAGAGGAGAGGATATCTGGATTGCTAAGTCAGTTAAGATATATGATACGGCTACCATAACAGGTCCACTAATTATTGATGAAGATACAGAGGTTAGACCTGGTGCATTCATTAGGGGAAATGCTATTGTGGGCAAGAATTGCGTAGTTGGTAACTCCACAGAACTTAAGAACGTAGTATTATTCAATACAGTTCAGGTCCCTCATTATAATTACGTAGGTGATTCAATTCTAGGATATAAGTCCCATATGGGTGCTGGTTCAATAACATCTAATGTAAAGTCAGACAAGACACTTGTTGTAGTAAAGGATGGAGTAGAAGAAATTAAAACAGGACTTAAGAAGTTTGGAGCTATGCTTGGTAATGGAGTTGAAGTGGGATGCAATAGTGTTCTTAATCCTGGAACAGTTGTGTGTCCTAATTCTAACATTTATCCGGTGTCTTGTGTAAGAGGCGTAGTGCCGGCTGATTCTATCTATAAGGATAGGGATAATATTGTGGCTAAGCACTAGAATATTTTTGGCAACCTTATAACAAGTCTCTTTCTCAACTGGACTTCGTCCAATGTGTTCGAAAGAGACTTTTATAAGTTTGCCTATATTTACTCTTTATCAATTAATAATATAGAATATTTTCGAGACATTGATATATATACTACTAGACTAAATGACGAAAATATGAGAAAATATTAACAATGTGTGACATAGCACTAAGGAAGTTAAGAAAGGAGTTTCATACATGATTTACACAAAAGAAGTAGAGAATATGTGTCCAGTAGCTAAGGGCGCAAAGCATGACCCAGCTCCAATTCCAGAAGAAGGAAAGTGGGTAAAAGCTAAAGAAATTACAGATATTTCAGGATTTACACATGGTGTGGGCTGGTGTGCACCACAGCAGGGAGCTTGTAAATTATCTCTTAATGTTAAGAATGGTGTTATTGAGGAGGCATTAGTTGAGACTATCGGATGTTCTGGTATGACTCACTCAGCAGCTATGGCAGCTGAGATTCTTCAAGGTAAGACTATCTTAGAAGCACTTAATACTGACCTTGTATGTGATGCTATCAATACAGCAATGAGAGAATTATTCCTTCAGATTGTATATGGTCGTACACAATCTGCATTTTCAGATGATGGTCTTGCAGTTGGTGCAGGTCTTGAAGATTTAGGAAAAGGTCTTCGTTCACAGGTTGGTACAATGTATGCAACTAAAGAGAAGGGTGTTCGTTACTTAGAGATGGCAGAGGGATATGTAACAGGTATCGCTCTTGATTCTGATAACGAAGTAATCGGATACGAGTTCGTTTCTCTTGGCAAGATGACAGACTTTATTAAGAAGGGCGACGATCCTAATACTGCATGGGAGAAGGCTAAAGGTTCTTACGGACGTGTAGCTGATGCAGCTAAGATTATCGACCCAAGAGTAGAGTAAGAAAGGAGAGAAACAATGGCTTTATTTGAATCATATGAAAGAAGAATTGACCAGATTAATGCTGTGTTAAATAAATATGGAATCAGCTCAATCGAAGAAGCTGAGAAGATTACTAAGGATGCCGGACTTAACGTATATGATATGATTAAGGGCATTCAACCAATTTGTTTTGAAAATGCTTGCTGGGCTTATACTGTAGGTGCAGCAATCGCAATTAAGAAGGATTGCCGCAAGGCTTCAGATGCCGCTGCAGCAATTGGTGAAGGCCTACAGGCTTTCTGTATTCCAGGTTCAGTTGCAGACCACAGAAAGGTTGGTCTTGGACATGGTAACTTAGGTAAGATGCTTCTAGAAGAAGAGACAGAGTGCTTCTGCTTCCTAGCAGGACATGAGTCATTTGCAGCTGCTGAAGGTGCTATCGGTATCGCTGAGAAGGCTAACAAGGTTCGCCAGAAGCCACTTCGCGTTATCCTTAACGGACTTGGTAAGGACGCTGCTCAAATCATTTCCCGTATCAACGGATTTACATATGTTGAGACAGAGTATGATTATAAGGAAGCTAAGCTTAACATAGTATATGAGAAGGCTTATTCAGATGGTCTTCGTGCAACAGTTAAGTGCTACGGTGCTGACGATGTTCAGGAAGGTGTTGCAATTATGCATCATGAAAATGTTGGTGTATCAATTACTGGTAACTCAACAAACCCTACACGTTTCCAACATCCTACAGCTGGTACATATAAGAAAGAATGTATGGAGCAAGGCAAGAAGTACTTCTCAGTTGCTTCTGGTGGTGGTACAGGTCGTACACTTCACCCAGACAACATGGCTGCAGGTCCAGCTTCTTACGGTATGACTGATACACTTGGTCGTATGCACTCAGACGCTCAGTTCGCAGGCTCATCTTCAGTTCCTGCACACGTTGAGATGATGGGACTTATCGGTGCTGGTAACAACCCTATGGTTGGTATGACAGTATCTGTTGCAGTTTCTGTAGAGGAAGCAGCAAAGGCTGGAAAGTTCTAAGAATCAAAGTATCTATATTGCATAATCGACAATGATTATGCTTAGTATTTGGCTAAAATGCGAGGATTTCTCAACCCAAAGTGGTGTGAGATGTCCTCGCTTTTTTTGGCTACCTATTACCCTACCTATTACCTACCTATGTCTTTACCTGCGTCAAAAAAATAAGTGACGTAGGTAGAATTAAAAACTGACGTAGGTAGCAAATGACGTATTTATGCGGTTTGAGAAGTGATATCTTTAATCTACCTATGTCATGCGCAAGTTTGACTGTTTTTGCGAATTTGAGAAGATAAAAAAGTGCTATAAATGGCGCGGTTAAGCCATTTGTTGAGGTCTTGGAATTTTCGTGATTTTTGTCGATTTATAAAGATTATGAATTTGTGACGTAGGTAGAACGTATTAGGCATATAGTTCCTGTTTTCTGATATGAAAGGAGAAACTAAATGAGTACTGCAACAGCAAGAAGAGCCAATGGTTATGGTTCAGTAGAATATAGGAAAGGAAGAAAGAATCCATATGGTGCTAAAGTAAAAATTGATACGTATGTAACAGATTCTGGTAAAGTACAAGTAAAGTACAAGAGCATAGGCACTTTTAAGACACGATTTGAAGCTGAATATGCATTGCAAAGGTATATAGATAATCCTTATGAATATGCTACTTCAGAGATAAAAACATTTTCTGATTTGTATAAGGCATGGAGTAAGGAATATTTTGAGAATATATCACCTAGTGCGGTAAGGTCAGTTGAATGTGCATATAGGTATTGTTCATTGCTTTATGACATGCCAATAAAAAAGATTGGCGCAGGACATATCAAAGATGTAATGAATTATGGTACTTGGACTGTCAAGGAAGGGAAATATAAGGGAGAAGTAAGAAAGACTTCTAAATGTACCCAAGAACGCATTAAATCTATGTGTAACCTTATGTTTGATTATGCATATGAGAGAAGACTAATAGATTTTAATCCTGCAAGGTCTTTTAAAATAGGACGCTTATTAAAGGAAATAGAAAATGGTAGAAAGATAAAAAAGATATTTGAGCCTAAGCAGGTTAAGGCATTACGCGAGGTGGTTTATGATATACCATTTGCGGATATGGTTTTAATTGCGTTATATACAGGGTTTAGACCGCAAGAATTAGCACTATTGAAGGTAGATGAAGTATATTTGGATGAAGGGTATATAGTCTCTGGAATGAAAACTGACAATGGAAGGGACAGAATTGTGCCGATTCATCCGCTCATAATGCCTTTAATACAGAGAAGATATGATGAATCTTGTAAATTGTATGGGGGTGATAGGCTTTTTAATGATCCTAAAGGTCAGAATGGCCATAAGCTTACATATGACCGATATAGGCGTAAATTTGAGTTTGTAATGGCGACAATGCATTGGAAGGGCTATTCGCCTCATTGTACAAGACATACCTTTGCCACTCAAGCTAAACATAGTGGCATGGATGAAGGTATGAGAAAGAGAATTATGGGGCATAGCCTAAAAGCAGATGTTACAGAGTTTTATTATGTTCATCCTACTTTGGATGATTATATTAGAGAAATGAATAAATTAGAGTATTAAAGAAGAAAGGCGTGGTGATTACACCACGCCTATTAAACCATTAATCGTATATTCTTACAGTAAGTCCTTTGTGTTCTTCGAGATTAGTACTCCTTTAGATTTATATTAAGCATCTGTAACCATAGATGATGAGTAGAGCTTAGATTTGATAAGGTAGAATTGTTCGGAATCCTTATCTTTTTTCCAAAGCCTAGTTTCGATACCATCCACATTAGGTTTTGGAACTTTACCGAGCTTCTTCCAATAGTTTTTAGTGTGAACATCAGGTGTTTTACCTTGTGTAAGCAAAGCTTCAAGTTCATCTGGTGTGTATATTCCGTTTAGTATGCATACTTCGCAAATTCGCTGTAGATTATTCATAGGGACTCCTTTCTAAGAGAGGCTGTATAGCCTCTCTTTTAGTATGTTATTTCCTTATTCTTCCTTGAGTATAGATAAACATGGTCAGATAAGATGTCTTCAGTAGATAGTTCTGAGGAATTAACTTCTTGAACAAGAGAAGTAAGATATTCAGGATCTAGTTCTTCTGAGCAAGGAAGAAGAAGCACTTCATGAACACTGCTTGGTATGATGTATAAATCACAGCCTTGTTGTTCTGCGAACTCTTCAAGTAAGCTTTTGTAAAGGATGCAGCAAGCACCATAGAGTTTAAGTTTGTTGGTAAGGACATACATAGTCTGGTCTAATGGCTCATCCTCTAGAGGAAGAGCTAAAGGATTGTCTGCGAGTATCTCCTTTACAACGTCCGTAAGGCTCCTTATTTCGCATTCAAGCAGGCGAGGGGTATTATTCTGAGCCTGAGCCATTAAATCGTCTGTATTAACATCCCAGTGCTCCATATGGCTATTTCTAATAAGGATAGAGCTTGTTTCGTTTAGTCCTCCTTCGAGCAAGTAATAGAACACGATAGCGAGGTCAAGATACTTGATATGTGGAAGATCTTTAAGAAGCTCCTTGTTTTGCTCATAATTAATAAGCTTATATGAAATCCTTTTCTTGCATTTCTCGTAGTCTGTGAATATAGAAATATCGAAGTCTTCATCTAGTTCGAACTTCTTGTATTGAGCAACAACCTGTTTTGCGAGTTTATTAATGTCTGCGCCATTTTCGAAATCTTTATAGTAGTAATCAAGGTAAATAGTAGGGGAGATGTTGCACTTGCCGTTGTTAATAACAAGTCCATGAAGAGTAATGCCGTTATTCTTTATAACAGGCTTAGTATCAATAGTGCATTCATCTGATAATTCAGTATCTATAAGTTCTATAATCTTTGATTCAAAATCTTGGTAAGTCATAATCTAATCCTCCTTTTTATACAATCAACAATAGTTATCTTAAATTTTGTATTGGAATCTCTAATGTTATTCATAATTTCTCCTTTCCATATAAATTTTGGAGCCGATAACCAATCGACTAGCGGTCTCAAAGCAAGGTTTTCAGCGAAACGCAAAGCGCTTGACCTTGCTTTTAGATTCCTAGTCGATTAGAGTAAGGCTAAATCTATGGAAAGGTGAAATGAATAAGTGAGATTCCAATACTTAAGGTGACTTGTCACCTTCTTTAATTGTTGTTATAGAACAAAAAGAGTATAATATTTATAATTGAACATTCAATTGGAGGGATATAGTGAAGGGTATTATAAAATATGTACATCATAAATCTGGCAAAGTGATTAAATATATAGCATCGGAAGATATAGAAAAAGATAGGGAAGAATAACTTTAGTTTATTAGGAGGATTTAAAGAACACATCCCTTTTAGTCTAGGCAAGTGGAGACAATCATTAGAGATATGTAGATACGTGAATCAGATGATGGAAGAATTAGTTTCCGTTGAAGAAATGCTTGAAGATAAAGATGAGGATGTTAGATTTTTAGCAAAGCTTGTTATTAAATATCAAGAATTATTAGAGCGAAATCAAGTGATGGATTTTGCATCAATACAAACGAAGACATATCATATGTTAAAGAATCATCCTGACATTTTAAAGAAGATTAATGTTTCTATCAAATATATAATGGTAGATGAATATCAGGATACAAACCCGTCTACAGCTTAGCCCATTTTAAGAGTGGGCACTCTTGCAAAAGGTCAATAAATGGACAACCAAATGGAGTCCGACAAGCCCTCATTAATTTTACTGTAACATGGTTTATGGATAGCGGAAAAGCGTTGGAAATTATTGCCACGATTTCAAGCCGTTTCTCGAATTCATCCAGAGGAAGCGGCTTGTCATAATAGTATCCCTGAGCATATAAGCAATAATTGTCACGAAGAATCTGAACCTGCTCAGCAGTTTCAACACCTTCTGTAATGCATTCGATTCCCATGTCAGATGCCATAGCTGTTATGTGATTATATAGAACTGTAGAGAGATCTTTTTGGTCGGTTGAAGATATCGGAAGTAGACTTCTGTCAATCTTCATTACGTTCCATGGCAACTCCCTGATAAGATTTAAGGAAGAGTAGCCGATACCAAAATCATCAATGGATGTATGTATACCTATCTTTGTAAGACCTTCGACCAGCTTTTTGAGTTTAAGATAATCGCCTTCTGTAGTTGTCTCGGTTAGCTCTATCTCAATGTATTCATATGGGATATCATATCGGTTTATTATACTGACGATTTTATCCAAAAGTTCCGGATCAGCCAGGTGCTTACGGGAAAAGTTAATAGATATCCGAACCACGTTTTTCCCTTCATCCAACCATTTTCTTATATTCTTACAAACAAGATCAAGCATATAGAAATCCAGCCGGAATATATCCGTGTTACGTTCGAGTATCGGAATGAAATCCATAGGTGGTATTATCCTTCCATCCCTGATCCATCTGCATAGAGCCTCTGCGCCTATGATCCTGCCCGTTTCAACATTTACTTTTGGCTGATAGTATGCATGGAATTCATAATTATTTAGAGCTTCTTCAAAATGTCTGCGGATTTTTGAAACATTCTCTTTATCCTC
>ONAZ01000028.1 GCA_900315945.1 uncultured Lachnospiraceae bacterium | reverse complement strand
ATAATTAGTTATTAGCATAATTTAATTATACCAAAAAGCAGCTATGAGCGCGAGCTCATAGCTGCTTTTCCGTTAGGGGAGTTTTTTTACAGCCCCTTTTTTTGTGTATAAAATGTAAAATCTTGGTAAATATGTTAATTTTTCACTTAATATGATATAATTTTATTGATAGTGCTACGGCATTATGCTGAAATTAATCCGATTTGGAGGCTTCTATATGAATATTAGATTTATAGGTGCGGATCATGAAGTGACAGGTAGTTGTCATTTTGTGCAAGTTGGAAGCATTAATTTCTTAGTTGACTGCGGAATGCAGCAAGGACCTGATATATATGAGACACAAGATTTGGATATTGATGCATCGAAGATTGATTACGTGCTTATAACTCATGCTCATATCGACCATTCAGGTCTTCTTCCGCTTCTTTATTCTCATGGCTTTAGAGGAGAGATATACGCTACAAATGCAACGGCTATGCTTTGTGATATTATGCTTAAAGATAGTGCGTATATTCAGATGTCTGAAGTAGAGTGGAAGAATAAGAAGGCTAAGAGAAGTGGTAGAGAGGAAGTTTCACCTCTTTACAATATGGAAGATGCTGAAAATGTATTAAAACATTTTATTCCATGTGATTACCACAAAACTATAGAGATATGTAAAGAACTTACAATTAGATTTGTTGATGCAGGTCATCTTCTAGGGTCATCTTCCATTGAAGTGTGGCTTCGTGAAGGGGACGAGAAGAGAAAAGTCGTATTTTCAGGAGATATAGGACATGGTAATAAGGCTTTAATAAGAGATCCTGAGTTTATTAAAGAAGCTGATTATGTACTTATTGAATCCACATATGGTGATAGAGTTCATAATGAACCTCCTGATTTTGCCAAAGCTCTTGCCTCAACTATTAGAAGTACATTATCAAAAGGCGGAAATCTTGTTATTCCGGCATTTTCTGTTGGTAGAACGCAAGAATTATTGTACTTTATAAGGCGTATTAAAGAAGAAAAGATGCTGCCAGATATGCAGGATTTTCCTGTCTATGTTGATAGCCCTTTATCTGTGGAAGCAACGAATATTTTCTCAAAAAATGTAGAAGACTGTTATGATGAAGAAGCCTTGTCTATTGTAAGAAGTGGCAAGAATCCTATAGGATTTGATGGTCTTAAAGTATCTGTTACCTCTGGTGAATCTAGGATGATTAATATGGATGATACTCCTAAGGTAATTATATCGGCGTCTGGCATGTGTGAGGCAGGTAGAATTCGCCATCATCTTAAGCATAATCTTTGGAGAGGTGAATGTACCATTCTATTTGTTGGATATCAAGTGGTGGGAACCCTTGGACATACTCTCCTTAATGGTGCTAAAGAGGTTAGATTATTTGGTGATACAATAAATGTAAATGCTAGAATAGAGAATCTTCCTGGTATAAGTGGGCATGCTGATCATAATATGCTTCTTAAGTGGATGGGAGAAATTGATTCACCTAAGAAAGTCTTTGTTGTGCATGGTGATGATAGTGTATGCGATAATTTTGCAATGGATATAAGAAACGCCTTTGGATATGATGCATATGCCCCATATTCTGGAGATGAATTTGATCTTATTAGTGGAAAGCAAATTAGAGTTGGAGCAAGAATTGTAAGATCTAAGAAGAAAGCATCGTCGAAAGCTGCTTCTAATGTATTTGCAAGACTAGTTGCTGCCGGTAAGAGATTAATGAGTGTTATAGAGAAGTCTGAAGGAATGGCTAATAAGGACTTGGGTAAATTCGCAGACCAGATTAATTCACTGGCTGATAAATGGGAAAGGTAGTTTGTTAATTCTACATTTAAGAAAAGGGAAAAGGTTATGGACAATTTAGAAGAAAAGAAAGAAGAAATACTAAAAGACTTGCTTGAAGATGATTACAATGAGAACGCCAGAAAAGCGTGTAATGAAAATGACGAAGATTGGACAACTTCTGCACAAGAAGATATGCTTGACTGGATTGAAGAACAGGGAATATACATTAGACAATAAGTCTTTAGGATAATTATTTAGAAGGGAAATTATGATTAAATGGAACAGTTAATTGAAATAATAAGCAAAGAAGTTAAAGGAGCATTTAATAATGCTGGATATGACGAGAAATATGGAAATGTTACTTTGTCAAATCGTCCTGATTTATGCGAATTTCAATGTAATGGTGCAATGGCGGCCGCGAAGGAATATAAGAAGGCTCCGATAATGATTGCAGAAGACGTGCTTAAAGGTCTAGATAATAGTCAGATGTTTGAGAGCGTAGATGCAATTAAGCCAGGCTTCCTTAATTTTAAGATTTCTAATAAGTTTCTAGGCGAATATGTTGATAAAATGCATAGTGATAATCGTTTTGGTCTAGATAAAACTAAGAATCCTCTAACTATTATGATTGATTATGGCGGACCTAATGTTGCAAAACCTCTTCATGTTGGTCATCTTCGTTCTGCTGTAATTGGTGAAAGCGTAAAAAGAATATCAAAATATATAGGTCATAACGTAATTGGTGATGTTCATCTAGGTGACTGGGGACTACAGATGGGACTTATAATTACAGAACTTAAGCTCAGAAAACCAGAACTTTGCTATTTTGATGAAAACTACGATGGAGAATATCCTTCTGAAGCTCCATTTACAATATCAGAGTTAGAAGAGATATATCCAACAGCTTCAGGCAAATCGAAAGAAGATGAAGAATATAAAGAAGCAGCACTTGAGGCTACAAAAGAGTTACAGGCTGGAAGACGCGGATATAGAGCTTTATTAAATCATATTTTAACAATTTCTGTTGGAGACTTGAAGAAAAATTATGAGAAGTTAAATGTATCATTTGATCTATGGAAGGGTGAGTCTGATGCACAGGAGTATATTCCTGATATGGTTAAGCTTTTGAAGGACAAAGGTCTGGCTTATGAAAGTGAAGGTGCTTTAGTTGTTGATGTCAAAGAAGAAACTGATAAGAAGGAAGTGCCTCCATGTATGATTCTAAAATCAGATGGCGCAAGCCTCTATACAACAACAGATCTTGCCACACTTGTATGGAGAGTAAAGGATTATAATCCTGATAGAATAATATATGTTGTTGATAATAGGCAGGAAATGCATTTTATTCAGGTATTTCGTTGTGCCAAGAAAGCTGGAATAGTAAGAGATGATGTTAGTCTTGAGTTTCTTGGCTTTGGAACAATGAATGGACCTAATGGAAAACCATTTAAGACAAGAGATGGTGGAGTTATGCGTCTTGAATTTTTGTTAGACGAGATTAATAATAAGATGTATAATAAGATATTAGAGAACGACAATATGAATGAGGATGAAGCTAAGTCAGTTGCAAGTACAGTTTCCTTAGCAGCTGTAAAATATGGCGATTTATCTAACCAGGCGTCAAAGGATTATATATTTGATGTAGAAAAGTTTACTTCTTCAGAAGGAAATACTGGGCCATATATCTTATATACCATTGTTAGAATTAAATCTATTCTTAATAAATATAAGGCAGACAATAGTATAGATGATTTGCATATAATGGAGCCGGATTCTGATTGTACTAAGAAATTGATGCTTGAACTTGTGAAATTTCAAAATTCAATAATAACGGCATATGAAGAGAGTGCTCCTTCTAAGATATGTGGTTTTATTTATGAACTTTGTGACAAATTTAATCATTTTTATCATGAGACTAAAATACTCTCTTGTGAAGATGATGTAAAGAAAAAAGGATATATATCATTATTGTTGCTTACAAATGATATTTTAGAAACTTGTATTGATTTATTAGGTTTTAATGCGCCAGAAAGAATGTAATTGTTAGGAGGGATTTTATGGAACTAGTTAGGACAAATGATAATTGCGTTGGTTGTAATAAGTGCATTCGTGCATGTAGCTGTGTAGGAGCAAATGTAGCTGAATTCAAGGATGGCAAGAATAGAATAGTTGTTGATCCTGAAAAGTGTATTGGATGTGGCGCTTGTCTTGATGTTTGTGAGCACGATGCGAGAGAATTTGTAGATGATACTGAGAGATTCTTTGAAGACCTTAAGAAAGGCGAGAAGATATCTATTCTTGTAGCGCCTGCTTTTAAAGCTAATTATTATAAAGAATATGAGAATATTCTAGGACAGTTAAAAGCTTGTGGTGTTAATCGTATTATTAGCATATCTTTTGGTGCTGATATTACAACATGGGCATATATTCAGTATATTTCTAAGCATAATTTTACAGGGGGTATATCTCAACCTTGTCCTGCTTTAGTTGGATATATTGAGCATTATACACCAGAGTTACTTCCTAGATTAATGCCTGTTCATTCGCCAATGATGTGTGGTGCGATTTATGCTAAGAAATACATGAATGTAACTGATAAATTAGCATTTATTAGTCCATGTATTGCTAAGAAGAAAGAAATAGATGATCCTAATACTAATGGAATTGTCTCATATAATGTTACATTTGATCATTTAATGAAGTATCTAAGAGAGAATCCGGTTAATAACTATAAACCTGCAAAGGATGAGGTTGAATACGGACTTGGTTCCTTCTATCCAATGCCTGGTGGACTTTGTGAAAATGTAAAATGGTTATGCGGAGATGATAAGAGGATTCGTGATATTAGAGGAGAGGGTAATCTATATCATTTCCTTGAGAGCAATAAAACTAATATTAAGAATGGATTACCATACTTCTTGATTGACGTGCTTAATTGTAGCGGCGGTTGCTTATATGGTACAGGCCAGGAAGAGAGCAAATTCGACGATGAGAGTGTGTATTATAATGCACTAGGCATTGAGGAGGAAAGTAAGAATACTAATAAGAAATCTCCTTGGGCAAAGCAGACTTCTCCAGATAAGAGGCTTGCTGCATTAAATAAGCAATTTGCTAAGCTTGATTACAAAGATTTTATTAGACACTATACTGATAAGAGTAGCGATGCTTCATACGAAATTCCTACTACTGCACAAGAAGATGCAATCTTTAATGAGTTGCTCAAAGATACTGAAGAGAAACGCACTATTAACTGTAGCGGATGCGGATATACTAATTGTAAGGAAATGGTACTTGCCATTCATAATGGATTTAATTGTAAAGAGAACTGCGTACATTACATTAAGGATGTTGCAGAACAAGAAAAATCTGAAAATGAAGAATTATTAGCACAGATTAGAGAAGAACGTGAGATGTCTTCTAATAAGGCAACAGACCTTATTGAACAGATAGAAGGCGATTTCAAGAATATGTTTGATTCTGTAGAATTAATTGACGAATCTGCGAAGAACGATAGTGGTCAGATAAGTTCAATCAAGGAATCTCTTGATGTTATGCATGAATACTCAGGTAAGATGCAAGAGGCACTTGAAAGCATTGGTGGTCTCCTTGAGAAGCTGGATACAAATAATGATGCTGTAATTAGTATATCAGCACAGACCAACTTACTTGCATTAAATGCTTCAATTGAGGCAGCTCGTGCTGGTGAAGCAGGTAAAGGATTCGCAGTAGTTGCAGATGAAATTAAGACTTTAGCTGAGAATTCTAATGCAACAGCAACAGATTCTAATGATAATAATCAGGATATTCGTCAGGAAATGGAGAATGTTAAGGAACAGGCTACTAATATTAATTCTATTATCGGTCAGATTCTTGAAAATGTTCAATCTCTTGCGGATGGTTCTGAAGCTACAGGAGAACACATTAAAGAAGTTTATAATGTAGTTGAAGGCGTTAAAGAATCCTTAGAACAGATTATTCAATAATACCTAATAAAAAAATCTAGGTCTTGATTTTGATCAGACCTAGATTTTATTTTTATGTGTTATTGCGTAATAGAACATATACTGTTGTATAATACCGGCATTTTCGCCATAATTATCAAATGGTGATATGCCTTTATATTTTGAATTAATAATCTTGTTTATCCAAGTATCTATAGGAGCAAGAGATAGTCTATTATATGCAAATAGTGCTATACAATTTGCGACTTTAATACCAACTCCCTTAATACTCATTAGATGTTCGAGTAATTCTTCATCTGACATATTATATCCGTCACTTAAGAAATGTGGATTGTTAGAGATAGTAGTAACTGCATCCATAATATAAGGCAAGCGATAGCCTAATTTGCACTGTGATAGCTCATTAGAATTATCCTTCGCAAGCTGAATAGGCGTGGGAAACAGGTAAATATCCTCATTATGTGATGTGTGAAATGGCTTTCCAAATCTTTTGCATATCTCTTCAATTGATGTTCTAATTGCAGGAATTGATTTTCGTTGAGATATGATAAATGATATTAACATCTCGAAAGGCTCCTGCTTTAGAATTCGTATTCCTTTTGAATAATCGTAGCATGTTTTCGTGAATTCTTCTTCTGGTTTTATACTTTTATAATCTCTGTCTAAATCAAAATAGTTATACCAGATATTCTCCCACTCATCAGAACTACAAGATACATTATAGCAAGATTTATCTGAAGAATCCTTGGAAATGTATAGTACATTTTCCATACTGATAAAACGATACAAATTATCATTTATCTTACAAGCACGAAAAGTCTGTCCGCTATCTATAATTTTGTCTAAATCAAAGTAATCATCAATTGTAATTAACATATTATTCTAATAGCCCCACTCTCCATCGACAATTAATACTTTAATTCTGCCTTCATCTCTGGAATTACGTGTAAATACAACCTGATTACATATACAATCTGGTGAGAGACAATTCTCACATTTTCCAGTTTTAGCACATGGGGTATTTTTGTCTAGTCTAATACAATTAGGAGGAGAAGCGATGTTTTTTACTCTATTATATGCACTGTCTACATCATCGCATATCTTGTTAGTTCCGCATATTACATATACCTTCTTAGGGCCGAAGATTAGTGCACTTAGACGATTGCCATTGCCATCAATGTTAACAAGTACACCATCTCTGGTGATAGCATTAGTGCTTAAGAAATAACTATCACAGGTAAAAGCTTCTCGCATTAATTCTAGAACTTCTTCTCTGTCCTTTGCATTATTTCTATCTAGGTAATTAACATCATTTCTGCCTTTAATATGATCAATAACACCTAATTCTTTAAGTGTTACAGAACCTCCACTGGCGATTTTTTCTCCACTTTTAATTTCTTCCTTCAGGTAAGAGATGAGTTCATCTTTTGTTTTGAAGAATTGGCCTTCCATATGACGTTTGTTTAAGCTTTCTATTAAGCTTTTTACAATGATTTCAGTGTGTTTTTCCTTTGGCATTTTTTTTCTCCTTTACTCTTGTTCTGACATTTGTTCTAATTGCCTTTGCAATTGCCAGTTTTCCTGTTTGTTTACACCTTTTTTCGCAGTAGAGTCGTTATTGTTAATAAATCCTCTGTGAACCTGAGCCCATTGTATATAATCCCTTATGGCATCAGGTTCTTCCTTCATTTGCATACCGATTTTTATTATATTATCTAGGGTTGTTTGTCTTCTTACTACTCTTGCGTGTACTGTAAATTTCTTGGTAGATGGTTTGTTATTGTCAAAATGTGCAGTTTCTTCCCAAGTCACCTTGGCAGGTAAACCCTTCAATAGTTTTCTGGATGTTTGCGTTAGGGAAATACCTATACCATCGTGGCTTACGTCATTTATATAGCATTTCTCAGGCTTTTCATCTTCGTCCCAGTATACAAGTCCATCACAATCAACTGGAATTCTAAATGTATCTCGACGGTTATATGGAAAAGCATTTTGCTTTGTTGTGATGCATGTTGCCAGATTCTCGTTAGATACACGAATAAAGGTTACTTTGACATTTTTAAAACGATAGGTTTTACCATTTTTTAATGTCATATAAAGACTGCTTTCTACTGTTTTTGAAGAAAAATCTATTTTCTTCTTATCGTAAATAATGTTCTCGACAATTATATAGTGGATAAAACCTTTTTTTGTTAAATATGAATCAATTTTTTGTTTTAATTCTTGATTAGACAATAAAACGACATCAAAATCCAAGAGAGCATTACTCTCTGGATCAAAGCAAGACAGTTTAAGTGTGCAGTTAGTATTCTTAAGTATTTCGTCTATATACAATTTACGCATCCTCGCTATTATTGTCTGGTTAATTAGTATAGATGCAACATTTTAATTAATTATAACATAGATGTAATTACGTTTGAATATACTTTTCTTGTAAAAGGTGCATAGAAATGCCATTTGTGGCATAAGTTTCTTCTCTTTTATATATCTAAAAAAAGTGCTATAATATCAAATGTTGAGTTGATAAAACTATTATGTAATACATATAGAGAAAGAAGGCGATTTATATGACTAAAATAGATATTGTCTCTGGTTTTCTTGGAGCAGGAAAGACAACCTTTATTAAGAAAATGATTGATGAGGTATATAAAGGCGAAAAACTAGTTCTTATTGAGAATGAATTTGGTGAAGTTGGAATCGACGGCGGATTTCTTAAAGATGCTGGTATTGAGATTACAGAGATGAATTCAGGCTGTATCTGCTGTTCACTTGTTGGTGATTTTGCTAAGAATCTTCATGAAGTATTAGGAAGATTTTCTCCTGATAGAATTCTGATTGAGCCATCAGGTGTTGGTAAGTTATCAGATGTTATGACTTCTGTTATTGACTTAGAGAAGGACGAAGATGTTAAGCTTAATGCCCTTGTTACTGTTGTAAATGGTTTAAAGGGTGCAAAGCAGATGAAAGCTTTTGGAGAATTCTTCAATAATCAAATTGAGTGTGCAACAACAGTTGTTCTTTCTCGTACTCAGAAAGCTAAGGAAGAGAAGATAGAGGAACTTGTTAAAGATATACAGAATCTTAATCCTAAGGCTGCTATTATTACAACTCCTTGGAATGAGATTAGTGGAGAGGCAATTCTTAAAGTGTTAGAAGGTCAGAATAATCTTAATTCTGAAATGAAAGAACTGGCAGAAGAATTACATGAAGAGCATGAGCATGAACACGAGCATGAGCACGAACACCATCATGAACATGATCACGAACACGAGCATGAGCACGAACACCATCATGACCATCATCATGATCATGAACATGAGCATGAGCACCACCACGATCACGATCATGAACACCATCATGACCATGAATGCTCTTGCGGTCACGATCATGACCACGAACATCATCATCACCATCATGCTGATGAAGTATTTACAAGTTGGGGGAAGGAGACTCCTCACAAGTTCGATAAATCAACTATTGAGAATGCCATGAAGAAGTTTGTTGAAACTACAGAATATGGAACTATAATAAGATCTAAGGGAATGGTTCCATCAACAGATGGTACATGGATTTATTTCGATCTCGTTGATGGTGAGTATGAACTTAGAGAAGGTGAACCTGATTACACTGGAAAACTTGTTGTAATTGGAACTGATATTGAAGAAGATAAGCTTTTAGAATTGTTTAAAATCAAGTAAGAGAGGTTAATTATGGCTGAAGAAACTCCAATATATCTATTTACTGGTTTTATGGACGCCGGCAAGACAACAATGATTAAGGAGACCCTGTTTCAGAATGGCTTTGCTAATGAATGTGGTAATTTCCTTATTATCTGTTGTGAAGACGGTGATGAAGAATATGACATTGATAAGATAAAAAGCTATGGTGCAGATATAGTAACAATTGAAGAGGAAGAAGATTTTACAACTGAAACTCTTAATAAATTCAAGGAAGAATACAATCCAGAAGCGGTATTTATTGAATACAATGGTACATGGGAAGTAGCGCCTTTATTTGAGATGGAATATCCAGAAGGTTGGATAATTGTACAGATATTATCTGCTGTTGACGCTAATACATTTGAAATGTATATGAAAAATATGCGCACAATGATGCAGGAACAGTTATTTAAATCTGATGTTGTTGTTTTCAATCGTTGTGATGATAATACCCCTAAAGCAAAATTTAGAGCTAATATTAAGAACTTCAACAGACCAGCACAGATTGTATATGAGAGAGCAGATGGAACAGTTGATGACAGACCCGATGAATTGCCATTTGATATAGATGCTGATGTTATTGAGATAACAGATGCTGATTATGCTTTGTGGTTTATGGATGTAATGGATCATTCTAAGAAATATGATGGCAAGAAAGTACATTTCCTTGCTTATGTATATAATCCTGATGATGGCAAGCTTAAGAAGAATAATTTTGTGCCTGGAAGATTTGCTATGACATGTTGTATAGAAGATATACAATTCCTTGGTATAATTGCAAAGTACGATGATGCTAAGAGTATAGCTCATAAGAGTTGGATTGATATTACAGCTGAAATCAAGCATGAATTTAGAAAAGAATATAAAGGTAAGGGACCAGTCCTTTATCCAATTGAAGTTAAGGAAGCTACACCACCTGCTACTAAGGAAGATGAGTTGGTGTACTTTAGTTAGAGTTTTTTTGTTTTGGTATTAGGATATTGTCGCTTTCGTGCTGGCATATATTTATACATTAATTAGAGCTTAGAATATATTAGTAATTAATAAAGTAAGGGAAACTCGTGACATGGATGTCACGAGTAAGTGTTCACCGACTGGATGGAGGATTGAACACTGGTTACCGCCATACTGAATATATAGAGTAATTATTAATTACCTATATATTCTTAGCGAAGAATTATCAGTATATATATATGCCAGCACGAAAGCGACAATAATTAATAATATAAAAAAGAAATTAAGGAGGTTACTATGTACAAAATAGTAAGAAAGGAAAAACTATCTGATAAGATATATCTTATGGATGTATTAGCACCTCGTGTTGCACATTCATGTCTTCCAGGTCAGTTTATTATTGTTAAGATTGATGAGAAGGGTGAGAGAATTCCTCTTACAATCTGCGATTATGATAGAGAAGAAGGTACCATAACAATTGTATTTCAATCTGTTGGTGCATCAACTACAAGAATGGTTGATCTTGAGGTTGGAGATGGCTTCATGGATTTTGTGGGACCACTTGGCAATCCTTCAGATCTATGCTTAGAAGAAGAATTAGAAGAAACTAAGAAGAAAAGCATTGTGTTTATTGCAGGTGGTGTTGGTACAGCACCAGTATATCCACAAGTTAAATGGCTTAAAGAGCATGGCGTTGATGTTACTGTTATTATTGGTGCCAGAACAAAAGAGATTCTTTTCTATGAAGATGAAATGAGAGAAGTTGCAAATGAATTATATATTGCAACAGATGATGGTTCATATGGTTTTCATGGAAACGGTTGCCAACAATTACAGGCCCTTGTAGATGAGGGTAAGACTTTTGATCATTGTGTTGCAATTGGACCTATGATTATGATGAAGTTTGTATGTCTTCTAACTAAAGAACTTGGCATTCACACAATTGTATCAATGAATCCAATTATGGTTGATGGTACAGGTATGTGTGGCGCTTGTAGACTTATGGTTGGAGATGAAGTCAAATTCGCATGTGTAGATGGCCCAGAGTTTGATGGTCATCTTGTAGATTTTCCACAGGCTATGGCAAGAGCTGCTCAATATAAGACTGAGGAAGGTAGAAAGATGCTAGAATTACAGGAAGGCGACACTCACCATGGTGGATGCGGAAATTGTGGAGGTGACAAATAATGGCAGTTGATGTATTAAAGAAAGTACCAGTTAGTGAGCAAGATCCTAAGGTTCGTGCAACTAACTTTGATGAAGTTTGTCTGGGATATACAGATAAGGAAGCTATGGATGAGGCTTCAAGATGTATTAATTGTAAGAATGCAAAATGTATTACAGGTTGTCCTGTATCAATTAATATCCCTGCATTTGTTGAGCAGGTAAAAGAAGGCAATTTCGAGAAAGCATATGATGTTATAACAGAATCATCAGCACTTCCTGCTGTATGTGGTCGTGTATGTCCTCAAGAAAGCCAATGTGAAGGTAAATGTATAAGAGGTATCAAAGGTGATCCTATTTCTATAGGAAAGCTTGAGAGATTTGTTGCTGATTATGCGTGTAATAATGGAATTAAGCCTAAGGCAAATGCTAATAAGAACGGTCATAAAGTCGCAGTAATTGGTTCTGGCCCTGCTGGTCTAACATGTGCTGGAGACCTAGCGAAAGCTGGATTTGATGTAACAATATTCGAAGCTTTACATGAAGCAGGTGGAGTTCTCGTATATGGTATTCCAGAATTTCGTCTTCCTAAGGATGATGTTGTTAAGAAGGAAGTTGAGAATGTTAAGAATCTTGGCGTTAAGATAGAGACTAATGTAATTGTTGGTAAGTCTATTACAATTGATGAACTTATAGAAGAAGAGAACTTCGAAGCAGTATTTATTGGCTCAGGTGCAGGTCTTCCAAGATTTATGGGGATTCCTGGTGAGCAGGCAATGGGTGTATTCTCTGCTAACGAATTCCTTACACGTAATAACCTTATGAAAGCATTTAAGGATTATGATACACCAATTTGGCGTGGTAAGAAAGTTGTAGTTGTTGGTGGTGGAAATGTTGCTATGGACGCTGCTAGAACTGCTCTTAGACTTGGAGCTGAAGTTCATGTAGTATATCGTCGTTCAGAGAAGGAACTTCCTGCAAGAGTGGAAGAAGTTCATCACGCTAAGGAAGAGGGCGTAATATTCGACTTACTTCAGAATCCTACAGAGATACTAACTAACGAAGATGGATGGGTATCTGGTATTAAGATTATTAAGATGGAACTTGGTGAACCTGATGAGTCAGGAAGACGTCGTCCTGTAGAGATTCCAGGAAGTGAATATGAGATTGAAGCAGATACTGTTATTATGTCACTTGGAACTTCGCCTAATCCGCTTATTTCTAGTACTACAGCTGGACTTGAAGTTAATAAGAGAGGCTGTATCATTGCTAGAGAAGATACAGGAGCAACATCTAAAGATGGTGTATATGCAGGTGGTGATGCAGTAACAGGTGCTGCCACAGTAATTCTTGCAATGGGAGCAGGAAAGCAAGCAGCGAAGGGCATAATTGAGCATTTTAATTAGTTTGAGAAATAATTAGGCTTACGGGAATTACCGTAAGCCTTTTATGTAGAATAATTACATATTTCTAATACAATCTAACAATTTCACGTTATCTTCATGCTTCATAAAGCAGAATCTAAAGTATTCGCTAGTTAAGAATGGGAATGTTGAACAATCGCGTATCAACATTCCTTTTTTTATTGCTTTCTCGAATACATCATTGCTAGTAACATTTTTCTTGTTAATCTTAACAAGCATGAAGTTTGCATAAGGTTTATATGGTTTGTATCCATCTAGTTCAAGAAAAGCATTGTAGCAATAATCGCGCTCTTTGTTGATTAGATCAAGAGTCTCTTTTATGTAATCTGTATCTTTGAACATTATCTGACCTGCTTCTGATGCAATAGAATTAATCATCCATGGTTTGGAAGTTCTGTTGATATTGGCAATCAAGTCAGGGTTTCCTGTAATGGCATATCCTAGACGCAGACCTGGAGAAGCAAAGAATTTAGATGTGCTTCTAAGTATTATTACATTGCTATAGAATTGTGATAGGGACACAGCAGAATAAGCTTCAATTGCATTAACAAATTCTATATATGTCTCGTCAATTAAGACATATATATGATTCTCTTTGCAGGCATCAAGTATATGTCTCATAGTCACAAGGTCAATACAAGATGATGTTGGATTGTTAGGATTACATATAATTAACATATCTGTTGACTTGTCTAGCTTGTTAAGTAGATAGTCGACATTAAGCTTGAAATCATCATCTTCGTATAATGGAAGATAATATGCTTTGCCGCCAGTTTTAGATACTTCGTGTTCGTATTCAGAATATGTTGGTCCAATTATTACAGCTTTCTTGGGACTCACATGTCTTATGAAGGACGATATTAATTCAGAAGTGCCATTTCCAACTAGAATATTCTCCACATTTGTGCTTGCATATTCTGATATAACCTTCTTTAGATTAGTATAATCCCTATCAGGGTATGTTGTAATTATGTCCAAATTATTGGACAGCTCTTTTTGCAATTTTGGTGATATACCAAGAGGATTGACATTGGCTGCAAAGTTAGTTATATCTTCTGGTTTGATTCCATATTTTTTCTGTATTTCTTCTAAATCGCTGCCGTGAAAATAATAATCGTTTTTCATTTTGACTCCTTTTCAATATAATGTGTAATAGATAATTATATGTCACAATATATTGATATTGTTTTATTGTAAAAAATATTCAAATGGTTTATAATTCATTATAGGTTAAAATGTCAAAAAATCAAGTATACATATACTTTTGATGAAAGTAGGGAGCAAGTTTTGCGTAAGAAAATATATCGATTGTCAGAAGGACAATTTGATACACGACAAATTAATATAGTTAGCTCTGTAGATAGTATAGATATTACATGTAATGTTACTAGAGAACTTGAAGGTTCATTTGAGATAAGTGGCGAGAATGATATGCCAATCAGGGGAGTAATCTATTCTACTAATCCTTATATAATTACTAAGGATTATCAATTTGATGGAGTTCATAATACAATTAAATATTCCCTTAAACACACCAATTTTAAAAAGAACGATGTAATAGAGGGGCGTTTTATTGTTATTTCTAATGGTGCAAGTCTTGAAATACCAATTAAGATTACATTTATTAAGAATACAATTAAGTCATCTATAGGTGAGATTAATTCTTTAAAAGATTTTGCTAGACTTAGTCAAGAGAATTTTATTGAAGCTAATAACATATTCCATACTGATGCATTTATAGATGTTATTCCAGAAGATGATATTGAGACTAGGCTTCTATATAAGGGATATAGAAGAAGTGTTCCAAGCTTAAATAATCTAGAAGAATTTCTTGTGGCATGTAAGCTAAAAGACAGAATTGAGATTACATTAGATAAGCATTCTGCTGAATATATTGATATATCAGAGAATCAGAAGGAAGAGATTGTAATCACTAAGAGTACCTGGGGCAACGTGGAAATAGATGTGTCTTCGGATGCGGATTTTGTGACTATTGAGAAGGAACATATAGACTCTGATTATTTCCTCGGTTCTATGTTACATTTTGATTATTATATTCATAAGAATCGTATGCACAAGGGTACTAATCTTGCTAAGATTTGTTTTGATACAAATAATCAGCACAAAGAGTTTGTAATTACTGCAAGCTTAGAAGGGGAAGATACATATGTTGATTTCTCATATCAGGATAAGAAGAGACGACAGATAGAATTTCTTAGAAATTATGAAGAATACAGATTTCGTCATATTTCAACTAGTGAGTGGGCAGATAAGTCAATAGAACTTATTGATACATTTATTACAGATATTAAATATGCTACCGAAGAAGGACTAGATGTATATACTGATAAATGTAATAACGATATTGAATTCTATGAGCTTATGAAAGCTCATGCTTTTATTGCCGACGGCAAGAGACAGGAAGCCCTATGGATTATCCAGAAAATCAAGAGAGATATTAGTGATAAGAAGAGCGTTAAGTGGGCATATCTTCTGTATCTATGTACACTTATTGAACAAGAGCCTAGTTATGTTGATAGATTAACGGGAGAGATAGAAGTTATATTTAGAAGTCATCCTGATGATGTAAGGGTGTTCTGGTTTTTGCTCTTCCTTAGAAATGAATATAGTTCTAATACCTCACGTAAGTTAAAAGATATCATACAGTGGTTAGGTAATGGTTATGATACGCCATATTTATATATTGAAGCTTATGCTATATATAGACAAGAGCCACATATTATTAAAGACTTATCTAAGAACGTTATTAAGATTCTTAATTGGGCAAGACTTCATAATGCTCTTACGAAGGATGTATGTAGTCAGTTCTTGTCGCTACTTAATTCCTGCAATACTTATGATGAGAGGTTGTATAAGCTTGCTTGTGATTCCTATGAATTGAATCCAACGAATAATGCCATCGAAATTATTGCTGGATATCTTATGCGTACTAATTCTTATGGAGAGAAATTCCTAAGATGGTATGAATTGTGTCTATATAAAGAGATGAGAATAACAGGTGTATATGAGGCATATCTTATGTGCCTTGAAGGAGAAATGCTTGTGAGTTTGCCACAGGTGCTTCTCATGTACTTTAAATACCAGAGTAATCTTTCTTATGATAAAAAGGCAATAGTGTATAGTAATGTTATTCTACACAAGAATGATTTTCCATCTCTATATCAGCAATATCTAAGAACTATAGAACTTTTTGCAATAGAGCAGATGCAATATGGAAGAATAGATGATTCTCTTGCAATTATTTATCAAGATGTATTAGATAATGGAATTATTAACGAAGATGTAGCATCTAGTATTGCACCGCTTCTACATACTGCAAGAATCTCAATGGTAAGAGATGATATATCAAGAGTTATTGTTATAGCTGAACAGCTAGAGAATCCAATAATTGCACCAGTTAAAGATAATGTATGTTATGTTCCAATTTATGCTAAGAATTATTGCATTTTCTTAGAGGATAAAAAGGGAATTCTGCACTCATCTACTGATGATTATATGTATGAATTTTTACTTAAAACGGATGCTTTAGTTGATAATCTAACAAAGCTATCACCTGAATCTATGCCATATGTAATAAGATTCTTCGATGAATTAAAAGATACATCCCTTCCTAATCTTCTTATGGGTAAAGATGATGAAGCTCTTGAGATTAAGGATTTACATTGTGTTGAGACATTTATTTCCTCAAAGCTAATATCAGCTGATTATAAATGTAAATTATATCCTTTGATTATTTACTTCCTTCAAAAGCATGGAAGAGAAGATATGATAGAGAAACATCTATGTGAAGATATTTCATATGATAATGTTGATTCTACTGTGCTAGCATATATTGTTGATCTGTTTATTTCTAATGAGAATTATGATAGAGCATATTATTTGGTTAGTACTTATAATGCATCTTTGGTTGACAAGAAACATATCGCCAAATTATGCAGCTATATGATTGCAGAAGGATTTGAAGAGATTAATTCTTCTTTCTTCGTATCCCTTTGTGCAGGCGTTATTGGCAATGTTTCGTTAGATAAGGAAATGTGCAGGTTCCTGTGTGAGGAATATGTAGGGCCTACTGATAGGATGATATTATTATACGAGGAAGCAAAGAAGTTAGAGGTTGATACACACAAATTAGAAGATAGAATTCTTGTGCAAATGTTCTATAGCGAGGATATCCATGAAAAATGTCATGATATTCTAAGATCATATATTGAAGGCGACTATAATAAGATGTTAGTTGAAGCAGTGCTTTCATATTTTGCAAATGAATATATGAATGATAGAATTGACACTCTTGATGAATTCGATGCTTCATTTATATTTAAGCAGTATAATCGTTCTGATAAGTTAAATGATGCATGTAAGATTGCCCTTATGAAGTATCTGTGCCTTATGGATGTTCTTAAAGAAAATGAACTCAATCTTCTTGATAATCTAGTGAGAGAGTATATTGTTAAGAATATTTATTTCTCATTCTTTAAGAAAATGGATAGACAATTAATAATCAAATATCATATGTATGATAAGAAGTTTGTTGAATATCACGGCAAACCTAATGAAAGAATTAATATTGTATATAAGAAGAATGATGATGAGATTCAGATTGAGGAAATGCTTGAGATGTATCCAGGTATTTATGTAAGTCAATTCGTAATATTCTTTGGAGATAATATCTATTATGAGGTGCATAGATTGGATGAAGAAGAAGTTCTTCATAAAGATGTGCTTGTATATAATGATATTGTTAATGAAGACAATAGCAGATACGAAATGATTAATAAAATGCAGTCATCCCTTATTTATTATGAGGAGAAAGAATTAATAGATGAAATGAAAGCATATCAAGGACTTGATTATGTAACAAAGCAATTGTTTGCAAGAGTATAGAGGTGTTAAATTGCAGGATAATTCTAGAGGTGTATACTTTGGAATAGAATTAAGAGAAAGTTATACACTAGTAAGTTATTATCAAACGAATATGGATTCTCCAGAGACAATTAGTACTGTAATGGGAACGGAGCATTATCAGATTCCTACTTTTTTGTCTAAGAGAAGGGGAGTCGGTCAGTGGTACTTTGGCAGTGAGGCTAAGACACAAGCTAAGCTAGGTCAAGCTGTGCCTGTCAATGATATACTCCCCAAGGCGTATGCAAATGAAGGCGTCTTAATTGAGAATGAAAGAATCAAAGCAAGAGACTTGCTGTTAATCTACATTAAAAAGCTTCTTAGTATGCCTGGATATTTCTATGCAAATGCTCGTCTTTCAAAGCTTGTTATTGCTGTAGAGAAAATTGACATGAGTATAGTAGAGACATTTTCTTATATAGTATCTGAGCTTGGTATTACAAGAGATAAACTTATGGTAATAGATTATAAAGAAGCATTTTATTATTATACCCTTAATCAACGTCCTGAATATTTCCTTCATGATGTTGTTATGTTCGATTATTCAGATAATCAATTAAAGCATTATTATCTATCTCGAAACCTTAGAACGACGCCTCAAATAGTATATCTTAGTGATGGCGTACATAATACATTGGGTGGTAATCCGGATATTGAATTTGATGAAATAATAGATAGAGTTTTTGCTGGCAAAATAATTTCTGCTGTATATCTTTTGGGAGATGGTTTTGATGGTGACTGGCTTAAGGTTTCCCTTCAGAAATTATGTCGCAATCGTAAGGTTTTTGCTGGAAAAGATATGTATTCTCGCGGTGCTTGCTATGCAGGAGCAATAAAAGATGGTACAAGAGATTGGCCGTTTGTCTATATTGGTGATAATGAACTCAAAATGAATCTATCTATTAAAGTAGTTGATAATAAAGTTATGGATTATCTAACACTTCTTGATGCCGGAGAAAGCTGGTACGAAGCTTATGGTGAATGTGAAGTGATACTTGATGGTACTGGTGAGATTGAAGTGTGGATTCAAAAGCCAGATAGTCGTGATGCCAAAGTTGAAATTCTTGAACTAACTGATTTGCCAGAGAGAGATAATAGAACTACAAGATTAAGGATAAGTGCAAAACCAACATCAGATATTGAAGCAATTGTAACAATATCAGATCTTGGATTTGGAGAAATTGAACCAAGTTCTAATAAAACTTGGGAACATAGAATTGCACTAAGATAAAAGGAGTCTTATGGGAGAATTAATACTTTGTAAAAGGCCAATTGCGGCTGTTCCATATTATATAGAAGATGTTTCACTCAATGTATATTCCATTGAAGAATTATGCTATTATGTGGCTAATAATGCTTATCTTATTAATACTGAATTTGCAAGTGTTGAGCTTTGTAATTGGATTGGAAGAGAAGTAGGAAAAGAAGAGGAAAAAGTTCTTCTGACTATTCTTGAAGAAGAGAAACCACTACACGTATTTATTAATGCATTACTTAATTTGTGCGATTATCTTCCTGGTGAAGAGATAAGGAATGTTACGGAAATAATCAGTTCCTTTGAGAATAAATCACCTATTGAGTGTAGCAAGATTAGAGCAGACAGGCTATTAGATAAGAATAAGATTGTCGACGCAATTTATGAATATGAGAATATATTAGATAAATGTGAACAGGATAAGAAAGATATTTCCAAGGAATTTATGGGAGATATATGGCATAATCTTGCTGTATGTTATTCGAGACTATTTTTCTTTAAGGAAGCAAGTGTATGCTTTGAATATGCATATCAGCTTAATCGTAAGAAGATATCTCTTGAAGCTATGCTTTGTACATACAGATGCATGAGGGATGAAGAAGGATTTAATATGCAAGTGGCAAAATACTTTGTTCCTGAGGATCTTGTGGTTAAGATTAAGAAGATTGTTACTGATACTAGTACAAGTCTAGATGTTAAGAATTTTGCAAAACGTCTGGATAATATGAAAACAGACTTTTATGATGAGAAATCTTATCAGAAACAACTTGGTATAATAATAGATAAGTGGAAAAGTGACTATAACAGGTTATGTAATATTTAGAAAGGCATATTAATGAAGCTATTCGGGAGAAAAAAGAAAAAAGAAAAAGAGCTTGATGAAGCCTTTGCCAAAGTTACTAAAGAATTAAAGGATATTGATGCTTGGGATGATCCTAAGAAACTTGAGCATTATATTCTTGATTCTTGTGAGCAAATAATTGGAACGACTAAAGAGATAAAGGCTGAAAAAAAGGAATATAAGATTGTAACGAAGTATCTTGATGATATTCAAAAAATCGATAATCTTCCTGAAGATAGAGCTAATGAAGTGCGTAGTGCTGCAGCTAATATATTAGAGACAGATAAAGCCAGAGTTGCTTACTTAGAGAGTTCTAAGAAAATTACAGATGAACAATTTGTAATGATGGAACAAGAGGAAGATGACATGCCATCTATTATTAGCAGGATGCAGGAAAATGAGAAGTATCAGGCTAAAGTAAAACGAGAAATGAATGAACTAGAAGGTAATAAGAGTTATCTTGAGATGGAGATCAATGAAAGTAAACGTTCTCAGAAGAGGTTTACTATTCTTGCAATTTTAGTTGCAGTTGCTTTTGCTTCCTTTTTGATATTGTCCTTTATAATACAATCATTTGCAAAAGTAGATGTAGGGCTTTTTAGAATAATTCTTTTTGCTATAGCGGCTATTGCTGCAGGTGTTCTATTTGTCTTTATGTCTAATATGATAAGTGATCAGAGACGTGATACGAAAAGGCTTAATAATACCATTTCACTTCTTAATGTTGTTAGAATGAAATATGTTAATGTAACTAAGGCGGTAGACTACGTAAGTGAAAAGTACGATGTTGAGAATTCATATCAACTATTGTATGTATGGGAACAGTATGTTGAAGCCGTAAGAGAAAAAGAAAAGTACGAAAGAAATAATGATGATTTAGAGTATTTTACAGGTCGCTTAATGAGGCTTTTAAAGCAGGCAGGTCTATATGATTGCAAGATATGGCTTACCCAGACAAGTGCTCTTGTCAACAAGGATGAAAGAATAGAGATACGTCATAGATTAGTTGAAAGACGTTCTAAGATTAGAGATCGAATGGAAGAAAATACGAAGGCTGTTAAAAGTGAAAGAGATGAAATTGATAATCTAATGCGAGAACATCATTATTATGTCCCAGAGATTATGGAAATAATTGATTCAGTTGATAAGATTTGTGGACTTAATAAATACAAGACAGCTTAGCGGGGTGAGAAAGTGGAAATCGTACAATTGAAAAAGGGTCAGCTTTTGGCCCAGAAAAATAATCCAGTTAAGGATTGGTATATTATACAAGAAGGAACAATAATTCAGAAGAATGATTTTGTAGAAACTGAACTTGGTGTTAATTCTATAATTGGTATTCTAGAACAGGATTTTTTTATATGTGATTATATAGCTAAGACTGATTGTGTTCTTATTCTTTTTGCGTGTAGTGGAGTATCTGACCTAAAACATTTCTTGGAAAAAGAAAAAAAGATGAGAACACTATTTCTTCAAACAGCCATGAATCAGAGATTCCAACAGTTTAAAATATATGATAGGCTTTATCGTATGGCTAATAAGTTTTCAGCTTATGTCGATAAATCATATCAGGATTATCAGACGTTTGTTATTAATAATAGATTTGAGAATCCTAATAATCCTGATCTTTCTTCATTTCAACCGCTAAATGTTACCCACGCATTACAGCAGTGGGAGATAGATAGTTGTGCAAGTCTTATGACTAAATGTTTAGGTGATTACATGAAGATTTATACAACTGATGATAAATTAGCAGTTGGTGCAATTATGGAAGCATCTGCGCAAATGCACCGTGTTATGCAAGGTATTACACAGATGATAGAATTCTTTGGAATTAACAGAGAGCATCTACTTAGCGATAGAAAACGTGACTTGTTTCATGCATTTATTTCATTATATACATTTCTTAAGAAGAATAAACAAGATACAAGTGAAGTTGAAACTAAGATTATAGATTTACTTGAATTTGCTAAAACTCTTGGAATCTATAATAAGCAATTTGTTGAGTCCTGTGTTCAGGAATTCAATGATGCTATGTCTGTTGAAGAAGTTCAAGAAGTTGAAGAAGCGGAAAAAGGCCCTTCTTCTGATTTTGAATTGATTTTAGATTATAGCGGATTTATAGGAGAAGAGAAAGAGAAATATCTTAAGGATTTCACTGAATACTCAAAATGCTATACTAAAATACAACGTGATAAGGAAGCGAATAAACTTAGAAAACAAATTAATAATGAGTTCTATGAAATCTATAAGAAATGTTTCTTTAGAGCTGTAAACGATAGAAATATTCCTGCTACTATTGAAATGTATCTTAACTTTGGATATGTAGATGGAGCTTTTCTTGAAGAAGAGAAAATCAATGGTCTATTTAGCATCACAACACATATGGAACTAGTTAGTTCAGAGCATGTGTATACTATTTTTAATTGGTTAAAGGCTGTATATCGTGGTGATAAAGAGCCATCTAAGAATGAGTTTGACCTTGATTTTGAACATTATTTAATTGAAGAGTATAAACAAGGTAACATTAAGAAAGAAGATATTGATAAAATTAAGGCTAAGCCGGAAGAAAGAGTTATCTTCGAAATTGATAATATGTTCAAGACTGTAAATAGGCTTACCTATGGTAATATTAGTAGCTTCAATGCAATTCTTAATGATGGTGATATGTTTAATGATCCTGGTAGTATGCTTATTTCTAGGAATAAATTATATGAAGCTGTTAATCAGATTAGAGGTGTTGATTTTTCGGCATATTATAGACCAATTTATGCGAATAATTTACCAGAACTATTTCAACACGAGACTCTTATGCAGGAGATTTTGCCTGACATAATCCTTATGCCAAATGCTGGTTCTAAGGGAATGATGTGGCAAGAGACTGCAAGTATCAAGAATGATACACCGGCTAGATTTATGCTTCCTATTTTTGCTACATGTGATATTAATGATGAGATTATTGAACTTACTGCAAGATATAGATGGGAGCTTTGTAGGAAGATTCAAGGTCCTAGATGGAATGATATAAGAGAGCATAGTCTTACATCAGACTATTATGATTATCTTCAGTTCTATAAGAAGAATCATGACCTGTCACAGGATGCCAAAGAACAGATTAAGAGTTCTCTTACCCGTGCAAAGAATAGCTTTAGGGAAGTCTTTGTAAGAGATTATCTTAACTGGATTAAGTATGAATCTAAGGGAGGCTTCAGACTTAATAAATACGTTAGAAATATTGTATTTGAGTATTGTCCTTTCTCTAAAGAGATTAGAAGCAAATTAGAAGACAGCCCAATGTTCTCTAATGCAATTCATAAATTCAATGTTAACAACGCCAAGTCTCTTAAGAGACTTACAGCATTATATGATAAATTCACAAAAGATGGTGGAACAATTACACCTGAGTTAAAAGAGAATATTAGTTATTATGAATTGTAGATTATTTCTTATATTTATTGGTAGTGATTGAATTTGGTAAAAAGTGCTTGACTTACATTATCATAATGTATACAATTTACGCTATGGGTGAGAGAAATAATAGCGGATATGATTGTTTTAAAATTGTAAATAGTTTTCTTGGGGGACAAAATATATATTCAATTCATGAGAATGAACTGGATAGTGTTGATGAAGTTAGAATTGTCTCTTGGGCTAGAAAGGCAGGACTTAAGGGTAGAGTAATTAAGAATGCCTATTCTAAGTTAACAAAGATTAACACTCCTATAATTGGAAAAGATTATAGTGGGTGTTATTTTGTTATTGTAAATTATGATAATAATGGAAATGTAATTTATATGTATCCGGATGATAGACCTGTTTCTACCTCAGTTGATGAATTCAAAAAAATCTGGGACGGAACGGCAATTGTAATCGTGAAGAAGGGACTTGATAAAAACAATACTGAATTTGGATTCAAATGGTTTGTTCCATCAATACTGAAATATAAGAAAGAATTTTTCCTTGTTTTACTTGCTGCTTTAGTTATACAAATAATAGGGATTTTTACACCGTTAATGATGCAGGTGGTTGTTGATAAGGTTTTAACATATTATGCCATTAACACATTGATTGTTTTAACCATTGGAATAGCCATAAGTTATGTTTTTGAGTTGTTAATAGATGTTTCTAAGAATTATTTATTTGTACATACAACTAATAGAGTTGATGTTGTTTTAAATAGTAGATTATTTAAGCATTTATTTAATTTACCTCTCAGATATTTTGAGTCAAGACGTGTGGGCGATACCATAGCACGTGTCAGAGAACTTGATACTATTAGGAATTTTCTTACGGGAACACCTTTGTCCGCATTAATTGATTTGCTTTTCGTTTTTGTATATATAATTGTTTTATTCTTTTATTCAGCAAAATTAACATGGATTGTTATTGCCTCAATACCGGTATATGCATGTATTTCACTAATTGTTACTCCGCTTTTCAAGAAATGTCTTGATGAAAAATTCAGAACAGGTGCAAATGTTCAATCATATCTTGTTGAAACAATAAATGGTGTAGAAACGGTCAAATCATTTGCACTTGAAACAAATTTAAATGAAAAATATGGTAAATTACAAGCTGAAGCGGCAAGAGCAAGCTATAAAACACAGATGGTAGCAAGTAATTCTAGTTCTGTCACAGCGTTTATTCAAAAAGTATTTGATTTGATAGTATTATTCTGCGGTGCTAAAGCGGTTATTTCAGGTGATTTTAGTATAGGACAACTTGTTGCTTTTAGAATGCTTGCAAGTCGTGTGAGTGGTCCTGTATTACGGTTTGTCCAATTATATCAAGAATTTCAACAGGCATCATTATCAGTAAAACGTATCGGAGATATTTTTAACACACACGAAGAAGTGAATTCCGAATCAAATATTAATCTTCCTATGATTCGCGGTGATATAAGATTTCAGGATGTAACATTCAGATATAATATAGATTCACCGGAGGTTATTTCCAAAATGAGTTTTGTTATTCCGCGTGGGAAAATGATAGGTGTCGTAGGTAAAAGCGGAAGTGGTAAAAGCACAATTTCAAAATTACTGCAAAGATTATATATTCCGGAAAAAGGAAAGATTACCGTAGACGGAATTGACATTTCTCTTGTTGATACTGCGTGGCTTAGAACGCAGACAGGCGTTGTTCTTCAGGAAAATGTTATGATGAGTGGAACTATTGCTGAGAATATCTCGATTCATTGCAAGAATGCATCAATGGATAGAATAATTAATGCATCAATAATTGCCGGTGCACATGAGTTTATTATGAAACTTGAAAAGGGGTATGATACTGTAATCGGAGAGGAAGGTATTGGACTTTCGGGTGGACAGAAACAGAGAATCGCGATTGCAAGAGCCATCATCAATAATCCCAGAATTCTTATTTTTGATGAAGCAACGTCAGCACTTGATTATGAATCCGAAAGCATAATTCAAAATAATATGTCCAAAATTTGTAGAGATAGAACGGTTATTGTTATTGCACACAGATTGTCTACATTAAAAAATGCAGACGCGATAATGGTTGTTGATGATGGAAAAATTGTTGAATATGATACACCTCCGAATCTTCTTAAGAATAAAGGGTTATATTATAATTTGCATTGTAAGCAAAGTAATGGAGAGATTTGTTAGGAAAGGGATTTATATTACATAATATAAATGGGATATGTGGTTTTATGGATAGAGTAAGATATTATATGACATACAAAGGTCGTGAAGAGAGACTGGAGTATGATTTTATGCCTGAAATGTTGGAAATAATTGAAAAGCCGTCTAATCTAATAGCCTGCAAATAAAAAGTCAAGGCTAAATTAAAGAACATTGAAAATTTTATACAGGTTGAAAAGAAGGTATCAAAATAAGACCACCACAACCAGTG
>ONAZ01000010.1 GCA_900315945.1 uncultured Lachnospiraceae bacterium | reverse complement strand
TTTTATCCATTTGGATATCCTCCTTTGTTATTATTGTACGGTTGGCGAACCAATACATATTATAACATTGGAGGTTTTATTACTTGAAGCTAAAGCTAGCTGGGGACCACCTGCATTGCAGGTGGTTTATTTTTTACTGTGATACAATAAAACCTGCTAAGAAATTCTTGATTTTTCTTAGCAGGTTTGGTACCGAAAAAGTACTTTTTCCTTTCCTGTCATTATAAGGATATCAGATTTCGGAATGAAATAATATACTCAAAACCTACCAATTTCATACCGAAAGTATACCGAAAATATTCTTGTTCATACCCTTTTGTCGGAAACATGTATATATGGTATTCTTTGATCATCCGATGAAAAAAAGCTCGTATTTATCTCTTCAAAATCTTCGCCAGCGCACAATATTTCATCTCTTCTATCTGATATTAATATCTTCCATTGCTCATAAAAATAATATTCCGTTACAAGCTTTACGAATAATAAAGGTTTCATTTTTTTATTTATCGGAACCCTTATATTTTCTTCATGTCCAAAATGAAGATGAGCCGCGCTATGAATCATTTCCGTATAAATCCGTTCATTATAATCATATCTCAATGGCGTAACAGCATCCGGTATCTGTTCAATAACAAACTGATGATAAAGCTCTATGAATTCATCCCCAACTTCTTCATATACAACATCTAATTCATCTCTTAAAAACTGACTATAGCTTATCTGACATATTGAGGGATAATAAGCCAATCTAACATTTTCTCCACTTTTATCAACATCGATTGAAAACTGAAAAAAGGAACCATCCTTTAACAAAAAATCATAATCATCATTTTCCATTGCACATTTATACATATCTTCGTATGTTTTGCTTCTGCATGTTTCAATGAAGTCTCTGCTAAACTTATGAATAGACGACTTCTTTATGTTGATATGATTAACTTTTTGAAGAACATCCAATTTTTTTAGGAATGAATTGCATTTGTTAATACTATCAAAAAATGCTCCTTCATTCATATAATTTTTTCTCCTGTTCAGTCACAATACTAGCGGTCATCCTCAAGTACTCTTCGACAGAAACATTCAGTCTTCTTGCTTCTTTTTGGATGCTCTGTCTTACCTCGTCCTCCCTTGAGGCCATTTTATCCATTTGTATCCAATCCTTATCAAGTAAGTGCGTAGGCTTATTCATAAAGCATAATTTAAAATCATGTTTTTTAAGCAAATCCATTTCTTTTCTAAGTTGTATCAAAGAGTTTCCACCCATTCCTGATATTCTAAGCCAAACCTTTGCACGAGTGAATGCAGTAAAAACCATATTTCTCATCTTTCTTTCATCTTTACGTTTTTCAAAAGAATCGCATCCACATACAAATACCATAGCTGCTTCGTTTCCTTTTGCTTTAAAGACGCTTGAAAGAGTAACTTTATTTTCTCTCGAGAATCCTTTTACATAATTTTTATCTAACACATTATATGTTTCGATTCCTTTTGCGGCCAACATTTCCTCTAACGCAGACATGTAACTAATTGAGTTTTTCTGATCAATACAAATTACGGCAATATCATCTGGAAGAAGCTTTTCTTCATGGATTGACTTATATATCTCTTCTACAATCCACTCAAGTTCAGACCTAAAATCTTTTGCTGAATATAGTTGGATGCAATCAGGTATCATGCTTTCATCGACCAACAAAGGAGATGCATCTTCAAGTCTTTCAATAACAACTTCCTCTTCTTTACTACAATCACCTTTAACAACCTTAAATCCCAAATCCTCCCAGTGACTGTTATTTTCCAATGATTGAACCAGTCTTTCATTATATATACCAAATCCAATAGTGACTGCTACCATCAAGATTTTCTTAACATTCCTATAGCTTTTATGAAGGACTATGTCATTTGGCACCTGCGGATGTGCACTTTGATATTCTTTAAGATCAATCCCCTGACAATCATACTCATTAGTAAAAGTACTTTTTACATCCTGTATAACAACATCAAAAATATTCTGAACTTCATCATAACACCATACTATATGATCGTCTTTTACAACAGATCGACAGAGCTGATAGAATGGAGGTTCAAAATCCTGTGCCTCATCCAATAAGATATAGTCGTACATTTTTTTTGCATTGTTTTTAGTATCATTTATAAAACGTCTACATATGTAAGAAAACGGATTCCTCTTATCTGCAGCATCACTATAGGTAAGAGGCATAATACCGTTGTCCTTACAGACAACATAATATACCCCAGGCACTTGATTTCCACCCCACGCATGTAACACCTGTATCTTATTAAAATCCGGTATTTGTCCATCTGTTAGTTTCATGTAGAACCTAGTTATCAGTTGAACAATATAATCATAAAGACTTTTGGTATAAAAAGTATATAAGATAGTCGCATCAGGGTATTTCATATGCAAACTAGCGGCTTTTAAGCATAGTATTATGGTTTTACCAGAACCAGCTAGGCCTCTTATTCTCTGTGGTCCTTCTAGCAAAGAAAGTGCCGAATATCTCTGTTCATCATCAAATCTTGCAATTTTCGTTTCTATTTTTTTTAATATATTAGCCTTAGTGTTTTTGTCAGCCTGTTCATCTATGATTCGCTCTTTAGGTTTAATAATCGCGCCTGAGGCTTCCAAGCTCGAAACTACACATTCAATTATCTCTTTTGCATAACATTTATCATCTGATTTTTGAGAATCAAGATAATCAACAATGCTTTTTTTAGCAAAAAACACATTTTCAATATCACTCGAATCAAGGTTCGGACAATATCCTATAGTCTGAACATCAATTTTCAGAGATCTGGCGTTTGCCTTTAGTTCTCTGTTCTTTAACAATGTAGTGTAGACATAGTTATCTACAATCTCCATTTTTTCCTGTAGCTCCTCCAATTCGGAGTTTCGAGAAATCGACATGGTATCTACTATAATCGAAAGAACTCCTACTGATGGTGAAACAACGAAAATATCCGGAGTTATCAAAGCTTTATCAAATTCCTTTATTGATGGGAACTTATAAAAAATCTTACCATCTTCATTAAGGCATCTACATATTTCATCCATTAATTCGGATGTTTCAACGTCTTCAATATATTCTTCTGAAAAAAACTGCTTTATCATTTTCGATTTACAGACGATTATCTAAACCCTCTGCGTCCTTTCTCTTATATTTTTTTATTTGCGCTTGCAATTCCTGAAAGCTTTCAAGCGCTGATTGTAGATTTTCTATGATATCTTCGGCAAGTTCATCTGGTGACGGCAAATTATCCAAGTCAGCTAGTGACTTATCTTTAATCCAGAAAATATCCAGGCTAGTCTTGTCCCGATTCAAAATCTGATCATCCTTGCCGCCCACGATGAATTTCCTCCATCGTCCTTCGGGGTTATCTTCGATCCAAGTTGCTTTTCGTAAATGACGATTTTCAGGATTGTAACATGTTATAAAATCTTCAAGGTCAGCATATGTCATCGGATGCTGCTTCAACGTAAAGTGCACATTGGTTCTGAAATCATATATCCAGATTTCATTTGTCTGCTTCTCCGGGCTCGCCGGTCTCTTATCAAAGAATATTACATTTGCTTTAACTCCCGGCTTATAAAAAATACCAGTCGGAAGTCTGAGTATGGTATGAAGATCTGTAGTTGACTAAGATTTGTTTTTGGAAAAGTATAAACCTTAACACCAACGCCCTTTTTCTTCTTTGCCAAAAGGTTCAGCGTCACTACATCAACATACCCGTCAACCAAATCAATAGATTTTGTCGCCTTTTGAATAATCGAAGCTATCAAACTAAATGCATCATATATCTGACCATCATAAAAAATCTTTTGTTCAGATTCAGAATGGTCAGAAATATACTCAAAGACCTCATCAAATTTTTCTTCTGTCTTTTTTTTGAAACTCTAGCTGTTTAAGCTCAACTGCACTAATGCGTTCAAACAACATTGCATTGCTTGCCATGAAACGACGCATTTCCACAAATGCATTCATTATCTTTATGCTTACATTTATAGCTGTTTCACTATTCAGTACGGCTGAAAGCATTGCAATTCCTTGCTCCGTGAAAACATATGGTAAATATCTACGTCCACCATACTCTTCACTTGAGGTCGCAATTTGCGACCTCAAGATTATTAAAATATAACACATCAGAAAAGCTTTTACAATAACGAACATTTCATTCATCGCTCATAATAATTGTGTTTACTACTTCTACGAGCACACCCATCTCGGATAACTTCACGCAGAGTTTCTCCCACTCCATCTTCACTTCCGGAAGCGACCACTTCGGACAGCCGGGCATCCCTCCTTCCTTGGAAATTTGTATAATAAAAGCGCCTACATTTCTGTATGCGCCTAAAAAGCATTTTTAAATCGATCACAATTTTATTTTGATGAGTGCTGTCGGTGACTTTAGATTTCCATCTCGATATATAATATCCGCATCCATTAATGGCTTTAAAACTTCTGCCAAAAACTGACTTCTGCTATTATATTTTGTTCTCGCTTGAAGATCCTTTACTAACTTAGGCCCCTCTTTTTTTATTATTTCAACAATGAGTTCTTTAGGATCCGAAAATTGCTCTTCATCAACTTCTATCACACTTTCTTTATAAAGCCTGTCATATAGACGCAAATTCAAGAAACCCGGATAAATAGAAACAACCGGCTGCAAGTGTTCGTCACTATCCTTATAGCTTTCAATCATAGTCTGAAAACCAGTTCCGCCACGTTCCATAAGATTAGCTTCGTCAAGACATGCGGCGATAATGGTATTTCTTCGGATAGATGGAATAGATCCTAACGGATATTCAGCATAACTTTTAGGCAACAACCATGATCCCGGTGATACTATTTCTATCCTGTCACAGTATATGTCTACATCAATCTGGGTTCCTGCGATAGAATAATCCCTATGAGCGATTGCATTAACTAACGCTTCGCGAATCGCCTCTTTCGGATATGCTCTTACCTCCTCACGACCACCTAACTTGGTTTTTTCCCATCCTGTCTTTGTATTTCTCTCAATAAAACTTGTGGCATCCCGAAATACTTTGGCCAAAGATCCCTTAAATCTATCATGATCTAAAACCGTACCGGTTTTCTGTTTTCCTTTCCACAAACGACAGCATATCAGGGAATCATCTCCATCATAACTATCCTCAAACATGATAAATCCGGATTTTGTGAAACCATCTTTCGTCACTATTTCCTCATTCTGTAACTCCTTTAGTGACGGAATAGACGAATCCTCTCTGTATTCTCTGCACAAGTTGATGTATTCTGTCCACCGTTTTTCATCATATACGGTTTCCGTTGTCTCATTGTCTACACCATATTTTCTTTTATGCAAGGCTATTATCTCTTCCGGAGACGCAGGTGGAGTATTTCCATCACCTTTGATATAAACGGTCTCATTAAAATCCCCTTCTCGATATCTTAATATCGAATCCGCCGGAATAACATTGACCGCCAATACAAAGTGCTCAGCATTTTCATCTACGCTACGCATCATATACTGAACCCTTGCGTGCGGAAAAATATGCCTGTCGTTAATCTTTGCTATAAGGTTTTTCGTTTTATCAATCTCTTCCAAACTAATGCCAAAAGCGTCTCCTTCATTCGAGACTCCGACAAACATCACACCGCCTTTACCGTTAGCATAACCAACTATGGTTTTAGCCCACTTAACGGGATTGTCCGGATTCAATATCTGCTTATACTCATAATCAAGATCTTCCGTTATTACATCCGGAAAAATTTCTCGTATATGCATTCATACGCCCTCCTACTGTTTTCTGTAATAACTATACCAAACATTTTGGAACATTACAATAACATTTCGATAACATTTCAAGTTCACATGAATACAGTATTAAGGTTTGCAATACTTCAGCAAAATATACTTGAAACAGACATCTACTTTACAAAACATTTCGGGACATTTCTATTCTTTGCAATGCTCTATACCCCTCGTCTTCAGTTTCGCGATTTTGCACGCGTGACCCCCGCGCCGTTCTCTGGAACCATACCTATAGAGATTTCACCCGCCCCTACCCTCGTCCTCGCAAGTTCCGTATCCCTCGCCTCCTTGCAAGCGCGGAGTCTCGGTCACTTCACTGCTCGTCCTCTTCCCACGAAGCAGGCTTCGCGGGAACCCTTTGCCCCCAATAGTCCCCTCTCTCCGCGTGTATGGCCCCGTGACACGACTTGCACAGTGCGATCAGGTTTCTTCGATCGTGCATGCCACCTTCACTCAAAGGCAGCTTGTCTATATCGTAATTGATTTCATCTTCCAACTCCATGATCTTAATAATGGCATCTTCAATCTTGGACTTACCCTTGTTAGGATTGCTCGGCATATAGCTGTATGTTACCGTCGCTTTTGTTGCTAGGTCATGCAGTGAAGCAATCTGTTCCAGCTTGGAATTGATCCTCTGGTCTATCCTGTATGCCTGCATCAAATATTCTTTAATCATCATGTCGATACCTCCATAAAAAGAGCCACTCTTCCAAGATTTCTCTTAGAAAAGTGGCTCTTAATAAGCGCAATCTCTATTTTTCTTTTCTGCTGCTCGGTACTGCTTTTCTGCCGTATCCCGTATTATTCAGTGTTATCGGGTATTGCAGGCTCGAAATTTGTTGTACTTTTGCTGTACTTTTTTATCTCGAAGGCTCGGAAGCCTTGATTTTACTGTATTTCTTAACTCAAAGACTTAAGCGTCGGGAACACTTTATAGTACCTCTTCATATCTCAGTATTTCGCTTTATATCAAAGGGTTAGAGGAATCGCTTACTCTTCACATCACACCACACCAATTCACGCAAAATTATTATTTTGTTGTACCCTGCGTTGTACCTCATAGTAATTTGTTGTAGTGGCTAAATCATTCGAAAAATGAACTTTCTTTCCAAGTAAATTACATATTAGAAAAAATCCATCTTACTAGCTAATTCTTCTAATGATTCCTTCTTCTTATTAAAGTTTACCTCGGTGTAAATATCCAATGTTGTCTCTACGTTTTTGTGCCCCATGATCTCCTGAATGACTTTAATATTCATGTCGCTCTCACAAAGACGCGAACAGAATGTGTGCCTGAGTGAGTGACAAGAAAAATGTGGAATGATAACCGGCTCTCGGCTTTGTCTCTTGGCATCAATAATCTCTTTCGCATTATACGCTTCATAGATTCTTTTAATTGCCAGATTAACGCAATGAGGATTATGCAAGGTTCCTAATTTGTTTGAAAACACAAACCCTGTATATCCTTCCAGCTCATATGCACAAAAGCCATCTCGCTTTTGCCTGTCATACTCATTTTTCAAAGCATTATATACCGTGTCCATCATCGGAATATGCCTAATACCTGCTTCCGTCTTTGGCTTTGAAATTCCAAAGCTGGCTTTTCCATTTCGCGTATAGTAAGTAGCCGAATGATTAACGCTAATGCTTCTCTTATTGAAATCAATGTCTTTCCATGTAAGGCCCGTACATTCTCCGATTCTCATTCCGGTTCCGAGAAGAGTAGCAAACAACGGATACCAATGATAATACTCTGGGAAAGACTTTACAGCATCTATAAACGCTTTCTGTTGTTCCACAGTCAAAGCATGCCTGATTCCCTTGTTCTTCCCGCTATTTCGCTTGATCTCAGCCATCACACCATCTGTCGGATTCTTTCTTATAACATCATCTCTAACAGCCATATTAATTGTAGCATGGCCACCCACATAATAATCTAAGCCATCTAACTGTGCCTTTACCAGCTTCTCTTCTTTTTCCCTTAAAGTGAAAAGATCCTTTGAATATACATAACAACGTTTTCCGTAGGGATCCACATAAGTATATATGTACATCCCGTCCAGTTTTCTTTGGCTCTCTCCCTTCTGAAGGACTCTGCCTTTATTATCCTTCCTTTGCTTTACTTTTGCTTTTGCCATAACAATCTCTCCTTTCGTTGAAAGGAAAGAAGTTCACCAACGATATGGGATGCTATTAGTATATAGCATCCCATAAACATTCTCAATGATTCCCCACAAATCAATGATACAAACCTGCAAGTTCCGGCGTGAACTTCTTTGCCATTCCTTCATAATCTCCGGGGATTCTAAACTGTTCCAAATAAGCTTCAAATATATCCGTATTCACAAGAACCTTATTTCCCATTTTGTAGGTTGCACCCGCAACCTTTGCATGCTCCTGTACACGTGTAAGCCCCATGCTATATAATTCAGCTGCTTCTTTATATGTCACAAATCTCTTGCGAATCTTTGGATCTGCAAGATTCTGCTTTTTTTGATCACTCATGTTTGAATCCCCCTTTTCCAAATATTACTCCTAAGTTTTTAAAGTTTTCGTCCGCTTTTACCCTTCGCTTACTACTTCCACCCACATAGATAGGCGTACACATAGCAAGAATACGGTCATTAATACGCTTTAAAGTCAAATCCTCTACGCCTTTTAATTCATCTACTGTCTTATTCGTAGTAACAATGAGTGGCTTTCCGGATTCCCATCTGCGATTTACAACATTAAATACATTCTGCATCGCAAACTCACTTGTGCGCTCTGCTCCCAAATCATCGAGAATCAACAAATCATAAGAAGACAAGGAACGAACATATTCATCTGCATCAAAAGCTGAAATATTGCTAATTTCCGTAAAATCCTTCATCAGAACTCTAAATCCCTGGTCAAGTAATGCATTTGCCACTGCTGCCGCAATAAAGGTCTTTCCTGTACCGACTTCGCCCCAAAGTATTAAGCCAATCTTCTTTTTCCTCACATCTTCCCAATGCTCTACATATGCCCTTGCCTTCTCCATAACCGGAACACTTCCATCGTCATTAGCAAACGTCCAACCATACATTTCTTTCTCGTGAAAACAAATCATACGATTTCGTTGAACCCTCTCTTCAAACTCTTGTTTCTCACGCTCCGTTTTTTCCCTTTCATAGGCTTCACGCTCACACCGACACATCAAATGTACACGCCAGAGCTTCCCCTTCTCCAATGGATGAGGGAGAACCTTTTCACATGGCGTATGGCACTTAACACAATACAGTAAGCCATCTTCAGCGATATATGTTTCTTTTTTCAAATTCTGATTTTCCATCAAAAGCTCTCTCCTTCCCGAACAATATATTCTCTATTATTAAATGTTTTATTTACTCTCTTATATTTACTAGGGTCCGGTTTTCTGACCTCAGATGGGCTTGAATTCTGACCTCTGTAAGTATTGTTTTCTGGCTTATGTAGGTCAGATTTCTGTCCACTGTGGTCAGAATACTGACCGCTTTCAGATGTCCATGGAACCTTAATAAAAATATTTGTCATAGTAAGCCCCATCCGTCTTCTCTCAATCAGTCCTGCCAACTCTAATTCCTTCAAAGAAGCCTTCACTGTGGATTTTCCTTTGCCCAGATCTTTAGCAAGCTGTGGCGCCGTATATCGGACGTATATGGCACCATTCTGGTCATACCATCCATTTCTCTGGGATAAGATGCCACGGCCAAGCAGACAGCCATATACAAGCAATGTGGTACTGCTGAGCTTTGAATCCAGCAAAGAAAGCGGAATCGGTATAAAATTGTTCAATTTATCATCTTTAAGCAAATATCGATTTTCCATTTACTCCGCCTCCTTTCCTGTAGGCTCATTTTCAGGCTTATGGTCCAATGGACCATAAGTTGATTCATATGCCTTTCTAATGCGTTCAACTTCTACATAAAGCTCCTGTAACTGTTTCTGCGGAACAATCTGATAACGCGTGTAATACTTACCATTCTTCGAAGCAATAAACCATTTTCTATCTAACATCTCTCTGGCAAACTCTCGCCGGATATCGTTAATTAGGAAATGTCGAATCGCCCATTCATATCGCTTACCAATGAATCGTCGATACATGCAAACGATAAACATAATAGCTTTGCCAAGAGGTCCATACTTCTTGGACTTGTAATCCTCATAATGCTTTTTCATCTCTGCGATTTCCTCCTCATGGAGAGTCGCATATTTCTTGTAATGATTTTTTAATACAACATCCTTTGCATCCTCCGGATAATGATTCATACGAAGATACTCATATACATCACATTCATACTCATAGCGATTTGGAGTAAATGCTTCCTGAATTTCTACCTTTGGCGGATTTAAAAGGCGATCCATATAGTAGATCTGCTGGTAACACTTCTTTAATTCCATGTCTTTGATTTTGTTCTGTAAAACCTCATTCCTCGATTTCCATTCCTCCGCATCAACCTGACGCTTCCTCTTTTCTTTCGATAATTCCTCTTCAAGTTCCCTGAGTTCTTGCGACAAATCAGCATTTTCTTCAACGCCTTCATAATATGCATCAAAGACTTCCTTAAGTTCTTTCGCCCGGTCATCGTAATCCGTGAAATGCATTCGCTCATCCATAGTCCAAAAGAGGTTATTCCACTTCTGTGGATCTACGCTTACTGACTTTCCATCCGACGAAATCTTGATGATGGTATCCCTTGCTGTCTTAAACCCACTGATATTTGCTCTCGCTGTGGATTCCGGTTTGTCACACTCTTTCATTAAGTATTTCTTAATATCGTCAAAGGAACGCTCTTTTCGTCCCAAATACCGGTAAATATCCCAATAGGTACTGATATGCTTTAATGTTTCTTCTACATTCATTGTTATCCTTTCCCCAATCACCCTTGCTGCAGTCAAACGAATTGGTATCATTTGTTTATAGTTTTGTGAGGCACGTCTGCCTCCGGTCAGAAAAAAAGCTTTTTTCCTCTCACAATGCATTTAGGTTCAAAAACAGTTGATTACTAAATACCGGTAAATATTCATCCAAGAATCTGGCTTATTTTCCCCTCACTATACATATGGGGTGGTTTTAAGCTCATTACTAAAATTTCCGCAATTTTTTTCTGCTTCTATATATCATTTGGGTTGAAAATCGGCTCATTACTAAATCAATCCAAAATTTTTCTTCACCTTATATCTGGGATGAGTAAAAACTGATTACTAAAAATTCCGAGAAATTTTTCTTCCTTCATCTACTATTTGGAACGAGTTGGAACTGATTACTAAAAATTTGTACAAAAAAAGAGCTGCTATCCATTTCTGAATAACAACTCTACAAATGAGTCATCTATTTAACTTTATAAAGCCTTGATTTTAAGCCATTTCGCTGGCATCCGAGCAAACTGTCTGCGGTGTGGACCAACCTAAGGTCGATCCATTCGTACCAACCTTTAACACGTGGCCAGCCTACTTGACCACATGAAGTCAACCACTTCGCCCTCTATCTGCCACAAACCGCATAAAATCAACCTTTGCAGGATGCTAACGCAAATTACAACATATCCGGACCAACCGTTGGCACGGGCAAATTATGCATTTTCGGATAAGTCGGAATAATATACCCTTTTACAACATAGTTGGGTTCCGAAAGCCTTATAAATAAAGGCTTCTGCATATCCTCTGCGTTTTACGACTATTCCGCAAGCATCTTTACAAGCAAAAATAAAAAATATAACAGGATACGCATAAAGGTGCATACTTTCCTTTACGCAAATTTCCGTGCTCCCATGTCGCCCGCTTTAGGCATATCCTAAAACCTAAATATCCACTTGTGGTCAATCGGGGATACGGACAAAATCCTGGACTGCTTAAGCAATCAATCCAAGACTTTTACGATACGTTAATGGGCTCATATAATTGAGCGTAGATTTGATACGTTCTTCGTTGTATCAAAAAGCGCCACACACGACCTTGAGGGTTTGGTCATGCGGACGCTTAAATCTGCTTCCTATTCTTCTTCAAAAGAAAAACAAGTAAGTGGCTTTTTGTTTAACTCTCACTTGTCTATGATAATAATAGCACCGTTAAACCTATAAGAAAAGTGTTAATATCGGTCTAGACGAGACAAAACGAGACAATGTCGGTCATGACTCTTGTAATATGGTTGCAATATCACCATCAATACATATACTTCTATCTGCAATTTCCTCTGGGCAGAATGATTCACCATAATTTAAGCAGGCATATACCGCTTTTTCATTTGCCAGCGTCATCTGCCAGAACGGATACTTTATTATTACGGGCGTATTAGCTCCTACTCCCAATTCAAGATAAAGAACATGAAGATTCTCATGTCTATGAATAAAATCAGAATATGCCGCAGATGCCCTATGCCATCCTTCATCTTCAACAAAAGAATCATCCGCTCTCAAATTCATAGTCATATCAGAGCCATCATCAGGACACTTTGTAATCAGCTCAGAAGGAATTTCCATTATTAACTTACCATCAGCCGGTACCTGGAACACTCCTTGCTCATCTTTTTCGAACCCTTGTACTGCCATAGCTTTCATTACCCACTCTTCATTATCAAAGGTTTTCTGAATAGCAGGATTCACGCTCTGAAACAAACCATAATCACCCTGAGTATAGAATAGTCTTTTCTTGTCAAAACCTGCTCTTTGAAACTGGTGATCTACATTTGTTGTGATAACAAAATAATCCTTATCGGAAACTATCTTAAGAAGATCCCTATACACTGGCTTTGGAGCATCAATATATCTGTTAAAATAAATATGTCTTGCCCACCAGGCCCAGCGGATTTCTTCACTCGGAAACGGATAGAATCCGCCTGAATACATATCTCTTATTCCAAATCTTTTGGCAAAGTCATAGAAGTATTTTTCAAAACGTTCGCCACTGTAAATAAACCCTGCTGATGTTGATAACCCTGCACCCGCACCTATAACAATGGCATCTGCTTCCTTGATTTCTGTTTTAAGTCTGCTTATCTGTTCTTCTTTGCTTCCCTTCCCATAGGACATGCTTCTACTAAAGTATCTCACGGCATTCATTCCTTTCTCTATCGTTTCCTGATAACCATTAGGCATATCATCATATAAGTTTTTCATAAATGGCATTATCTTCATCTTTGAAAACATTGAATATTACCCTTTCTACCTTACCAGGATTTTCACGGAGCCATTCTGATACAGTCTTAACGGCAATCTCCGCTGCTTTTTTGTTTGGGAAACGAAATACCCCTGTCGAAATACAGCAAAAAGCAACGCTCTTCAGACCATTTTCAGCACACATATCCAAAGTGTTTCTATAGCAGTTCTCCAAATCCTTTTCCAATTCAGGAGTAAGTTTGTATTGGACAATTGGTCCTACTATATGAATCACTTTCTTTGCCGGAAGATTATACGCTTCAGTGAGCATTGGAACGGCGGTCGGCTGTTCATAGTCTCTTCCGTATCTGATTCGGAGTTCATTCATCTGCCTGTTGCACTCAGCTCTTAATTGCACTCCTGCAAAAGTATGGATGCAGTTATCTATACAGGTGTGCATCGGTACAAAACAACCGAGCATCTGCGAATTAGCCGCATTCACAATAGCATCCACCGAAAGTCTCGTAATATCACCCTGCCAGATGGATAGTCCATCCCTGATAACCGGGATGTCTGATAGATTCACCACACCCTTTTCAGCCGCTCTCTCTAATAAATATTCATCCTGTACTTTCATTACTTCAGAGGACAATTCTTTTGGCATACGGATGTTCATAAGCGACCTTAAGATTCGTCTTTTATCTTCCGTACTATTTGGAGTCTGTAATTCCTTATATTCAGCAGAATCTGCCTTGAACTCTTCTACAAGATAATCAAGACGTTCTTCCTGTTTTGTATTCTTTGACATAGCTTTCATCTCCTAATTATCGCCCCTGTGGGACAGGCGCTCATACAATTACCACAGTGCAGACAATGTTCCTGCTCTATGACATACGGAATCCTGGCTGTGACAATACAACTCTGAGGACAGACTGATAAGCAGCTCCCACAACCGATACAATCATCTTTAATAAAATATCCTTCTCGCTTAATCTCTACTTTTCCAAAGTGAAAGGATGCTCTTTCTATAGGCTTCTTGGAGAGATCGAACCACTCACCAGTTCCCTCATATATCTGAAATACTGTTAGTGCCTTCATGGATTCTTCCGTCGGATAGATCTGATGCATGTATGGATTTTTCTTAAATAGCTCCGGTATCTTGTCATGTCCAAGGTCTCTTACTTTACCACGGATGGATACTGCAACACTTGACATGGTATCCTCACCTTTCATCGCCGTAAGCGCAAGAAACTGTCTCTTTGTCAGTCTGTCATAGAATCCTTTTCCTTTTGCTGTAAGGAAATATAAACTGTCATTATCATAATCCATCATATCTATAGCAGCTGTGACAGGAAGACCTTCATCATCTACCGTTGCCACAATAGTTGTATGGATTTCTTCCACTATGTATTTCAGATATTCCTTAGTTTCCATATTCCACATCCTTCTAAAAAAAGACTCTGAAGTAAACACCTCAGAGTCTCATCCTTAAGCTTCTTTTGCCAATGCAAGAAATCCCCTCTTTTTCAGACGACCATAAAAACCTTTACACTTTGCCGTAAGGAAATACAGACCATTTTCATCGCTGTCCATCATATCAATGGTGGCAGTCACAGGCCGCCCATCGTCATCAACCGTAGTAACAATGGTCGTGTGAATGATATTCGAAATGTATAAAGGTACTCTTTTGGCTCCATAATGATCCACCTTCCAAAAAGATCTCCGTAGATTGTTCTACGGAGACCTCATTTTCCACCCAATTGTTCCTTTAAGTCCCCTCGCTTAAAATTTCTTTGCGAGTGTCCTCTACAACATCTGCAAGGGTAATCCGCTTCAATTCATCTTCCATAGCCTGTTGAACTTTCAAAAGTTTACCGTCAATGGACTTGTGAATATTCCTGCCCACAGGACATTCTATGTTCGGATTTTCATGAAAGTGGAACAGTCCTTCGTCATTTACACAATCAACAGCCTTATAGACATCAAAAAATGTTGTCTCGGACAATTCTTTTGCAAGTGTGATTCCGCTCTTTCCCTGGCTGATATCAATAATACCAGCCTCCTTGAGACTTCCCATAACATTCCGAACAATGACAGGATTGGCTCCGACACTACCTGCAAGGAAATTACTCGTCACCGTCTCTGTCTCACTAAAGTAGTCAATAGCAGTGATAACATGAACCGCTATCGTAAATTTACTTGTAATCTGCATTAATCCAACCTCCTGCATGTAATATATGTCATTACATGTCGTCTGTCAATACAGATATTGCCAGCTGTCTTTAATTATTCCCTCACAACACTGATTCTCTGCTGGATGTGGTTACCCTTTTCAATTTCGTCAACCATAGCAATGGCATAGTCCGCATAGCTGATAATGCTCTCGCCCTTGCTATTAAGTGTCAGTTCCTCTCCTGCAAGAATATACTTTCCGCTTCGCTCGCCGTCGGCCTGGAAATCTCCTGCCGGACTGATAAACGTCCAATTAACGTCATTCCTGTCACGCAGTTTCGCCAGTTCCTCCCCCTGAGCCTTAGCAAGAGGCATGAACTCGCTCGGGAAATCAGGTCCATCACACACAACTACTGTATGTTCCGGATTAACATAAAGACTTCCTGCTCCACCTACAATAAGAAGGCGTGTACCTGTACCCGAAAGAATATCGCAAAGGTGCTGCGAAGTCTTTACGTGCATAGGTTGCTCCTCGTCCTTCCATGCTCCGAATCCATCTACTACAGCTTCGAAGCCTGCCAAATCTTCCTTTGTAAAATCCATGATATCCTTCTTGATGTATGTTGCTGCACCAGATTTGTTTTCATCCTCACGCGCAAAGGCAGTCACATCAAATCCTCTCTCCTGTGCTTCCTTGACTACTTTCTGTGCTACACGGCCATTTGCTGCTACTACTGCAATCTTCATATTGAAATCCTCCTTGTTGTTCATGTAATACTTTGTGTTACAAGTGGATATTAACACGCTTTCATCAACTTGTCAACTATTTTATTACATGTATAACAAAAAAAATACATCTAGCATTTTTTCTCTTTCCAAAAGTATAATTAAATGATTCTTCCACTCCTTTCTGCTGATCCATAAACGCCTCTGCTATTTCCGATAAGCCGCCATGCCGATCACGATACCGCATGATCTGCAGTCCTTCTTCATCCTGCTTTACTTCCTCTGGCGTATTCCCATGCACCATATTCCAGTACCTGGATGTTGCAATCGGCTTATTTCCGATCCAGAAATAATCTGTTACGATTCCTAGTTTCAACATAAATACTTCCAAAAAGAATAACAAACCCTCCACAGGTCATGACAAAATGCTGATTGTTTTCACTACTTTTGACATTCCCGGGAGGGTTTGATTTGTAATAGTCAAGCCCACTTAAGAATAAGTGGGCTCGTCTACGATTCACATATTTAATTGTAACCCATATCGTTAGATTTCATTCGCATGATTTACAGCAATCCGTCAGTTGAGCGTATATTTCTTCATATCAACTTACGAATTTGTTGTAGTAAGCGTTGTAGTTGCATACAACTCATCCTCTGAAACCCTTGATTTTACGGCATTTTATTTGTCTAACTGTTTCAATGTAGGAAACAATAGCACATCCCTAATAGCTGCTGAATCTGTCAGCAGCATAACAAGTCTGTCGATACCGTAGCCGATTCCACCTGTTGGTGGCATGCCGATTTCTAGAGCATTGAGGAAGTCTTCGTCTGTGTGCTCTGCTTCGTCGTCGCCTGCTTCTGCGTTAGCATCCTGCATTGCAAAACGCTCTCTTTGGTCGATCGGGTCATTTAACTCTGAGTATGCGTTACACATTTCCCATGTGTTAATGAATAATTCGAATCTCTCAACCTTGGTAGGGTCGTCTGGCTTCTTCTTAGTTAGTGGACTTATCTCAAGTGGATGGTCCATGATGAATGTTGGCTGAATTAAGTGCTCCTCAACATACTCTTCGAAGAAGAGATTAAGGATATCTCCCTTCTTGTGGAAGTCCTCGTATTCAATCTCACGTTCATCTGCCAAGGACTTGGCCTCCTCGTCTGAAACCACCTCATCAAAATCAACGCCACTATATTTCTTAACAGCCTCTGTCATTGTCATTCTTGCAAATGGCTTTCCTAAATCAATCTCTGTTCCCTGATATGTAATCTTAGCAGAGCCACATACATTTTCAGCAAGATAACGAAACATTGACTCTGTAAGTTCCATCATGCCTTCATAATCAGTATATGCCTGGTACAATTCCATAAGAGTAAACTCTGGATTGTGACGAGTATCAACACCTTCATTTCTAAATACTCTGCCAATCTCATATACACGCTCAAGACCACCAACAATTAATCTCTTAAGATAAAGCTCTAAAGATATACGAAGCTTAACATCTTCATCTAAGGAATTGTAATGTGTCTCAAATGGTCTTGCTGCTGCACCACCTGCATTGTGAACAAGCATTGGTGTCTCAACCTCCATAAAGTCGCGACCTGCAAGGAAATTTCTAATCTCCTTAAAAATCTGTGAACGCTTAACGAATACATCGCGGGATTCCTGATTCATAATAAGGTCAACATATCTCTGACGATAACGCATGTCTGTATCAGTCAGTCCGTGGAATTTCTCAGGAAGAATCTGAAGTGACTTAGTAAGCAGCACCATCTCTTCTGCATGGATACTAATCTCACCTGTCATTGTTCTAAATACATATCCCTTGACACCCCAGATGTCACCGATATCACATTTCTTAAATGTCGCGTAAAGCTCGTCGCCTAACGCATCCTTAGAAGCATATATCTGAATGTCACCCTTAAGGTCACGAATATTAGCAAAGCTTGCCTTACCCATTACACGCTTGAACATCATACGACCCGCAATTGAAACCCTAGGAGCGTTGGCGTCTAGTAACTCACGCTTTGCATTGTAAGCTTCTTTCTTAGCCTTACGGTATGCTGCTATAACCTCGTTATCTGCACCTTCCTCAGGTTCTGGTGGAAGCTCAGGCTCCACATAGTCCTTTAAGGTTTCAATCTCGTACTCCTCATATATTCTCTTAACTTCTAAGCTATGATGAGTCTGGTCGTAGCTTGTTATGGCAAATGGGTCATTACCACCTTCCTGTAAATTAGCAAGCTTCTCGCGGCGAACCTTAAGAAGCTGTCCTATATCCTGCACTTGTTCATTTTGTTTATTCTTAGCCATTATCTATTCCTTGCTCTCTTTCTTATTACTTTCATAATGTTAATACATACAAAAAGCCAGATGACTCAACACCTGGCTTGTTATTACTAGTCTAGTTAGATTTCTCTATCTCTAACACCTTGAACTTAAGTATTCCTGATGGTGTCTCAACCTTAACTGTCTGACCAACCTTCGCACCAATTATAGCCTTGCCAATTGGAGACTCATTAGATATCTTATTCTTCAAAGAATTTGCTTCTGTTGAACCAACAATTCTATATACAGCCTCTTCTTTGTATTCCATATCACGAATCTTTACTTTGCAGCCAATGTTAACTTTATCAGCGTCCATATCATCTTCTGTATGAACTTCAACATCTTTTAGAAGTAATTGAATCTCTTCGATTCTTGCCTCAACCTTGGCTTGCTCATCTCTTGCAGCATCATACTCTGCATTCTCTGATAAGTCACCCTGTTCTCTTGCTTCTTTAATAATAGCAGAAAGCTCTTTACGTTTTACAACTTTAAGATGTTCTAATTCTTCCTCTAATTCTCTAAGACCTTCTTTAGTTAAGATTTTCTTATCTTCCATACCACCAACAGACCTTTCTTTATTAATCGATTTTACAACTTATGTATTATAGCAAGATTTCTTGTCTTTTGCAAGACTAGATGGCATAAATAAATGCTATATTAACAATCTAGTATAATAGTTCTTTCAGTTCATCTATTGATTCAACTTCATTAATCTTTCCTCGAAATGCACTTGCTCCGTGAAGTCCTGCTGTATACCAGGCAGCATGTTTTCTCATTTCACGAATGCCAATATATTCACCCTTGTAATCGATTAGCATTGTCGCATGCTTAATTATCATATCTCTTATACTATCCCAATCAGGCTTATACTTGTTGCCATCACTTACTAGACTTAACTCATTACTTATATCTGAATAGTTCCATTTTTTATCATGGGATTTCTCATATCCTTCTAACAATTCATTCTCTCTTAAGATGCCTTCAAATATCCAGGGATTACCTTGGGCTGCTCTTCCAATCATATATCCATCAACCCCGGTTTGTTCATACATTTTCAATATGTCGTTGTAACAGGTCAAATCCCCGTTTCCAATAACAGGTACATTTACGCGTGATTTTACTTCACCAATAACATCCCAATTTGCCTTACCAGAATAGTATTGCTCTCTTGTCCTTCCATGGACTGCTATAGCACTTACTCCGGATTCTTCTAATACATGTGCCATCTCTACAGCATTAATATGCTCATCATCGAATCCAATTCTAATCTTGGCTGTGACAGGACGCGTAGTAGCTTTCACAGTCTCTTCAATAATTCTACCTGCAAGAGAAGGATTCTTCATAAGGGCTGATCCATCTTCATTATTAACGACTTTAGGCACAGGACATCCCATATTAATATCTAGTATGTCATATTCTATCCCCTCGTCTTCAAGTCTAGCTGCCATTTCACTTATGCAAACAGGCTCATGTCCGAATAATTGGACAGCTACTACTGGCTCTCTTTCGTCTCTTTCCATAAGCTTATATGTCTTCTTATTGTTATAGAAGATAGCTTTGGCACTAACCATTTCAGTACAAGTCATACCTACTCCAAAAGAAGAGCACAACACACGAAATGGCAGGTCACATACCCCTGCCATCGGTGCTAATATCACATTATTATCTAGTTGTACATTTCCAATTCTCAATGGATGTATTACTGACATTCAATTCACCCTGTAACAATAGACTATTACTCTATGTTACCCATTTCTTCTCTTCTTCTGTCTCTCGAATACTATTCTCATACCATGTAGCGTAAGTTCCTGATCGTACACTTCAAGTATATCAGTCTCTGGAAAAATAATCTTACCAAGACCACCTGTTGCAACAACCTTCACATTCTTATACCCAGATTCTTCAATCATATTTTTAACGATATATTCCGTCTGTCCTATTTGTCCGAATACAAGTCCAGCCTGCATAGATGATACAGTCTCATTAGCAAGTATTGTTGCTGGTTTCTTAATCTCAATCTCAGGAAGTTTTGCTGCACCATTCCACAAAGCATTTGCAGATAGTTTGATTCCCGGCGCCGTAACACCCGATATATATGCCCCCTTCTCATCTACGAGATCGTATGTTGTTGCAGTTCCATAATCTACTACCAGAACAGGTCCACCTTCACCATACAACTCATATCCACCTACACAATCTACTATTCTGTCTGCTCCAATCTGTTCTGGAAATGGAGTTGCAATTCTCATACCTGTTTTGATTCCTGGTCCAACAATTATAGGTGTAATTCCAAAATACTTGATTATACCACTTGTAAGAGAATACATTCCCTTTGGAACAACTGAAGCAATAATAGTATGACGAATCTTATTAGAATCAATCCCATTATAGTCAAATATTTTCCTTATGGTCATTCCATACTCATCACTAGTTCTGTCAATCTTAGTTGTCATACGAAATGTTCCTAGAAGCTTATCCTTCTCGAACACTCCAAGTGTAATATTAGTATTTCCTACATCAATACAAAGTAACATATCTACTCCTATCTATTACATAAGATGTAATATTATTATTTCATTCTACTGTGGGTCAACCATAACCTTGTAGAATGTTTCTAACGATTCAAATAGTTCCTTCTTTTCTCTTTGCAATTGCTTCACTTTAAGGACACTTCCTATCTCATCATATAAGATATCATCCTCTTCTTTATCAACAACAATTTCAAGATTACCCTCATCGTCATATATAAGCTGTATAGTTCCTCCTACATCTTCAGTAAAGAGGACACACATTATCTTGAGTTCATCTTTTACCTGCTTTGGCACCAAATCAAAATCTTCATTAAAATAAAACTTCTTATTGTAAGAACTAGCGCCACAAAGCACCAAACCATCTTCGTAATACATATTCTTCCTTCCAATCAGATATAACTATATAATCCTCGAACAGTAACTTCACCTGCCGACACAAATCTCTTCCCTTGACCTGTGGATATAACAAGTTCGCCTTTCTCATTAATCCCAAGAGCAACACCCTCTATATCTTCAATCAAATCATATGCTTTAACTACACGACCTACATTTATTAGATGGTCATTATATTCCTCTACTAGCCCAGCCATATTGCCTGACTTGATGAAGATATCATAGTATTCGTTGAATTTATCCCATATAAGATATAACAGTTCTGTGTTATCATCCTCTACTAGCTTTCGCATAACATCGCTATTATAGTTCTCATCGTTCATGTCTTTTAGAACTTCACGCATCTCTTCTTTTTCTGATGCGACTTCATTAAGAATTGATGTAGCCTTATCTTCTAACTCTTCTGGAAAATCCGTATTCTTAACGTTAACACCTATTCCCACAATTACAGCACTTTTGCCATCAATAAACAAACGTTCCGTAAGGATACCACATATCTTCTTGTTGGAACAGATTACATCATTAGGCCACTTAATCTTACATTCTAATCCGCAGAACTTCTTAATTGCTGCGCGTACACTAAGAGCAGCAACCAAAGTAATACAAGCAATATAATCTTGTGGCAGTGTGGGATAAAGAACAAGAGAAGTTGATATTGATACTCCCTTAGGCGCATCCCAAATACGCCCAGATCGGCCTCGGCCATCAGTCTGCTCATCTGCTGATATTATTGTTCCTTCAGGGCAATAATCATTTATTAATTGTTTTGCAATATCATTTGTTGATGCAACACTATCATAGTGCTTATATATATAATCAATCATTTACTGCCCCTTTAATGTGGTATACATAATCGCTTTAATAGAATGCATTCTATTCTCCGCTTCGTCAAAGACAACAGATTGTGGTCCTTCAAACACTTCCTCTGTAACCTCTAATTCTTTGTATCCAAACTTCTCATTAACCTCTCTTCCCACTTTGGTTTCAAGATTATGATAAGCAGGAAGACAATGCATGAAGATACATGTATCTTTTGCATAAGACATTGCTTTCTTATTAACCTGGTATGGCATGAGATCATCAAGTCTTTCTTTCCAGACCTCTGTTGGTTCACCCATAGATACCCACACATCGGTATAGATAACATCTGCATCTTTACATCCTTCTTCAACATCCTCAGTAAGAGTTATTGTTGCACCAGTATCAACTGCCACACCTTTGCAATACTTAATTAGGCTTTCATCTGGAAAATACTTCTTGTTAGTACATGCTACGAAATCCATGCCAAGCTTAGCACATGTAACCATTAGAGAATTACCCATATTATATCTAGCATCACCCATATATACAAACTTAAGACCTCTAGTATGTCCAAATTTCTCTTGAATAGTAAGCATATCTGCTATCATCTGTGTTGGATGAAATTCATTAGTTAAACCATTCCATACAACCACACCTGAATATTCAGCCAAGGCTTCTACTCTTTCCTGCTCAAAGCCTCTATATTCTATTCCGTCGAACATTCTTCCAAGAACTCTTGCAGTATCTCTCATTGACTCCTTCGTTCCAATCTGAGAACTATCAGGATCAAGATATGTAGTATGCATTCCCAAATCATGAGCAGCCACTTCGAATGAGCATCTTGTTCTTGTAGATGTTTTCTCGAATATCAAGGCAATATTCTTTCCTTCTAGGCAATCATCATGCTTAATTCCATTTTTCTTTTCATTTTTTAACTTTGCAGCCATATCAATAAGGTATTGTATTTCTTCTGGCTCAAAGTCCATAAGTTTTAGATAATTTCTTCCTGATAAATTCATTATCATTCGCCTCCCAATTAGCTTGTATTTCTCTGTCCTATTATTTGGACCTTTACTTATTCATTAGAAATTTGTTAGTGTCGTGACCATGAATATATAAATCTTCTAGTTCATTATCCGTCATTGCCATTGCATAGTCAACTGCTCCACAATCGGTACTTGCCACTATACCATTACACCGTCGAAGCATTTCTAGAATTGATATATATACTTTTGCTTCTTCATAACCATCTCTCTTTCCAGATTCATTTTCCTCAAGGTATTTATTATGAAGAAGTTCTTTATTTGCATCGATTGAATATCTTTTCTGCTCTATGTGTTTTGTAACACTAGCAAGATCAGATTTCATAAATGTATCAAACACTTCCTGATCTTCCGTCGCCAAGAAAATATAATCATATCCTCCAGACTTGTATATAGCTCTTGCCTTATCAACTATTCCTTTGGGGTCAAGTGGCAACGTATGAAGCGCTGCAACACCTGGGTTATTAAAATCCGTTCCACGACCAACTACACCAAGTATCTTCGCCCCATTAGGTATGTCAAGTCCATCTCTTACATTTTCACAATAAGAATCAATGTCTCGATTCAACTTAAGATACTTCTTCATAAGCGGACCTATGTTAGAATGATATTCAACATACATTAGATAGGGATTAGCACCCATCTTACCTTCTTGTCCTACGACAACGTTCTTACTATTATAGACTTCTTCTAAACTATATTCTGATACAGGTTCGAAAAACATCCCCCATACATCATTATATATTCCGTTGTTAAATTGATTCTCATCTCCTGCTATTGCAGTATCTAGAACAGGAATAACATTTTTATCCTTTTTCTCATATGCCACTGCTGCAAAATAAAGCAAGAAGGATATAAACTTAACTAGACCTGACGATGCAATAGGGGACTTGATTACATAGAATACCTTGTCAGGATTCATCTCTCCGTAATTAATAGCACTGCTAAGCCAATATAAACTAGACATTAGATTTATCGAATTAGCAATTTCTTTCTTTAATACATAATGCCCAAAATGAATCGAGTATATCATTTCTGAACCAACACTTAAAGAGCTTTTCTTAATCTCTTCAGATACATCTCCAATTATTACTCTATCATCGAAGAACCATCTTGCTCTTTCATCAAGAAAGTATATCTTCTTATCCGGAAAATATTTAAGAATAACTTTACTAGCCTGTACACTATACTCTTCAACTTGTTCAAACACAAAAGATTCTATATCACTAATATATTCAAAATCCATACGAGGACTGTCAATTTCATAATCCCAGAATTCGCTTACATACAAATTAAGAATAACATCTTTACTCAGTCTTGGATAAGTAATAATATTCGGTTCCCAAGCAAGCATGTAAAGTAACTCATCTTTTTCGTCAAGCACTGCTATCTGCTCACTCCTATATTCTTCATGAGTATGGTAGAAATCTCTCGCTTCAACAAATATGTCCAAATTATGGTACATCTTCTTTTTCGTGACCGGTTGTTTTTCTTCTTTATTAACAATTCTAATCATTTTATTCTCTTTCTACTATATTTGTAATTTTCCTTCTGCAAATATCTTTCTAATCAAATCTTTATTAGGTGTAATTATACTATCCATAATTTTGCCACCAACAATCCTATAATAATTTCTAGCATTCTCAGGTGGAATGGTGTTAATTGAAAACATCAAATCGAGGGCTGTAGCAAGGTACATTTGCCTAGTAATTTCTTCTATCACAGCTTCGTCTGTCGTATCATAGTATCTTGTTGCGAAAGCTTTCCAGAACTTTTCGAACATTTCCTTCTTAATACCCATTGACTCCTCTGCTGCCTCTAATAATCCTACATCTTTTGCAAACATAGACAAACGATATACTGTAATTGCATCTAATAGCTCAGGTCCTGTAGACATACTTGCCATATCAACAAGCACCATCTCTCCATCACTTATCATAACATTTCCAGGGTGAATATCACCATGTAGTAGATATCTACTTCTCTTAGAATTCTTATATATATCTATTACAAGTTCTGCATCCTTTCCTAAACCTTCTCTTATAATATATTCAGATTGAAGCCAAAGATCTTGCAAGTTAGGGAAAAATTCTTTCCTATCTTCAATAGAATGTAAATCCTGTATCATTCTAACATAATCATCCATCAATTCGTCAAATCTATCAGGTTCATTCGTCAAGGCTTCTCCTAGAGATGTTGAATTAACAAGCTCAAATATTGTTGCATATTGATCTCCCACCATTGCATTTCTATTAGGAATTATGGTTGGCACGCCAGATATAAAAGCCTGTCTTGCAAGCTCTCTTTCCTGATTCACATACTCGAACTTTGTTCCTTCTTTATACACCTTAATGGCTGTATCATTATTAATCTTATATACAGTTCCTGATGCTCCAACTCCTGCCACGTCCCAGTTGTCGTTTTCCATTTTCACCATTTCTCTATTAATAGTAAATATTTCTGTTAAGCCAGAGGAGTAGAATATAGAGAACATAGCGTCATTTACATTATCTATTCTTATTTCTTCTTGAAGTCTAGAAAGCTTTACAAGAGCTCTTATTCCACTACTAGACATATATTCTAATTGAGAAGCATCTAGCAGGAGTTCGCCGTTTTCTTCGAAAGCTTTAAGCAAATCTTCTTCAAATTCTTTTGCATTAAATGAATCTATTTCACCCTTTAACTCATATACTTTTGCCATAGAACATTTCCCCTTCTATACATATTTTCTTGCCGTTACTATATTAGTATCATCTACTCTTTCATAGGAGTATTCATCCATTATTTCTGTAAATATCTTAATTCCTCTTCCGCCTTCTGTAATGTCATCTTCATTATTAGCACGTACAGAATTATCATAAAGGAAAGGATTAAATGGAACACCACTGTCCTTAAGAATAATGGACAAATAATCATCTTCAGCACTAAAGTCAATTACCATTGCACCATTATTATCTGTTGATCCATACGCATACTTTATTATATTAGTTATCATTTCCTCACAAGCAACATAGAATGTATCTATATCCTTCCTCTCAACCTTAGAATCAGACAACTCTTCCATAATCATAGACCTAAATGTTCTAATTGATTTAGGCGATGCAGCAAGGAAACACTTCCTATGAATAACCTTACCAATCTTACTTGTTGAAGTCTTAAGCTTGTCTAGGTTAACCTGAAGCATTGTCAAATCATCAAACTGCTTCTGTTCAAAGGATTTTACTTTGTCATATACGGCGTTACATAAATTATCTTTATCAAGATTACTCTTAATAAATTCTATAAGCCTATCTTCACCAAATCGTTCTTCATCACTAATTGGCTGCTCTGTTACTCCATCAGTATATAGAAGTATTCTGTCTCCTTCTCCAATTTGTACGCTATGAGACTTATACCTTTTGCCAGGGAAAAGACCTAGCATAGGTCCTGAAACTTCATTAAGCTCAACAACTCTATTATTACTAATTAATATTGGAGAAGTGTGCCCTGCATTAGAATAATTAACCACACCTGTTCTTACATCTAGAATACCCATCCATGCTGTAGAGAACATACACTCAGAGTTATTCTCGTACAACATCTCATTTGCTCTAGTCATTACATTTGATGCATCTAATTTGTCTTTAACAATAACTTTGAGCACCTCTTTGGCCCTTGCCATAAATAGACCTGCTGCTATTCCTTTACCAGATACATCAGCTATCAAAAAACAAATATGATATCTGTCAATATTGTAATAATCGTAGAAGTCTCCCGCAACATAATCTGCAGTCTTAAGAAACGGATAAACTGTCACATTTTCCTGTGATGAATCATCAATATGGGACTGCTCTAATATCTGTTGCTGTATAAGAGATGCTGCCTCGCTGTTAGCCTGTACAACACTTCTTTCATTAGTATAATATGTAATATATTTAAACAGCTTTCTTAGACAGTAACTAATAAGCATAGCTACTATTACCAAGACAGGCAAATAGAATAACACCGACTCCCAATAAATACTCTTTGTTTCCTGAAGATAGATCTCTAATGAATCATCTATTATTTCCAAATCTACAGATGATATATAAAGAGTCCAATAGTTGAAAATTGATAAAAGGAAAACCACCGCTCCTATTATAAAAGTCAATAAAGGCCTTGCGTAAATAACTGTTATAAAAACAAGAATATAGTTTGCCACAAAAGCTCGAGTTCCCATGCAAATAAATAGAATCTGTATCACGGCAAACATTATAGAGAAGATAACTACTGTATGTAACCTCTCGTTCAGTTCACAGTTTATAGACCATACTATTGCTCCAATGAAAAGAATCATAAGAACAACAATATAATTACCTCTAATATTTTTTAAAATATCATCATAAAAATTAATCCCATGACCATCCTGCAATATATCAAAAAGTAGCATTGCCTGATCAAATACCACAGTAATAAGACATACTACAACAGTAAATCTATTGGCAAATACAAGTCCACTTTTAGGTTTTTGTAGTACTTGAAAGAATCCTTTTATTCGTTCAATCATCCATCTCTCCTAAAACTATTTTACTTCTTCTACATTTACATTAATCATACCATCTAAGCTTATCTCAGACACAAGCTCTCTTACATACTCTTCACTTTCAAATACCTGATTAAGAATTAACACCTGTTCCTTGCCCATAACACATGATTGAATACTTGTATAACAAGAAGGTCTAAAATTAATAGAAAAATCTCTTAAATATTCTGCGTCTCTTACCGATGCAATATTTCCCAAATTAGTTGCTAGAACACTTGCGGTCTTAATATAGCTATACACATCGTCGTCATCAATGTTCTTATCATCATCATGAAGATATTCAACAAGTTTATTGACTTCTTTCTTAACATTATCACTAGAAGTCATTTCACTTATTCTCTCATATGCACTAACTACTGCCTCTGCATTGTCAACTGCATCTCGTGTTGTAATATTATAAAAGGCTTGTGGCAAAGCACAATTTCTAAGAGTATTCTCTCTTCCAAGAGCCGACCTCATATTCATTGGGAATCTACACATCAATGGTTTGTCAGCTTCTGGATGCACTTTAGAAAAAGCCTTAATAAGTGCATATCCTGCTACGAAAGCATCTTCTCCACCTATTGCCAAGAGTCTTCTTATGCCCTCAACTCCATAATCACTTATGAATTTATCAACATAGGTTTTCCAATCTTTTCTATCAAGCCTAATCTTATATGTCTTAAGTGTTGCTTTACCAGCATCATATTCAGGCGGAATATATGTGTCCAATAAATCGTACACCTTCTGATGTCCTTGTACAGGTATCTTCTTCTCTAGCACATCATATGTATAGTCAAAATCTCTTATTATTGGCTCTTCTTCTATATCCTGATATGCATTAACATATTCATGAAGAAGAGTGCTAGCAAAGAAGAAGAAACCTTCTCCATCTGTAAGTACATGGAAGAAATTAATAATTATTTCCTTGGCTTCATAATATACTTCAATTAAAGGCTTGTTAGTATGATCTGATGTGTCAAGTTCATTAAATGGTCTAACCTCAGGAACATACTTTAATTCCTTGTAATATACGTTATCTTCTCTTTCTTCAAATGTAAGATTATAGAATGGATACATAGTAAGAACTTTATTATAGGCTTCTGTTAACGCCTTAACATCCACCATATCCTTCATACAGTATCTAAAGATTCCACCCATTCCCTGCTTAGTCTGATCAACAAAAGCTTTACCAGAATAATTAGGTACTTCTAATACCCTAGAATTGTCGAATTTCTTTATTTTATGAGAAAGCTTATCCTTATTTTCTTCATAGAATAAAGCTATCTTTTCTGCCGTTCTATTCTCATAGAGCACTTTCGTATCAATGTGAACTCCCTTTTCAGAAAGCTTTGCAACAGCAACAATTGCCGACATTGAATCTCCACCAATAATATAGAAATCATCTGTTATACTCACTTTATCTACTTTAAGGGCATGAGAAAAAACATCACAGATAGTTTTCTCACATTCATTAGTCGGCGCTATATATTCAGACTTGGATTCATCAATGTTAGGTGGCAGGAAGTCTTTTCTTGCTATCTTACCATTCGGAAGAAGAGGAAATTTATCAAGTCCAATGTAATATGTTGGTATCATATAATCCGGTAGGCTTTTTTCCAATTTTACTTTATCAAATATCAATTCACTATTTTCATATATTCCAAGAGATTTGGCCTCATCCACAATGTAATATGCACATATGAAAACTCTGTTATTAATCTGAAAACCTTTGGCGATTACCTGCTTAAGACTGGTAAGTTCTTTGATATGATTCTCAATTTCTACAGGCTCCACACGATTACCATTAATCTTAATCATGTCGTCGAATCTACCAACAACATAGTAATTACCATCTTCATCTCTTCTCACGCAATCATTAGTATGGAAAATTCCATTTCGCCAGGTTTTAGCAGTTTGCTCAAGAAGATTAATATATCCTCTAACATACTCATTTACGAAGCAAAGCTCTCCCTGACCTGCACCTTCTATTTTCTCACCATCTTCGTCTAGAAGACAAACATTTATCTCTTCAAGTAAAGGTTTGCCAACTGGTGCAACAGCATACGGCTTATTAAGATTAGACTGGAGTACTACAAACCCAGACTCCGACATTGCATAGAAATTAATGAGGGTAGGGTTGTCATAATATGTTAGTCCGTTTGCCGGCTCACTACCTGTATAAAGCACCTTAATAGTCTTAGCTGGCTTTGGATAAATCTTAAGATAAGAAGGCGGAAGAAATATTTCTTCTATACTGTTTTCTTCTATGAATTTCTTTACTGCCACAAAATCTCTTGTCATACCATGAGGTACAATATAAGTTGTCCTTCCCCTGGTAATATAATGGAAAATGTCAAGTATTCCCGCCACAAAATAAAACGGCGCAAAGATAGCACTCCTATCAACATCGTCATCATACCAAGTGTCAAAACTATTGCAGTTTTGCATTATATTTCCATATTCATGAAGTACACCCTTGGGATTTCCTGTGGAGCCAGATGTGTAAACAGCATAACAGGCATCATGCAAGTCAGTGGTCTCATTTCCATAGAGCGGACTCTCTTCTGCCATTATCTTCTCGTACAACGTGTCATCGATTCTCAAGAGACAACTGCAGTCCTTATATATATACTCTATCCTATCTTCTGGATAAGTGTCTTCTAATACCACAAATGCAGCACCTGCTTTTATAACACCCATAATTGTTACAGGAATTCTAACACTTCTTTCTAGTACAACCTGAACAAATTTCTCTTTTCCAATCCCTTTTGACTTAAGATAGCTATAAATCTTGGCTGACTCTTCATCTAATTCTTTGTATGTCAGCTCTTTACTACAATCTGAAAAAGCAACTTTGTCAGCTAATTCTTTTACCTTCTCATTATATATATCAATATACTCCATATTCCCAGTCCCATTTATATTACAAGCTATACCTTAACTATTATATGATACCATATTTGCAGGACTCTTACACATTTTATCTATGTAAAATGTGTGTATATTACTTAGTAAAATAAAAGAGCCGCAGTCACAATATGTAACTACGGCTCAGTGTTATATATTATATGGAAAAAGCAATTTAGAAAAATACATTATCTCCGATAACTGTTCCTGAATGTCCTGTAGAAGAACTTCTAAAGCTAACCTTACCATCAACGATATCTTCACCTGCAAGAGCGGCTTCAGCGGCACGAATAGCAGCAGAGCTTGGACCTCTTGATATTATATTAGAAAGGCCAGATATACCACCTGTAAACTGTCCCTTCTGTCCAATAACACCTTCAACAGTGTCAGGATATGATGAAGAACGAACTCTGTTCATAACTACCGATGCAACTGCAAGCATTCCTTGATATCCACTTCCACCAGCTTCTTTCTCAACAATTGCTGCAAGAAGTGTTACCTCATCAGCTCCTGCACTATAGCTACTCTTCTGAGTTGATGAGACATTTGATGAAGAACTAGATGAAGCACTAGCTGCTGCTTTCTTAGCAGCTTCCTGTCTTGCTGCTTCTTCAATTGCTGCATTAAATGCTGCAATAGCAGCCTCTTCTTCTGCAACTGTGATTCCTGTGCTTCCATTATATCCTACAGCTTGAGCATAATCTTTACAGCTTTGACCTGTAAGACTTACATCAGCTTTGATGTATCCTGTCAAATTACCTGATGTTATCTGATACCATCCATTATTAGTTAGAGATTCAACTCTAGCCATATCACCTTTACGAAGCTTACCAGCTATCTCTCCATCATCAGATGGTGTTGTTCTTACATATGCAAAATCCTCAGCATTAGTCATAAGACTTAGAACCCATCCTGCAGATTCAGAATCAAGTCCAACGCTTGTAACATTTGACCCTGACACTTGAAGCGTTGCATCATCATAATACAAACTGTTAAATACTCCTGCAGTTGTTCCACTGAATTCTTTATCATTGCTAGCATTGCTGTTAATAGCTACTGTTGCAACCATTGCAGAAAAAACTAATGTAACAGCGCCTGCTTGTACAAGTCTTTTTGTAGGTATTTTATCTTTACTATTCTTTGCTACTTTCTTGTTAAGATTCATTATCTTACCCCCAGATTCGTTAAGTAAATACTACGAATTGTTTCAATTATTTTAATTTGTTACGAATTTGTTACGATAAGTATAATAACATCTTAACATTTAGTTGTCAACTTTTGTGCACTATTTCCCCTTTATTGAACAATTTCAGAAATAATTAGCTCGATTTTTATGCATTATATACAAAAAAGGCCGCGTAGCGGCCTTAACAGAATTGCAACAATTAGCTTATTTAATTATGAAACACTCTTTATTAATCCTACTATTGTCTCTATAGGATTACTCATAGAGCTTTCTTTCATCTTATTAATATATAATTCTCTATTATCGTATACTTTAGTTAGATTCTCGCAAAGTGTATCCTTTGTCATGTTTTCCTCTTCTAATACTTCTGAAAATCCCTGCTTCTTAAATGACTTTGCGTTAAGTATCTGATCACCTCTACTTGCATTAGCACTTAGAGGAATAAGAAGATGTGGCTTACAAAGTGCCAACAACTCACATATAGCATTTGCACCAGCCCTTGAAATCACAACATCACTAGCAGCAAAAATATCACTCAATTCGTCTGATATATACTCAAACTGTTTATATCCTTCTACGTCATTATAATTAGTATCTAATTTGTCTTTACCGCAGAGATGCACAATATCAAATCTCTGTGTCAATATATCAAGGCTATCTCTTACAGTTTCATTTATGACCTTTGCCCCTGTACTTCCACCTATTATCATAAGAACAGGTTTTTTCCCATCAAAGCCTAAGAAATTAAGCCCCTTATCTCTATCACCTTCAAATAGTTCTTTTCTTATTGGACATCCTGTAAGTCGAGACTTCTCTTCTGGTAAATGATTAGCTGTCTCCGGGAAATTATGACATACATATGTAGCATTAGGAATTGCAAGTTTATTAGCAAGTCCAGGTGTTAAATCAGACTCATGAATAATAACAGGTATATGTAATTTCTTAGCTGCATACACAACTGGAACTGTTACAAATCCACCTTTAGAAAAAACCACATCTGGTTTTGTATGTTTCAGAATCTTCTTGGCTTCGCTATAGCCCTTCATTACCCTGAATGGATCAGTAAAGTTTTTAACATCAAAATATCTTCTTAGTTTTCCTGAAGAGATACCAAAGTACTCTATACCTTGCTTCTTAATTAATTCTTTCTCTATGCCGTTATAAGAACCAATATAAGATATCTCATATCCTTCTTCTTTAAGAGCTGGAAATAATGCAATATTAGGTGTTACATGACCTGCAGTTCCTCCACCAGTCATTATAATTTTCTTCATATATCCTCCTGACATCTAACAACTTGAATAATAAGTTAAGCCACCGCGACGTTCTTAAGCCTAATGGCTTTATATATTACAATTAAGAATAAAACATATGACATAACCTCAGTTAATAGTGCGAGTAATAAAAGAATACTTACTACCACATTAGCAGATAAATCTCCTGCCGCAAGTGCCCCCGACCAAAGGGTGGCAAGCATTCCTAAAACAGTATTAACAACAACTACAAATGAGGTTGTCTTCATAAATTTTATAGGCAGCTCTTGTTTTTCATATACCTCTTTTACAATAGAAATAATTGTAAGCGTGGATATAGAATCAAAGATTATCTCAGCACAACCTATTGCTCCATCACTGTACAAATCACCATATGCTTCTAATAATTGCAAGGCTATTATTGCCAGAATCTGAACAACAAGAATTGGTATTGCTCTTTTTGCATTTTCGTATTGCTTTATTACAATAACAATACCAACTATCTCAACAATTGTCGTTACTGAAAAAGCGATACTGTATGTTAATCTAGTCATGTTTTGAAAAAAAACTGTTCCAATAGACTTTATTACTATGTCTAGCAACTGACTAAAAAATACAATTGTAAAACCAATGGACAAATAATTCTTACTCAAAAAGCTTCCTCCATCTAATAGAATGTATAAGCTTACTTACTGTCTCAAGTTCTCACATATGGCCTTCATCTCATCTTCTGAGAATTCTTCATGACCCCATGTAAGAATTGATTTGCCATCATTATATCTCGGAATAAGATGCATATGAAAATGAAATACAGTCTGACCTGCAACTTCTCTATTATTCTGTAAAATGTTAAATCCGTCGCATCCCAATTTATCTGTCATATGAATAGTAAGCTTTTTAGCTAGAGACATGGCTTTAGCAGCAACCTTTTCATCTATCTCATACATATCCTTATAATGTTCTTTGGGGATAATGAGTGAATGACCCTTTGTTGCTGGAGAGGCATCAAGAATTACTCTAAAATCATCATCCTCATAAATAGAATTTGTAGGAATCTCACCATTTGCAATCTTACAAAAAATACAATTATCGTCTCTCATATTACCCTCCTAATATTTATTCATCAAATACAAATAATTTATCTAACATAGACAATGTGCTAAGTTCTCCTCTTGCAGTCATATGACTTAGAGAAAAAGCTCCTTGGAAAGTCTTTCTTCCTGCTATTATCTGATCTAGAACTGTCGCAGGCAACTTTCCTGTAAAATCAATATCCTCTTCTTTACCAAAGTGACAATCTATATTCTCACCATCTACTCCTATAAAGAGTGGCAACTCCCTGCCTTCAATAATAAGGGAATAATTAACCTTAATACCTTGTGGATGAAAATGAACCTTAAAATCATTTACATATTCTTCACTTTCTTCTCCATTAAGGTCTCCATCCATTTGTTCAGAATAAATTGACGCAAGTTCAAGAACATCTTCTCTCTGTTTTCTAACAAAAATATCATCAGATACATATTCTGATAACTGCTCACCTTCTTCTGGCGTGAGATTTAATTGCTGAGGTCTGGCAACTGTTCGTGACACTGCCTGATTACTTGTTGGAAGGCCTTTCATCTTGTGAGAGATTGTTCTAAATAAATTCTCTGTCATCTTCTCGATGATGTGAGTATATTCTTTATTATTCTCAAATGAACTCATGTCTTCAACATATCCGCAAAGTCCATCACATGGAATTCCTCCAAGAATCTCCCAAGCTTTCTTAAGCTCTAAAACCCCTTCTCTCTCTCCATAAGTAGTAGACATAACTACCGGTTGCATATAAATCTTCTCAAACTTCTCTTTATCTCCATACAACCAACATGCATCAAGAAAATGTGTCATATAGCCACCAATTCCTAGCCACTCTATTGTTGTAGCAAGTATGATACCATCTACATTCTTAAGTGTCTGAGGAAGTGTGGATATTTGATTTTTCTGTTCATAAATATTATATCTATGAACCTCTACTTTAAAATCATCTATAAGAACTTTCTCTATTTTCTTCAGTGCAAAAAGTGTAGGGTCGTCAAGGTTACCTCTTCCACCATAGTATATATTGATTCTCATTGATATATCCCTCTTTCAAAAATACTAGATATATTATACTATTCTTGCAGGTACCTTAGCAAATATTATTTTACACTATCTTATAACACTCATCAGCAAACATAATTGTATCTTCAGGATTAAGCTCTACTTTATCTCTATATCCCAACATTTTACCATTTACACAAGTTCCATTAGTTGAATTAAGATCTTCTAAATAATAAGACTCACCCTCTCTTACTATCTTTGCATGAAACCTGCTTACAACAGGGGAGTCTATTACAGAATCATTTCCATCAATAGAAGAGCCTAGACGAAATTCATCTTTATTTATTCTAATATTATTTTTCTTTTTGTCCCCAAGATATTGTAATTCTCCCTTCATACCGCATTCTATTTGGCTTTCACAATCGTCAAAGCTTTTTAGAAGAACAGTTGGCTCATATATCTGCTGGTCCGGTTCATATGTAAAATCTTCATATGTAGTATCCTGCTTCTTATTAAAAAAGTTAGTAATAATCCTTTTTATTTTTTCAAATAGTGTTTCCTTTTCATTTTCTTCAAATAAATCTATTTTATTATGTCCCCATATATAGTCATCGTCGTCCGATAATAGCCTTTTTTTGAAATCACTTTTTTGTTCTATTTCTTCTTCATTTTCACTCAAATCACATTCATCTATTTCTTCAAAACAATTATCTGATTCATTACTCTTCGATATATACTCGCAGCCAATTTCTTTGTCTATAAGATTAATCATTCCTTCAATTGTATTGCCCTCAAATCCACTATCGTACAGCTTAAAGCAAAAATCCATCATGTCTTTACTTACATTATCCATAAAGAATTCCAATATACTATCAAGACTTGATTGATTATTGTCAGGACAATATATTAACATTAGCTTCCATTCCATATCATTCTTCACAACAAAAACAGTATCTATATCTATAGACAAATGATTAACATCTATTAGGTATCTTTCCGTCTCATCAATAGCTATCTTTAAATACAATAACACCTTTCTCATTAATTCATATGTTATACTCTGCTGCATCAAATAATCTTTAAGTGATACAAGACCTGTTATGTCATACCACACCTGTGTAACATTATTGATTTCAACTGTATGAAATGGTACTAATACATCTATATCGTTATATCTTAATATATTTTTCTCATATCCTGCATTCTCAAAACCACTTTCCACAATCATAAAACTATTCTTAAGATCTCTTTTAAATTTATAATCCATGAACTACCTCCCAAAGCTTTGTATTATCTGTGCAAAACGAAAAGCTCCTACACTATCAAAACTATAGTCTTTCATTTTCTCTGTTATAAAATCGACATTTTCGTGATAAACAATAAACATAAGTAAGAATAAGGATAACAATACCCCCATAGTTATTACCAAAACAAAGGATGCCTCTACTGTAAGGCTTGCTTTATAGCATCCAATATCATCATCTTCTATCTTTCTCATAGCATCCCTCCGTTGAAAATTAAAGACAGGACATACACTCCTAATATAAAAGGAACAAGAGGTATCTCACTCTCTTTCTTTTTCTTCTTAAATATCATTAATATAAGGCCATATATACCAGCTAAGCTTGTTGATAACCAGAGAAGTATTAAGTTATTCCAAAACCCAAGATAGATTCCTGTGGCTACAAATATAAGACCATCACCGTATCCTATCTTTTCTTTAGAGAGATAGGATACAATTAGAAGAGCAACTCCAATTAATGCTCCAAGTACCATGTCAATCCAAGTAATTCTTTGATATACAATATGTAGAATTACTCCCAGTATTGCAAATGCATTAACAACCACAAGTCTTACCTTTTTTATTCTATAGTCCTCTATTCCACATATCCCAAGAAGACTAAGTAAACCAACTGCTTCCATCCTTGACTCCTTTTTCATGTTTAGAATTAATCTATGTAATTAATTAGCGCATTTTCCACAAGGGTGATATGATTCTGCTTCTTCTAACTTTATTCTATTAACACTCCTTTTTAGCGCACTACAATTAAGACTACTGTGATATACATCACCATAATCTGTAATATATACAGTTCCACTATTTCTTTTTCCTTTACATTTAGGGCAAGAACTGTATTTGCCTCCTGACACACTTCTAGATTCCTTTACCATGCCTTCGCTAATTGCATGAATAGATGGTTTTAAATAAGGACAACTCAAGCTCCTGTGGTAGGCTTGTCCATATTTTGTAACATATACATAATCACCCTTATCTTCACCCTCTAAAGGATCATATCCTACCCACTTCCTGCTACAAGCAACACTTGACATTTTGATCGTCTTTTTTCCAAATATGGTTATAGGGTTTTTCATACTATAATTGCAGACTACATTAATATAATTCTTATTGAATTCACTACTGGTATAATCTAGCCCAAACCCCCCTCCAACAACTTCATCTGACACTCTATTAAGACCTGCTATCATAGCACTGCATTGTCCTATTATAAGGACACCGTCATTTGTATTACTATCACTTATTATTGCCGAATGTTCTCTTGCCACCTTATTTATTACATAATCAATACCCCATTGAACATACATCACTCGAAAAAAATAAAGAAAGAATACAACCATTAACAGACTTAATGGTATAATAAAAGCAGCTTCTACAGTATATGAAGCCTTCAAGCGGAGGTTGCATAGTGGTGCCTCTTTGGGAAAATGAATTAATGATTTGAAATATGCCAAGAAATTATGTGTTATTTTTTCTCTTTTGATTCGTAACTTAAGACGGGTTATAGTTCTAATAGAAAGAGACACCACTATACAACCTCCTTTCTTTCAATTTTTATAAATATGATCTATACTCCTTTTTCTTCAAACTATAATAATCTAGAAAAGGAACATCTAATGTAATTAAACTAAAGAACATTGGATCAGCCTCATAATTCATCGTCATATTCATATCACATATAAGATGATCCATTTTGATATTCTCATAATAGGGCAAAGCATTCATAGCTGCCTCTATCATATCTAGCGCTCTCATACTTTCATCTCTAGATGGTTCTACCACAAGAAATGTAAGAAGATAGTCCTCATAACTCATACCAGCTTCATTATTTTTTGCCATAAAATTCTCATCCAAACACGCAGCAATATTATATAAATCACTAGTCCACTCAGTGCTTGTTTTTATAGGCATTACCTTACCACCATCAAGTAAAAGTCGAACATCTAAGACAGCTTCTATATATGCCCAGGCAGCCATAAGTGCATAATGAACTATCTCAATTATTGCAGGATTTAATGTTACTCCTGCTAACGCAACTGATAGTTCTAAAGCTTCGCCATTTCGAACTGGGTCTTTATATAATGCAATAAAATTAGCAACCTCTCTTATTGCTAGAAGACGTGTTACAACGCCTTTCAAATTATCAGTATCATTGTCCTTTCCAACAATGATGTACTCTATCTCATAATCCTGTCCGCTATGATTAAGATTTTTTCCATAGTATTGAAATTTATCTCTTAGATACACAGAAAAAATTACTTTATCAACGGTTGTTGCTTTAGAAGAATTCCTACTATTACCATGCTCTAGACTTCTATGTGATACACTATTGGCTAAGTCGAAAGTTTTACTAGATACTTCCTTATCACTTGGAATTACTTGTTCAAGAACTCCTTTACTTTTAAAAGCATTAACATCATCTACTAGATGCTCCCCCTTCTTCTTCTGCTCTTCTGTAACCTTAGACACATCCACTTCATATACTTTGTTACTATCACTTTTTGGAACACTATCAGGATTCTTAAGTGCATTATCGCCATCAGTAATCATTTTATCTACATTACTATTAAGTCCTTCATATCCATTTAGCTCTTTTGATTTATTACCAATATCAGATATTAATTCACTTCCAATATTTCCTTTGTAATAGAGTGCAGCTTCATGAACAAATGGCTCTCCATTGTTATCTGTAAGCAACATATAATCATCAATTTCTATCTCTGTCGGATTTAGAGAGTAATAATCTACTTCTCCGCTTGTCTGCATAGTCGCAAAGTCAAGTATCCTTTCTCTTAGGAAATTATCTCCTTCATCATTAGTTCCATGGGCCTTGTCTATTCCAAGAATTCCATATTGATCCCACATAGGACGTATGTATTCTGAAAATGTATTATCTGCAACAGTAGATGTTACAAATCTTGCTTTGGCATCTAGCCCATAGAATCTTCCTGTCTCAATAAGAGTAAATCCTAGAGAAGTTATCATCATTATTGTCATACACATAAATAGTGTTATTGATCCACTTTTTCCTTTGATAGATTTATTGACGATACCATCTTTCATTAGACTGTTCCTGCTTTGTCTGTTATTGTGCTAAATATGTCATTAACTAGATTGGTTAGTTGCTTCTTAAAAATTAGAACAAGCCCAATTAGAACAACCACAATTAATATAATCTCTACAACTCCTATTCCATCTTCTTCTTTAATAAAATTCTTCATTGTTTCTAATACCTTCATAAACATCTCCTCCTATCTAAATCTACTAACACAAATTACTATATTGATTGCATATTAAATATTGATGGCGCAATTATAATTACTAATACGATGCCAAGAAGTCCTATCATAGGGAATAACAACTTAGTAGAAGCCTCTTCTCCGGCTATTCTTACATATTGCTTTTGCATTTCAAATGCTTCTTTTTCTTCCTTGTTTAATTCTTCTATCATTCCCTTAGTTCCTTTTTTCAAGTTGCTACTAAGAAGACTTGATAACCTCCTATACTCTCTTGTAGGACAATACTGAGTTAATAACTCATATGCTTTCAATTCACTTCTACCCTCTTCCATTTCACGACACATCCTAAGAACTCCTTCAAATCCAGGTTCTCTTGCTTTAGCTCTTCTTCTAATATACTCGTCGCTTATCCTAAACATTGCATTTTTCACACTAAGTCCTGCCCCCACATATAATGCAAGACTTTCTACAATTTTGGGATAATCCCTAATAAGACTTTTTGTATATTTTTCTTTCTTTGTCTTCTCCTCTTTCATCTGACCAAGTATCATTGCAATAGCTGCAAAAGCTCCAAGTAACCCTATTTTTGCTCCTAGATAAGTGTATTTTTTGCTCCATGTTACATCCTTTTCTCCGATTCTATCAGGTAACTCTATTACATCTCCATCTGTATCAAATAAATCACTTATTGCCTTTCTTATGTAGTAATCTATTCCGTAAGATGAATTAGTATCTAATGGTACTACCTGAAATGAAAAACTATATAAATCAGTATAGTCTTCACAAGTCAAATTAACTGTTGCTTCAATTATTGTTTCCTTCTCTAAATTGTCATAGTTAATCTCTCCCTCTGAACCCACGATTTTATAATCACTTAATTGCCATTCTGCTTTAACCATTCCATCTGAATATTTTTCCTTCATTACAACAGGTTTATTAATACAATCTAAATCTTCGTTGTCACCTTTAAATGTCTCTTCAATTTCTTCTTTTGCTTTATCTACTAACTCTTCTTTCTCTTCTTTACTATGTAATTTCGCTGGAACCTCTATAGTAATATCTGTAGTATTATCATCTGTTGTGTACTCTAACTCCTCAGTCTCATCACTTTCTCCTACTGCTGGTCTATCTATTACATTATCAAATAAAACCTTACCTCCTATATACTCTCCTACAGAAGCTACTATCCCCACAATTTCCACTCCTATTACAATCCGAAGGACTTTCTTTGGCAAAAGAGGTCCTATCTTCTTAGTCTTAGACAATATAATTGTTGCTATTAATAACACTGCTGATACCAATGTATTCCTCCTCTAATATTTAATAGTTACTATTCTCTTTGCTATATAAAGACATGCTACATACAATCCCAGGCTTAAGGTCATTATCATTATCCCCATAGCATTGTGATACAAAGGTTCAATAAATTCGTTAGCTGTAAGTCCTATGTATACTAATATTCCAAGGGGCATAACTCCCATTATCTTCATTTCAAACTGCTTCTCAGCTAGTTGAGTATTAATCTGTTGCTTTACCTCAAGTCTCTCTTCTATCCTCTCTGCACTACTTGAAATGTTTTTAATATAATTTCCTCCAAGCCTTTTTGCATAGCCTATGGTATATGCAAAATTAACTATCTCCTCATATTGATAATATGATGCAAAATCGCTTATTACCTGTTCAACAGGTTTTTTCAGACCAAGCTGCTTTTGCATAATCCTTATACCAGATAGAATATAAGCCTTCTCACCGCATATACTACCTATTTCCTTGTCAAGAATCATCACAGCATTTTCTAAGGAATGACCGCTTCTTAATTCACTACATATAACTTTTAACATTTCTCGAAATTCAATTAGTACTTTCTCTCTTTTTATCTCGCTGTTTCTTTCATAGAAGTAATACAAAGCGCCTAATAAAACAAAAGGATATAATGCTAATGCTATAAATGATCTGTAGAAAAGCCATGCTATAAGTATTGTTATTACCACTGAGGTAATTAAGACTTTTGGATCCTTAAGAGTTTCTCTGTATTTTGTAAGCTCGATTTTCTTATCCATCTACTATCCTTCCCCTTGCTTTCATAATCGAATTCATACAACTTATTTAATTTAATATCATCTTCTTCTACCCCTATGACTTCAGATATCTCAATAAGCTTCCTTTCACCATTAGGAAGTCGTCCCAGGTGAATAAAAATATCTATAGCTGATGCAATTTGTTTTCTTATTGCTAACACTGGAATATCCATTCCTTGTAACACCATTGTCTCTAGTCTCGATATCATATCAGTAGATGAATTAGCGTGTCCGGTACTCAGACTTCCGTCGTGTCCTGTATTACATGCCTGTAACACCTCAATAGCCTCTGGGCCTCTACACTCTCCTACAATAATCCTGTTAGGTCGCATTCTTAGAGAAGTTCTGACTAGGTCCCGTATTGTTACTTCTAGGTCGCCTTCGATATTTTCTCTTCTTGCTTCTAACCTTACAAGATTATTTATTCCGATTATTTGCAGCTCAGCAGCGTCTTCTATTGTTATTACACGCTCATCCTCTTCTATGAATTCTGTAAGTGCATTAAGAAATGTTGTTTTGCCCGATCCTGTGCCTCCAGAAATAAATACGTTATATCTTGCCCTAATTAGTTTTTTTAGAAAGGACTTTATCTCATCATTAATTGAGTTTAATTCTATTAAACGATTTAATGTGATTGGTTCCTTAGAAAATCTTCTAATGGACATTACGCTTCCATCTATTGCTATAGGTGGAAGAACAATATTTACTCTAGATCCATCAGAAAGCCTTGTATCAACTATAGGTGTTGTTTCATTTATTACCTGGTTATTAGCGCCAACAATCTGTTGTATTACATCATCTAGTTTCTCCTTTGTACTAAAATGACAATCTGTTTCAATCACCTTGCCCCACTTTTCTATAAAGATATGATTGTAACCATTAATCATTATTTCCGTTATGTCATCATCTTCTAATAGCTTAGATAGAACATCATATTTTCTCAGAGAATAGAATAATTCTTTTTGAAGTTTTATTCTGTCTTCCACATCTAATGGACTTTGCCTTGCATATTCGCATATCTCTTCCTGAATCCTATCCATTATGGCGTCATCGTCAATCTCTATACTTACATCAACGCTTTCAAATAGTCTTCTCTCTATTATGTTAAATGCTTCACTATAATCCATATAACTCTCCTAATAGTTTTGGCTTCTAACATATTGGAATAGATTTCCTGTTAATAATTCTTCTATCTTATAGCAGCCTTCATTAAGATTATTAGCAGACATTTGTAACTCTATTGAGGTTACTTTATTCGCAATTTTTTCTACAAAATCCTTCATCTCTTCTTGTCTCTTTTGATAATAATCTCCTCTTCTATTAATAAGAATACAATTGTCAACATATTCTATAATCTCTCTGAATCCCTGATTAATATCTTCAAATATAAATACATATGCCCCATAGTTAAGAGAATCTATATAATCTAATAATGCTTTCCATTGTTTCTTACTAATAGATGATATATCTGTTGGACAAAATGACATTGGCAACACATCTATTCCGTTATAATTCTCTAATAAATCCTTTATCTCCCAGGTTCTGTTATTCTCTAATTTATATATGACATCTATTATTCCATTTCGCGGTCCATCGCGAATCAGCCTTCTTATAATTGGAATATTAACCATGTCTATAAGAAGAACATTCTCTGTTTCTTCTAGCATTTTACACATGCTTATCCCATACATCTCTGTTAGTTCATGATGAAATGGAGAGTAAATTGCGAAACTCTTACCATTTGAAGTTCTTTCTCTACTACTAGACATCATTCTATACAACCCATCCATAGGACCGTATTTGTATATAGTCTGATATGCTTCTTCACTCTGCAAATTATCAATCGAAGCACTAAGTATAATAAGTTTGTCTTCTTTCACATCACTTACTACTCCATTTTCTTCATTACTAACTTTATACACCTCATAGAATTCATCTCCCATTATGGTATAACTGTATTCATTATTAAGAAGACTAGCCATGTAGTCTTCTATTGTAGTAAAAGATGAGAACGTCACATTAGTGCATTTCCCATATAGATATGTCAACAAACTACTTACATATCGCTCATCAAAATCACATATTGCTACCTTCAAAGCAACACCTCCAATCCTAAAGCAGTTAAAAATCCTACCAACATACATATTGAAAAGCAAATATAGCTACTATTACTTGTGGGTGTATAATGGGACACCTCTCCCGAAGCCATACATTTCTGAACATGACATAGAACACTTGCAAGCTTACTCTTAAGCTCCCTATTAATTATCATTCTTATCAGTCCATATAGCGCTCCTATCATAAAGGAACAAATTATAAATCGTATCAAAAATTCTGTGGGGCAAAAAATTGATATTACGGAAAATAGTTTTATATCTCCCGCTCCGAGTGCCTTAAGATAATAAAATATGAATAAGGCCAGAACAGGCCATAAGGCACGAATAAAGTAAATATAGAAATCACTAAAACCATTAATGACTATCATTGTTGTAAATGCCATTCCATATCCACTTATAATTATTAAATTAGGAATCTTCTTCGTAAAATAATCACAGGCAGCTGCAACAGTCAGTATAACCAGCGCTACCACATATGCCTGCATACGCATCACCTCTTTTCGTGATACCCATTATATGAGTGCATATTATAAAAGTCTATAAGCGTTTCATGGAAATTTATTTGTTGTTACATTTTTACAAAAATAATATTATTTATTATACATTTCCAATAAAAAACCCAGTGATTTTTCAATCACTGGGGAAATTCAGTCTCTTCTTCAATGAAATCACACCATTCATTTCTTGCGTTTTCATTGATTGTCGATTCCTGACTTTTTAACATCTTGTCACGATTCTCTGGTTTAAGAAGTGCGGATATTGCAGAAGCCAAATCTTTTCTTATATTCTTAACATATACACTCATTCCCTTTGCATCGAAGTACTTAACATTGAAAGACTCACAACCTGGAATTGGTGATATATGAATAAGTGGTACCTTTGCAACAGCAGCCTCTGTGGATGATAGACCACCTGGTTTTGATATTATGATATCACTTGCCTTCATATATGATGGCATATTGTCTGTAGATTTAAGAACTGTAATATATTCTTTACTCATGGAATGAAGCTTCTTATATAATTTCTCATTATTACCGCACACTACTATTCCATGAAGCTTTCTACTTTTTATAATGCCTTTATCAACTTTATCATTAAAAGTCTTAATATATCCATTTAACACATCTGTTACCAACTTCATCTGTCCAGCACCAACACTTCCACCCACAGCAAGAATGTGTCGCATTTTAGGAGATAATCCAATCTCTTCTAAAGCTCTGTTATCAATTTTTCTCTTGTCAAAATCCTCGTGTACTGGTATTCCATAAGGTTTGAGTTTTTCTCTTGGTATTCCTCTTGATGTAAAGGCTTCAATAGAATCTTCTCCAGGAATACAATAATAATCGCAATCAGTTTCTGCTGTAAATGGAATACATATGTAATCAGTCGCAACAAAAAATGTAGGTGGCAAATCCACCTTGTGTCTCTTCAACATTGTAATCATTTCTGCTGGATATATATGAGACATTATTATTCCATCGAAATTATTCTTCTTCAAGAATCCTTTCATTCGATACGCTACACCAGCATTGGCAAAATAAACTGGTGACATTACTGGTATTCTACTTACCATTTCACCTGCGAAATACAAAGAGCCAAATACCTTAGGCATTGTCTGAACTAATTTAATATATGCCCATCCAACCTGGTCTCCTCTCTTGTCATTAACCAAATCATATGGATCTAAGAAGGTCACATCATGACCTCTCTTCAATAATTCTTTCTCAATTGCATGAGCGGCTGAATTATGTCCTCCGCCTGTACTACATGACATGATAAGATATTTCATTAATCTTTATGTCCTTCCTTATCTCCTATTATGTTCCATTTTACAAATAAAACATTCAAATCACCTTTTTCTTCTTTACTAAGAAGTAGCTTGATACATACTATAATTGCAGCAGCAATGTATGTAATAACAATCGCAGTACGATAACCAACAAAAGGTGAAATTATTGCTGCAACTATGAAGGTTATCATTGTCTTATAATAATCAGGTTTTATAATGAATATCACTGAGAAAACAATAAATACTATTGCCAAAAGTAGTGCTGGTCTTAAATCAATTAAGAACCCTAGTAATGAGCCAAATGTTACTGCAATTCCCTTTCCTCCTTTAAAGCCATGAAAAATTGGTAGAATATGACCAATTATTGGAGAAAGCATTACAAGAGCCATCAACACTTCATTATTATAATTTACATCTACAAAATTCAGACATAAGAATACCGGAACCATTCCTTTTGCCAACTCACAGATAATGGTAAGTGTTCCACACCAAAATCCACCTATTGAATAAGCATTAAATGTTCCCGGATTTTTGTCTTTTGCTTTAAGTGTTATGTCTTCTTTTGTAAATACATATCCGAATACTTTAGCAAACAATATGGAGCCACAAAGGTATCCTATTACTGCAAATACTATGTATTCAAATTCATAACTCATATAATTCACCCACAAAATTAATTGCCAATGTATAACAATTTTCTAACTATTTTATTATATAACAATTATTTATTGTATCCAATATGCTTTTTCGTAGTATAATAGAGAAAAGGGGGGTGATTTTTTATGAATAATACACTAAAAAATATACAAAAAGGCTGTTATCGTGTAATTCGCATTATGTGTCTTATTACACTCAGTCTAGTCTTCATAATAACCACTATATCCCTTACGGGATGTGCTAAGAAAAAAGAGGCTGTATCAGCTAGCGAATTCAAATCCGCTCTTGGTTCTAGCTTTGAATATACTGATCTTACTTCGCAATACAAATCTTCTGACCCATCAGTGGTAGAAGTAATTGATGCAAAAGACAAAGACGGATTGGAACTACAATACTGGCGATTAAAGGATGATATTAGCGCCTCAGTTAATTTTCATTACAAGAGACATAGAATAGAAAACCAATGTCCAAATAATAACACCTGGGAGAAAGAAAGAAATGAAGATATGTCTGCAGAAGGTGCAAACCAGACTGTATTCTATAAATTATCTAAGGTTGATGACACTGTAATCTATACAACTGTTACACTTAATAACAAATCAGCTGTAGAAAAGCTATTTGAGAAACTTGGATACTAATATAAAGGCTACTAATACAAGCTGTATTAGTAGCTTTTTTTACTTCTTACTTCTATTTCTTGATAGATTAATTATTATCCATAATACTCCCACAATTATCATTCCTATACTTATCCATTGAGATGTATATAGCGAAAGGAATTTGCCACGATAAGCATCATATCTAAAATACTCTAATATAAATCTAACTATTCCATATAATATGAAATACATTGGAAGGAGAAACTGAGTCTTCCTAAACCAATAGAATAGAAATAATACTATCGAGATTACGAAGAGACAACATGTCTCTACAATCTGAACTGGAAACATTGGGATTCCTGATGGTGCAATGATAGAAGTCTCTGGATATACTACAGCTATAGGTCCGTCGTACGGTATTCCATAACAACATCCTGCAAGAAAACATCCGATTCGTCCAAATCCATGGGCGAGTGGTATGGCAAATGCGTAATTACTAATATAGTCCCACGCATCAATTTTGTGAATCTTACCTCCAAGAAATACTAGTATTACTGCTAGAATTAAGCCTCCATAGAATACAAATCCACCACCAATTAATGGAGCTAAAACTTCAGGCTCGCCTATTCTATCCCAGGGGATGTCATTAATATTAATTAAAATATATAGAAGCTTAGAACCTATTATTCCACCAAGAAGTCCATATCCTTCTATTATTATAAAATCCCATACATTCTTCTTATCTCTCTTAAGTATAAGAAGAATTACAACTAAATTGGCTATAAGCGCACCTGTAACAATCATTGTTCCATATGCCGGTATCTTAAATAAGCCAAAATCTAAATACATACTCATATTGTAGTCATCCTCATCAAAAAAATCACCTCTGCCGCATGCGACAGAGGCAAGTTAATTAATCATAATCAAGTAAATCTTACATATAGCCTAGTGGTGCAAGACATGCTACGCAACCAACTGAAACCCAAGTAATAGTTCCAAAAACAACATCAATGATTCCAAAAATAAATCCTATAATACCTGTTATTCTTCCTGCCTTAACCTGACCATTATCAACATTTGGATTTGCTTGCATATATTTCTTAGACCAGCTCATTGCAAGAGCACCAAATACAATAGAAAGTATTCCGAAAATAACTGTCCATCCAATTATTACAGATACACATAATGAAACAATACCAAATACCATAATCTGTGTTGGACTATGTCCAGCATCTACAACATTATATCCTTGGCTTGTCTGCTGATACTGCTGTTGTCCTGCCTGTTGGAACTGCTGTCCCTGATTAGTCTGTTGATACTGCTGATTCTGTTGGAACTGCTGTCCCTGGTTAGCTTGCTCTGCTTGTTGAACTTGAGGCTCCGGTTGAACCTGCTCTGCCTGCTGAACTTGAGGCTCTGGTTGAACCGGTTGTCCCTGTGTCTCAGGTTGCTGATTATTAGGATTTTCATCATAATATGCCATAATCATTTCCTCCTTTTATATATAACCTATTCTTATTTAAGAATTATTTCCAAAAAAACTCCTTACACAAAATGCAAGGAGTCTTTAGTTTCAATTTGATTTCAAATTATTGTGCTTCGTTAAGAGACTTTTCAATCTCCTTAGCGGCATTGTCAATTGACTGCTGAACTTCAGCTTGTTGTTCAGGTGTCAAATTATTGTAAGACTCTTCAACTGCCTTTGTTCCTTCTGATACAACTGCACCAGTAAATGCAAGACATGCAACACATGCAATCAAACTAATTACTGAGTAAATAATTGCAAGGATAGATGTAATAAGTCCACCTACACCCATTCCCTCCATTTCTTTCGACATCTTTTTTACACAAATTATGATACATTATTACATAGATGTAGTCAAGAAATAAAAATAGATGTGGCCATTGTATTAGCATAGCCACATCTACATAATAGAATATTACTCTTCTACTTCATTATTAATTGCATCGATAAGAGAAGCTATTCCAGCTTTTGGAGCTTCTTCTTCAACTTCTTCTACGGCTTCTGCCTCATCTGTAGATGATTGCATCTCCATCTCAAGAAGTTTACTAGCTTCTTCTTGTGCCTTAGCAATCTGTCTAGACATCTCATTATCATATGTAGTGTTAATCTTAATATTGCTATATCTCTTCATACCTGTTCCGGCAGGGATAAGCTTACCTAAGATAACGCTTTCCTTAAGTCCGATTAATGGGTCAATCTTTCCTTTGATTGCTGCACCTGTAAGAACCTTAGTAGTCTCCTGGAAGGAAGCTGCTGACAAGAATGACTCTGTAGCAAGACTGGCCTTAGTAATACCAAGAAGAATCTGCTCACCTTCTGCAGGCTCTTTACCTTCTGCTTTAAGCTGCTCATTTACAGCCTCAAATTCAAGAACATCAACTTGTGTTCCTGGTAAGTAATTAGAATCACCCGCTGCATCAATTCTAACTTTCTTAAGCATCTGATGAACAATAACCTCAATATGCTTATCGTTAATATCAACACCTTGCAGACGATATACTCTCTGAACTTCTCTAAGCATGTAATCCTGCACAGCTCTAACACCCTTGATATCAATAATATCATGTGGATTAATAGAACCTTCTGTAAGTTCATCACCCTTCTCGATTACCTGTCCATCAATTACCTTGATACGAGAGCCATAAGGGATTAGATAAATCTTCTCCTCTCCTTCGTCGTTTCTTACAACAACTTCTCTCTTCTTCTTAGTATCGCGAATCTCAATAGTTCCGGCAATCTCAGAAATAATAGCAAGTCCTTTAGGCTTTCTTGCTTCAAAGATTTCCTCTACACGAGGAAGACCTTGTGTGATATCGTTACCAGCAACACCACCAGTATGGAAAGTTCTCATTGTAAGCTGTGTACCAGGCTCACCGATTGATTGAGCAGCAATAATACCTATTGCTTCACCAACCTGTACCGCATTACCAGTTGCCATATTAGCACCATAACATTTAGCACAGACACCCTGGCGTGAGCGACATGTAAGAATAGTACGAATCTTAATCTGAGCCTTTTCCTTAACTGTAGGATCATCTTTCTCAGCCTGAATTAGATCTGCAAATAGCTTACCATCTTCATTAACACCCTTTGTAACAATTGCTTCTGCTCTACGAGGTGTAATCATATGGTTAGCTTTAACAATAACATTTCCGTCTTTATCACAGATAGTCTCACAAGAGAATCTTCCTGTAATACGTTCCTGAAGTGATTCAATCTCTTCACGACCTTCCATAAATGCACGTACATACATTCCTGGGATCTCGTTGTCAGTTCCTTCGATACAATCTCTCTCTCTAACAATCAACTGTTGAGATACATCAACAAGTCTTCTTGTCAAATATCCTGAATCGGCTGTACGAAGAGCTGTATCTGAAAGTCCTTTACGAGCACCATGAGCAGACATGAAATACTCTAATACGTCAAGACCTTCACGGAAGTTAGACTTAATAGGAAGCTCGATTGTACGACCTGTTGTATCAGCCATAAGACCACGCATACCTGCAAGCTGCTTAATCTGCTTATCAGAACCACGGGCTCCGGAATCAGCCATCATATGAATGTTGTTGTATTGATCAAGACCCTGAAGAAGTTCTTCTGTAAGAATTTTATCAGTATCTTCCCATACAGTTACAACATCTCTATAACGTTCTTCTTCTGTCATCCAACCACGCTTATATTTCTTAGAAATCTCATCAACAGTCTTCTCTGCTTCAGCAATCAAATCAGCCTTCTTAGCAGGAACTGTCATATCAGAGATTGATACTGTCATTGCAGCCTGTGTTGAATACTTGTAACCCATAGCTTTGATGTCATCTAATACTTCTGCAGTCTTAGTTGCACCATGAGTATTAATAACTTTCTCAAGTATCTTCTTAAGTTGCTTCTTACCTACAAGTTCATCAACTTCTAGAATAAGCTCATTACCTGGAATTGTTCTATCAACATTTCCAAGATCCTGAGGAATAATTTCGTTAAATATGAATCGTCCAACTGTAGACTCAATTATGCCAGAAACTATCTCACCATTAACTTCCTTAGATACACGTACCTTAACTCTCTCATGTAGAGATACAGCCTTGTTCTCATAAGCAAGAATAGCCTCATTAACATTCTTAAATATCTTCTTCTCTTCAGGATTTTCTCTCTCCTGTGTAAGATAATAAATACCAAGAACCATATCCTGAGATGGTACAGCAACAGGACCACCATCAGAAGGCTTAAGTAAGTTGTTAGGTGATAGTAGCATAAATCTACATTCTGCCTGTGCTTCAGCAGTAAGTGGTAGATGGACAGCCATTTGGTCACCATCGAAATCGGCATTATAAGCTGTACATACAAGAGGATGAAGCTTAATAGCTTTACCTTCTACAAGGACAGGTTCAAATGCCTGAATACCTAATCTATGAAGTGTCGGAGCACGGTTAAGCATTACAGGGTGCTCTTTGATTACTTCTTCTAGAACATCCCATACTTTAGGATCTAACTTCTCAACCATCTTCTTAGCACTCTTAATATTATGTGCTTGACCTGTCTCAACAAGTACCTTCATAACAAATGGCTTGAATAATTCGATAGCCATTTCTTTAGGAAGACCACATTGATAAATCTTAAGTTCAGGACCTACTACGATAACTGAACGACCAGAGTAATCTACACGCTTACCTAGTAAGTTCTGACGGAAACGACCAGACTTACCCTTAAGCATATCAGATAAAGACTTAAGCGCTCTGTTACCAGGGCCTGTAACTGCACGTCCACGACGACCATTATCAATTAAGCCATCTACAGCTTCCTGAAGCATACGCTTCTCGTTTCTTACAACGATTTCAGGAGCGTTGATATCAAGTAGCTTTCTAAGACGATTGTTACGGTTAACAATTCTACGATATAAATCATTCAAATCAGAAGTTGCAAATCTTCCACCTTCTAATTGAACCATAGGACGAAGGTCTGGTGGAATTACTGGAATAACATTAAGTATCATCCACTCAGGCTTATTTCCTGATTCTCTGAATGCTTCTACAACTTCTAATCTCTTAATAATTCTTGCTCTCTTCTGGCCAGTTGCTGACTCTAATTCTTCTTTGAGTTCTTCAGCATCTGCATCAAGATCAATTGCAGCTAATAATTCCTGAACAGATTCAGCACCCATTCCGGCTCTAAAAGCTGATGCTCCATAAGTCTCAACTGCGTTAGTATATTCATCCTGAGTAAGAATCTGCTTATACTCTAATGCAGTTTCACCTGGATCTAATACAATATAACTGTGGAAATATAATACTTTATCAAGTACTCTTGGTGATAAATCAAGAAGTAATCCCATACGGCTAGGTATACCCTTGAAGTACCAGATATGAGATACAGGACATGCAAGTTCGATATGACCCATTCTCTCTCTACGTACTGCTGCTTTAGTTACCTCTACGCCACACTTATCACAGACTACGCCTTTATAGCGAATCTTCTTGTATTTACCACAATGACATTCCCAGTCTTTGCTTGGTCCGAAAATTTTCTCACAAAACAAACCGTCCTTCTCAGGCTTTAATGTTCTATAATTAATTGTCTCGGGCTTCTTCACTTCACCATAAGACCATTCTCTAATCTTCTCTGGTGATGCCAAACCAATTTGAAGAGCGTCAAATTCAATTGGTTGATTTGTCTTATCTTTATTCATTGTACCTGGCATTTATGAAACTCCCTTCTCTCTATTCTTCAATATTATCATCTGCAAATGCTTCTTCACCTAAGTCTTCATATTCTTCAGACTCTAAGTCATCTTCTTCGTCAACTGAATGCTCAGTATAACCTTGAGCTGCAAAATCAACATTTTCCTCAAATGCAAAATTCTTATTAGCATCTGCCATTACTGCGTTGTAATCAGTATTGCCATACTCACTAGTCTCAATTAATTGAACCTCTTTACGATTCTCGTCAAGTACTTTGACATCAAGACCAAGTGACTGTAATTCCTTAAGAAGAACCTTGAAAGATTCAGGAATTCCAGGTTCAGGGATATTCTCTCCCTTAATAATAGCTTCGTATGTCTTAACACGACCAACAACGTCATCTGACTTCATTGTCAAGATTTCTTGAAGTGTATAACTTGCACCATAAGCTTCAAGAGCCCAAACTTCCATTTCTCCGAAACGTTGTCCACCGAATTGTGCTTTACCACCAAGTGGCTGCTGTGTAACAAGAGAATAAGGACCAGTAGAACGAGCATGAATCTTGTCGTCTACTAAGTGGTGAAGTTTCAAGTAATGCATGTGACCAATTGTTACTGGTGAATCAAATTCTTCACCTGTACGACCATCACGAAGTTGAACCTTACCATCTCTGCTAATATCAACACCCTCCCATAGAGCTCTATGGTCACGATTATCACTTAAGTATTTCATAACGTCCTTGTTAAGAACATCTTTATACTTATCTGAGAAATTCTCTTTCTTGTCAGCCCATTTATCAAGCTTAGCTTCCGTCTTATCGAAAGGAAGATTTACATAATCATTAGCAAGTTCAAGAGTATCCTGAATATCAATTTCCTTAGCACCATCAAATACAGGTGTTTCGATATTAAATCCAAGAGCCTTAGCTGCAAGAGATAAGTGAATCTCAAGTACCTGTCCAATATTCATACGAGATGGTACACCAAGTGGATTAAGAACGATATCAAGTGGTCTACCATTAGGTAGGTATGGCATATCTTCAATAGGAAGTACACGAGAAACTACACCCTTGTTACCATGACGACCAGCCATCTTATCACCAACAGAAATCTTACGCTTCTGTGCAATATAGATTCTAACTGATTTGTTAACTCCAGGTGGTAACTCATCACCATTTTCTCTTGTAAATACTTTAGCATCTACAACAACACCATATTCACCATGAGGTACTTTAAGTGAAGTATCTCTAACTTCTTTAGCCTTATCACCAAAGATAGCACGAAGTAACTTCTCTTCTGCTGATGCTTCTGTCTCACCCTTAGGTGTAACTTTTCCTACAAGAATATCACCTGCACGAACTTCAGCACCAATTCTAATAATACCGTCTTCGTCAAGGTTGGCGCGGGCATCATCACCTACACCAGATATATCTCTTGTAATCTCTTCTGCACCAAGCTTTGTATCTCTAGCTTCTGTCTCATATTCTTCAATATGAACAGATGTATATACATCATCCTGAACTAATCTCTCTGATAATAGTACAGCATCCTCGTAGTTGTAACCTTCCCAAGTCATGAAACCAATAAGTGGGTTCTTACCAAGTGCCATTTCACCCATTGATGTTGAAGGACCATCTGCAATAACTTCGCCTTCTTCAACCTTGTCACCCTTGAATACAATAGGTCTCTGGTTGTAGCAGTTACTTTGGTTACTTCTATCAAATTTATTAAGGATATATTCTTGTCTGCCTGACTTACCCTTAACAATAATCTTAGTTGCATCTACAAACTCAACTGTTCCTTCTTCTTTTGCAACAACACATACGCCAGAGTCAACTGCTGTCTTTGGCTCCATACCTGTACCTACAACAGGAGCTTCTGTTGTAAGAAGTGGCACTGCCTGACGCTGCATGTTAGATCCCATAAGTGCACGGTTAGCATCGTCATTCTGTAAGAATGGAATAAGGGCTGTAGCAACAGAGAATACCATCTTAGGAGATACGTCCATATAATCGAACATTGTCTTATCGTACTCTTGTGTCTCTTCGCGGAAACGACCAGATACACTGTTACGTACGAAATGTCCCTCTTCATCAAGCTTCTCGTTAGCTTGTGCTACATGGTAATTATCTTCTTCATCAGCTGTCATATATACAACTTCATCTGTAACTCTTGGATTCTCAGGATCAGACTTATCAATCTTACGATAAGGAGCTTCAATGAATCCATACTCATTAATCTTAGCGTAACTAGCTAGTGAGTTAATAAGTCCGATGTTAGGACCTTCAGGTGTCTCAATAGGACACATTCTTCCGTAGTGAGAATAGTGAACGTCACGAACCTCGAAACCTGCTCTATCTCTTGACAAACCACCAGGTCCAAGAGCTGAAAGACGTCTCTTATGTGTTAACTCACCAAGTGGGTTGTTCTGATCCATAAACTGTGAAAGCTGTGATGAACCAAAGAATTCTTTAACAGCTGCAGTAACAGGCTTAATATTGATTAGACTCTGAGGTGATACGCCATCTAAATCCTGAGAAGTCATTCTCTCACGAACAACTCTCTCCATACGTGACAAGCCAATTCTGTATTGATTCTGTAATAATTCACCAACAGCACGAATACGACGATTACCTAAATGGTCAATATCATCATCCTTACCAATTCCATATTCAAGATGCATATTGTAGTTAATAGATGCAAATATATCATCTCTTGTAATATGCTTAGGAATAAGATCACCGATATTACGCTTAACAGCTTCAGCAAGCTCTTCCCCATCTTCATATTCGCTCATTAACTGCTCAAGTACTGGATAGTATACTTTCTCAGTTACTCCAAGTTCTCTTGGATCGCAATCAAGACCAACGAAATAGTCGAAATCAACCATCATATTAGATAGTACTTTGACATTCTTCTCTTCAGTCTGAATCATTACATATGGAATAGCATTATTCTGAATTTCATCAGCAAGTTCTCTAGATACTAATGTACCAGCTTCAGCAATTACTTCACCAGTAATCTCGCTTACAACATCTTCTGCAAGAACCTGATTGTAAATTCTATGTCTAAATGAAAGCTTCTTATTGAATTTATAACGTCCCACTTTAGCTAAGTCATATCTTCTTGGGTCGAAGAACATAGCATTAATAAGACTCTCTGCACTCTCAACAGAAAGAGGCTCACCTGGACGAATCTTCTTATATAACTCTAATAGACCCTTCTCGTAACTTCCTTCTGGAAGCTTCTCTGGGTCAATAGATGGATCCTTGTCAAGAGACGCCATAATCTTAGGCTCTTCTCCAAACAAGTCAATGATTTCCTGATTAGTTCCTACTCCCAGTGCACGAATAAGTACAGTAATAGGAACCTTTCTAGTTCTATCTACACGAACGTAAAAAACGTCATTGGAGTCAGTCTCATACTCTAACCACGCACCACGATTAGGTATTACTGTACAAGAATATAATTTCTTACCTACCTTATCATGATCGATAGCATAATAAATGCCTGGAGAACGTACTAATTGGCTTACAATTACACGCTCTGCACCATTAATTACGAATGTACCTGTCTCAGTCATAAGTGGCATATCACCCATAAAGATTTCCTGCGTAATAATCTCATCAGTATCCTTATTAAGAAGACTAACCACAACCTTTAAAGGAGCCGCATAAGTCGCATCTCTCTCTTTGCATTCAGGAATCGTATACTTCTTCTCATCTTCACACAAAGTAAAATCTACGAAATTCAAGCTTAAGTGATTACCATAATCACTAATAGGAGAGATATCTCTGAAAACTTCCTTAAGGCCTTCCTCTAAGAACCACTTATAAGAGTCCTTCTGAACCTCAATGAAGTTAGGCATCTTGAGAACCTCTTTTTGTCTTGAATAACTCATACGTATACTTTTTCCGGCTTTCACTGGACGTATTCTGTTTTTCTCCATTTGACGCTTCACCTCTTCATTTTATTTTGCAATAATCGTGAACAAAATGTGTCGTAAATGCCCTTAAAATTAGGCATACTACGCCCATTACTCCACAATAAAGCACTCTACATATTACACCAAATTACAATGGTGTGTCAAGACATTTTTTGAGAAAGTGAGAGGAAATATCTTCCATGGTGCATTTGTGTATAAATATCCTCATACAGATGTCTCTTCGCTTAGTATATGTAAATGATTGATACAACATTTCTTTCAAGCATATGGCAGGAACCGTGCCCAATTCGCCATCCGGGCTCAGTGGTCACTTTTTTTGCCATCCTTGGCAAAAAATTCCCTCTCTTAATCAATCATCAACATATACTAGCGCTCGACACAAGGTATGAGGATATTTATACACAAATGCACCCCGGCCAGATACTATCTCAGGTTGAAGATTATGCATAGAGAGGATTTCAGCACCTTGGGGCAAGCGTTAGTATATGTTAGTAATTGGTTATATAGGAAAACTCGTGCCACGGATGGCACGAGTAAATGTTCACCGACCGGACGGAGGATTGAACATTGGTTTCCGTCCATTTTTCTATATTAATCTTTACACCAATTACTTACATATACTTAGCGTAGACCCATAAGTGCGAAATCCTCTCTATGCATAAGCTTTAACCATAAAGCTCTTAGCCGGAGTACACCTACGCCAAAAATTCTTTAACCTGTTTATAAACTCCTTTAGCATCAAGTTCGTATTTCTCAAGTAACTTAAGTGCTGGACCTGATTCTCCGAATCTATCCTGAATTCCAATTCTAAGCTGCTTAGTTGGATAATGCTCAGATAATGTCTCTGCAACAGCTGAACCTAATCCTCCAATTACGGAATGCTCTTCTATTGTTACAACTTTGCCTGTCTTCTTAGCGCAAGACACTACTGTATCTACATCAATTGGCTTAATTGTATGAACATTTACAACTTGTGCTTCTATGCCTTCTTCAGAAAGCATATCTGCTGCCTGCAATGCTTCAATAACCTCTAAGCCTGTTGCAAACAATGTCACATCGTCTCCTTCGCGAAGGATAGGTGCTTCATATAAGTTAAACTCGTAATTGTCAGCATCGTTGTATGCTGGAACTGCAAGTCTTCCAAGCCTTATATAACAAGGACCTTCTATATCCATTACTGCCTTGATACAAGCCTTAGTCTCAACATCATCAGCAGGACAAAGAACTGTCATACCAGGAATGTTACGCATTAATGATACATCTTCTATACATTGATGAGTTGCACCATCTTCTCCTACAGATATTCCTGCGTGGCTTGCTGCAATTCTCACATTCAAATGTGGATAACCAACTGAGTTTCTAATCTGCTCATAAGCACGACCCGTAGCAAACATAGCAAAACTTGAGCAAAATGGTATCTTTCCACAAGCTGCAAGGCCTGCTGCCATACTAACCATATTAGCTTCAGCTATTCCACAATCAATAAATCTATCTGGAAATTTCTTGCCAAAAATTGCTGTCTTAGTAGATTCAGCAAGATCTGCATCAAGCACTACTATTCTATCATCGACTTCACCAAGCTCTGCCAAGGCCTCTCCGTAACTTTGTCTTGTTGCTATTCTCTTTAGTTCTGACATAGTTCCTCCTCAAGCTTATCTAATTCTTCTAAAGCTTTTGCTGCCTCGTCGTCTTTTGGTGCGACTCCATGCCAGCCTACTACATTTTCCATAAAGGATACATCTTTACCCTTAATTGTCTTCATAACGATTACCGAAGGCATTCCCTTAGTATTCCTTGCATTATTAAATGCATCTCTTAACTTATCAAAATCATGACCATCATCAATCTCAATTACATTGAAATTAAATGCTCTAAACTTATCTCCAATTGGATATGGAGAATTAATTTCATCAATTGCTCCATCTATCTGCAAGTTGTTGTTATCTACAATCCAACATAGATTATCAAGCTTTCTTGCTCCTGCGAACATTGCAGCTTCCCAAACCTGACCTTCTTGAATCTCACCATCACCAAGAAGAGAATATACTCTATAATCTTTCTTATCTATTCTTGCTGCCATAGCCATTCCCAGAGAAGCAGATGCGCCTTGTCCTAGGGAACCACTAGACATATCAATTCCAGGTGTATATCCAAGGGTTGGATGACCTTGTAGGTGTGATCCAATGTGACGAAGTGTTAATAAATCTTCCTCTGGGAAGAATCCCTTTAATGCTAACGCAGCATATAAACCAGGTGCCGAGTGTCCTTTAGAAAGAACGAATCTATCTCTATCTTCCATATTAGGATTCTTTGCATCGATATTCATTTCTTCAAAATAAAGAAATGCAAATACTTCTGCAGATGATAGAGAACCACCTGGATGTCCAGCCTTTGCGGCATGAGTACCTTTTATTATGCCTTTTCTAATCTGTACAGCCTTTTTTTGCAACTCAATGTTTGTCATTTATATTTCCTTTCACCACAATATGTTGTGTCTTACACACAATATCTTGTATATGATACTACAACTTAGCCACATCTTCAAGGGTAATAAGCATAATATTTTTGATGGCACCAGCAACAGTTAATGTATTCTCATGGAATCCGCTCTTAGAGAATACAATATAGAACACATCCCCTGATGCGGATACATGTTTCGTCATCTCGATTAAGTCCTTAAGTGTAGCCATTTCAATAGGCTCATCATTATAATAACATCTGCCAAATACAGTACATGGCTTATCTTCGCATTTACCAAGAGCCACAAGATCGAATCCCGAAGAAGTTCCTTTATCCTCGTCATTCTCCCACCAATTACCTATATCATCTACAGTAAATGGCATCTTGCCATTGTCCGCCTCTTTTCTAATGTATTCTTTACACATGCGAACAAATACACTCTTCATGTAATCAGCTAATTCTGGCTCAATTAACTCTGACCACATATCTCTTATCTTGCCACTGTAATACCAATCGATATTAGGAGCAATATATCTATACCAGAATAGGAAATTCGTATTAACTATTCCATATCTAGTCTTCTTACGATTATTCTTCTCTGTTATGGCATTATTCTTCTCTACAACACCAATATTAATAAGTGTATTCATGTAAGGAACCACAACATCTTTTGGCTTATTAACAAGAGCAGATATCTGATTAACTCTTGCATTTCCCTGGGCTAAAGTCATAAGAATCCTGTTGTAATAAGACAGTTCTCTTAGGTCAATACTCATGGTAGCCTCTGGCATCAAACCAGCCTGATGAATAGGTTTTAAGAATAATTCCTTAGCAACATTTTCAAGGTCTCCTTCGATTTTAGACAAATGTTGAGGGATACCACCTGTTAATCCATAGAGAAATGTCCTTTCTTCTTCATCTCTATCCGGGAAAAATTCACAAGAATCATAGAATCCCATTCCCTTTAACTCAATCATTGTCATAGGAGTATCTTTCCAAATTGCCTTCTTGCCATATACAAACTTCTCCATAGCAAGGAAAGAATCACCACATACAATTAATTTGATATTATTATTAGCCCACTTTGAAGTAATGTAGTCAAATAATATCTTCTCATATGATGCATCTGCCTTAACGAAATTATAATATCCATCGATAATAAGAAGAAGCTTCTCTCCTTTGGCCTTCTCCTCAATCATATCCATTAATTCCGTAAAATCAGGAATTATCTCATATTCTTCTTTAAGAACTTGAAGATTTGCAGTATTAGCAAACCTTGGCATCTCATATATTTCGCCTAATGAACGTGCAAAAAGCACCATTTGTCCCACATCAGTTGTTGGATACGCAATGTGGAAAAGGTGCTTTTTATCCTTGGCAAACTCTTTAAGAAGGGTAGTCTTGCCCATGCCCACTTGTCCTGTGACACAGCACACCTTCTTCTTGTCGTCATTATAAAAGCTTTCTAGAGCTTCTAATTCTTTCTTTCGTCCTACAAACATTTTAATACCTCTTCCGCTACTCACACCAATATGTAGCGATTTTATTGTATTACGATTCAACTAAATTATCAAGTGTTAATTATGATTTAAGACTCCAAGTACCTCTGCTTGACTTAAGAATGTCTACGCAGAGGTCTTGGAGCACTTAAATCTTAGTAAACTCTTATGCAATTATACATGTAGATTATCAAGGTCTAAGCCCGTTGGAGCGTCCACATGCTCAAATGCAGCAAGCTCAGGATTCTCTCTCTTCTCAAGAGAATAATTCTCATAAGGTCTGAATTTATGAGTCTGGTTGGCCCAGATTTCATCAGCAATTGGAGCCCATTCCTTAGCGTAGTTTTCACATTTAGCACAAAGCTGTTCTGCCGTCTCTTCACATTCTGCATTAGTACCATGAGCCCCTGTCTTCTTAACCATCTCTTTAAGAAGGTCTGGATTCTCAAGCATTGGACAAGGACGAAGCATATTTCTATTAAATGGTTGTCCTTCATGATATGCTTTAAATAGAGGACTCTGTAACATCTCGAGAATAGAATGTGTCTTAATATTCGTATCCGAGAAATGAATAAATACGCATGGCTCTGCATCTCCCTGGGCATTAATGTGGAAATAATTTCTTCCACCTGCTATACATCCTCCAACGAATTCACCATCATTCTGGAAGTCCATAGGGAAGAATCCTATATCATTATCTCCAGTTCTTACCCAACGAATCTTGTCAATAATCTGTTTTCGCTGTTCCATTGTAGGCATAAGCTCTGGTGCAGCATTTCCACCAATTGGCATATAGTGGAAGTAGAATCCGAATCTTGCACCCTTCTCTGCCAAAAATCTAAAGAACTTCTCATCAGTAACTGCTTCAATATTATTTCTTGTATAGCAGATAGATGTTCCAAATATTATTCCGTATTTCTTAAGAAGATCCATTGCCTTCATAGCTGCCGCGTAGTGACCTTCACCACGACGCTCGTCATTTGTCTCTTCCGAACCTTCCACAGATAGAAGGAAAGTAATATTACCGAGCCTTACAACCTCTTTACAAACCTCTTCATTAATAAGTGTAGAATTGCTAAATAAAGCGAAATAACAATCGTTATGCTTCTCTGCAAGCTTGAAAATGTCCTTCATTCTTACAGTTGGTTCTCCACCTGTCATAAGATATAGATGTGTTCCAAGTTCTTTACCCTGTGATACAATCTTATCCATATCTTCAAAAGAAAGATTGTTCTTATGGCCATATGTACCAGACCAGCATCCTGTACAATGAAGATTGCAAGCATCTGTTGGATCAAATAATATTAACCATGGAATATTACAATTATATATTTTACGGTTCTCACGAATCATCTTAGTTCCGCGGAGAAATCCTTCATATCCAAGATTAATAAGTAAAGTCTTGGCACAATTAGGATCTGTCTCATCAATTATCTGGTTAAGGAACTTAACCCATCTATTATCCGGATTCTTAAATGCTTCACGAACCTTATTAAGGCTATCCATATTAGTAGCCTCTTTACCCCAGAACTTAACTGTGGAATCTGCTATCTTAATATAAACTTCACTTCGTTTATTAACATCTTCCTTCTTGCCTATTTTCTTAATCAACCTATCAACAAGCATTCCAAACGCCTTACGTTCTACTGCATGTGATATATTTTCTTTAATTGAAGCCATATATTCCTCCCATACTCTTATTAATTACATATAAATATATCTTTTAACCCTTTTAAAAACGTATTCTTTAATATACATCATTTATGTCTATTATTCTAGTAGTATTTTTGCATATTTTTCTTTTTTTATAAGCGTTCTTTTTGTTGCTTTTATTACAAGTATGATATAATTAATCAGTAAGTTATTGATTATACATCACAAGGTCTTAGTAATATATAGTGTATATATAGTGTATATATGGAGGTTTAATTATGCCAGGTTTCAAAACACATTATCTATTTGGTCGTAATGCTCTTAATAATATTACTCCCGACAAATATGAGCAGTACTTAATCAGATTTCCTCAAAGTTACCATCTGGGACTACAAGGACCCGATGTATTCTTCTATTACCTGCCTGCATGGCTTTTCTACAAGAAGAATATTGGAAATGTTATTCACAAAGGAAAGACTAACGATTTCTTTAAAGCACTTATAAGCGCAAGAAATCACTTTATAAAGAAAGAAAGCCGATTAATTGCTGATTCATATATTAGTGGCTTTATAGCCCATTACACCCTCGATTCTACTGTACATCCATATATTTACCACAGAACAAAATATATGGAGCATGATGATAAGAAACTATATGATTTCGGTATCCATGTATTTCTTGAAACAGATATAGATAATGCCCTGCTTCGCCACTATTCACATATGAAACCCAGCGAATTTAGAATGGGAGATACGATTCTTCTTACTGTAAAAGAGCATATTGTTATATCAATACTCTTATATGAGGCAATAAGGAAGACATTCCCAGATAACAAGATACTTCTTCTACACATAAGACATGCCATTGGAGCCATGGCACTTGAGGCAAATCTTATGAAAGACCCTAAGGGAATCAAGAAGTTCTCCGTAAGATTACTAGAGCGATTTGTAATTGGACATGCTGTAATTTCTCCAATGATTCCAAATGATAAAGTAACGAGATATTCTGATCCTTGTAATCTTAGACATAAGAAGTGGTTTAATCCTTGGGATAAGTCGAAAGAAAGTTGCAAAAGCGTATATGACCTTATAGATAGTGCTACTAAGACCTTTGAAGAAAGATTGCATTATTATTCGAAATCGCAAACAATTTCCAGAGACTTAACTCCTGACGAGAAAGATGCTAATCTAAAGAATCTATTAGATTCTCTTAATAACTGCTCATATGATAGCGGATTACCATACTTATTAAATCAAGATTAAAAAAGAGCCCTTGAGGCTCTTTTTTAATCGTCTTCTATTATTTCTCCGCTTCTATAACATTTTAACAAATCTTCTAAATCTCTTATATCCTCTAGGATACCTTTACCAATATCAGTATCCCTTACCATTACACGATTCTTCTCTACCTCAACCATATTAGACTCAGATTCAATATCGTCATTATTACGCAGTGCCTGTTCCACACTTGTAAATGGATTATGGGACATAAGTCTAATTCCGTGGGAATTATAGATTAGGGTATAACCTGCATGCCCTGTGGACTTGTGATATGCTTTGGAGAAGCCACCATCAATAACGTATAATTTACCATTGGCTCTAACCGGGACCTCACCTTTACCAAGTTTTACCGGTGTATGTCCATTTATAACATGTGACATGTCAGAGAAAAGCTCAAATTCATTAAGTATCATTCTCACATATCTCTCTTCATAATGATATTTGTAATAAGGATTCTGAGGCTCCTCCCATGTCTTCTTATCATCTATATATGTTCTCTCAAAGGTCTTAACTATTCGACCACACATAGGGGACTTAGGGCCACCCCAGAGATACCACATAAAGTCTAAATCTTTATCATGTCGAGACTTATTCCTTGATCTAATCAAATCATCTCTGCTTCTCATATAATAAGCACGACGAGCAACATCCTCCGCCGCTTCAAAATAAGCCCTGCCAGAATATGCTTTTCCATCTATCAATACAGTATCAAAATTACCATTCTCATCAAGAGGAACACATCCATGGTACAAAAGATTCTGATTATATACTTTGTATATACTGCCCTTGTCATATAAGAATTCAATATGACGATTTATTCTATCTCCACTAGTAAAATCAACTACAAGATCATCCATTATCTTCTTCTCTTCAGGTGATAAGACATATGGATTCTCCGGATCTATAGTCGGGAAATCATGGGTATTTAATTCGTATGTCTCTCCCTCTATCTCAATTGTATAATTATCCCAGTTTATTCTATGAAGAAGTCTTCTATCATCCATTTCAAATTCTGGATTTGCAACAATAGTAGCTCCTTCAACCTTCTGAAGTATTACGGACATAGCCTTGTAAGCTGCAGTAATTGGATCTTTCTCGTCATATGTCTCTAAGGCAAAAAGCACAAGATTCCTTAGGGAAATACCATAACCATTCTCTAGAATCTCAATATTACTATACTTAAGATTATTACGAACAAGATTAGCTATACAGGCTGGAGAGCCTGCAGCCGCACCCATCCATAGTACATCGTGATTACCCCACTCAATGTCAATGGAGTGATGTTCCATTAGAAGGTCTATTATCTTATCAGCATTTGCCCCTCTGTCAAATATATCACCAACAATATGAAGATGATCGACAGCAAGGCGCTTAATAAGCCCTGATAAAGCAACTATAAATTCATCACCATTATCTAAGGCAAGTATTGTCTCTAGGATTTTCTTATGATACAAATCCTGATTATCATCCTCGTCCTTTGGAACGTGGATTAATTCGTCAATAATATATGCAAAATCCTTAGGCATTGCCTTTCTTACTTTAGAACGGGTATACTTAGAAGAAAGATTACGGGCAACCTCAATAAGCTGATTAAGTGACATCTTATACCACTCTTCAGTAAGTTCCCTTTCTTTATGGAGCATCTTAAGTTTTTCTCTAGGATAATAAATAAGTGTACAGATCTCACACTTTTCGTTAGGAAGTAAGGTGTCTTCAAAGGCCATGTCAACCTTCTCTTTTACAACACCAGAGCAATTATTAAGAATATGGAGAAATGCTTCATATTCTCCATGTAAATCACTCATGAAATGTTCTGTTCCCTTTGGAAGATTAAGAATTGCGTTAAGATTAATAATTTCGCGGCATACTGCCTGTTTTGTAGGATATTCTTTCGCTAAAAGATTTAGATACTTTTTATCACTACCGTTCATTATACATCCTCCCCCAATCAAATATATATGTTATTATAACATAAAGCACAGTATGATATAATACAATTAATTATTATACACATATCTCTACGCTGGGGGTGTAATATGCCAACGTACATCGGATAAATAGTATTTCTCTCACCGAACAATACAAAATTTAAAAAAACACTTTTATCCTTTGCAATAGTTATATACCCGCCAAGTAATTAAATAATATTTTTCTCACTGGGCAAGCCCAATGTTCGAAAAACATTTTTAATTACTTGGCTGAGCTTATAATTTTAGTAAATCGGATAAAAGTGTTTCTCGAACGTCGAACGAAGTTCGGTGAGAGAAATACATTTTATTCGATTTACTATCACTATATTCCCCCAGTAATGGATAACAGTGTTAATACAGGAGGTTGGTTGTATGCATTGTAATGTTGAAGATATTAAGTATTTTACTATAGGTAGTGGAAAAATTAAAGCTAGAATTACTAATTATGGTTGCACTTTGTTGAATCTATGGGTTACTAAGGCTGATGGTACAGATGTTGACGTTGTCCTTGGTTATGAGAACATAGAAGACTATTTTGATAACCCACCTTGTTTTGGAAGCTGTGTTCTTCCTAACGCCAACAGAATAGAGAATGCAAAATTTACTCTTAATGGCAGGGAATATACTCTAGATCAAAATGATGGCAATAATAACCTTCATAGTGGATTAGAACCACTTCACAAAAGGCTTTGGAATGTTGTTACTGCAAATAATCATTATGTAAAATTCTCCATTAGCTGTGATGATTTAGATATGGGCTTTCCTGGGAATAGAGAATTTGTTGTAGAATATAGTGTTAATGATAACTGCCTTAGAATTGACTACTCGGGAAAATCAGACAAGGATACTTTATTTAATCCTACTAATCATAGCTACTTTAACTTGAACGGCCATGATTCAGGGGATATATTAAATCACAAATTAACTATTAATGCAGATGCCTTTACTCCTTGTGATGAACACGCCATATGTCATGGAGAAATCCTTAGTGTAAAGGATACTCCTATGGATTTTCTACATCCTACAGTGTTAGGCTCTAGGATTAACGATTCCTATAAACAGCTAATATATGGAAATGGATACGACCATAACTATATCCTAAATGATAACTGTTCTAAACCAGACGAAGAATTTAGTGTTCCTGCCGCAACACTTACCTCTCCAGAAGAAGATATTACACTTAATATATATACAAGTGCTCCTTGCATACAATTATATACTGGAAATTACCTTTCTAAAGAAGATATTGGCAAGGGAAATCACCCATACTCCCCTAGGAGTGGTGTCGCAATAGAAACTCAATATGCCCCTAATTCTATTAATGTAGATAGTTTTATTAAACCTATACTTAAGAAAGGTGTATTGGTTAATAGTTATACAGAATACGAATTTCTTGTATAAATAGACTAAAATAGGGCGTAGCCTTCTGGCTACGCCCTTATTAACACTCTAAATTTAGCTTAATGCTTTCTTAATTATTGCTGATATACTTTCAACATCAAATGGCTTCGTAACATATCCAATGATTCCAATATCTTCTGCTTCCTTCTGAAGTTGTGAAACCTGTTGTGCAGACTCAATAACAACCTTAGCATCTGGATGAACCTTTAACAATTCCTTTGCTGCTGTGATTCCATCCACATTAGGCATTACCACATCAAGCATTACTACATCAGGCTTATTAGCTTCATATGCTTCAACAAGCTCTTCACCATCTCTAGCATTTACAACATCATGTCCCTCTGATACAAGGATACCTTGTAACATTAGTCTTGTATAATCATTGTCATCTACAACAAGTATCTTAGCCATATTATCACCTCGCAGTCCCTTTACATAAAAATATTAGCATACATTACAATTATTATCAACATTCTTGATTATTTTTTGTATATTATTTCACAATATAAGAAAAACTCGAGGAAAACCTCGAGTTTTAATATTTATTTCTTCTTATTAAGATACTTTATCTTGCGATGTCTAGCATATACTATGCAACCAGCTCCTCCAAGAAATACTGCAATACATAAGAAGTATCTTGGATCTAATCCATCAGCAGTACCAGGTGTGGCATCTTTCGTATGACTTGTTCCTGTAGCACCAGTTCCTGCACGAATAACATTTCCATTAGCATCCACAACAGTTCCATCTGCCTTAGTTATTGTTCCATCAGGATTAACAACATCTCCTGCGGCCGGATCATATGGTGTAGGCTCTGGATCTGGTGTAGGAGTAGGTGTTGGAGTAGGTTCTGGCGATGGTCCCGGTGGATCAGGCTGTGGTCCAATAACTACAAATGGAATACTATTATTCTTGGCATATGTCTCAGCCGCTGAATCAGCATAACCATATATCGTAGCAGGTGTCCAACCAGACTGTGCTCCAATTGAAGTTACTGAAGCAGGTATAGTAATTGTTCTAATTCCGGAGTTGCTAAATGCTCCCTCTTCTATAGTTGTCACTGAATCAGGAACTGTTAAGCTTGTTACATAAGAAGCTCCACTAAATGATCCTGAACCAATTGTTGTACAAGAACTTGCTATTGATACAGAAGATTTGCCAGCTGGAACAAGAATTAGTCTTGTCTTAGCTCCATTGTAGAGACATCCGTCTGAACTTGAATAATTAGGATTGCCAGAGCTTACTGATATCTCTCCTAAGTTATCACATCCTGCAAATGCACTTGGAAGTGAAATGCTTGTACAACTTGCTGGTATTGTTATAGATGAAAGTGTTGAACATCCGTAAAATGCGTTCGAACCAATTGAATTCACACTTGGAAGGGATATGGATACAAGTCCTGAGCATTCTCTAAAAGCATTTGCCGGAATACTTGATATACCACTACTAAGGGAAATGCTCTGAAGTTGTGTACATCCAGAACACATATCAGCTCCTATAGATGTTACAGTATCTGGCATTGTAATACTGGTAATATTCTGATTATTCTTGAATATACCATCGCTTATTGTGACAACACCATCAGGTACGCTTACAGAACCACCAGAACCTGTGTATTCTATAGCTACTGTACCGTCATCACTTAGAATAAAGTCTCCTTCTTGCCTATCGGCATTAGAACTGCCCCCAACTATTACCCAAATCGACAAAACAACGGATAACGCTATTAAGGCCCAACCTATCTTTGTTCCTGTCTTCATCTTCATTAATCTCCATAGATAAAACACATTATAAAAACTACATCTTGTATATTATACTACTATTTTATTCTTTTGGCTACTACAAATAGTCTACCATCCTCAGTATAGTTGTTACATGTAGATAATGTCAATAGTTTATCTGTTTTTTGTATATCAATATTATCTCCATATACAGATAAATTCTTAACTGTTCGTAGAAATGCGTCATATTCCGTATCATTATCTGCGTTAATGAAGTTATAATATCTAAAATTATTATCATCTTGATATTCTACTTTAGAGAGACATACAGCCACAACCTCATATTCTCTCTTCTCATATAATGTATCAAAACTTATAATCTTGTGAGTATTATAGAAGGATTCGTCAAGATATTTCTTAAGTTCTCCAAACATTGAACCATTATTCATATTGTGGCCATATATAATAGTATTAGTCTTAGGATTAACATAATCACATCTGTAATCCATAAATAGTGTGCCTGTTGAATCCTCTTTGCCATCGAATCCGTGATTTAGATAGTAATCATTATCGCTCTGTCTCTGAAGTACAGGATAATTAACCTGAGTATCAGGAACCACAAGCCATCCCACAAAATCTGGATTCTTAGCGAGATAAGGTTGATATTCAGGAAGCACAGTAAGGGTACTTGGATCTACAACCCTACTATTAATCTGTGCTATTTCATTATTAGTAATAGAAGATTTGGCAGCGCTATCATCTGTCTTAGTATAATTCTTCTGATCTTGAAGAGCTGCCATTTTTCTTGTGGAAATGTAATCTGTAAGCTCAGATATTCCAAACCACGCAAAAAAGATAATTGCCAAGCCAATACAGGCTAAACCAATTATCTTTGATGATTTCATTTTGTCTTCTGCTTCATCTACAGCATCGTTTACTTCAATAAGACCAACTGATTTGTCAGCCACGATGTCTGCAATATGAGCATAGAATTTGTCTCCAATAGGGCTCTTAAATACAATCTCCCCGGTGCGAATCATGTTATAGAGACGCACCGCTACTTTGGGATCATGTATATCAAGTTCCTTATTAATACATTCAATTTTTTTCAAATCTTCCTGTCCATCTCTATACTCGTGAAAAGTATCGAAAGTAAACTCTCCAATTCGAAATTTATTGTCTGCTTGTTCCATCTTCTAACATCCTATTTGACAGTTACTGCTTGAGGTGCTGAGAAGTATCCATATACGAATTGATTCTCACCAACCTTTAGATATGCCCTAACCTTGTAATAGTATGTTCCTCCGCTAACTAGATTAGAATCACTATATCCGCCTGCGCTTTGTGGCATTACAGCTATCTTATTGTATGTACCATTAAGTGACACGCTTCTATAGATTTCATAACCCGTTACGTTCTCTGCAGGAGTCCAGTTAAGTGTAGTTCTCTTTCTAGCAAGTGACTGAACTTTTATAGTAGGTGCTGACAAGCCTGTTCTTACTGTTACAGTCTTAAATGCACCGTAAGTTGTCTTACCATCTACTGTAATAAATGTTCTTACTTTAAATGTATAGTTTGTCGCCTGCTTTAATGAACCAATATCAAAGCTTGTTCCTGTAGTTGAACCGTACTTCACCGAACTATCTTCTGAATAAATCTCATATCCTGTTATATGAGCATTTCTAAGCCAGTTTAATCTGACACTAGTATCGCTAAGAGCTGTACCAGATAAGCTTAATACTTCTGGTGCAACAATGTTGAAATACTTAGTTACTGTTGCAATGTAATTGCCAATACCTGTAATCTCAATCTTGCCAACTCCAGGATTAATATTATCAGAATACTTTAATGTATAATCAACGCCTTCAGTTAATAGCTCTCCAAGAGAACCATCAGGATTTTTCGTCCAGATAAGAACTGGTGGATAAATCTTACTTCCGGTATATACATTGTCATACAGAGGAACTATATGACATAGGTTAATATTTTTTCCAATAATATCATAAGTAGCCGTTACTTCGCAAGTCTTAGAACCAACATTTAGTGGAATGGTTGCAGTTATAGTACCAATACTTGTGCAATCACCTTCACCAGTCTTAGAATTAACATACTTAATTGCATCCGGATCATAGGAAATGCTTGTTCCTGATGGAGTACTTACTACAAAGTCCGGTTTAATAGGATTACCTGTGTATGCATATTCATTATTATAGCCAGATACTGTAAGCATTGTTGGGTCAAATACTATATTGTAATCAACATTTCTAGCACTTCCAGAATACCAAGGCTTAAGAGGTGTAATAGTAGCTGTTGCCGATGTCTCCCAGTTATTGTCTGACCAGTAATTAACATCGTAGTCTTCACCAAGAACTAAGGTATTGCCACCACATGTAATAGTAAGTGGCGCCTTAACTTCTGTTCCTGTATAGAATTGATCCTCTACTTGAATATCTGCATCTGCAAAGCTTGCTACTACGTTGAACTTCTTTTCAACTACTCCGGTGTAGTTTCCTATTCCTTTAATTATGGCAGTTGCTTCACCTGCATTAACGTTATTAGTATATTCTACAGTATAGTCTGTATCCTTAACAAGTTCTTTACCAACAAGCTCAGGTAATGTAGGAATAACCTCTACCTCTGGCTCTACAGCTTGACCTGTATAAGGATATTGAGTTGTATGTTCTTTAAATGCTACTTCAAATCCGCTCTCTAAGGTCTTCTCCTTGATATAGAACTTCTGATTGAATTCATCCAATCCTTGATCATAATTACCTTGTAAATGTACTCTTACTATAGCAGGATTCTCTTCTGTGCTAACATCTGTATTATGCTCGTATGTTACAGTATAATCGCTAGTCAACATCGGAGTCTCTTCAGGTATTGTAGTATCATATACAACTACATTAGGCTCTTTCGCTTTGCCATTATAGACCGTAATGTAATTACCTTCTTCATCCTTGTCATAATCAAGGACTATCTTAATCTCATCCTTACTAGCCGTCTTCTTATTAACATTATATGTAACAGGAATCTCACCGTAATAACCATTAATACCTGTAAGGGTTGCAGTCTTCTCTCCTACATGTATAAGATCATCTGGACTATATGCAAGTTCGAAATCCTGTCCCTGTACCAGATCTTTCGTTCCAAGAACAGCCTGTGCTGTTGGCTTATGCTCTGTTCCGTCATATACATAATTGTATTGACTTAGTGTAACCTGAGCGCTCTCAAGGCTCGAGCCTATGTTGAATGTCTTATCAACTACTTCGCCATAATTTCCTTTTCCAGTGATTCTTACTGTAGGAGCATTCTCTCCATCCTTAGAAGCAGCCTTAGTATTATTAAGATATTCTATCTCATAATCCACTCCTGGCTCTAATTTAGCATTTCTAGTAGTATCTGTAACAATTACAGATGGTTTGACTTCTTCTCCTGTATAATCCCAGTCTTCCTTATCTAATGTAATCTTAATATCATCGGATGCAAGAGACTTAGGCTCAACCTTATAAGAAGCATATAATTTATTAACGAAGTTACCTTCGCCCTGTACTATAATCTCATAGTCACCGGCATTTACCATTTCATCAAAGCCATTATAACTAATTGTATAATCGCCATCTGGATAAGTATCTGTCTTCTCTTTTAATACATATTTCTTATCACCATCACCTGTATAGATATATACTTCTATGTTAGGCTTAATAGCAGAACCAGTATATATACTAGAATTGCCATCAACTTTAACTGTTCCTTTAGATAGGTCAGTCTGCTGTACCTTGAATGGTATTGTCCTACTTGACTTGAAACATCCCTTTCCCGTAAATGTTATAGTTGCATCTCCAACCTGTTCATTATTAGAACATGTTACTGTATAATCTCCGTCCTTAATTAGGTCAATTCCATTATAAGAGATAGTGTATTTCGGAATTACAGGCTGTCCGCCGGCATAATCCGCGTCCTCAACTGTAATTGTAGCTTTATTGATATCAGCTGGAGTTACTGTATATTGACCACTCGTAACATTACCAATGTAATTACCAGTTCCTCTTACAGTTACATTCTTAACGCCCGGCTTATTATCAAGTGGCCATTCTACAAGATAGTCTTCATTAATGGTTAACTGCTGACCATTGTATGTAACCGTTGGCAACGGCTGTAATGGCTGACCTGTAAACTCTATCTCCGCCGGATTAAATAACACAGTTGTATTACCATTATTAATAGCTATCGGTGTTATCTTAAATGTTGTAGCATTAGATCCTTTAGTTGTTGCACTTGAAGTTGGCGCTGTTATTGTAAGTGTTGCTGTTCCAACATTGAGATTGTTAGCGTAAGTTACTTCATAATCTGTGCCAGGGGACAATGTGGTGGTACCTATTGTCACAGAAGGTGCCGGCTCCCAGGCACTACCCTTATATTCATAAGACGAATTAATTCCCGAAATAGTAGCTTTACCAAGATTATACTTGATCTTGTATTGTACTGATTTCTGACCTATGTAATAATTGGTGCCATCTGCTGGCATAACAGTAAGGGTAGCCGTTCCAACGTCAGTATTAGATGCATATAGTAATTTATAATCATTACCCTTTATTAAGGTTCTATCACCATATCTGACAACTGGTTCCGGTTTAACCTCAGATCCTGTATAATCATATTCTTCACTTACATTACTTATTGTTGCATCATATAGGTTTCCTACAAGGGTAACTGTCTTAGATGCAGTACCAAACATTACATCGCCATTTCCTTCAACATCTATACTTGCCATACCTGGTGTGATAGTTGAGGGTTTCTTCAACGTATAATAGGTGCTAGGAATCTCAGTTTCTACTCCGCCTGGACTATATTTTACAATAGGTGTTGAAACACTAATATCACCATTTACAATATTGTATGTATCTTGAAGTCCTGATACCGTAAATATGCTGGTATCTGACAGATTTCCCTTAATAGCAAATCCTTCTATTACAGTGCCTTCATATGCACCAATTCCTGTAATATGAACCTTAGGTCCTGTCTTATCAGCAGGTCCAATCTTGGTATTGTCGCTATATGTAACCGTATAATCTTTATCCTTTGTTAATAGAATTCCTGATGTACCAGGTTCTGCATAAATAACGGTAATAGCTGGCTCTTTAGCTGTTCCGTCATAGATTACATTATCAAGGCCTGTTATTGTAGTGTTGTCCTCAGTAAGAGGCCTTCTAACAATATTGAATTTACGGGATGTATTAGTACCGTAATAATTGTTCTTTCCTGTTATAACTACTGTAGCTTCACCAACGTCAGTATTATTCTGATAGGTAACATCATAGCCACTTCTTGGATCTATTACTATAGTTGATGTGTCACTCAACTTATGTCTAACAGTTACAGGCGGCGTAATTGCGCTGGCTGTATATTTCTGGTCATCAATTGTATCTATTATAATATCATCTATATCATTAATATTGAAAGGATTAATCTTATAATCGGCTGTCCTTGTACCAATATAATTGCCTATAGCTGTAATAGTTACAATTTCGCTATCTGTTACATTTGGACCAATCTCAGTCTTATCTACCGTAAAATCTGTTCCTGCTGTAAGTACAATAGGAGTTGTAACTCCAGGTACTGTATATGTAAGAACAGGCATAACATCTTTCTTTAAGCTATTATACTCGTATGTCCAATCAGATATCTTAGAGGTATTACCATCAGTTAATTGTAAGAGATCAATTGCTTTTCGTGTAATTGAATACTGTTCTGTTGCTTCTCCGTAGTATTCACCTATACCTGTTACTGTAACATTAACTACTGAGCCTGCATCATATAGTGTTTCGCTACCAGGAACAGGTGTAAATGCCACTTCATAATCAGTATGCTCTGTTAGAGCTACACCCTTATATGTTACATTAATTTTTGGCGGAGTTTCGCCCATATATTCAACGAGATATTGATCGCCAGTCTTCTGAATCTGACTTCCATCTGGTAAGTAAAGAAGTACAGTACCTGATGCAATGTTATTACCTACATCGTAGTGAACTTCCTGCTCATCCATATAATTTGGTGCTTTACCAACGATTGAACATTTTCTATTAGGACCGCTTGTAGCTGCTGCTTCTTCTGGCACTAATGTGTAATCAACATTTTCTACAAGTAAATCTTTTCCATAGGAAGCTGATGGGTCTCTTACTTCTACTATAGGATATGTCTTGCCATCATCGCGCTTCTTAGTCTCTCCACTAAAGTTAACTACGCAGTTAGCAAGGGATTTCTTAGTTATTGTAAATGTTATACCAACACCAGATCCCTTATATCCTCCTAGTCCAATTATATTAGCTGAAGCTGTTCCGGCATTAAGATTACCACTGTATGTTACTCTGTAATCTGTGCCCTCAGTAAGTAGTACGCCTCCGTCATATACCTGAACTGATGGTCTCTGATATAAACCATTATAAGACGCGCTATATTCTGCAACATAGGATGTTCCTGAGGCACCAGAAGGTGTACAAGGAAGACCTCCTAGTGTGTATGTAAGATTAGCTAATGTCTTAGGATTAATCTTGAATGTTGTCTGCTTAGTATCTTTGAAATTATTCTTACCTGTTATAGTAACAGTTGCAGTTCCAACAGCAATATTATTAGCATATGTAACTGTGTAGTTACTAGAATCAATGGCATTACCATTAAGCCTTACTACAGGAACCGGTCTATGCTCACCGCCTGTATAAGATTCATCTGGAATCGCATCAATAGTAACATCAGTAGACTGAAGGGACAACGCTTCAATGGTATATGAACCATTAATCGAACCCTGATAATTGCCTTTACCAGTAGCTGTTACTTTAGCTGTTCCAACATTTGTATTATTAGTAAATGCTACATCATAATCAACACCTGGTATAAGTCTCTTAGAACCATCATATACATCATATGCTCCTTCCGGCAGAGGAATTGCCGTTCCTGTGTATGTATATGTTGGTTGATTTACGACTACACTACCAGACAACTGCTTCTTGGTAATAGTATATTTTACGTCGAATTCACTACCTGAATATATACCTTTTCCTGTTACATGTACCTTGGCGGTACCTGCATTAGTATTATCAACATAAGCTATGGAATAATCTGTTCCATATTCAATAGGATCACCATCTAGCGTAATACTAATAGTAGGTTCATGGGCATTACCATTATAGGCAACACTATAACCTGTAACGAAATCTCTGCTTGCATCTGTTGTATACCCTCCAAGGGTTACTTCTGCATCATTCTTAAAGCTTGCAATAATCTCAAACTCTTCATTAATAGAACCTGAATAATTACCTTTACCAGAAACAGTTATTCTAGCAGTTCCTATATCTGTATTGTTTCTATACTTAAGAGTATAATCTGTACCCTCATTAAGGTTCTCTGTAACTTCACCTTTTGTCAGCTTAACTGTAACTCCAGGAAATATTTCCGAACCTGTATGAGTCCATTTATTGTCTGTTCGTCCTTGCTCTTTTGCAACTGTTACTGTTACTCCACTTCCACTCTTACCAATATTAAGAGGAGTAATTGTATAATTAAGTTCTATTGTTCCGACATATCCTTTATCATCTTTTCCAGTAATTTTAACTGTCTTTTGTGTTGTCGATGCAGAAAAGTCCGGTGGATATAATACTTCAACATTATCCTTAAAGGTTGAGATTTCCTCGCCTTTACCAGTGGCTGTTCTGCTATAGAAATGAACTGGAGGGTTTATTTTCGAACCAGTATATTCATAGCTAGTCCTATCAAGTTCTGCAATTACTACAGCATTAATATCTAATGGGCTACCTTGAGAACCTTGCATTGTTACTTCTTTTTTAAATGGTCCTCCGTCGTAGTTACCTATACCTTTTACTGATACATCATATGTAACGCTTGTTGCTGTACTTGATTTATATTCGGCCGTTGCTTCATAATCAACATTATATGTAAGACCTGTTATAGATGCGCTTGATACTTCGCCGGTGGCTGTATTAACTGTATATTCACCAGCCTGTACCATTTCATCTGTTAACTTTCCTTTTACAATCTTAAAGTCATATGACTTGTTGTATCCTGCATAGTCATTTCTTCCGCTAATCTCAATTGTAGCTGTTCCAGGATAAATATTATTGTAGTAATTGACCACGTAGTCTGTATCTTTAACAAGTTCTGTTGTTCCAAGATATAATTTTACATCCGGAGTAATTGCTGATCCTGTGTAGTCCTGAGGTGCTATATTTTTTGGATCAGAATTATTTACTTTAGGATCTAATACTTTAAATGTAACATCTGTGGTCTTTCCTGCACATGTTGCTGTTACTGTAGCTTGTCCAGAACCTGCCATTACTACTTTCTGATTATCAATTGTAACTGCTGAAGTATTATTAGATGAAATATTAATAGTTCTCTTATATAGAGGATCAATCTTAACATTGAGATCAACTGGGTCATCACCTACAGTTAAGATTGTCTTCTCTGGACTCATTGTGATGCTTGTAATATCACTTAATGTCCCCGTGTAAGTTGAAGTATCAATCAACATAGTTCCATTCTCTCTTGATACCCAACTAGATGTGAAGCTTGCTTTTGTAAATCCTGTTCCTTCATCACTATCATAGAATAGTGTAGGATTCTCAGAAAAACTTAATATATTAATTGCTACACCAACCTTCTCACCTGGAGTAAGAACTATTGGCTTATTGTCGTCTCCATTTCCCACAGAAATATCAATCGTTGCTTCTTCCTGTGTCTGTGATGCTTCCACATCCTTCTCTATAGTTGCTCTATGTACACCAGATTCAGGGTCGTTCTCATCCGTAGGATTCTCGTAGATATCAGCTGTACAGATATAAGTCTTTCCAGCTTCTTTAACGATCTTGAAGCTTATATTATTAACCTGCTGGTTAGTAGCTTCTCCATTTGTGGATATTTGTCCAATATAACCTCCTGACGGAATACTATCATTTGGAGCATCCGAATATCCTTTCGCGAGAGCTTCCATATTGAAAGAGCCTGTAGTAAGCACTGTTGCTAGTACAAGCACAATCGCAAGTATTTTTTTTGAATAATTTCTGTACTTTGCCATAAAGTACTCCTTTCCCCTTTTGCAAGTGGCTTATTATAGCCATTTGCGAACTATCTGGTGAAATAGTTGATTTATAAATTTACTAAAATTTTATCCTTATTATATATGCCTATAGTTACGTTTATTATAGCACGGATTGTACTTAAAAATAAACATAAAATGCCCATAGATACACTTTTTCTATGTAGTTATCGGAATTATTTTTCAATACTTTATACCTATTTCAAAAAATTTTTGATTTTGTTATTTTTTCTTTCAACTAAGGAGTGTATATAGAGAATCCACCGTGCTGTGGCGGCATATAATCTATCTTCGTTAATATGCGCTAAGATTTCGTAAGTAATCACAATATAATCCAAACAACTTTTATGACAGAAACCATTCCTCAATCCGCCATCCAGGCGGTGAGGAATTGGGGCTGTAAAAATAGTCTCTAAATAGCAGACCTGCATTGGCCATTGCCAATGCAGGTCTGTTTCTTTATATATAATTATTATAAATGTTGATTTTTGA
>ONAZ01000027.1 GCA_900315945.1 uncultured Lachnospiraceae bacterium | reverse complement strand
GCTGCCAGGAGCGCTGCTATGTCATCTGGACTCATTTGCTTGTTAGGATCTGAGGTATCTATTCCTGCAAATGGATCCTCAGCTGGTGCAGCTTCTTCTGCTGCAGGCTCTGGTGCTGGCGCTGGTTCTTCCGCTACCGGCTCTGGCGCTGGCTCAACTTCAGGTTCTTCTGCTACCGGCTCAGGTTCTGGCTCTGGCTCTTCTGCCGCTGGTTCTGCCACTGGTTCAGGTGTTGGCTCAGCCGCTTCAAGCTCCGCCATTGCCTCTTCTAATTCCTTTGCCGCATTCTCAAATTCAACATCTGATACTTCTTCTGATTTCTCTTCAACTTCCTGCGCTGCATCTGTTGCACTATTTGCTGCAGCAAGTAGCGCTGCTATATCATCCGGACTCATTTGTTTATTAGGATCTGACGTATCTATTCCTGCAAATGGATCCTCAGCTGGTGCAGGTTCTGCTGCAGGCTCAGGAACTAGCTCAGGAACTGGCTCCGGTTCAGGCTCCGTTGCTGGCGCCTCTGCTACTGGCTCCGGTTCTGGCGTAACTTCTTCTACTACCGGTTCTGGTGCCGGTTCCGGAATTGGCTCTGGAGCAGCTTCCTCAGCTACAGGTGCTGGCGCTGGCTCCGGCTCTGGCTCTGGCTCAACTACTGGCGCTTCCGCTACCGGCTGCGGCGCTGGTGTAGGCGCAGGCGCAGCAACCATTTGAACTACTGGCTCTTTTGACTCAAGAACTTCTATATCTTTCTTAATATCACTTACAGAATTCTGAACTCCTGTTACAGTATCCTGCATACCTGTAACAGAATTTTGCATTCCATCAATTATTGTATTTAAGGCTTCAACCTTTGCTTCAAGTTCTTTATTCTTTTCAAGAATTTCTTCCCTTGTTGCATCTAATAGTTGCTCTTGTTTCTCGATTAAGCCTTGATTATTAGCATCAAGTTTTTCTTCAAATGAGAATAAATGATTTATTAACTCATCATTAGAATTCATTAGTGCGTCAGTGTTTTCCTTGCTTCGGCTAATAGTAACCTTAGCAACTGCCTTCTGTGCTGTTATTATTTCATCTGCTGGAATAGCTGTCTTTTCCTCAAGCATATCTATCCTATTTTGTAATTCATCAAAGCTTTTACGTATTACAAGATAAGAAGCTTTCTGTGCTTTATAAAGATCTTGATATTCTTTTCTCTCTGCCTCTTTGTTTCTCTGACTCAAATCGAGAGCAAAAGTAATTAAGAAGAATACATCAATAGCGATTAGTATTCCTACTACGATATCCACTACAATATTGAAGTGAATCATTGAATATACTTCCATAAGAACAAGAAGTACGACTATTATTCCGCACAAAGCAATTTTGAACTTATCCTTTAATGCGGCAACTTCAGGTGTATCATTTTTCTTTTTCATATGAAATCCCCCAGCCCTTCATATTTTTTACACCCTCTACCAGAATCGAACTGATAACTAATCCTTAGGAGGGACTTGTTATATCCATTTAACTAAGAGGGCAAATGTATAATATAAATTGATAATATCAATATATATTCTAAATATTTAGTTTTCCCTGCATCCAAAGAACCCCTTTGAAACGTCTTCCTACAGCAGGTGCACCAAGCAGGTCTTCCTCATTGATGCAAACATCTATCTTTAGGCCACTACAGTCTATTGTTAAGACATAAAGTCTCTGTTTAGTGATTGAATTTACAAGAATACTATAATCTGTAATATCGCCAATAATTGCATACTTATCATTCTCAATACCACTTGGCATAAATGTTGAACTAACGATAGAAAGAACATCTTCGTTTTGTATGCGCTTTGAAATCATGGTATATTTTTCCATATCATCAAGCGTTAGTTTCTCGTATGCATCGGCATCGCCTTCTTTTGCTTTAGCAATCCATTTATCACGAGTTACTTTAGCCTTATATCTTTTTGCCTTAATTGTCTCATCAGAGTATATCGGCATAATTATCTTACCTTCTAATGAGAGACCACATAAACTAACGTTAGCTGGGGTAACACTAGTTGTTTTCTCAAAAGACTGTATAAAAGGAAGCATATTTTGCAAATGAAAAATAACATCAATAGCAACGTTGTTATCTTCACATACTCCTTGAAAACATTCTCTGTCTGATTCCTTAATTATGTGAACTGTTGATGTTGACGAATTAAGAACAGCTTCATAATATGGAAAATAATAATCCATCTTGAAACTATCATCTTCATCATAATTTCCTCTTATTGCAATGCCTGCTCCAGGACAAACTTCATAGCGAATTTCTGAGAATTCATTTCCTTCTGTATCTAACGACATCTCATATGCTGTTGGATTTTTTGAAGCTTGATATATTATGTCTGATAATTCTTCTTTAGTAATATTTTTAAATCCTATTGATCTTAAATAACTATGCATAATTCTCCCGTCACTATGTAGATATAGACATTATATAATAAGAGCAGAGTTTTTGCAAAAAACTCTGCTTCTTGTTGAATCGTAATTCAATTATTCTTTAGTTAACGCATCTTCTAATGCTTCTTGCTCTTCTGGTGAAAGAGATAGTATAGGATTTCCAGCTATTATTTCTTTTACATAACTAAAGCATCCTTCTCTACTATGTACTACATTAAGCACATATCCATCATTGTTTTCTGTTAGCATTGCAAGAGTAAATGAAAGCTTTCCTCCCATTTCATCAAAAGCATCATATTTAACCATTCCATATTTTTGAAATGTTACTTGAAGTCTCTTAAATATTAAATCAATATTTCTCTCATTAGCGGCATTACTTTCTATTAGCTCATCTATCTGATCTAATCTATAGATTAAATTATCTTCAAGAGATTTTCCATCTTTTCCTTCCATGAAAGCATTATATCTCTTTTTAAGAGATGAACATTTTGCAGAATTAACAATTGTTATTATTAAAAGAATTACAACTAACACTGCTAAAGCTATAGCCACATAAACTATATTTTGTTCTATCAAATCTAAAATCATATTCATTATTATTCTACCTACCTATACCAAACATATGTTCTGTTTTATTTATTCTGCAGTTTATCTACAATTCTCTCTAATTCATCTTGATTGTAGTACTCAATTTCAATTTTTCCTTTATTATTATCTTTAGGAATAATTGATACTTTTGTACCTGTCGATTCTTTTAATTGTTCTTCCAAATCAGAATATATAGCTATGAGCTGAGGATCTATTTCATTCTTCTTAGATGGTTTCTTGTCCCCTTTATCATTCTGCATTTTCTTAATTTCTTTTTCGACTTCTCTAACACTTAGTCTCTTATCAATAATAGCATTAGCGAACTCCGATTGTTTCTCTGGATCCTTAATTCCAAGGAGTGCCCTTGCATGACCAGAAGAAATAGTCTTTTCTGCTAATAACTGCTGTACCTCATCTGATAGATTTAATAATCTTAGAGCATTAGATACAGCTGGTCGAGACTTCGATACTCTAGCTGCTACTTCATCTTGCGTATAGTCGAATTCATCCATTAGTCTCTTATATGTAGTAGCTTCTTCAATAGGATTTAAGTCCTGACGTTGTGTATTCTCAATAAGAGAGATAAGCACTTTTTCCTGTTCTGTAAATTCTCTTACAATAATTGGTACTTTCTTGAGACCGGCAATCTTAGATGCACGCCATCTTCTCTCACCACCAACTATCTCATAATAGTCACCTTTATCCTGAACAAGTAATGGGTCAATTACTCCATATTGTTTTATTGAATCTGCAAGATTCTCTAATTCATCTTCATCAAAATTTTGTCTTGGCTGATTTCTATCAGGCTCAACTTTATTAATGTCAACTTCTTTGATTCCTGCATTAGATTCTTCTGATTCATTATTAGCAGGAATTAATACATCTATTCCTGCACCTAATCCTTTAGCTAGTCCACCTTTACTTCTTGCCATTACATTACCCTCTTTTCTACAACTTCTTTAGCAAGATTGCGATAGCTTTCTGCACCAGTTGATTTGTTATCATATAATGTAATTGGAAGTCCATGGGATGGAGCTTCGGCTAGAGATACATTTCTTGGAATAATTGTATTATAAATGTTAGCATTAAGATTATTCTTAACGTTATCTACTACGTCCTTCGATAGATTTGTTCTACCATCATACATAGTAAATACAACACCTTCAATCTTAAGTCTTGAATTAAGTCTTTTCTGTACGAGACCAATTGTTGTGATTAATTGTCCAATACCTTCTAGAGCATAGTACTCACATTGAATTGGAATTAACATTGAGTCTGCTGTAGTCATAGCATTTACAGTTAACATATTAAGTGATGGAGGACAATCAATAATAATATAATCGTAGTCTTCCTTTACATAATCTATAGAATTTCTTAGGATATATTCTTTCTCATTAAACTCTAATAATTCAATCTCTGCACCTGCAAGATTAACGTCAGAAGGAATTAATGTAACATTCTCAATACCTTCAACCTTCATCATACTATTTTTTACAGAACACTTATTAAGCATTAATTCATATACTGTATTGTCAATCTGTTCCTTCTCAATACCGAAACCACTAGTACAATTTCCCTGTGGATCAAGGTCGATTACTAGAACTTTTTTTCCAAGTTCAGCAAGACATGCTGACAAATTAATAGAAGTAGTTGTCTTACCTACTCCTCCTTTTTGATTTGCTATTGCGATAATTTTTCCCATTTCTCTCTTTCCTTTCTTGTGCTTTTGATATTATATCATTACGATATTATCAATTCTACCTATTTTTAATTCTAAAATCTTTCATTTTTTTCCTTTTGTATCTATATATAGATGTTTATCATTTATTATGATTTGTATTATATAAATGTTTCACGTGGAACATTATTCTATATTTATGATAATTTATTTAAAATCTTTTTTTTATATACAAAATATAGTGTTGATTTATTAATAAACGTAAAACAAAATAGAGATGTTTCACGTGAAACATCTCTACAATGAACTCCAACATCTTGTATATAACAAAATTATAAATTATTTTTTAAATTTTCTAATTCAATTTTTGCTCTTATTGGATCAGCTGGCAAATAAGAAATAATATTATCAAGACTATCAATAATATGACTACTATCACTATCAGAAGAAATAATACTATTCGTAGGATTTGTATTATTGTTTTTATCAAGTTTACCAAGCATATCCTTTATATCTTGTATTCTAATCTTACATTGATCAATCTTTATTTCCAGATTCTTCTTCTCAACAATTTGATTATTAGTTGTTTTTTCTAATTTATCTATTTGTTCAGCATTCTTATAATTAATACTTCTAGGAGAAAATTCTGAAAAAGGCTTATCATTTTCTTCTTTAAGTACCTCAATGAATCTTGTGTTTTCTTTAATTTTTACATTCAAATCATCTAGATGACTTTCATAATCTGATAGATTTGCAGCTGATTCATCCAGAAGTCTTTTCAAAAATGTTCTAATTTCTTCCATAATACTATTCCTAAAACAAATATTTTTACTTATTATATCATATTATTGATAGTATAAATATAGATAGTTGGCAGTGAAGTACTTTTTTGTGGTAGAGGGAGTAGGTGTAGTATGGATTATTCCGAGCTTAGAATTATTTAATAATTATTTAAGAAAACAGAAAATCCTTACCAGGATGGTAAGGATAAATGTCCATTGCCAAGGATGGCAAATTGGACATTGGTTTCGTTATGCTATATAAGACTAGAATAATTATTTAATAATTCTTAGAGAAGGAATACTATACTACACCTACTCCCTCTACCACAAAACACACTTCACTTACCAACACTACTATTACCAACTTTAGCCTGCTCGATAAGTTTAGTAAAATAAGACAAAGCCTCATCATAATTCATGAAATTACTAGCATCTTCTTCATTATCAACTACCTTAGCAACTGCAACTTCAGGATGGAATTGAACTCCTATAACGAATTTTTTGTCTGCTCTCTCAACCCCTTCAATAATAGGAATTCCATCAGTTATAGATAAGGCATTCACTACAAGTCTTGTTCCATTAACACTTTCAACAATTTGGTGATGCCAAGATGGAACTTTTCTTATTACATCTTCATTTGATATCTTGTATAGAAGAGAGTCATGACTTATTACATTTACATCATGAGAAACAAAGATTTTCTTATTAGAATCACGATGCATATTAGAATCAATGATACCTTGACTTTCCAAATACTGTCCAATATCCTGTATCATAGTAGCACCAGATACAATTGACAGAAGCTGCATACCTCTACATATACAAAGGGAAGGTATATCATTTTCCAGACAATAGGACATAAGAAGATAATCGGATACATCTCTTTCAGCAGAATAATTAGTATCACCAATAATACCATGCCAAGGCTGTTCATTATAATATAAAGAAGGACATATATCAGAACCTCCTGGAAAAATAACACATTTGTAATCCTTTATTACATCTTTAATATTAGAGTTCTGATATGTATTACATTTTACTAGCTTAGCAGCTTGAGATATAAGGATTCCATTCTCATCCTTAGAATCTAGAATATTTCCTGAATCATCATAACTTAAATCATAAGAACGAACCATATCTAAAACAACTGGTTCAGCTCCAGCAGCTTTAACAGCTTTAAGAGTACTTTGAAAACTATAAGAATCCTGTTGATTACTCCAAGCAATAGCAACTTTAACTGGCATCTCATTTTGCTCATCACTAAATGAACATCCACTAATCAAGACAAAAACTAATAGTGGAATAATTAGGATGCTCGTTACTTTTTTAACAAAATACATATTGATCTGTTTATCTCTATTCATTATACTTACCTTCATCAAAAAAAGTTATTACTTAATTGTAACTTATTATTATACATTTTGAAATATTGAACTAAAAAAGGCTACATATAATTTTACAAATATTAATATTCTAATATGTACTATTTGTAAATTATACTAACATAGAATATAATTATTCTAAGAAGATATTAGCGAGGTATATTATGAATAAAAAAAATTTTCTACAGGGACTAGGCATAGGTCTTATGTCTATTGCATCAATTGAAGTAATCAATAAGGCAATAAATGAGAATGCAAAAAGATATAAAATTAAATATGAAGATGGATATTACTATACCTGGAAAGAGGGATCAATCCATTATAATGAAAAAGGAGAAGGAACTCCAATACTTCTAGTTCATGATTTAAATGTTATATCATCTAGTCATGAATGGAGTAAAATAGAAGATGAACTTGCAAAGAATCATAAGGTATATTCATTAGACTTACTTGGATGTGGCCTCTCAGATAAACCAGATATCACTTATACTAACTTTACATTTGTACAACTATTATCTGATTTTTGTAAAGACATTATTAAAGAAAAATGTGATGTAATAGCAAGCAATGATTCATCAACAATTGTAATAATGGCAAATCATCTCAATCAAGTATTTAATAAAACAATTCTTATTAATCCTGCTAGTTTTGATATATTTGCACTTGAAACTACAAGACTTGATCTAATTGAAAAGAAAATATTATTCTTACCAGTAATCGGCACTGCTTTATATAATTACTACACAAGAGAATCTAATATAAGATCAATAGTAAGTTCTTATTTTAAGAACGATGATAATATTCAAGAAACAATAGATGCATATTACGAATCATCGCATATTAATAATAGTAAGGGTAAATACTTATATGCTTGTAAGAAATGTAGCTACTTAACATGTGATGTAAGATTTCCACTTTCAGATAAAAAAGATATATATATATTATCAGGAAGTGAAATTGGAAGAGCAATAAGTAATAATTATGAAGAAGTTAATCCTAATATCAAAGTAACTACAATAGATAATTCAAAATTGCTTCCTCATTATGAGAATCCAAAAGATACATTAGAAGCAATTAATAAAATACTATAATTTTAAAAATACCCGAACACTTAATGTGCTCGGGTTAATTTTTTATAAAGGTTTCTTTTTAGGAATGCCTGGTCGTCTAGGATATTTAGAAGGTGTACTTTCGATCTTATTAATCAAGAGAAGATTTCTATATAAGTCAGTTCCATTAATATCTATCTCAACAACTCTATCAATCTCTCCTCCTAGAATTGAAATAGCTTTACTTCCATTTTCAATTTCATCATTAATTAGATGAGACTTATATGGTATACATTTACCTCCTACTTTAACAAAAGGCAATGTATATTCAGATAAGAGGTTAATTTCTGCCACTGCACGAGTAACACATAGGTCATATTGTTCTCTATACAACGAATTTTTACCAAGTTCTTCAGCTCTACCTGCAACAGCACTAACATTTTCAAGAGAAAGAGCAGTAATAACCTCATTAAGGAAGTTAACTCTCTTATTCAAAGAATCAATTAATGTAAATTCAGCATTATCATAGATTATAGCAAGAGGTATTCCTGGAAAGCCAGCACCTGTGCCAACATCTATTACTGATATATTATTCTTAATCTGTGGAAATGCTTTTTCAAGAATTAAGGAATCTAGAAAATGCTTATTTACAAATTCATCAAACTCAGTAATACCTGTAAGATTCATAACCTTATTCTTTTCTACGACCATCTCGTAAAAATTAATTAATTTATCAATCTTGTCATCATTATATTCAATTTCTAAGGAATCTAAACCATTATATAGTTTAGTTAAATCATAATTATATTTTTTATTCATACTAAATTTTTATATTTTTTCTAATTATTATCTAAATATTTTCCTTGTTCAAGATATACAAGTAAAACAGAAATATCTGCAGGTGATACTCCAGAGATACGAGATGCTTGTCCTATACTTCTTGGACGAAGCTCCTGTAATTTTTGTCTTGCTTCAAGTCGAAGAGAATTTACATCTTCATAATTAATAGACTCGGGAATAATTTTAGATTCAAGTTTTTTAAATTCTTCAACTTGTTTAATCTGTCTCTCAATATAGCCCTCATACTTTATATTAATATTAACTTGTTCTCTGACATCAGAAGGAAGACTTGGTCTATCTTCATCAATTTCTGCTAACTTATCATAATCAAGTTCTGGTCTTCTAATTAAATCAGAAAGCTTAACACCACAATTCAAAGGAATACTATCATTTTTTACAAGACAATCCTGCACTTTCTTGTTAGCTCCAATATTTACATTTTTTACTCTTTCAATTTCCTCTAATATTAGCTTCTCTTTATTGCAAACCTTCTTGTATCTTTCTTCACCAATAAGTCCTACTTCATAACCTAATTTAGTAAGGCGAAGATCTGCATTATCCTGTCTAAGAAGCAACCTATACTCAGCACGACTAGTCATCATTCTATATGGCTCTTTAGTTTCTTTTGTTACAAGATCATCAATAAGAACACCTATATATGACTCACTTCTATTAAGAATCAAAGGATCTTTGTTCTGCAATTTTCTTGCAGAGTTTATACCTGCTATAATTCCCTGAGCAGCAGCTTCTTCATAACCGCTACTTCCATTAAACTGGCCTGCAGCAAATAATCCTTCAATATTTTTAAATTCTAATGATGGTTTAAGCTGTGTAGCTTTAATACAATCATATTCAATAGCATAAGCATTTCTTACAATCTTAGCATTTTCAAGACCTGGAACTGTTCTATACATCTCATATTGAACAGACTCAGGCATAGAACTTGACATACCACCAATGTACATCTCATTTGTATATAGACCTTCAGGCTCAACAAACAACTGATGACGTGACTTATCGGCAAACTTTACCACTTTATCTTCGATAGAGGGGCAATATCTAGGACCTGTTCCTTCAATTATTCCTGCATAAATAGGTGATTTATCTAGATTATTTCTAATAATCTCATGTGTTTTTTCGTTAGTATAAGTAAGATAGCAAGAAACCTGCTCTTTTTGTACTGTGTTAGGGTCAGTAGTAAATGAAAATGGAATAATAGTATCATCTCCAAATTGTTCTTCCATCTTACTATAATCAATTGTATTACCGTCAATTCTTGCCGGTGTTCCAGTCTTAAAGCGTAAAATATCTACATTACTATCAGTAAGAGACTTACTTAAGTAATTAGCCGACTTAAGACCATTAGGACCTGTATGTTCTATAACATCACCATATAAACATCTAGCTGCAAGATATGTTCCGGTACAAAGAATAACATTTTTACAATGATATGTTCCACCAGAATAAGTCTTAACACCTTCAACTTTGCCATTATTAATAATTAGTTCTGTAACTTCTGCTTGCCTAATTGTAAGATTGTCTTGAGACTGCAAAGTCTTTCTCATTTCCAGAGAATACATAGCTTTATCAGCTTGAGCACGAAGTGAATGAACAGCTGGACCTTTTGATTTATTGAGCATCTTAGATTGGATAAATGTCTTATCAATATTTTTACCCATTTCACCACCAAGAGCATCAACTTCTCTTACAAGATGACCTTTAGATGTTCCTCCAATATTAGGATTACATGGCATCATTGCAATAGAATCTAGACTTACAGTAAAAATAATTGTATTCATGCCAAGACGCGCTGAAGCAAGACCAGCTTCGCAACCTGCGTGACCAGCACCTACTACTACAACATCATATGTTTCTTCAACGTATTTTTTTTCTTCAAATTCTTGCATAACTCTACCTAAATAAATTTATTTTCCCATACAGAATTTTGAAAAGATTTCATCAACCAAATCATCTTCAATTTCCTGGCCAATTATTAAACCTAAATATTTATAAGCATCCATTAGATCAATAGAATAAAAATCTTCAGGCATATTATTGATTAAACTATTTTCAACAAGTTTAAGTGATTCATTACATTTACAAAGTAAATCCTTATGCCTAATACTAGTAATGACAACCTCATTATTATCAGTAATTTCTCCATTAAAAAATAAATGTTTTATCTCATTTTCTAAATCATCAATTCCATTACCTTCCTTTACAGAAATAGGAATAACTCTAGAATCAATATGAGAACATAAATCTTCTTCACTAACAACATTTTCAAGATCAGACTTATTAAGAAGACATACACATTTTCTATCTCTAATTCTATCTATAATCTTATAATCATTCTCGTCTAAAGCAATAGAAGAATCAACAACATATATAATAAAATCAGCTTCATCAATTGCAGATAAAGATTTATCAACACCAATTTTTTCTACTAAATTATCTGTGTCTCTTATTCCTGCAGTATCAATAATATTAAGAATAATTCCATTAATATTAATCTGCTCTTCAATAATATCTCTAGTAGTTCCTGGAATATCAGTAACAATTGCTTTTTCTTTTCTAGCCAAAGCATTAAGAAGAGAAGATTTTCCTGCATTAGGTTTTCCAACAATTACAGTATTAATACCATCTTTAAGTAGAATTCCATTATTACTACTATTAATTAATTGTTCAACTTTGCTTCTTACCTCTTTAACTACTTTACAAAGTCGCTCATTATATCCATCAAGTGAAATATGCTCAGGATCATCAAGTGCAGATTCAATATATGCAATTTCATAAATTATCTTCTCACGAAGCAGTACTATTTCTTTTGATAAACTACCATTTAGCTGATTAATAGAAGCATTAAGCGCGAATTCATTATTAGACTTAATTATATCCATAACAGATTCAGCCTGACTTAAATCAATTCTTCCATTAAGAAATGCTTTCTTAGTGAACTCACCAGGTTCAGCATGTCTGATTCCATTTTGAAGTATTATTTCAAGAATCTTTCTAGTAACAAGCACACCACCATGACAATTAATTTCTACTACGTCTTCTCTTGTAAATGTAGATGGAGCCTTGAAAACAGATACAAATACTTCATCAATTATTTCATCATCATATACAATATGGCCGTAGTTAATTGTATGACTATCAACATCAGCAAGTTTTCTCTTACCCTTATACAATTTATCAATTGAACTAATTGCTTCTTCACCACTAACTCTTATAATACTAATACCAGAATTAGAAAGAGCAGTAGAAATAGCAGCAATTGTATCATTATTTGACATAATCATTTCCTCAAACTATTTACACCATTATATATAATATTAGATTATTACTTATTTTACAATTATTATTTGGTGTGAGAGGGGGTGCGGAGGAGAGCCAATATATTTTAATACGACGATTCTACGCTAATTATATGTAAGTGATTATTATTTAATATAATTTTAGTATTATGACAGAAACCGGTGCGAAGCCTGCCATCCGGGCAGTTCGCACCCTCACTACCATCTATAACTGTATCCTAAGAATAATTAATATTATAAGTGTAAATGCAACAGTTTTAATTAATGATTGTGGTTAAGTAAATACTTATATTAGGTGATTAGGGTGATAGATAGGTTATAAGCGATGCATTAATTCGAGCTTAAGATATATTAGTGATTGATTAAATGAAAAAATTTCTCGTCATGGATGACGAGAAAAAGCGGCTGTCACCTGGATGGTGGATCAGCCGCTGGTTTCTGTCCAACTATTACATTAATTATTAATTAAAACGTCCGTCTACAATAATTAATTATTCTTTGGAACAACAACTACATGTCTATATGGTTCTTCACCTTCAGAATGTGTTGTAACATATTTATCATCCTGCAAAGCAGAATGAATAATTCTTCTTTCATAAGGATTCATAGCTTCTAAGCTAACTGAACGCTTATTTCTCTTTGCTTTATATGCAGTATTCTTTGCTAGGTTTTCTAAAGTTGCTTTTCTTCTATTACGATAATCTTCTGTATCAAGTTTAATCTTTGTATAATTATCAACTTTTCTATTAACTGCAAGACTTGTTAAATATTGAAGGGAATCAAGTGTTTGACCACGCTTTCCAATAATAACACCCATTTCAGGTCCTTCAAGTTCAATCTCTAATATATTATTTTCTTCATCAATATTAGTTGTAATATCAACTTTAAGGTTCATTGATGAGAATACATCTTGTAGAAAAACCTTAGCTTCATCAGCTGCTTTAGGATCAACAACAGAATTCTTTTTCTTAGATTCTTCTTTTGTTTTCTCCTTTGTTTCAACAGAATTATCTTCCTTTGTTTCTTCTACAGACTCTTCATTATTATCTTCTTCTACAACGTCTGATTTCTTCCAAACGTTAATAACTGCATTTTTTGAATTTAAACCTAAGAATCCGCTACTTCCTTTTTCAACAACTTCATAATCTAGTTCATCGCTAGTGATTCCAAGAGAAACAGTTGCATTAGTAATAGCTTCTTCAACAGTTTTAGCTTCAAATCTTTCTTTATTTAAACCCATTTTGAAATCTCCTACTATCTACTTTTTATTACTTTTTCCTTTAGAACTCTTATTACTACTCTTTTTATTGCTATTATTCTTATTACTATTATTCTTTTCATCAAATTCTTTTACAGCATTTGCAAGACTAGCCATAGATCCAGCAGGAGGATTATTCCTTACATTTTCCATTTTATCAAGCTTTTCTTGATTATCCTTTGAAATATCTGTAGAAGCATTTGTTGAAAGACTCTTAGTATTAATATGTGCTGAATTATAAATTGCTTCTTTTCTCTTACCACGTTTTTCAGCTTTTTTAGCAGCTTTTTCCTTGTTTTTATCAATAATTGATTCAGGATCAAGCTTCTTAAAATGAATATTAAGAAGAAGCTGCTGAATAATTCTAATAACAGAACCTGTAATCCAATAGAAACCAAGACCAACAGGTACAGTAAATGCGAAGAATAATGACATAAGTGGCATTAACATATTAGTTGTTTTCATTGTTTTAGCCATCTGGTCATTACCATCATTAGTAGTAGGCATTAATTTGATATTAATCATCTGAGTTCCCCATGCAAGTAATGGAACTAAGAATGAACATATAATTAATGCAAAATCTTTAGTATCACCAGACCATCCTTGTTTAATCTGATTCCAAGGTGTATCAGAAATATTTAATACAAAGATGTAATTGATATCATGTAATTTCTGAACAACAGCATCAATTGAATCGCTAATATTAGGGAAATACTCTCCAAGTTTTGCCCAACCTGAATCTCCAAGTTTATAAAGGACATCAATAATATAATCCTTAATTACACTAGCATTATCAGCTGTATAAGTTCCTGTAAAATCAGCAGTTACATTCTTTAATTCTGCATACTCATAAAGAGATTGCATTTTATTCATGAATCCATCTGAATTTACAATAGCATCAATAATTGAAGTAGTTGCATTTCCAACTTTTTCTGTAAATACTTCTTTAATTGATGAAATATAAGCAGGAACATTATAAAACACTCTATAAAGAGAAATTAGAATTGGTAATTGAATAAGAAGATATACACATGTACCCATTGTAGATACACCATACTTATCATATACCGCCTGAGTTTCTTCCTGCTTTGCCTGCATAGACTCAGTATCTCTTTTACCTTTGTACTTATTGTTTATTTCTCTGATTTCAGGCTGCATTATTCTATTAAGTGCAGAGAACTTTTGTTGTTTATAAGTTAAAGGAAATAAACACAAATAAATAAATAAGGTAAATACTGCAATTGAAACTGCTACATTTTCAATACCAAATACTGAATAAAAGAAAAGATAAATCTTATCCATTATCCAACCTAATGCCTTAACGATTGGTCCTAAAATAAAACCATCGTAAGCAGTTAAATAAATCTCACTCAAAATCTTTTACCTCCTATTTGAAAGAAAAAATCCTCTGGTACAGGATCAAATCCTCCTTTTGAAAAGGGATTACATCTTAAAATTCTCCATGTTGTAAGAATCCCACCTTTAAAAGCTCCATGTTTTTCAATAGCATGTAAGCCATAAGTAGAACAAGTAGGATAATATGGACATTTCGTTGTTTTAAGATGTGAAATGTATTTTCTATAAAACTTTATAATTGCTAAAAATATATTTTTAAACATATAATCCTTTTTCAAAGTAATTATTTACAAGTTATGTGGTGAAGATTTGCTAGATGCATAAGCGCACTATTCATTTTATGATAATCAATATCTTTTGCACTTGGTCTAACAACGACTACCATATCTAACCCAATGTTAAAATACTCTTCATGTAGTCGATATGATTCTCTTATCAGTCTCGACATACGATGTCTCACTACAGAATTTCCTACTTTTTTACTACAGGAAATTCCTAAACGATTAATATTTAATCCATTTTTATGAACATACATTATCAAATATTTATTAGCTTTAGATTTTCTTTTTTTATAAACATTTTGAAAATCTGATGTTTTCTTTAATGATTCACTAAATTTCATAATATTGCCCACTTAATAAATTCTGCTAATTATATAATAAGAAAGACCACTTAATGTGGTCTGTTTATTTAAGCAGATAAATTCTTTCTTCCTTTTGCTCTTCTAGCTGCAAGAACTTTTCTTCCACCTGGAGAACTCATCCTTGATCTAAAACCATGAACCTTAGATCTTTGTCTCTTCTTTGGTTGAAATGTCATCTTCATAATAGATTCACCTCCTTATATTGTCGAAAACATCGCTACAATTATAACACAAAACCTTATTAAGTCAACGTTTTTTCTTATATATAAGGTATTAATATAAAATATTCTTTCTCAACTGAGCAAAGCTCAATGTTTCGAAAGAACATTTTATATTAATTACAACATTATAAATAAAATAAATAATCCTTTCGAAACGTTTAACTTTAGTTAAGTTGAGAAAGGATTATTTATTTTATTAAATTAATTATTATTAACTTATTGTGAATAACTATAATCACATAATGTCAATATTAACATATTGTGGATAACTTAGTGGAAAAGTTTATATTTAATCACAATTTAATCAAATGTTTTACGCATATTAAAGGGCGTTTCACAATTTCTCACATATCGTTAATAATTACCATTAGTATATTTTTTAAGGTTAATAATTACTACTGATGGTTGATAAAAAGCCTTATTTAAGGTAAAATTATACGTGGAATTTTTTTACATAAAATAGATATCTTGTAACACATTATGATTAGTTTCTTCCTATTATAATGTATTAATAAATAGAGGTATAAAATGGAACTGCAAAAACTAATAGAAAAATGGGACGAAATTAAAGAAATAGTAACAAAAGAAACAGAAACATCAGAAATAGCTTATAATACCTGGTTAAAACCATTAGATGTATATGATATTGTAGATGGAACTGTTTATATTATTTATAGTGAAGATTCAGAAAGTCGAATGATTGCCTTAATAGAAAAGAAATATAAGGTAATAATCAAAAATGTAATAAAAGATATTACAGGTAATCAATATGATATTAAAATAATTCTTCCTGATGAAGCACTTAAAATTAACTCTACTAAAACAAACAATGTAGATTTACCAACTAATAACAATAATTCCACATATACTAACACAATTAATTATGTAGATTCAAATCTGAATCCAAAATATACATTTAGTACATTTGTAGTTGGTAGAAATAATAAGTTTGCTCAAGGAACAGCCTATACTGTTGCAGAAGCTCCAGGAGAAATATGTAATCCATTATTCATATGTGGAGGACCTGGACTTGGTAAGACACATCTTATGCATGCAATAGGTAATCAGATAATTGAAAATGATAATAATAAGAAAGTATTATATGTCACAGCTGAAGAGTTTACTAATGAGGTAATTGAATGTATTAAAAATTCAAGAAATAAGCAAAATAATGATATGACTTATTTTAGAGAAAAATACAGAAATGCTGATGTACTGATGATTGATGATATTCAATTCTTCGTTGGTAAAGAAAGTTCACAAGATGAATTCTTTAATACATTTAATAAGTTACATACATCAGGAAAACAAATTGTTATTAGTTCTGATAAAATGCCTAATGAAATCGAAGGATTTGAAGACAGATATATAACAAGATTCGAACAGGGAATAACAGCTGAAATTAAGATTCCTGACTATGAAACAAGAGTTGCAATTATTAAGAATAAGATTGAAAATAAGAATGCTTATTTTCCAGATGATGTTGTAGATTATATTGCAAGTAATATTAAATCAAACATTAGAAGTATTGAAGGTGCTATTAATAAATTAATTGCTTATTCAAACCTTGAAAATACTGATATAACAATTGAAAATGCTAGAGATTTATTAGATTCAATTATAAGTCCAGATAAACCAAAGGAAATTACTCCTCAATTAATAATTGAAGTAGTATGTGAACATTATGGAGTTACTATTGAACAACTAATTTCTAAGAATAGATCACAAAACATTATTAGACCTCGTCATGTGGCAATGTATTTGTGCACACAGGAAACAGATTGTTCACAAGATACTATCGCTAAATTACTTGATAGAAAGGATCACTCCACAATTATCAACGCAAGAGATAACATTATTGAACAATTAAAGACAGATAAAGAGCTTCAAAACCAAATTGATACAATTAAAAAGAAGATAAACTCTAATTAATCAACATCTGTCCATATTAGATTAACTAATAATTAACTAATATTTTAGATTTAATAATTTGATTAAATGCTTTAATAATGGGCTAAATAAGGGTTATTAACTAATAAACACCCCCTAATAATACTAATACTAATTAATAATAATATTTATATAGGAGAAAAAAGATGAAAATAGTTTGTTCAAAAACAGAATTAGTAAAAGGAGTAAACATTGTACAAAAAGCAGTTCCTACAAGAACTACAATGGCTATTCTTGAATGTATTCTAATTGATGCATCAGGTGATGAAATTAAATTAACAGCAAATGATATGGAAATAGGTATAGAAACTGTTGTTAATGGAACAATAGAAGAACCTGGTATTATTGCAATTGATGCAAAGTTCTTATCAGATATAGTAAGAAAGCTTCCTGATGAAGATGTAATTATTTCTACTTCTGATAATTTTAAGACAAGTATTGTATGTGAAGAAAGTAATCTTCATTATGACATTGTAGGAAAATCAGGAGAAGATTTTTCTAATATTCCATTTATTTCAAGAAATGAACCAATTGAAATATCACAATTTACATTAAAAGAATTAATAAAACAAACTATTTTCTCTATTGCTGACAATGATTCTAATAAAATGATGACAGGTGAATTGTTTGAGATTAATGATAATAATCTTAAAGTAGTTGCATTAGATGGTCATAGATTAGCAGTAAGAAATATAGAATTAAAGCAAAGCTATGAAAGTAAAAAAGTAGTTGTTCCTGGAAAAACACTTAATGAAGTTAGTAAGATAATACCAGGATTTGCTGAAGATATGGTCAATATCTTTATTACAGATAATAATATAATATTTGAATTTGATAATACTGTTGTAGTATCAAGATTAATTGATGGAGAATTCTTTAAGATTGATCAGATGCTATCAACTGATTATAAGACTAAAGTTAAGATTAATAAGAAAACACTTCTTAATTCAATTGATAGAGCTTCTTCAATGGCAAAAGAAGGAGATAAAAAGCCAATAATAATGGATATTACTGATAATAATCTTGATATGTCAATAACATCATTTATTGGATCAATGAATGAGAATATTAATATAACTAAAGAGGGTGTTGATATGACAATTGGATTTAATCCAAAATTCTTCATGGATGCTCTCAAAGTAATAGATGATGATGATATTAATATTTATATGGTTGATCCTAAGGCACCATGTTACATAAGAGATGATAAAGAATCATTTATGTATATGATTCTTCCAATTAACATTAATAACAAGTAAGAATAATAATATGGAAAATATTAAAATAAAAGATGAATATATTAAACTAGGTCAGTTATTAAAACTTTCTGGTTTAGTAGGAAGTGGAGTAGATGCCAAATTTGTAATTGGTGATGGCCTAGTTAAAGTTAATGATGAGATAGATAAAAGAAGAGGAAGAAAAGTCTATCCTAATGATATAGTAACCTATGATGGTGAAAGTATTAAGGTTGTTAAATGATAATTAGATCAATAGAACTTAATAATTTTAGAAACTACGAATCATTAAATATTGAATTTGATAATAATATCAATATATTATATGGAGACAATGCCCAAGGAAAGACTAATCTTCTAGAAGCTTGTTATTATACTGCTATAAGCAGGTCATATAAGGGAAGCAAAGATAAAGATATTGTTAAATTTGATAAGGATTTTGCTAATATAAAATCTATTATTGAAAAGAATGATAGAGAATATGAAATTAATATTCAAATAAAAAAAAGTAAAAAGAAAATTATTACAATTGACAAGGTTAATATAAGGAAATCATCTGAATTACTAGGTCTTTTAAATGTTATATTATTTTCCCCAGAAGATTTAAATATTATAAAAAATGGACCTTCTGAAAGAAGAAGGTTTATTGATAGTGAGCTTTGTCAAATTGATAGTATTTATCTGTCAGATATAAGTAATTATAATAAACTTCTTAATAATAGAAATAAGCTGCTTAAAGATATTAGTATAGATAAAAGCCTTAAAGATACATTAGATGTATGGGATATGCAGCTTATAAAATATGGAAAAAAGATTATTAAGAGAAGAAGAGAGTTCATTGATGAGCTAAAATTATATGTAAAAGATAAACATTTAGCCATAACAGGTGGTAAAGAAGAGTTAATTATTAATTATGAACCTAATATTGATGATATTTTCTTCGAAGATGAATTAATTAAGAAGAGAGATAATGATTTAAGATATTGTCAGACATCTGTTGGTCCTCATAGAGATGATATTAGTTTTAAGATAGATGGAATTGATATGAGGAAATTTGGATCACAAGGTCAGCAGCGATGTTGTGCATTGTCTCTGAAATTATCAGAAATTGATATTGTAAGTAATATTATTAAAGAAAAACCAGTATTACTTCTCGATGATGTTCTCTCAGAACTTGATAGTAATAGACAGAAGCTATTACTTGATAGTATTGAAGATATACAAACTATTATAACTTGTACAGGTCTTGATGATTTTGTTAATAATAGATTTGATGTTAATAAGATTTTTAAAGTAGTTAATGGCAATATATCTGAAATAAAGGATATGTAAATAATATTATAATAAGTGGAGGAATTATGGATCAAAATCAAGAATATGGTGCTGATCAGATACAAATATTAGAAGGACTTGAGGCTGTTAGAAAAAGACCTGGTATGTATATAGGTTCTACATCTGAGCGTGGACTTCATCATTTGGTATATGAAATTGTTGATAATGCAGTAGATGAAGCTTTAGCAGGATATTGTTCTCATATAATAGTTAATCTTAATAAAGACGGTTCATGTACTGTAGAAGATGACGGTCGTGGAATACCAACTGGTATTAATACTAAAGCAGGAATTCCAGCTGTAGAAGTAGTATTTACAATACTTCATGCAGGAGGAAAATTCGGCGGTGGCGGATATAAAGTATCAGGAGGACTTCATGGAGTAGGTGCATCTGTTGTAAATGCTTTATCTAATTGGCTCGAAGTAGAAATCTGCCGTGATGGTAAGAGATATAAGCAAAGATATGAACGTGGAAAAACAATGTATCCTCTTAAAGAAATTGGTACTTGCGAATTTGAAAGCACTGGTACAAGAGTTACATTTGTACCTGATGATACAATTTTCGAAACTGTTGATTTTGACTTTAAGACATTAAAGACAAGACTTAGAGAAACTGCGTTTCTTACAAAAGGATTAAGAATAACGTTAATAGATAATAGAGAAGAAGACATTGTTGAGAAGTCTTATTACTATGAAGGTGGTATTAAGGAATTTGTTACTTATCTAAACAGAGGAAACGAGCCACTTTATTCTGATGTTATTTACTGTGAAGGTTATAAAGATAATGTATATGTAGAAGTTGCTATGCAGCATAATGATGGGTTTAATGATAGTTCATATACATTTGTTAATAATATTATCACTCCTGAAGGTGGAACACATCTTGCTGGATTTAGAGCAGCAATTACTAAGACATTTAATAATTATGCGAAAGAAAACAAATTAATAAAAGAAAATGATCCAGCTCTTAGTGGTGACGATATTAGAGAAGGATTAACTTCAATTGTTAGTATTAAGATTGAAGAGCCTCAATTTGAGGGACAAACTAAGCAGAAACTTGGTAATTCAGAAGCCAGAGGTGCTGTTGATTCAATAGTTTCTGAGCAATTAACATATTATCTTGAACAAAATCCTAGTGTAGCAAAATCCATTGTTGAGAAGTCTATACTTGCTCAACGTGCCAGAGATGCTGCAAGAAAAGCTAGAGATTTAACTAGAAGAAAATCACCATTAGAAGGTGGTGGACTTCCAGGTAAATTAGCAGATTGTTCTTCTAAAAACGCGGAAGAATGTGAAATCTTCATAGTCGAGGGAGATTCCGCTGGAGGTTCTGCTAAGAAAGCAAGAAATAGAAATAATCAAGCTATTCTTCCACTTCGTGGTAAGATTCTTAATGTTGAGAAAGCAAGAGAAGATAAGATATATGCAAATGCTGAAATTAAAGCTATGATTACTTCTTTTGGAACTGGAATTCATGATGATTTCGATATTGAAAAATTAAGATATCATAAGATAATAATAATGACTGATGCCGACGTTGATGGTGCGCATATTGCAACTCTAATGCTTACTTTCTTATATAGATTTATGCCGGAATTAATTAAGAAAGGTTATGTATATCTGGCTATGCCGCCTCTATATAAGCTAGAGAAGAATAAGAAAACATGGTATGCATATTCTGATGAAGAGCTTAATAAGATAATTGAGGAAGTAGGAAGAGATCAGAATAATAAGATTCAACGTTATAAAGGTCTTGGAGAAATGGATGCAGATCAGCTATGGGATACAACTATGGATCCAGAGAAACGTATTCTTAAGAGAGTAATTATTGATGACGAAAGCGAGTCAGAGATCAATGTAACATTTTCAACTCTTATGGGAGATAAGGTTGAGCCTAGAAGAGAGTTCATTGAAGAGAATGCTAAGTATGTTCAAAATCTTGATATTTAGTAATAAAAATAGAATAATAAAAGTCTATACGCTCATAATGAAAATCGCTTAATAGACTTTTATTATTCTGCTAAAATTATATAGATAAAACATCAGCGATTTAGGAGACAATAAATGGATGATAAAATATTTGACCAAGTACATGAAGTTGACCTAAAAAAGACAATGGAAACTTCATATATAGACTATGCAATGTCAGTTATAGCAAGTCGTGCTTTACCTGATGTTAGAGATGGTCTAAAGCCTGTGCAACGTAGAGTATTATACTCTATGAGTGAGTTACACAACACTCCTGATAAGGCACATAGAAAATGTGCCCGTATAGTAGGAGATACAATGGGTAAATATCACCCTCATGGAGATAGTTCTATCTATGGAGCACTTGTTAACATGGCACAGGAATGGTCAACTAGATATCCACTAGTTGATGGTCATGGAAATTTTGGTTCTGAAGATGGAGATGGAGCAGCTGCTATGCGTTATACAGAGGCTCGTCTATCTAAGATTTCTATGACAATGCTTCAGGATATTGATAAAGATACTGTAGATTTTACACCTAACTTTGATGAAACAGAGAAAGAGCCTGTAGTCTTACCTGCTAGATATCCTAATCTTCTAGTTAATGGTACAACAGGTATTGCTGTTGGTATGGCAACTAATATTCCACCTCATAATCTCGGTGAGGTAGTAAATGCAGTTGTCAAAATGATTGATAACAAGGTTGAAGAAAATAGAGATACTTCAATTGACGAATTAATGGGAATTGTGCAGGGTCCTGATTTCCCAACAGGTGGAACAATTCTTGGTCGTTCTGGAATTGAAGAAGCATATAGAACTGGACGTGGCAAGATAAAGGTTAGAGCCGTTACAGATATTGAGCCAATGGCTAATGGTAAGAACAGAATTATTGTTACTGAATTACCATATCTTGTTAATAAGGCACGTCTTGTAGAAAAAATTGGTGAACTTGTTAGAGATAAGAAAGTTGATGGTATTACTGATCTTCGTGATGAATCATCTAGAGAAGGAATGAGAGTTGTAATTGAATTAAGAAGAGATGTTAATCCTAACATTTTACTTAATCAATTACTTAAGCACACTCAACTTCAAGATACATTCGGTGTAATAATGCTAGCTCTCGTTGATAATCAACCTAAAATCCTTAATCTTAAGGAGATGCTTTCATTATACCTTGATCATCAACGTGACGTTATTACTAGAAGATGTAAATATGAGCTTAACAAAGCAGAAGAAAAAGCTCATATCTTAGAAGGTTACTTAATTGCTTTAGATAATATTGATGAAGTTATTAAGATTATAAGAGGCTCAGAAACTGTAGCAATAGCAAAAGAAGAGTTACAGAAGAGATTCGGTCTATCAGAAGCTCAATCTAATGCCATAGTAGAGATGAAGCTTCGTGCACTTACAGGATTAGAGCGAAGCAAGATTGAAGAAGAATATAAGAATCTTAAGGCAACAATTGATAGACTTAAGGCAATTCTTGCAGATGAGAAGCTTCTTCTTGGTGTAATTAAAGAAGAAATATCAGCTATTTCAGCAAAATTTGCTGATGATAGAAGAACTACAATAGGATTCGACGAGTATGATATATCAATGGAGGATTTAATACCTGTAACTAATACAGTTGTTACATTCACCAAGCTTGGTTATATCAAACGTATGAATATGGATAATTTCAAGGCTCAGCACCGTGGAGGCAAGGGAATTAAGGGAATGGAGACCATTGATGATGATTACATCAAGGAAATGCTCATGACAAGTTCTCATAATTACCTGATGTTCTTTACAAATAAAGGTCGTGTATATCGCCTTAAAGCCTATGAAATTCCTGAAGCTAGTAGAACAAGTCGTGGAGTTGCAATTGTTAACTTATTACAGCTTCAACCAGATGAAAAGATAACTACAATTATTCCAATTAAGGAATACCTTGAGGATGAATATCTTCTAATGGCTACAAAGTCTGGAATTGTTAAGAAAACTAAGCTTACAGAGTATGCTAATATAAGAAAAAATGGTTTAGCTGCTATTAATCTTCGCGATGATGATCTCTTAATAGAAGTTAAGAAGACAAATAATACAGACGATGTAATGTTATTTACTAGATTTGGTCAATCTATTAGATTTAATGAGAAGGATGTAAGAACAACTGGTAGAACATCAATGGGTGTAATCGGTATGAATCTAATGGATCAGGATGAAGTAATAGCAATGCAGCTAATTTCTCAAGGTGAAAGTGTACTTATTGCCTCTGAGAAAGGTCTTGGAAAATGCACTTTATTCAGTGAGTTCTCTACACAACATCGTGGTGGTAAGGGTGTTAAATGCTATAAAGTTACTGAAAAGTCAGGTAACTTAATAGGTGTAAAGGCTGTTAAAAAGGAAGATGAGCTAATGCTCATAACAACTGAGGGAATTATAATTAGAATTAAAGTTGCAGATACAGCTTTATCTGGCAGAATAACATCAGGTGTTAAATTAATTAACCTCAAAGATGGTGTTCAAGTTGCTAGTATTGCGAGAATCAAAGAATCAGAAGTACTAGAAGAAGCAGAAAAAGAAGAATTAGAAGATGGTTCAGAAGAGTAAGAATACCTTCTAAAGTTTGAACAGGCATAAGAAATAAAACGGGTAAAAATATATGACAATGTGGATAATAATATTAATTGTAGCATTAATAGGTATTATTGCCGCTTTGTGGTACATAATTAATAGAATTACTAAGTTTAGATTTATTGACTATATTGAAGATAGGACAATATACAAAAATAAACCAAGGACAACAGGAAAGGGAGCAGACTTTGGATTACCTAAGAAGGGTGAAGAAAAACCAAAGAATAAGCCTAAGAAATCATGGCTGAGAAGATTAATAGCTTTTCTGATTGTGCTTGTAGTTGTAATAATTCTAATTCTATGTTTTAGCGTAGTAGAGGCGCTAGTTATAGTATTACATGCAGCAGTAATTTGGTTATTATGTGAGTTAATTGTTCTAATTTTAAGAGCATTTAACATAGATATTGCACATATCAAAGCCTACTTAGCAGGAATACTGGCAGTAACGGGAACTGTAGTATATATGATAGTTGCATATATTCTAGGTTCAAATGTGTATATAACTAATTATGAGCTAGAGACTAATAAGAATGTTGAACCACTTAGAATTGTTCAGATAGCTGATTCTCATCTTGGAGTATCAATTAATAAGGACACCCTTCCAAAAGAAGTTGAGAAAATAAAGTCTCTAAACCCTGATATTGTACTAATAACCGGAGATTATGTTGATGATGATTCTTATATTGACGAACTTGAAGCTTGTACAAAAGAATTATCGACAATAAATTGTAAATACGGCGTATATTATAGTTTTGGAAATCACGACAAAGGCTTAACTGGTAAAAATAGAGGATACGATACCGAGAAGTTGGTTGAGACTCTAAAATCTAATAATGTTAAAGTACTAGAAGATGAAATAGTTAATCTTGATAATGAGTATTTAATTATAGGCCGTGCCGATGCAAGTAAAAAGGATAGACAGCCAATATCCCAGCTTGTAAGTACAATTGATCCTAATACATTTAATAGTGAATACTCAATTGTAATGGATCATCAGCCTAATGACTACGATAATGAGGCAAAGGCTAATGTTGACCTTGTATTATCTGGTCATACACATGGCGGACAATTCTTGCCAATTAATAATATTGGTGTCATAATCGGTGCTAATGATTATACTTATGGTTATAAGAAGATTAATAATACGGACTTCATAGTAACATCAGGAATCTCTTCCTGGGCTATAAGATTTAAGACAGGGACAAAGTCAGAGATTGTAGTCATTGATGTTAAGTAATAATTTTACCTTTATTTCTTGACACAATAGGGCTAATCTTATAAAATGTAAAACGTTGAGTGTAGTGTGATTCAGCATCATGCTACCTGTATTACATATGCAGAAGTACTCAAGTGGCTGAAGAGGTGCCCCTGCTAAGGGTATAGGCCGGGTGACCGGTGCGAGGGTTCAAATCCCTCCTTCTGCGTAAATTAAGCCTAGGTTGTAAAACCTAGGCTTTTATTAATTATTAAATTAGGAGTTAATATATGAGAAGTATTAATACAAGTGATATAACTGATGCTGTTGCGAAGATGTGTGTAGAGGCAAATTACTTCTTGTCAAAAGACATGAAAGAGGCTTTTAATGACGCAAAGGCAAAGGAAGAATCTCAACTTGGAAAAAAAATATTTAGCCAGCTTGAGGAAAACCTTGAAATAGCAGGCTCAGATAAGATTCCTATATGCCAAGATACAGGAATGGCCGTTGTATTTGTAGAAATTGGCCAAGAAGTATTTCTTCAAGGGGTAAATATTACAGATGCTATTAATGAAGGTGTTAAAAAGGGATATACAGAGGGATATCTAAGAAAATCAGTAGTATCAGATCCTATTGAGCGCCTTAATACAGGGGATAACACTCCTGCTGTAATACATTATGATATTGTTCCTGGTGATAAAGTCAAAATCACACTTGCACCAAAGGGATTTGGTTCTGAGAATATGTCAAGAGTATTTATGCTTAAGCCAGCTGACGGAATTGAAGGAGTAAAGGAGGCAATATTAACAGCTGTTAAAGACGCTGGTCCTAATGCTTGCCCTCCTCTTGTTGTGGGAGTTGGAATAGGTGGAACATTTGAAAAGTCTGCAATTATGGCTAAGAAAGCTCTTACTCGTAACTTAAATGATAAACCGTCAATTCCATGGGTTGCTGACCTAGAGAAAGAAATGCTTGAGAAAATTAATTCTCTTGGTATAGGTCCAGGTGGTCTTGGAGGCAAGATAACAGCTCTTGCTGTAAATATAAATACCTATGCAACTCATATTGCAGGCCTACCCGTTGCGATTAATATGTGTTGTCATGTAAATAGGCATGTAACGGTAGAGTTATAAATAAGACAGAGGGAAAGAAATTATTTTAGAATATTACATACATCTTTCGATATATTTTCTATAGCCTTTGCGCAGCACTTAGGTCGTGCAGAGTCGAGTAGGCCGAGCGAGTACGCAGCGCAGGACTAACTTCATAAGTGATAAAGATTAAAACATATTAAGCGAGACTAACTATTAAAAATAGTCAATAAAAAGTTTTTAAAACTGAAAAGTTTTGAATATAGTGGCGGTGACTATATCATCGCAATCAGTTCCTTGA
>ONAZ01000024.1 GCA_900315945.1 uncultured Lachnospiraceae bacterium | reverse complement strand
GAATTTCAGGTTTACATCTTGAATAGGTTATGCTTTATTTCACTATTTAGTTTTCAATGTAGTTATGCTGCGTTGACACGCAACTCTGATATAATATCATTTGCAAATTGCCTTGTCAACAACTTTTTTGAAAAAATCACGAGATTTTTTCGAATAGAAAATCCATTCAGATATACTGCATGAACTGGATGGATTTCCGACGCAGAGGGTGGGATTCGAACCCACGTGCCCAATGGACAAACGGTTTTCAAGACCGCCTCGTTATGACCTCTTCGATACCTCTGCATAAATAATTTATTTGTCTGCGCTTTTAGGCACGCAAGTTATTGTAACACAGCAAATTAAATGCTGTCAACAACCTTTTTAAAAAAATCACAAATTGTTCAATAACTGTTCTCCAATCCTTATATCTATGGGCGTTGTCACCTTTATATTATTATATGAAGACTCAATCATAACAGACTTTATGCCTCCAAATTTTTCAATAACCATTGCATCATCTGTTATGCCTTTAGTCTTTTCTGACTCAATCATTTCCTTATAACTATTATATGCAAGACTAAATTCAAAGCACTGCGGTGTCTGAGCCATCCAAAGGGTAGATCTATCAGGATTATCAACAATCACATTATTAGATTCTACTACCTTTATTGTATCTTTTACAGGAACACCTGCTATGCAAGCTCGGCTAGTTCTAACATTTTCCATACAATTAATAATTGTATCCTGATCTACAAATGGTCTTGCCCCATCATGAATCAATACATAATCAGCATCAATTCTATTAGCAGCCTCCAGACCTCTGTACACAGAATCATATCTTTCATCTCCGCCAGAGACAACATCTACTACTTTTTTTAATTCATATCTATCAACAATTTCTGTCTTAACATAATCTATATCGGATGATCCAGTAACAATTATAATAGAATGAACTTTTGATTCTTCAAAAGCTTTTATGGAATAATAAAGTATTGGATTACCATTTATATCCATATATTGTTTGGGAACATCTGACCCCATTCTCTTGCCACGACCAGCAGACAAAATTATAGCAACATACTTTTCCATATTTTATTCCCCCAACTTAAGGTAAGGTATTGCGTCAAGATCAAGACCGTCCCTTCTACCATTAATATACTCGTAGTATCCTGCACAACCAATCATAGCTGCATTGTCAGTACATAGAATTTTAGACGGGCAGAAGAATTCTATTCCTCTTTTCTCAGCTTCCTCTCTCATAGCAGTTCTGAATGTTTCATTACTAGCAACACCACCAGCTATAGCAAGCTTCTTCGCACCATACTCCTCACATCCAAGCATGGCATGAGATACAAGGGCATCAACAACTGCCTTTTGAAATGATGCTGCGACATCTGGTACATTTACAGTCTCACCTTTCATTTCCACACTATTTAAATAATTAAGAGTTGCGGACTTAAGTCCACTAAAACTAAAATCATAGACATTATCATTTACAACTGCTCTAGGTAATTCTATAGCATTAGGATTTCCCTCCTTAGCCGCCGCTTCAATCTTCGGACCTCCTGGATAGCCAAGGCCGATGGCTCTTCCGATTTTGTCAAACGCTTCACCTGCTGCATCATCTCTAGTACGACCAAGTATTTCGTATTCACCGTAACCTCTCACATTTACAAGATGAGTATGGCCACCAGATACAACCAGACACATAAAAGGTGGTTCAAGTGTAGGACATTCTATATAATTAGCGCAAATATGTCCTTCTATATGATGCACTCCAACAAGAGGAATATTCTTTGCATAGCTAATAGCTTTAGCAACAGATACCCCAACAAGAAGCGCACCTACAAGCCCTGGCCCTCTTGTAACAGCAATAGCATCCATATCATCCAAAGTCTTATGCGCTTCAGTTAATGCCTGTTCTATTACCTGATTAATTCTTTCTATATGTTTTCGACTTGCTATCTCTGGCACAACGCCTCCATACAAAGTATGAATTGGAACCTGGGTTGAAATAACAGAGCTAATAACCTCTCTTCCATTTTTTACAACTGCTGCTGCCGTCTCATCACAAGAGGATTCTATTGCAAGAATATTTATATCTTTATCTAAATTACACATTTATTATCTTCCCATCACACTTCTTTTATACAGAAAAGGGGGTTTCTTCCTGAGGCACCTTTTCAAAAGTAAGAATCTTCCATCTATCCTGCTTGTCTTTTCTTAAGCAGAATTTCTGATATGTTCTAGTAAAATTATTGCCTTCTTTACCAAAATAATATGCGTATACATACGCGCAATCATATCCGTTAACTGTTTTATAAGTAATATCTGAGCTTTCACACACTTCAGAAGATACAATGCTTCTCTGTCTCTCCTGATTCTCTTTCATCTCAGCCTCTAATCTCTTATAGAAATCCTTTTCAGGATTGAGTTTGAGTAAGTCGTCGTCTAAGAGTTTGCGCTCTTGTTCTCCAACCTCTTCTAACTTAACATCTCCCAAATCATTATTATATATAACCGTTGCTATTCTGTTATACCATTTTACAACTGCACGTGGTGACTCAGGATAGTTCTTATCAAAATCTGTAGTTTCAATTATCTCAGCTTCAGTTAGTTGTTCATCCTGATCACTAGGCTTACTATTCTTATTATTTAGATATAGGAAATATCCTACAACCAATGCAGCACATATTAAGGAAACAATTCCTACTCTGATAACAACTTTAAGTTTATTATTCATTTTCTTCCTCCTTATATGCCAATTCCTTCTTCATATTGTCCTTTCCAAGATGAGAATTCTTGAATATATCTCTAACCTCATTCATGTACTGTTTTGGATTCATAAGAGAAGGGCTAAAATGTGTGAGCCAAAGTTCTTGAACCTTTGCTTCCTTCGCAAGCTTTGCCGCTTCATAAAAAGTCATATGTTTTTTATCTTTAGCACTTTGCAATTTGTCTTTCTCACCGTACATTCCTTCGCAGATAAACAAATCCGATTCCTTCGCTGCATTTACAATAGATTCACATGGCCTAGAATCAGTAGAATAAGTTACCTTAAGCCCTTTTCTCTCAGGGCCCATAACCATATCAGGCTGGAAAGTATCCCCTTCAAACTCAACTGTTTCCCCATGCTGTAATCTATTCCATAAATTAACAGGAATATTTAATTCTTTTGCTTTTGTTGCATCGAATTTTCCAAGTCTTGAAATACTAATACTATAGCCATAGCATGGTACATTATGATTTACTTTAAATGCATTAATTGTATAACCATTTATTACAATAGTCTCATTTTTTTCTTTTAATTCTCGAAAATGTAATTCAAAAGGCAGGCCTCCCGCTATAACCAACAAGGACTTTACCACCTTTTCTAATCCTCGAGGTCCAACAAGTAAAACCGGTTCTGTTCTATCAGCATTTGCCATAGAAAGAAGCATACCTGGAAGACCGCTAATGTGATCTGCATGAAAATGTGTGAAAAGTATTACATCAATAGGATTGGGACTCCACCCACTTTCTTTAAGGGCTATCTGGGTTCCTTCTCCACAATCTATCAATATATTACTTCCATTATATCTTGTTAGCAGACTTGTAAGCCACCTGTTAGGTAGTGGCATCATGCCTGCTGTACCAAGCAAACATACATCTAACATATTATCTCCCTTTTATCTCCAAATTCATTTTGACTGACGCCTCTACAGGATTATTATAAAAATCTTCTGTAATCTCATAAGGTGAAAAGCCCATTTTCTTATACAATGATATTGCAGCCTCATTAGATTTTCTAACATCTAGAAACACCTTTTTGGCCCCATTATTTCTCACTTCATTAATCAACCAATCAAGCATTTTATATCCAATATCTAATCTTCTATAAAATGAAGAAACCGCTATCCTTACAAGCTCTGCATCCTCATACATGGATTTCACAACACCATATCCAACAATTGCTTCGCCAATTCGTGCTACTACAATTTCGTAATAGGGACTCACAAAGCAAGAATGAAAAGAATCCCAACTCCACGCATCAGTAAAACACTCGCTTTCCATCTTAGCAATTGAATCTATATCATCAATTTCAGCTGCACAAATTACAATTTTATTAAAATCATCCATCACTTGGTTCTAATATTCCTTTGCCACTATCAAGCCTTTCCCTCTCTGCTTGAGATAATTTGAGATATCTAGGTCTATGTAAATCAGGCTCTTCTATTTTTCCTTCTTTAAGATATTCTATTCCAAGCATAGCAATACTTGAAGCTTTATTCATATTCACGTGACCAGGTGCAAAAATTGCCCTGTCACCCAGTTTTTCAATAATCAAATCATGATGTAAGTTCACACCATCTCCAAGAAATGCCACTTTGTCACTTTCATCTAACATTTCACATAAATAGGAAAGCAAATCATTAACATCTAGTACAGATTGGGGCTTCACAATATGCATCTTGTCTCTGTCAAAATTATATACACCAGTATATACCTGGTTTCTTCTGGCATCCATTATAGGACATATATAATCCTTAAGCCCCCACAAATTATATGCCAAACCATCCATGGTGGGAATTGACACAATTGGTTTGTTAAGCGCCATCCCCAGTCCTTTGGCAGTAGAAGAACTTATTCTAAGTCCAGTATAGGAACCAGGACCAGACGCAACAGCAATAGCATCTATCTTATCCAAGTCTATTTCTATTCTGTTTTTTAATTCATCAAGCATAGGCATTAATGTCTTAGAATGAGTTCGCTTATGATTAATTGTATATTCTCCAAGCAACTTATTGTCTTCTACTATAGCAACACTTGCTACAAGACCGGATGCCTCAAAGCCAAGTACTATCATATTATTCTCCCAAATTATCTAATATGTTATATTCTAACATAATTATTCTGGCAACCCCTCTATCTCTATCCTTCTATAATCAAATCCTTTGTCTAAATCTTTATTTATTCTAACAGTAATAGCATCAAGGGGCAGAATGTCTTCTATTAGATTTGCCCATTCTATAAGGCATACTCCTTCTCCATATACGTAATCCTCAAATCCAACTTCGTACATTTCCTCTAGATCGCCTATTCGATACACATCAAAATGATAAAAAGGCAATCTACCATCTCTGTACTCCTGCACAATTGTAAATGTAGGACTACTAACCCAGTCTTCTACACCAAGTCCTTCTGCAAAACCCTGGGTAAATACTGTCTTTCCCACACCTAAATCACCTATTAAACAATAAACCTGCCCTTCTTTTGCACCTTCGCCTAAGCTTTTGGCAAATTCCCTCGTCTCTTTTTCACTAAAGCTTTCTATTATCATTTACACATTCCAATCTATAAACCACGTAATTTGAAAGCATCTACTTTGTCTTTCAAAGCATCTATTATTTCTTTTTCTTTATCAACAATCTGCTCACGTGGAATAATATAAGCACTAACTCTATTAGTATATATAAGTATCAAAGATTTTGTCTTCACAACTTTATATATGTCCTCCCAAGGGAGTACAGTTTCGTCATCTTCTGTAGCTACTGGAGACTTAAGATTAATTGCTTCCTCATCAAAGATAAATGTTAATGGTTCTTTAAATACATCAGTAGTGGCAACAATCTGCTTCGATCTGATATATAAAGAAATTGGTATATATGCGAGAAATGCTATTGCAAGAACCACAAACAGTGCTTTATATAACGTAGTAAGAGAATCAAATTTCCATATAAAAACAAAGACAACCAAAGCAGAACAAATAATACTGAGAATTCCTTGCATACTAGTGTATGCATTTCTCATATTATATTTGTATAAGTCTTTGGTCGTCATTTTAATTTCAAATTCTAAGTTCATAATGTCTAAAGAGCTTAAAGCTCATTCCTTTCTAAATTATGTACCTAGAAATTATAACATTTGATTAAGTAAAATAAAAGTGTCGTAAATCAACTACACCTTAGCCCTTTATAAACTTTGATAAAGGTTTATATACAAGCATACTAATTCCTACTGAAATCATGCCCTTCAAGAATGTAAATGGCAAGTTAAATATTAATACTGCCTGCATTAAGGATTTGATTTCAAATAAATGTGGTCCAACGCCAGAATCAGCTACTTCCCAACAAATAGCATTATACATTGCAAGGCAAGTCTCTAATGAGCCATCAAAATACGCCTTGATGTATACAGGATACACGAGGAAATAATTAGAGAAGATGCTCACTACTCCCATGACAAGTGCTCCAATTAAACCTGCAAAAAAGGCATTCTTCTTTGTCTTCTTTCTCTGATAAATAAGTCCAGATACAAGAACAAATACTCCCCCAAGTATGAAATTAGATAACTCTCCAATAAACATTGACTGAGATACAGCAAGATGAAGTAAATTCTTAACAAGTTCTATAATTACTCCCCATACTGGTCCAAGAGCAAATGCTCCAATTAAAGCTGGCAAATCAGAAAAATCAAACTTTACAAAGCTTGGCATAATAGGTATCGGTATCTCAAGATACATTAAGATAAATGCTACTGCAGAAAGCATACCTGTTACAGCCAGCTTTCTAGTTGAAATTAGTTTTTCATTCTTTTGTGTTTTTTGTTCCATTGTTCTCTCCATAAACTCCTTCTTTCTTTCGAGACAAAGAAAACCCCAGAGAAAACTCTGGGGTCTTTGTTTCATAACGAGTATAATGCACATCATATCGTATATAATACGAATCGGCACATTAGCTGTTACAATAGTAACAGCATCTCCTTCCATCCAGACTTTACTGTCGGTGCTGGAATCTCACCAGCTCATGTAATACGTATCAAACGTTACTCGCGGACTTACCAATTATTGGAACACCGCCGGTCGGGAATCACACCCTGCCCCGAAGATTATTATTTTTTACGAGTTAAGTATATTAATTACTGCCACACGTGTCAAGCATTATTTTATTACAATTCCATCAAAGAAATTATTTCTCTTTACAAATCCTTTTTTGTTACTCGAATTGCCATTCTTTGATGAGTTTTTCTTCTTTTTATTGGCATTTGAAGCATTCTTATCATAATTCTTCTTGTTATTGTTCTTATCTTGCTTAGAAGACTTAATCCTATGTGAAATGTTATTATTGCCAGTCTTCATGGTAAGTTGTATTCTATTCTTCTCTAAGTCAACAGATAAAACAGAAACCTCTACTACATCTCCAACACTAACAACTTCTAATGGATGCTTTATATATTCGTCACATATCTCGGATATATGAACTAAGCCATCTTGATGAACTCCAATATCAACGAACACACCAAAATCTATTACATTACGAACTGTGCCTTTTAGCACCATTCCAGGCTTTAAGTCTTTCATATCAAGGACATCGCTTCTAAGAACAGGAAGTGGCATATCACTTCTAGGATCTCTACCTGGTTTCTCCAATTCTGTAATAATATCAGTTAATGTAATCTCACCAATATTAAGATCATCTGCAAGACTTGAGACATCTGTAGCTTCCTTTGAAATACCTGACATTCCACCACTTAATATCTCATCAAGAGAATGATTCAATTTATCAAGAAGTTTTACACATGCTTCGTAACTTTCCGGATGAACACTTGTTGCATCAAGAGGATTCTTTCCATCTCTTATACGTAAGAAGCCAGCACACTGTTCATATGCCTTTGGCCCAAGTTTTTTTACATTAAGAAGTTCTTTTCTCTCGTTAAAGGCACCATTTGCCTCTCTGTACTCAACAATATTTTTTGCCAAAGTTTTATTAATGCCTGATACATATTCAAGAAGAGACATAGACGCTGTATTAAGGTCTACTCCCACTTTGTTAACACAATCTTCAACCACATTAGACAATGCTTCAGAAAGCTTCTTCTGGTTCATATCATGTTGATACTGACCTACCCCAATTGATTTAGGATCAATCTTAACAAGTTCAGACAATGGGTCTTGTAATCTCCTTGCAATTGAAGTTGCGCTCCTTTGTCCCACATCGAAATTAGGGAATTCTTCTGTAGCAAGTTTGCTAGCGGAATACACAGAAGCTCCTGCTTCATTTGTAATTACATATTGAACATTATTAGGTATCTCTTTTATTAAATCAACAATTATTTGTTCAGACTCTCTACTTGCTGTACCATTTCCAACAGAAATCAATTCTATATTGTATTTATCAATTAACTTCTTTAAGACAGCCTTAGATTCTTCAACTTTATTCTGCGGCTCTGTTGGGAAAATAACTGTTGTATCAAGAACCTTTCCTGTGGCATCAACAACAGCAAGCTTACAACCTGTTCTAAAAGCAGGATCCCATCCAAGTACAACCTTGTTAGCAATAGGTGGTTGCATAAGAAGCTGAACCAAGTTTTTACCAAAGACTTTAATTGCACCGTCTTCAGAAGTATCTGTAAGTTCACTTCTTATCTCCCTTTCTATTGCAGGTGCAATAAGTCTCTTATAACTATCAAGAATAGTCTCCTTTAAGACTTCACTTGTGTTAGGATTATCATTTGTAATAACTTTCTTCTCAAGATAACTAATTATCTCTTCCTCTGGCGCCTCAATCTTAACAGTTAGCACCTTCTCCTTCTCTCCACGATTAAGGGCAAGGACTCTGTGACCAGGAAGCTTGTTTACAGGCTCATCGAAATCATAATACATTTCATATACTGTTTTAGCCTCTGGATCTTTTGCGGTGCTTACTATTCTTCCTTTGTCAAATGTTAAATCTCTAATATATATTCTATAATCTGCTTCATCACTAATAATCTCTGCAATAATATCTTTTGCTCCCGCAAGTGCATCTTCAGCAGTTTCAACTTCTTTTTCCTTATTGATATAATTTGCGGCTATTTCAATTATCGGAGTTGTTTCAACCTGCTCTATAATAATATCAGAAAGCGGCTCCAATCCTTTTTCTTTTGCAATCATAGCTCTTGTTCTTCTCTTCTGTTTATACGGTCTGTATAAATCCTCAACAACAACTAGGGTTGTAGCCTCCATAATCTGCTTTTTTAATTCAGGAGTTAATTTCCCTTGTTCTTCAATTGATGCGATACACGTATTCTTTCTATCCTCTAAGTTACGTAAATAGGTTAGTCTATCAAAAAGATTCCGGAGCACCTCATCATTAAGGGCTCCGGTAACCTCTTTACGATACCTAGCAATAAATGGAATTGTGTTCCCTTCATCAATCAACTTAACTGTAGCTTCAACCTGACCTAGTTTAATACCTAGTTCATTTGCAATTGTCTGATTAATATCCATTATCTAGTCTCCATCTCTTAATATTTATACTCCAAAATCCATTACTAATCCTGGGGAATTAGCTTTAGAAATTGCATTCTTATTCTTGGTATAAGGATTAGCTTTATCCTCATTAACCGGTGTAGAAATAACCGAGTGAGTTGTTCCTCCAGACACGTATGTTCTTCCACACTCAGGGCATACTGACGTATGAATTGAAACACCTACAGAAACAACTTTTCCTCCTTCTTGAAAAGCTTTCTTATAAGCATTAGATACGTGTTCTCCCTCATGGCCTCTTACAGCTGCCCCTGCTGCTTGTGGGGAAATATGTGCTGCAGATTTGAAAGACACCATCTCATCAGAACCATCCTGGTATTTACGATTCTTACAAGTCTGACATTCTCCTTTAGGCTTAATCTTGCCATCCTCAGATCCAACACCTTTTGCCTCACTTGCACTATCTACTCCAAAGCCTACACCTAAGGATTCATCTTCAACACCTAGTGTATGGCCAAATCCATTTCCAGAAAAGGAACTACCAAAATCAAAACCTATACCATTAATCATAATAATTCCTCCTTTCTAGAAAGTTACACATATCTACTTATATTATAACCCCTTTTAGAGAATTTGTTAATCACAAAATATTGTATAATCCTTGTCGTCCTTATCAATATGGCCTTTTCCATTTGTGATTTCGATAATATCATCTATTACGCTATCTGTATTGTCTATTGGTGTTTTAAGCTTTGCTTTAACATTTTCAGCAAACTCAACTTCTCCCACAACAACACCTTTTTCCTTACAATAATTCTCAATTTTAGGCCATATACTATAATCAAGTGCCACATTTACTTCATTAACAACAACAGTATGAAGAAAATCACAATTATCAAGTGCTTCCTTTACTGCATCTTGATAAGCCCTTACAAGGCCACCAGTTCCTAGAAGTACTCCGCCAAAATACCTGGTAACTACAGCAACTACATTTATTAAATCTTTTCCCTCTAATACCTCAAGCATAGGCCGTCCAGCTGTACCTGAAGGTTCCCCATCATCACTGGATTTTTTTAATTCTTCACCTATAATGTAGCAGGAACAATTATGTCTTGCGTCATGATATTGTTTTTTCTTTTCTTTTATGAAATTAGTTGCTTCTTCTTCTGTCTCAACGTATTTCAATTCTGCGATAAAACGCGATTTTTTTACAACTATTTCACCACACGCCCCGCCTTTTATTACAAGATGATTACTCATTCTATGATCTCCTTAACTCTTACATATAACTATATTATATGTTTCTTCTTTATAATAAGCAATTTTTTTGATATAATAGAGAAGATTATGACGTATAAGCATTAAATCCTGGAGGTTTTTATGAATTACGGCAAAAAAAACACAAGTAACCGTGTCAAAAAGCAAAACAGCGCAAGAAACAAAGCTCAAAAAAAGTTTAATACAACTTTTGGAAAAAGTCTTTTAATTGGACTATGTGGTTTTGTACTGTTCTTAATAGTAGTATTTGGAATTTATTCTACCATACTAATCGCAAAATGTCCTGACATTGAAGATGTAGATGTTTCACCAACCGGATACATGTCTAAAGTATATGACAAGGACGGAAATGAAATCGAAACATTAGCTGCATCAGGTGCCAACAGAGAACATGCATCACTTGACAAAATTCCTGAAGATTTACAGCATGCCTTTGTCGCAATAGAGGATGAAAGATTCTATAAACACAACGGCGTTGACATCAAAGGTGTTATTAGAGCTGCATTTACAAGTTTTATTTCTTTTGGTAAAGAATCCCAAGGTGCCAGTACCATAACTCAGCAGCTTCTTAAGAACAACTATTTCACACAATGGATGAGTGAGAATAACTTTATAGAGCGATTCAATCGTAAAATCCAAGAACAATACCTTGCAGTTAAACTTGAAGATTATATGGAAAAGGATGAGATACTAGAAAACTATCTTAACACTATTAACCTTGGTTCTAATACCCTTGGAGTGCAGGCCGCTTCCAACAAGTATTTCAACAAGTCGGTATCTGACCTTAACCTTGCGGAATCTGCAGTTATTGCTGCCATTACCCAGAATCCATCTAAGTATAATCCTATTAATAATCCTGACAGCAACAAAGCTCGTCAACAGGAAGTATTAAAGAGAATGCTAAGCCAGGGATATATTACAGAAGATGAGTATGAGAAAGCGTTATCAGATAACGTATATGATAGAATCTCAACTATTAATAACAGTAGTTCTGGAAGTAGTGCTACATCTTATTTTGTAGATGCTCTTACTGACCAACTTGCAGATGATTTGATGGAAGAAAAAGGCTACTCAGAAAGTGAAGCATATCAGAAGATTTATTCTGGTGGTCTTAAAATATACTCAACACAAGATAGTCATATACAGCAGATATGCGACGAAGAAGCCAATAACCAGAACAACTATCCTACAAAACCAAAGGTTAGTTTCTCATATAGACTTACTGTTAATAAAAAGGATGGCTCAACAAAGAATTACAGCGACCAGACAATGCTTTCTTATTATCAAAATGCTAATCCAAATTACACTATTGATTTTGATACTGAAGCACAAGCTGCTGCTGCAATTGAGAAATATAAATCAGAAATAATGGAGCCAGGGGACTCTATACCAGAAGGTGGCGAAACTGTATCATACACATTACAACCACAAGTTGCATTTACAGTTATGGATCATAACAACGGAACAGTTGTTGCTCTAGTTGGAGGACGCGGACCAAAGGACGGAAGCAAGACATTAAACAGAGCAACTGACATAACAAGACAACCCGGTTCAACATTTAAGATTGTTACAACATATGCACCTGCTCTTGATGCTGCGAACTTAACCCTTGCAACAGTGCAGGATGATGCTCCAATGAGCTATGCCAATGGACAGTCAATTAACAACTACGATTTCTCTTTCAGAGGATTTACAACATTAAGAGAAGGTATCATAAACTCCATTAATATTGTTACTGTTAAGACACTTACACAAATTGGAACAGGACTTGGAATGGAATATGCCAAGAACCTTGGCATCACAACTCTAGTTAGCGGTGACAATAACCAGGCTCTTGCCCTTGGTGGTATCACAAATGGTGTTACTAACCTTGAGCTTACTGGAGCCTATGCGACTATTGCAAATGAAGGAAAGTATTACAAACCAACATTCTATACAAAGGTTGAAGATAACAGTGGCAAAGTTATAATTGATAATTCCAAGAGAAAGCCTAAGGATGTTCTTAAGGAAACAAGCGCATGGCTACTAACAAGCGCCATGAAAGACGTTATGACGCAAGGTACTGGTACTCCGGCTAACTTTGATGGAATGGCAGTAGCCGGTAAATCAGGAACAACAACAAAGAACAGAGATACTTTATTTGCTGGATATACACCTTATTACACATGCGTTATATGGGGTGGAAATGATGACAATGCTGTTCAAGGCTCTACAAGTTATTCAAAAGCAATTTGGCGAGCTGCTATGAAACGTATACATGAAGGTCTTGCATATAAAGACTTCAATATGCCATCAGGAATCACGCAGGTAAGCGTATGTAAGAAATCAGGAAAACTTCCACTTGAAGGCGTATGCGATAATGACCCAAGAGGAAGTCAGGTAATTACCGAATATTTTGCGTCAGGAACAGAACCAAAAGATACTTGTGATCATCATATAGGCGTTACAATTTGTAATGAATCACAGCAAGTTGCTACCGAATATTGTCCATCTACAAGCTCTAGTGTATATATAGTGGGTGGAAGTCAGGGAACAGATGATTCCCCATATCTATACGATATAAATGGATTTACAAATTATTGTACAATTCATAACGGGCAACAACAAGTTGAGGTAACAACAACTGTTACAACAACACAGACAACGAATACCAGCAATAGTACTAATAGCACAAATCATACAGACAGCAACTCCACAAACACAACTGATTCGAATTTCAATAGTACGAGGGAGTTTTAACAAATCTGACAATACAAAAGAGGAGGTATGTTACATATAACATACCTCCTCTTATTATTACTAATTCTAATATAATCCAAATAGTAAATCTCCATATGATGGCATTGGCCATGCATTTTTCTCCACTAGCATCTCTAAAGTATCTACCGGTACTCTAAGTTCATTCATTGCTGGAATTATTACGTCATGGAAATAAATAGCTTTTTTATCGGTCTCAAGAATATCCTTTACCTTAGGCATCTTGCTTTCTAGATTATCAAGTTTATCCTTTGCAATGCTCAAATTGTCAGAAACCTGTACAAGAATCTCTTCTTGTGCACTGACATTTGCTTTATCGCAAGCCTGCTTAACTTGATTAATAGAATTAGCAAGTCTTGTTGTGTATTCTATGATTGAAGGAATAATCTGTTTTCTTGTAATATCAATCATAGTTCTAGCTTCGATATTAATAGTCTTGGCATAGAATTCATATTCTATCTCAGCTCTTGACTCAAGTTCTGCCTCAGAGAAGACTCCAAACCTTTCAAATAACTTAACCGAATCTTCACTTGTAAGCGCTGGTATTGCTTGAACCATAGATGGAATATTAGGAAGCCCTCTTCTCTCTGCTTCCTGAACCCATTCAGCAGAATATCCATTACCATTAAATACTATTCTCTCATGCTTGGTAGCAAGCTCTTTAATAATATCATGTATCTCTTTATCCTTATTGCTGCTTGCTTCAACTCTATCACAAATATCTGCAAGACTTTCAGCAAGAATTGTATTTAGTACTATATTAGGCTCTCCCACAGAATCTCTCGAACCCACCATACGGAATTCAAACTTATTACCTGTAAATGCAAATGGCGAAGTCCTATTTCTATCTGTTGCATCCTTTTTGAAATCTGGTAAAACATTTACACCAGTATCCATTCTCTCTCTCTTGATACTATGTGTTGCAGTACCTGTATCAATTAACTGATCTAGAACATCAGATAATTGTTCTCCAAGATATACTGATATAATGGCAGGAGGAGCCTCATCTGCTCCTAGACGATGGTCATTTCCTATATCAGCAGCTGATTCTCTAAGAAGTGCTGCATGTTTGTCTACTGAAGATAGAACTGCGCATAACATCAATAAAAATTGTGTATTCTCATGAACAGTTTTACCTGGGTCAAATAGATTAATTCCATCATCTGTAACCAGAGACCAGTTATTGTGTTTTCCAGAACCATTAACACCAGCAAAAGGTTTCTCATGAAGTAGACAATACATATCATGTCTTGCTGCCACCTTCTTAAGTGTCTCCATTGTAAGCTGATTATGGTCAACAGCGATATTGGCCTGTTCATATATTGGGGCAAGCTCATGCTGAGCAGGTGCAGCCTCATTATGCTGAGTCTTGGCTGTTACCCCAAGCTTCCACAACTCTTTGTTTACATCTCTCATATAAGCAGCAACACGTTCTTTTATTGCTCCAAAATAATGATCCTCCATTTCCTGTCCCTTAGGAGGCATTGCGCCGAATAATGTTCTTCCTGTATATATCAAATCTTTTCTTGCATTATACATATCTCTATCTACAAGAAAATATTCTTGTTCAGCACCTACACATGGAATCACTCGCTTAGAAGTTGTATTACCAAATAATCTCAAAAACCTCAAAGCCTGCTCATTAAGAGCTTCCATTGAACGAAGAAGAGGAGTTTTCTGATCCAAAGCCTCTCCTGTAAATGTGCAAAAAGCAGTTGGTATGCAGAGAGTTGCACCAGCAGCATCTTGTCTAACAAAAGCAGGTGAAGTACAATCCCATGTTGTATATCCTCTTGCTTCGAAAGTTGCTCTTAACCCTCCTGATGGAAAAGAAGACGCATCAGGCTCTCCCTTAATTAATTCCTTTCCAGAAAAGCTCATAAGAACCTTTCCGCTTGACATAGGAGCCGAAATGAAAGAATCATGCTTTTCTGCAGTAATTCCATTAAGAGGTTGAAACCAATGAGAATAATGAGTAGCGCCTTTCTCAATTGCCCACTCTTTCATCTCATGCGCTATAACATCAGCTGTTTCAAGATCGAGTTGTGCGCCAAGACGAATTGTTTCCTTAAGCATCTGATATGTCTTCTTTGGAAGTCTCTGTCTCATAACGGCATCGTTAAATACATTCTCTCCAAATATATCAGCCACATTAAAATACTCTTCGTTTTTTTGCATATTATCTTCCATGTTATTCATGTTATCCCTTTCTACTAAAAAAGGGCGCTGCGAAACGTCGTAGCACCCACTTTGTCTAAATAATTAAGCTTTGTTAACTGAGCCAAATAATTCCATTTTCTCTTTAACAGTAGCTTTGATTGCTTCAGCACCAGGTGCAAGAAGCTTTCTAGGGTCATATCCCTTTCCTTCGTTATCCTTACCAGCTTCAATATATTCTCTTGTAGCTGCTGCAAATGATAATTGACACTCTGTATTAACATTAATCTTAGATACACCAAGATCAATTGCCTTCTTAATCATATCTTCAGGAATTCCTGTTCCACCGTGAAGTACAAGTGGCATCTCTCCTGTCTTCTGTTGGATTGCATCTAATGTCTCAAATGATAATCCAGCCCAGTTTGCAGGATATTTTCCATGAATATTACCAATACCTGCAGCTAGCATATCTACTCCAAGGTCAGCAACAGCTTTACATTCATCAGGATCTGCACACTCACCTTGTCCTACAACACCATCTTCTTCGCCACCAATAGCTCCAACTTCTGCCTCAATTGATAATCCCAAGTTATGAGATACAGCAACGAGTTCCTTAGTCTTAGCAACATTTTCATCAATTGGAAGAGATGAACCATCAAACATAATTGATGTAAATCCAGCCTTAATACACTTGTAACATCCTTCGTATGTACCATGATCTAAATGAATAGCTACAGGAACTGTAATACCTAGTTCTTCATCCATAGCCTTAACCATCTCTGCAACAGTCTTAAATCCTGTCATATACTTTCCAGCACCTTCAGATACACCAAGTATAACTGGAGATTTACATTCTTCTGCTGTTAATAGAATAGACTTTGTCCACTCTAAATTATTAATATTGAATTGGCCAACAGCGTAATGACCTGCCTTAGCCTTCTGTAACATTTCTTTTGCGTTTACTATCATCACAAAACCTCCTTATTAAAAATTCCTATATAATTATATCCTAAATACAACGTCCAATCAACATTTACTCAACAAGTATATCTATTGCCTCGTGACAACATTCAATGTCTATGTCTTTATGTTTTCCACCGTATTCTCCATCAAGAGTCCATGGCATTTCTTCAGAACCGTATAATTTGAAGTGATTACTTTGGAAATTATATACATGGGCTGATGATTTCTTGATGCCTGTTAAATACGCAAGCGCATCATTAAGTTCTAACATATTCTTAGGTGTTTTTACAAAACAACCTTCAAAAAGTCCATCACTAAGTCCCACTTCACCTTTGATAATTCCTGTAAAACCGCCGACTGAAAGTGAATTAGTTACCATTCCATAAATAAAATCATCTTCTATTACAGTCTCTCCAGTTTCAATTCTAATATGATAACTTGGAACATTATTAACCTGCTTTATTCCTTCTAATAGATACGCAGCATGTCCAAGGGCATTCTTAAGTCTTTGACTTGTAGAATAACTTGTCTCTGTAAAAATACCAAAGGCTGCAACATATATGAAATAATCGTCTCCAAATTTACCTGCATCACAAGGAAATAGTTCACCTTTAGCAGCAATTCGAGCTGAGCGTTCCATCTCTTTATCTATTCCAAGAGAATTGCCAAAATCATTAGTAGAGCCTGCCGGAATATAACCAATAGGTACCCTAACATTAGATTTCATTACTCCTGTAACAACTTCATCTAAAGTACCATCTCCACCAGAGCATACTATCCTATCATACTCTGATACAGACGCCATAACTTTGTTAATAGCATCACCTTGTGATTGAGTTGTATAAACAGTTACATCATAGTTTTCCTTAACAAAAATATCAATAATATCTACTAGAGAGTTCTTAATCTGACCTTTGCCAGAATGTCTATTAAAGATAAACAGAAGTTTCTCCATTACTTCTCTCCCTCTTAAATATTATTTTGGAAAAATACTTCTAGGCCATTACAAGCATCTTCTTCGTCAGGTCCTTCAGCAACAATCTGTACAATCTGTCCTTCTGAGAGCACCAGACTCATCATACCCATAATAGATTTAGCATTCACTTTCTTAGAATCAACCTCAATATAAATTCTACTTTCATATTGATTAGCTAATTGCACAAGATGTGCAATAGGTGTTGCTCCAAATTCCTCCGACATCCTTACAGCAACTTCCTTCTTCATCAACTATTCCTCCTGGTTTCTAAGTTTATCAGCTATCTCACTGATTCTACGTAATCGGTGGTTAACACCACTTTTACCAATAGGTGTAGAAAGATATTCACCCAATTCTTTAAGGGGGGTATCCGGGTGTTCTAATCGAACACTAGCCATTTCCCCAAGTACATCCGGCAGATTAGATAAGCCTATGGTTTTCTCAATATATTCTATATCCTCAATCTGCTTAACAGATGCATTAATCATCTTAGATATGTTAGCCGTCTCACAATTGACTTTTCTGTTAACTGAGTTACGCATCTCTTTTACAATTCTAACATTTTCCAAATCCATCAAAGATTTGTGCGCACCCATAACATTAAGAACATCAACTATCTGCGACCCTTCTTTTAAGTATACCACAAAATGATTCTTTCGGCTTACAATCTTCGCTCTAACTTCAAAGAATTCTAGAATTTCTCTCAATTCTTCTGCTTGTCTGCTAGTTCTAGCTATAATCTCAAAATGATAAGACTTATTAGGATCACTAATTGTTCCAGCAGAAAGAAACGCACCTCTTATAAAAGCCTTCTTACAACAGGGCTGCTGAATAATCAGTTTATTAATATAATCTAGTTCTGCGCCTTTTAGCTTTTCATCATCTATAATCTTAGTTGTCTTAAGAACTTCAATAACTTTATGACCTGAGACACTTTCTGATTTATCAAATGAATGTGTCTTATTAATCAACGAGAAAAATTTTCTTTGTAATCTATTGTTATCTTGCTCAAGTTCTAGCACACTTTCATTTCCATCAATTCTGAGCCTACAGCCAAAGCTTATTATTGCAGATAACTCAGCAATCTGACAATGCCTAGCCTTACTTATGTTACCATACAATTCATTCTTTACGTCACTAGAAAATGACATGTCTATTTACCTCTTGCCCTATCTTTTTCTATGTCGCGATGCTCCACTCTTAGTCCAACATCAGTACAATCTGAAAGTGCATTATAAAGCTCATTGGCAAGCGTAATTGAACGGTGCTTACCACCTGTACATCCAATGCATATAACAAGCTGATTCTTACCTTCTTTAATGTAATTAGGAATAAGAAATCTAACCATGTCCTCTAGTTTATCAACAAATTCTTTTGCTTCATTTGAATCCATCACATAGTCTCGTACCGGCTTATCATTACCTGTTAAGGGTTGCAATTCCGGTATATAAAATGGATTAGGCAAAAATCTCACATCAAATACTAAATCAGCATCTGCAGGTATTCCATATTTGAATCCAAAAGACATTACTGTGACAAAAAGATTTTTATATTCACCACCATCAAGAAAAATCTTTGTTAACTCTTCCTTCAAATCTCTCACAAGTAAATGAGTCGTATCTATTATGTAATCTGCTCTTTCAAGCAAAAAGCTTGTAGCTTCCCTTTCCTCATATATTCCCGATTGAATATTCATAGGTCCAGTCAAAGGATGAGTTCTTCTAGTCTCCTTATAACGCTTCATCAAAGTAGCATTATCAGCATCTAAATAAAGTATCTCAATCTCTTTCTTGTAGTCATCAAGAATCTGCGCCACTTCGCTTATGCCCTTGCCTGCTCTTGCATCAATTCCAACAACAAGATTTCTATCACTATATTCTTCTAAAGCAAGGGTTACAAAACTCCTAAGAAGTGGTATGGGAAGATTATCTACACAGTCATATCCTATATCTTCTAGTATTTTGAAAGCAGAATTTTTTCCTGCTCCCGACATTCCAGTAAGAAGAAGTAATCTCATTCAAATTCTCCTATAAATCTAACCTCAGGTTCAAGTCTAACATTTGAATCCTCATATACCTTCTTAGATACATCCTTCATAAGATTTCTTACATCCATTGCAGATGCATTATCATAATTAATCACAAATCCACAGTGCTTTTCAGAAACCATGGCTCCACCTACTCTATATCCTCGAAGATTAGATTCTTCAATAAGCTTTCCTGCAAAATGTCCCTCTGGCCTCTTAAATGTGGAACCTGCACTAGGATAATTAAGAGGTTGCTTATCTACTCTTCTACCATTAAGTTCTTGCATTGTAGATTTGATATCATCATATACTCCAGACTCTAGATTAAATTTGGCGCTAAGAATTATGCCACCCTCATCCATTATCTTACTATGTCTATATGATAATTCTAATTCTTCATTAGAATAGCACTTCACTACTCCCTTAGGAGTAAGCACATTTGCCGATACAAGAATATCTTTAATCTCGCCACCGTAGGCTCCTGCATTCATTAGCACTGCGCCACCAACTGAACCTGGTATTCCTGATGCAAATTCCATCCCTGAAAGATTGGCATTTAATGCATTATTAGCAGTCTTTGATAGCAGTGCTCCTGCCTCTGCTTCAACAACATCATCCTCCACCTCTATATTAGACATTCTTTTTCCAATAGAAATAGTAACGCCTCTAATTCCTTTATCTCCAACTAGTACATTACTACCATTGCCAATTACTGTATATGCTACATCTTCGTCATTGCATGCCTCTATAACATTCTCAATCTCATCGGCGGCAATTTCTATAAACACATCAGCATTTCCACCAATTCGAAATGTTGTATGCTTGCTCATGGGTTCATCGAAATATACATTATTTTTATCTACAATTGTTAATAATTTATCAATAAATTCTCGTCTCATACGTATCTTTCCACTTATATTAACTATATAGCATTTAATCAATAATATATATATATATTATCCATAAAAAAGAAGGATAATCTGGGTTTTTTTTTACACTTTATACATTTTTTATATTATGCCTTCATTGCAAATGCGATATAGGCTTTATAAGCCTCATATAAATCAACCTTACTTATAACTTCATATGGAGCATGCATGCTAAGAACAGCAACGCCCCCATCTATAACATTCATATTGTAATTACCAAAGATGTATGCGATAGTACCGCCACCTCCTTGATCAACCTTCCCTAGCTCACATGTCTGATAATATATATCATTTTCCTCAAATATACTTCTTATCTTGCCCATGTATTCTGCACTTGCGTCATTAGAACCAGACTTTCCTCTAGCACCAGTATATTTATTTACTGCAAATCCTTTTCCTAGATATGCACTATTCTTCTTTTCAAATGCGCTTCCATATATGCTGTCATATGCACCACTTACATCTGATGAAATAGCAAAGGAATTAGAAAGCGTTCTACGAAGCAATAAATCAGAATAGTCTGTACAAAGATTAATAAGCTCTGCTACAGTATTCTCGAAAAAGCGGGAGTTCATTCCTGTTGCTCCAACACTTCCAATTTCTTCCTTATCTACAAGAAGGCCACATACCGTTCTCTTTGGGTTCTTTGCTCTACATACAGCTTCAAATGTTGGATAAGAGCACACTCTATCATCATGGCCATAGCCAAGAATCATACTTCTGTCAACGCCCATATCCCTTGCTTTTCCTGCAGGGACAACCTCTACTTCGCATGACATAAAGTCTTCTTCTCTATAGTCATATTTCTTATTACCATTTTCCTTATCAATATTATTAAAATACTCAATGATAATATTCATTACATTTTTATTAATAAGTTGTTTCTTCTCCTTATCATTCTTTATCTCATCACCATAAGGAATAGAACCAATTAGCACATTTAAATCTTCGCCTTCAATTACTTTCTTAGCCTCTTTAGACATCTGATCTGCAGATAAATGTATTAACAAATCTGTAATACAAAATACCGGATCATCATCCTTTTCACCTATTACAAAATCAACTGTTGTTCCATCTGTTTTTGCAATAGTTCCATGAAGTGCCAGTGGAATAGTAACCCATTGATACTTCTTTATTCCTCCGTAATAATGGGTATCGAGAAGCGCCATATCAGAATCTTCATATAGAGGATTTTGTTTTAAATCCAATCTTGGAGAGTCAATATGTGCTCCTAGAATATTCATACCATTACAAATATCTTCTTTACCTATTACGAACAAAGCTATTTCCTTGCCCATATTAGTTGCATAGATTCGATCTCCAGTTTTCAGTTTTTTATTCTTCTTTATTGCCTCTTCTATGCTAATAAATCCTCTACTTTGAGCTTTTTTTTCAAAATATTTAGTACACTCCCTCTCAGTCTTACAATTTGACAAAAATTCTTTATAGCCATTTGCAAAACTATGTACCTTGTTTATTTCATCTTTTTTTTGGTATTTCTTCCATACATTTTCTCTTTCCATTTTACCTATTCTCCTTGATGATTCTTAATATTTTCTTGTACTCTTCTATACAACTCTTCAGCTGCATTATAGCCCATCTTCTTCTGTCTATGGTTTACTGCTGCCGTCTCACAAATTACCGCTAGATTACGTCCTGGTCTAATTGGAAGTGAATGACATACAACCGGAACATCTAATATTTCCATATATTCATCTTGAAGTCCAAGTCTATCGTACTCTGCACCTTTTTTCCAATCCTCTAACTTGATAACAAGATCAATTCGCTGCAATTCTTTTACGCATTCAACTCCATACAAACTCTTTACATCAATAATTCCGATACCACGAAGTTCAATCAAATATTTTGTTGTTGCAGGAGCACACCCTAAAAGTGTATTCTGATTAGTTCTTTTTATTTCGACGGTATCATCTGCAACAAGACGATGTCCTCTTCTTATAAGCTCTAATGCTGCTTCTGATTTACCAATTCCGCTTTCTCCTGTTATAAGCAATCCTTCACCATATACATCTACCAAAACTCCATGAAGCCCAGTAGATGGTGCAAGTTCGAGACTTAATGTATTAATAAGTTCTGCCATAAATTCAGAAGTATTTCTATCTGTTCCAAGAACAGGAACACCATTCTTATTAGCAGTCTCTAAAAAGTATGGTTCAGGTTCAAAATTCCTGCAAAATATTACTGCCGGAATAGGATAAGAAAGTAGCTTATCATACTGCTCATTTCTAGACTTTTCATCTATTTGCTCAAGATATGAATGTTCCACCATTCCTATAAGTTGAATTCTATTTGCTTCAAAATGCTCATAGAAACCATTTAATTGAAGAGCCGGTCTGTTTACATCTGAAATGTAAACAGTCTTAGTATTTAAATCTATAGACTCTGTGTAATTCTTAAGCTCTAACTTACTTGTTATAGTTGCAAGATTCGCCCCAATATTCATTCAATCCACCTCCATTTATAACATAGCTCACTAATATAACAATTTTACCACATCTTACTTGTGAAAGAAATCATATACACTTTTTGCACTTTTTTTATCAAGACCATCTACCTTCTCTAATTCTTCTAAAGCAGCCTCTCTTATACTCTCTAAATCAGAGAAATATTTCATCAAAGCTTTTCGTCTCTTTGGCCCAATCCCCTCAATATCATCAAGAATTGAATGTACCATTCCCTGTCCTCTTAACTTCTTATGATAAGTAATGGCAAAGCGGTGCGCTTCGTCCTGTAATCTTGTAATAAGTTTAAAGCCCTCAGAAGTTGTATCGATAGATATTTCCTTACCATTGTAGATTAGACCTCTTGTATTATGATGATCATCTTTTACCATTCCTGCGACAGGAATATCTAGTCCAAGGTCATCTAGTACTTCTAATGCTATATTGACCTGTCCTAAGCCTCCATCCATCATTAGAAGATCCGGCAATTTGCCAAACCCTTTTTTTGTATTTCCTTCCTCTTTCTCAGTCATTGCCCTCTCAAAACGCCTTGTCAAAACTTCCTTCATAGAGCCGTAATCATTAGGTCCATCAATTGTCTTAATTCTAAATTTTCTATAATCATTTTTTTTAGGTTTGCCACCCTCAAATACAACCATAGAGCCAACAGAATCATAGCCGCTTATATTAGATATATCATAAGCTTCCATTCTGTCTATTTTATCAATCCCTAACAAATCACTTATTTCCTTAAGGGCGCCAATGGTCCTGCCCATTTCACGCTTCATTCTCTCTCGATTGTTTTCTAAGGTCATTTTCGCATTTGTTCTTGCCATATCTAGCAAATGCTTTTTCTTACCTATCTTCGGAGTTATTATTTGAATTCTTCTATTTCTAATAGATGAATTATAATCACTAATATCATCATCTTCTATATCAATGTTATTATTTATCTCATTTAGGTACTCCTCAAGGAGTACTAAATTGTCAAGTTCTTCATCTACGTATATCTCTTTTGGAATAAATAATGCGCCATCATAGAATTGTTTTATAAATGTATTTATTAAACTCTCGTCTGACTCCACATTTTCCATGGCAAAATAAAAATTATCTCTTCCAAGAAGTTTACCGTTACGAATAAAGAGTATATAAACCACTGCTTCATCATCCTCTTTATACATAGAAATCACATCAACATCTTCATTATCTGCACTTGTAATTTTCTGTTTTTCGATGCAATTTCTAATGGACTCCATTAAATCGCGATACTCCGCAGCTTTTTCAAAATCAAGATCTTCTGAAGCCTTATTCATCTTATCAGTTAGCATATCAATAGTCTTCTTATGATTCCCCTTAAGAAACTCTATTGCCTTATTAACATTTTCCATATATTCTTCGTAGTAGTCATCAGTAGCACATACTCCTAGACATTGATTGATATGGTAATCAAGACAAGGTCTATCAACATTAAGACTATTACAAGTTCTAATCTTATATACCTTGCGAAGAAACGTAATGGTATCCTTTACAGAATATGCGGATGTAAAAGGTCCAAAATACTTAGACTTATCATTCTTAAGTTCACGAGTCATAATAATACGAGGATATTTCTCATAAAGCGTAACCTTAATAAAAGGATAAGTTTTATCATCTCGAAGCAGAGTATTGTATTTTGGTCTATGTTCTTTAATCAAATTGCATTCAAGAACGAGAGCCTCAAGTTCTGAATCAGTGACTATGTAATCAAAATGATGGATGTTCTCAACTAATCGATCTTTCCTAACACCTTCATTGTGACTGGCCCTAAAATATTGCCTAACTCTATTACGAAGTGAGACTGCTTTTCCAACATATATGATTGTATCTTTTTCATCCTGCATAAGATAAACTCCCGGTTTATCCGGGAGCTTACTTAAATCATCACTAAAATCTCTATTCATCATCATCTACAAAGAAGTCATCTTCTTCAAAAATATCTTCGTTATCTTCTACTTCCTCTATTCCTTTAAGCTTATGAAATCTCTTCATAAATTCCTTACCAGTAATAGTTTCATTCTCATATAAATATTCTGAAATATTATCAAGAATTTCCTTGTTCTCTTCTAGGGTATTAAGAGCATCTTTATATAAACCATTAACTAATTTATTAACTTCTTCATCTATCTCAGACGCAGTCTTATCACCACAATTTAGAGAAGCTCTGCCTTCAAGATATTGGCTCTCTACTGTGGCAAGTCCCATCATACCGAAAGTCTCTGACATTCCGAATCGCATAACCATATTACGGGCAATTGACGTGGCCTGTTCAATATCATTTGCTGCACCACTTGTAACAGTATTAAATATAAGCTCCTCTGCAGCTCGACCACCCATAAAGGTTTTAATCTTGGCAATAAGTTCATCTTTAGTCTGTAAGAACTTCTCTTCCTCTGGTGTCTGAAGAGTATATCCAAGAGCTCCCATAGTACGAGGAACAATGGTGATCTTCTGTACAGGCTCTGAATCCTTCTGTAATGCCGATATAAGTGCATGACCAACTTCGTGATAAGAAACTATCTTTCTCTCCTTATCACTCATAACCCTATCCTTCTTCTCCTTACCTCCTACAGCAACAAGTTCAAAGGCTTCGAAAAGGTCTTGTTGATTTACACTATTTCTATTATTCTTAACCGCAATAATTGCAGCCTCATTAATTATGTTAGCAAGATCAGAACCAACCAAACCAGCTGAGGCAAGGGCAATTGCATCAAGATCAACTGTTTCATCAAGATTTACATCATGAGAATGAACTTTAAGAGTCTCTAATCTTCCCTTTAGATCAGGTCTATCAACAATGATTCTTCTATCAAATCGTCCTGGTCTAAGAAGCGCTTTATCTAGAACCTCAGGTCTGTTTGTTGCAGCGAGAATAAGTAAACCTTTGGATGAATCAAATCCATCCATCTCCGCAAGTAACTGGTTTAATGTCTGCTCACGCTCGTCATTTCCTCCACCATATCTACTATCACGGCTCTTACCTATAGCATCAATCTCATCTATAAATATAATACATGGTGCAGACTTGTTAGCCTCCTTGAACAAGTCTCTAACACGAGAAGCTCCTACACCAACGAACATTTCCACGAAATCAGATCCTGCAAGTGAAAAGAATGGCACTCCAGCTTCACCGGCTACAGCCTTCGCTAGCAATGTCTTACCTGTACCAGGAGGTCCAACAAGAAGTGCTCCCTTAGGTAGTTTTGCACCAATCTCTGTATATTTCTGAGGATTATGTAGGAAATCAACTACCTCCTCTAAGGAATCTTTTGCTTCATCCTGACCGGCAACATCCTTAAATGTTACACCTGTACTCTTCTCTACATAGACTTTGGCATTACTTTTTCCCACGCCAAATGCTCCTGAGCCTCCCATTTTCTTCATAGCAAAACTCATAAGAACCCATATTAGAACAATAGGAATTATCCAGCTTAAGATATTAAGGATAATACTTGCAGTTGAGCTTTGTGCCTTTCCTTTAATATCAACTCCGTGAGCTTTAAGATCAGGAACTAGCTGGTCGTCTTTCACATATACAGTATAATACTTAACATCTAACTTCTTTCCTGTCTTTTCTTTATAATAGTCCTGTGTCTTTTGCATATCCTCAGAACCAGTAAATGTTGCATCATCCTTTAAAGTGATGTTAATCTTATCATCTTCAAATTCTGCTTCCTTAACTTGATCTGAGTCAACAAGATTAACAAATTGCGTATAGGAAATCTCCTCTTTAGAAGAAGAACCGGTTCTTGTATAAATAAGACTAGTTACAAACAAAGCAATAAGTGCGAATACAATAAATGCGTATATAGGCATACGATTATTATTCTTATTGTTATTATTATTGCCTTGACCATTATTGTTATTGTTGTTCTCGTTCATCGTCTACCTTTCTCTTACTTTCTGTCCATTCATCAATAATCATATCATAATCGTGATCAATTTTCAGACATATTTTGTTATAAAGCTTTTGTAATTCTAATCTATCTTTAATAATGTTTTTTCGCCCTACAATACTATCATTAAATCTCTGGCTTAATTCTTTAAGCCTGTCATTTATTTCCTCTAGGCAATATTCGTCATACAGTCCATCTGGTCCATTCAAGAAATCATTGGCTGCCTCTAATATGGGAAATGCTAATTCCACATTTCCCTTCTTAGACTCCGCCTTCATTTCTTTATCAATATACATCCTAAACTCTGTCTTGTCTAACTCATATTCACTATCAACTATTGCAATGAAATAATCTCTATATCTATAATAGTTGTCCCACACAACACCTCTGGATTCTTTATTCTCTCTTACTCCAAAGAAACCATTTATATTTGTTACATTAATACTGCTATGATGTAAATAATAGTCAAACTCAATACTAGTTCTCAAATCAGGATTATAAGCTTTAATCTGATTAAGGGGTACACAAAGTAATCCAAACTTGAAATAATCCATTTCCTCTGATGTACTTAATACAACAAAATCCGAAGGTTTTGTCATATCAAACCCGTTAAATCTTTCACTTGGTTTATTATCTCTTATTATATATCCCGAACTCTCCAGCAAAGAATCATCACTTAATATATCCCCTTGAATAATCATATCATTTCGTACATCATCAAGGGTAGATAAAAAAGAAATCAATCTATCACACTCACTACTATGAAAAATCACATCGGAATCAATTAATAAGGCATGCGTATAATCTTCTTCAACATCATAGGAAATATACCGTAGTATTTCGTTATAACACTTGCCAATATTTTGCGATGTGGGAATTTGAATAATTTTACTACATACATGTGAATTATCTATGAAAGCATCTTTTGAAAGTTTTCCTGTCATATCACTAACAATTATAAGCTCATTATCATATAATGAATTGTTAAGAATGGCACTTATATTTTGACGAGTCTTATTAGCATCCCTATTATAATTCACAACAAAGCAGGGTTTGACTATCTTGGCACTATCAGTATTATCTGATATATATTCACCACCTAGCAATTCACAATCATCAATTACTTCAATTATAGGATATATGATTCCGGACAAATGTTTATCCTTTATAACAATACTATATTCCATATATCCTCTTTTATCTTCACAGGTAATCTCCGATTCAATCTCTTTCTTACCTGCATATCTACCATTATTATCCCAGTCATATACGCCCGTAGAGTTATAGATTTGTATTTTGATTTCTTTAGTAGAACGTATTCTAATTCCAATGCTCTTTACATTTGTATAACTAGTCCATTTCTCTATCGGGAGGGCGTTAACATAGCTCTCGAACGATATAATATCGCCCTTATTTAATCTTATCGGAAATGCGATATCAATATCAAAATTACTCCTGTTCTCCTTCTCTCGTCGCAAGGGGTCCAGTTCTTTTATATATAAAGATTTTAAGTTTTTTCTGGGCGGTAAGATATTCTGAATAATCATAGTTCTTAATGCTTTGTTATCATTTCTCTGACAATATCCATCTTATTAATGATGGCACTTTTTTCCTTACTTCTCAAATACACTTCATTTAATCTTGACTTATTATATTTCAGATAATTATCCTTAGTTTCATCAATTAAAGCCTGGTAAAAAACTGTTCCCAACTAAAATAGACCTGACTTTCAATATACTCTTCAGGGGAATCAATAATACCTGCTATTCTTTTTCCATCTCAGATCCAAATGCCGCACCATCTGCAATTACAAGTATCGTTCTTTCTTTACATTTTTTCACTTTCTCATAGATATTGGATTTTCCATTTGCAGAAATACATTTTATCCCACTGTCTCTACAGATTGCACAGAAAAACTCATAACCAGCATTTGAATCCTCAACAATTGCCAACTCCGGTTTTGTAATGCTTTCTATTTCACTTTCGTATATCCGGTAAAACTGGCTATATAATCTTTTTGTTCCTTGGTATCTATTCCCCGCAGTGTTCTTAATGCCGTATACTTCACTAACACTATAAGGCAAATCATGAAGTGGCGTTCTTGTGGCAATAACATAATAATTTGATGTTTTTTGAATCTCCGTTGCGAACTCTTTTGTTCTAACAAATGCATCTCCCTCATCAATGACACTATACTATCATCTATTTGCTTTAGATTTACTTGCCAATTAATACCTGTAAGAACAACACATTTCTTTTCTGATTTTATCCGAAACACCACTACTCGCTCCATTCAACTGGTAGGCAGCAATCATATCTATCAGTGTCGTCTTACCAGTAGCACTATCGCCGCGTAGTATTGTGATATTTCGGGATATAGTAAACTTATACTGGAGATGCATGTCCCTTACTATTATCTCAAACTTCCCTTTCATATAATGACAATCTCCTATACATAATCTCCAACGTACATAACAAGTTCGTTCATACTATGAACAATCTTGTTATTATTCATAATACACGCCTCGAATTCATCATCGCCAAAATCCATAATGTGATGAAGCGTAATATTCACATCCCGTTCAGATTCATTTGCAATTCTAAGAATCCATTTTGCACAATTATCTCCACATGTAGACGCATTATAAAAATGCTTATTCTCATTTCTCAAAAGCATAAGCGTTTTCGTTCCGCCAGATAATTGTGTTACAGGAATAACACCAAGCATCTTACTATCTATTGTTCTATCTCCTATAACATCAGCATTATCTATTGATTTAATTATTTTACGCGACATCTCATCCTTAAACCACTTATCCAAAAAAGTGTGATCAAAATACATAGATGTATTATATATCTCATTTTCTTTATCACCAAAATATATGTTTAGCATTCTTATTCTCCTATATCGATTATTCTTGTAATACTGGTTTTTTTTACTACTCTATTCTTCCTTATTCTTTCTCTTCTCTTTCCAGCCATTATAAATCTTCATAATCACGCCCCACAATTCTTTAAATTCCATAGTTCTAAAAAACAATAATAATAGAATACCATTATATAATACAGTAACTATTATACTCTTTAATACTACCTCAAGGAAGCCTCCCATATTAATGAATGAACACACCCAATATGACAAGCCTCCAACAGCAAACATTATTGCTGTATATTTAAAGAATAGTCCAAAGTAGTGAGACACTTTTCTCTCAAATCCATGCTTATATACCACAAGTGGCTCAATCCAAAAGCATGTTGACATTACACTTACCAGTGTTCCTATAAAAACTCCGGCAATTCCAATATACTGTGCAAGCACAATTGATACAATCAGATTAATCACAACCTCGAATATTGGTTTGTATCTGTCATACCAGTACAATCCCATTGCATCACGGAATATAAGAACAACCTTGCGCATTCCGCTTATATAAAAATTCAGCACAAACAAAAAAACAAGGGGCATTGAAAACAGATACTCCTCTCCTGCCCACGCTTCCATAAAGGGATTAAAAACAATCATCATCCCAACGCATACATAACTATATATCCAAAAGCATAGAAATTCTAATACGCGAAATACTCTGAAGACGCTCTCCTTGTCTTCTGAAGCATTAAGATTACCTATACTTGCTGTTGTCGAACCTAGAACCCCCATCAAAGCCGTATTAATACTTGCAGATATCATTAGATAGTTCGAGTAAATTCCTACACTTACAATTCCTACAAAACTAGACATAACCAAACTATCTGTATTATTAAGCACTACGTCCCCAAGTTTATGTATTGACATGGCTCCCATATTTTTAAAAATAGACTTTATCTGTTTCTTGTCAGGTAATGACTTCTTGTCTTTTTTTAAATATGGATACATTTTATCTGCTTTATGCGCAACTACAATATTCGTTAATATACTACATGCTATCTGAATCACAAGATATATAATAAAATTTCTAAAGACAAGTAATACTATAATCTGTAATATAAATTGAGTTGTGGTAAAAACAGTATTATAAATAGTTCCCACGTAGCTCATTTGATGGCCGTCTATAATTGCTCTTTTATATCCCCATAAATATGAACAAACGGTATTCAAAAGATACAGCAAATATATTGTAGTAAGCCCATCAATATCTGGCTTATCTTTGATAAGAACATCAAGAAATGGTACAAGAGCCAATCCCAAAACTGTTACGACACCCGCAACAATAGCATATAGAATCCTATACAGATTCATTAGTTTACGTATCTCATCCTCATTTTCTTCCGCAATTGGCTTATACATATGAAAAAGCATTGCCGTTCCAATTCCTAGTTCAGCAAGAGAAAGGACTGATAGAATATTACCAAATAAACCATTAACCCCCAAATACTCTGCAGAAAGCACATGTATAAAGATTGTACGTGTAACAAATGACAATATTAAATTAATGATATAGCTGCCTGTGTTGGCCATAAAATTAAAGAAAGAATTCTTTGTTCTCATACACCATTCCTTCAATATCTAAATCTCTATAGATTATAACACAATAATAAGTACAAAAGTATCAATATATTCTTTCAATATGTTATAATGTATTTAAAAAATCAACAAGGAGCCAATATAAAATGAAATCAAAAATCATAAATCCATTAATTAGCATTATTATGCCTGTGTATAATACTCCTGCAACCCTATTAGAAAACAGCGTTAATAGCGTTATTAACCAAACATACAAGAATTTTGAATTAATAATAGTTGACGATGGCTCTAACATAGAATGTGCTAACAAATGCGATGAGTTGGCTGAAAACAACGATAGTATTATCCTATTTCATACATCTAATAGGGGTGTGAGTTGTGCGAGAAACACCGGATTGCAATCTTTGCACGGTGATTATTTGATTTTTATCGATTCTGATGATGAACTGGTTCCTAACGCCCTAGAGAAAATGTGTACATACATTAACAATTACTCCTTTGATTTCTGCGTATATGGTTGGTACGACTATGTGAAAGACGGTTGCTTTGACCACCATCCAAGTGAAATCCCAGAATCCATTAGCGTTAACACTTTTCAATGTGGTATAGCTGAAGATAATTTCATATACGGTGGTGGCTATCCATGGAACAAACTATGGAATATTGATTCCGTAAAAAAAGCTCATAATGGAAGTCTGCCACTTTTTGACCCATCAATAGATAGATATGAGGATAAACTTTGGGCACTTGTTGCTTCAACCAACCTGGAATCCGTATTACTAATTCCAGATTTATTATACAAATACAATTATAACGATTCCTCTCTAACTCAAGAACAATCTGAAATAGACATTAGAACAAACAAAGCTTATGTTGCATATGGAAAAATATTAGACTTCCTTGAGACAGTCAATTATGACGCCTACGTTAAGGGTTATCACTTTTGCTATGAATTCACACAAAGAGATCTTGCTGACCTTTTTAAGAATCCAAAGGACAATCGTGTTCAGATAAAAAAATCGAAGCGCGCATTGCATAAATTATGCAAGCGTATTCCGCCTCGACAATTTTATGTACCAATTAATTCCAAGGATTTCATAACGTGGTTAATCTATCACTATCTGCCTTAATCCAACTCAAGATACTTTTCCCAATATTCTAACGATGTAAAGTCCGGTTTCTTTAATGCCCACTTTTTCGTGATCTCGCTATGTTTATGTAGCATAATCATAATTATTCGGGCGTACTGAGCCATTATCCTCACTGCATCTTTGTAACTCTTTTCTACAAAAAAACCCATCTTACGATTATCATCATAGAAAAACATTCTCTTTGCTCTATAAGGAAGTTCAATATCCACTGCTTCAGTAACATATGTATAATCCTTGGCCGGAAGCAACCAAGAAACAGCTGATTTCATATAAGTGTCAAGGGTCATATTGTATTTACTTTTAGAATTTTGAATCTCAGACAAACCCACATCCTCTGGCATATTATATTTATAGTTATACCTGCCAAGCTCTTCATGAAGATCTATAGGATCTAATTCCATAAAGCATTCAGGTCCGCGGTAGTAGTCTTCCAATGCCCTAATAATACAATAAACTTCATTGTATCTGTAACGAAGAAGCTTACCCATCATTCGTCCCGAAACATATTTTAAAACGTCTTCTACAGGTGGCTTTTCCTTTTTATCACACATACATATCAATTCATTACGTATATCGTAATAGTCCATAAT
>ONAZ01000029.1 GCA_900315945.1 uncultured Lachnospiraceae bacterium | reverse complement strand
TGATAGGCTTGAGGTGTAAGTGCAGTAATGCATTCAGCTGACAAGTACTAATCGATCGAAGGCTTTTTTATCCTTTACTTTACTATATGAAATTTTGAGGGTACATACCTTCTTTATTCCTCCTTAGCTCAGTCGGTAGAGCATTCGGCTGTTAACCGAAGTGTCGTTGGTTCGAGTCCAACAGGGGGAGTATTTTTCTATCTTTAGAAAAATCATAAGGCCCCGTGGTCAAGCGGTTAAGACATCGCCCTTTCACGGCGGTAACACGGGTTCGATTCCCGTCGGGGTCACTAAAGCAGCTTGACTTTTTGTCTAGCTGCTTTGTTTCTAATTTACATATTGCTTGTTGATAAACACTAGATATGTATTAAATTATGTGGACCTTTAGCTCAGTTGGTTAGAGCAACCGGCTCATAACCGGTCGGTCCGGGGTTCGAGTCCCCGAGGGTCCATTTGGCCCAATGGCTCAGTTGGTTAGAGCGCCGCCCTGTCACGGCGGAGGTCGCGGGTTCGAGTCCCGCTTGGGTCGCTTATGTCTTTACAACATTTTTGATAAATGTTATAATACATATCGCTGTGGGATCATAGCTCAGCTGGGAGAGCACCTGCCTTACAAGCAGGGGGTCACAGGTTCGAGCCCTGTTGGTCCCATTAGAATTATATTAGAGCCTAGTGACAACATTTCGCATATGCGAAATGTCGCTAGGTCATGAGGGCTCCGTCGCTTCGCGACACCTCATGACATAAGCCGCAGTGGCGGAACTGGCAGACGCGCAGGACTTAAAATCCTGTGGTGGCGACATCGTACCGGTTCGATTCCGGTCTGCGGCACTAAAAAACCTCGTCCTTTTGGATGAGGTTTTTTTAGTATTATATATAATTAATGCTTTGCTTTTCGTTTTATATAGTATATGCAACTGATCATTGCTGTTGATGATAATAGCGCAATTAATGAATAAAGCATTATTTTATCTTCTGTTTTAGGTGCCGATGAAACCTTTGTTGTTGATTCTGTTTGTGTTGTGTCTGTTGAAGTTGATGTAGTTGTTGATGCATTAATATCATTATTGCTGTTTGAGTTAGTGTTATTATCGGATAAAAGTATACTATTTGGCTGTTCGAACGTTTTTGATTGACTATTATCTTTTGCACTTGCAGTTGCAACTTGAACATCATTTACATACAACCCATATGTTTCATTTGCAATAAGTTTCTCAGAGGAAAATAATAAGCTGTTTGCATTTTTTAGAGCTGTAGTTGTATATAATACGTTTCCGCTATTGTCTTTTATTGTAATAGTGTCTCCAGCTGAAATACTTATATTATTAGCATTAATACCTTGGTCCGGCATTATGCCTTGATTTGGTGCGCCATTATTTCCTTGCTGACCTTCCTGCGCAGGCATTCCGTTAGGAGCATCAAGTTTTATATTATTATTAACATTGTTGTTATTCATATTATTAAAATCCATATTATTGGAACCAAAGCTTACATATAAACCGCTTGTTGGAGATGTAGCCATACCTGACATTCCGATTCCGATTGCAGTTCCACCAGTTATTGTAAATGTGCTATTTTCATCGTAGTCAAATGGGGCATTGTCATTCTCTGTAGAAGAGAATACTTCGGTGCTGCCACCATATATACTAAGGGAACCATTGCTATCAAGACCATCTCCTCCGGCGTTAATTATCCAATTACCACCATAGACATTGAGGCTAAAAGAATATTCTGTAAGGTCGCTATTTGCAGCATTTATTCCGTCATCACTTGATGTTAGATTTCCGTTTCCGGAGTATAGATTAATAGTTGCACCTTCCAATGCTTCACAAGAATCTGTTACAGTAATATTTGGGCCATTATCAGACCCTTTTGTGCCTATATTCAAGTCGGTGTCTGCTTTTATACCATCGTCGCCTGCGCTAACGTTTATATTTCCACCCAGAATAGAAAGCGAGTATGCATGTATTCCATCATTTGCAGCTTGTACATTAATTGTTCCGCTGTTAATAGTTACAGGAGTACCTTCGTACCCGTTATCAGTATCCTCATCTCCGCTTTTTAGTCCGTTTTTGCAAGAGGACCCATTAAGGTTAAGAGTTCCGGCTCCTTCAATGGTTAGGTCGCCACCTGCTTTGATTTTTAGCGCCGCACCTTCAAAATTATCTGCAATAGTTTCGTCAGTGGATTCTTCGTCTTCAGGATTTTCATTGTCGGTAAGTGTATTAGTGCCATCGAGTATAATTTTTGTGTCAGTATTACCCTTGTTTATAACAATTGGAGCGCCGCTGCTAGAAGCTAGAGTTAGATTATAAAGGACGAGCGTTACACCAGTCGTTTCCTTTTTGACTTTAACGCCACCATCTGCACAAGAGCCTGTCAGTACGTATGTACCGGGGGATTTGATTGTCAGTTCATTGTTTTCAATTTTATAAGTGCTTGTATCTCCATTCTCGACGGAGATAGAGTCATCTGAAAACGTGAATACAGTAGCACCTTCTGCAATTAGTTCTTCTGCCGATGTATTATTAGCATAAGAAATATTTGAAGGGAGCACTGTCGCTATCATTGTTAAGATAAGGGTTAGTGCTATAATTAGTGATATTGGTTTAACATTTTTCTTCATTTTAAGTAACCTCCTCTTTGATTAGTCTACGGTTAGTATATGATAGGAAACTTAAATGAACCTTAAAGAATAAATAATTATATTTCTTTTCATATCTTTATATATGACAGCCGTTATGGTATAGTAAACCTTAGTTGTATAATTCTATTTTTATATAGCATTTTCAAAATAATATTGATAAGGAGACTAGTATTATGGTTAAATGGACAAATTATGATGAATTGGATTCTGCTAAAGAACTCGCATCTCTTAAGAATCAAGTTGATGTTAAATCCGTAATGAGTGGTGATAATGGTGCAAAGAGAGTTAAAGAATATAGTGTGCCTATGTCTTCTGGTCTTGTATATAATTATGCATCTAAGCAGGTTGATGATAAGGTTGTGGATACTCTTGCTAAATTGGCTGATGAAGCAGAACTTGTAGATAAGTTTGCATGTCTTTACAATGGTGAAGTTGTTAACACAGGTGAGAAGAGACTTGTGCTTCATCAACTGACTAGAGGCCAGATTGGCGATGATGTAGTTGCTGATAATGTTAATAAGCGTGAATTCTATGTAAGTCAGCAGGAGAGAATAGCAGAATTTGCCAATAAAGTTCACAATGGTGAAATTGTTAATGAAAAGGGCGAGAAATTCACAACTGCCGTTCAAATTGGTATAGGTGGTAGTGATTTAGGACCTAGAGCTATGTATTTAAGTCTTGAGAATTGGGCTAAGACTAATAATTGTTTTAAGATGGAAGCAAGATTTATAAGCAATGTAGATCCTGATGATGCATCAGCAGTATTAGATGGAATTGATGTCGCACATTCTATTTTTATTCTTGTGTCAAAATCTGGAACAACCCTTGAGACTTTAACAAACGAGTCATTTGTTAAAGATGCATTGAAAAAAGCAGGGCTTGATGCAAGTAAACATATGATTGCAGTAACAAGTGAGACATCACCTCTTGCTAAAAGTGATGATTACCTTGATGCATTTTTCATGGACGATTATATCGGTGGAAGATTCTCTTCTACTTCATCGGTTGGTGGTGCAGTGCTTTCACTTGCCTTTGGACCGGAGATATTTGCGAGATTTCTAAATGGTGCTGCAGCTGAGGATAAGAATTCTACTAACAAGGATATCAGAAAGAATCCTGCGCTTCTTGATGCATTAATTGGTGTATATGAGAGAAATGTATTAGGATATGGTACTACTGCTGTTCTTCCTTATTCTCAAGCACTAAGTCGTTTTCCTGCACATTTACAACAGCTTGATATGGAGTCTAATGGTAAGAGTGTTAATCGTTTCGGAGAAGAGATTAGTTACAAAACAGGTCCAGTGATTTATGGTGAGCCAGGAACAAATGGACAGCATTCATTCTATCAGTTGCTTCACCAGGGAACTGACATTATTCCACTTCAGTTTATTGGATTTAAAAATTCGCAAATGGGAAATGATGTTGTAATAGAGAATAGTACAAGTCAACAGAAGTTAAAGGCTAATGTTGCAGCACAAATTGTTGCATTTGCATGTGGAAAAGATGATGACAATAGAAACAAGTATTTTGAGGGCAATAGACCTTCAAGCATTATTATCGGCCATGAGCTAACACCAGAAGCGCTTGGAGCACTACTTGCCCACTTTGAGAATAAGGTTATGTTCCAGGGATTTACATGGAATATTAATTCATTCGATCAAGAAGGAGTTCAACTTGGTAAAGTACTAGCTAAGAAGGTGCTTGCAGGTGACACAGATGGTGCACTAAAGGCATATAGTGAACTTCTTGAAATATAGTCAAATAATACTTGAAAAAACTTATACTTCATTATATAATAATTGTCGGTGCGAAAATGCACCGACAATATTAATATGTGTGTGTAGCTCAGCTGGATAGAGCACTTGGCTACGGACCAAGGTGTCGGGGGTTCGAATCCTCTCACGCACGTCTAATTTTTGCCCAAGAAACCGCGTATTTATGCGGTTTCTTGGGCTTTTGACTTTTGCGTAATTTGTTCACTTTTGCCCTAAATTTGTTCACTTACACTTCGATTTCAATTAATCTATTGTATTATAAGACAACTGATATAAGAATGGTTAACACTATTGAAGAAATTATGTAAAAGGAGGACGAATCATGGATATTATTAAGAGCTCTTCTTTCGAACCTTCTTGTACGCAAAAAAATATATCACATTACCCCCATCTGACAAAGTTTCGTATATACTGCATATGCCAGATTTTTGTGGCCCTGAGCATCCATATGTTCACAGTCTATATCGCTTGCATAAGCAAAGTCGGATGCTGCGAGAAAAGAGATTTTTTCTTCTTTTGCTAGTTTTTTATATTCGTTTTTTAGTTTTTTACATATCTCGACAGAAGTTTGATTGAATTCTGGATCTTTATCTGGTTTGAATACATCTTCCTTAAGAAGAATAGGTGACATAAGGAGAACAGATGAACAGGATATATGTTTTAATATCTCGTCTATACATTGTTTTGCGCCATTACATATGTCTTTTTCGTTAAGTGCTAGCTCAGTTTTACAATCATTAGTTCCTAGCATAAGTATAATAGCGTCATATGTTTCTTTCTGGAGAATATGACGTAGTGTTTTTAGACCATTTCGACCATTTACATTCTTATCCTCATAGGCAGTTGTTCTCCCGCATAGTCCTTCTTCGACAATATGTGAGTTAGTACACATATTTTGTAGTATTTTTGGCCATCTTTCATTATCTGAGTATCTTTCCATATTTTTTGTGCCAGGCTTAAATCCCCATGTATTTGAATCTCCGAATGCAAGTATCTTATTCATAATAATGTATCCTTACTAGTTTTATACCTTTGGTGTTTTGATAGTCTACATATTATATTATAGTGTGTGATTTGCATTATGAACAATATGAAAAACACATCATTGGTGATAGGGTATGGTTATGGCATAACTATCAAACGTCTAATATATCAAAGCAGCATACCAAGATATACTTCTTTTGGCATTTTTTCTTGTGTATATATGTAAATGATGTGAGACAAAAAAACATTGCGAGATACTATGAAACAATGATATAATGATTGAGTAAGAACATTTAATATAATCTAATTTATATACGGATGAAGGTAGTAGAATTACAGACTAATCAGGCTAGGAGGGGTTTATGGCAGAAAAAAGTAAAACTATCAAGACGATAATATGTATATGTATATGTCTATCGCTGGTTGTGACAGCGATAGGTATAGGTGTACCAATATACGCTTTGTCAAATACAGAAAAGAGTTATGAACAACTTAGCAAACAAAAAGTGGCGTTTAGTAACTCGGGAGAGTATAATATTTCCTTTAAAGAAGGAGATATGTTAAAAGTTGAAGAAGATGGAAGTCTTAAAGAGACACGTGAAGATTTACCAGTGGATTTTGGAAGTATAACAAAGGAAGATGTTGTTGTTAGCTATGATTATGTTGACTATACTGGTGAGAAAACAAATAATACTAATGGAATTCCGGGTGTAGGAATTATACATAAAAGTGCAGAGATAACAGAATTTCAAAATGATGGGAAGCAGATTGCCGTTTCCTTTAGTGATGATAAGGATTTTCCTAATAATGGCAATGATGCATATGCTATTTATATGGAGAAGGCTCAACGTGTTGTACTTGTAGAGCCTCAGGTGCCGGATAATACTTTATCATCAAATACTAAGGAAGTATCCAGTGAATCTAATCAGAATACAATAGTAGTTACATCTAAGGAAGGGAATTTCTCTCCAACAATTAAACCGGAGGATATTAGTTTAGGTTATTCATTTAAGGATATGACCGTAGATAGTGTAGTGGCTGACGGTAAGAGGCTTATGATTAATCTATCAGGTAGTCCAGTTATCATTCCTGAGATGTCTTCGGTATACACTGACGGAGAGATTAAGATAGCACCTAGTGGATTTGAGAAAGCAACCAAGCCGGAAGAGATTACATTTGAGATAGCTGTTCCTCTTGTTGCTATTGATACATCTTCTATTACAGGCAGTAATGGTACGTATACAGTTCCTATTAATGTAAGTGGAGTTGATACATCCAAGATTAATGAAGATAATATAGATTTTGGTAATAATACCAAGGTTAAAAATGTTACGAAGAAGAATGGTCAGATAATCGTCGAAGTCGAAGCAGAGAATATGGATGACCTCGGAGGACATATTCAGATTGGTGACAATCAGTATCTGTCAGGATATTCTCACGCAAGTGTTGGAATATTTCCCCTTGCATATAACAAAGAAGGCGATAACTTTGTAATTGATATTTTTGTTTCAGCCAATAACGGTAAGATAAAGAAGAATCTGGATAAGTCACAGATTAATCTTCACGATGACTTCGAGGGGGGCAGTATTGTCTCTATAAACGAGCAGGAAGAACAAGATATTACATTAAGAATAGAGGTACCTTCTAATGGTGTAAGTGTAGAAGATATGAATCTAATGGGTACCTTGGAATTTGCAGAAGGAGCACTGATAGAAGATTGGGGTGATGACGCACCTGCATATTTTGTTACTGCTACATATAACAAAGACCTCTTCGAGGTAATTAATTCTACCGGCATGAATGATGTTACAGGATTATCGAAGTCGAGTATGTTGGCATCCCTTTTTGGAAATGTTGTCTATGCTGCGCAGCCAGATGCTAACAACAATGCTGCAGCTAATAATAACAATAACGGCAATAATAATGCTGCTAACAATAACAACGCCAATAACAATAATGCTAACAATAATGCCGCAGCTAATAATAACAATAATGCTAATAATAATGCCGCAGCTAATAATAATAATGCTGATGCAGTTAAGAAACAAAGAACATCTGATAACAGGTGGAGCACTTCTGATATGGCTGTTAACTATACCGTTGATAAGTTGCAAAACGTTAATGCTACTGCTGCAGCGGTAAGTAAGGGCTGTAAGATAGCATATGATTTTGGAAAAGCTATAATCTCCGGAAACCCGGCAGCTGCTATGACGGGATTGCTTGATATATTTGATGCGATAGGATTGTTTAGAGGAGGAGAAGACCCTAATAATCCGAGTAATAAGACAATGGACGATAAGATTAATGACATAAATGTACTGTTACAAGCAATGGATAAGAAGCTCGATACGGTTATAAAGAATCAATACAAGGCTATGACACAAGGATATGAAAATGCTCTTGATGCGCTCAGTACTGATTGTGCGAGGGCTGATGCAATAGCAAGAGCAGCAAGTGACATATATGTGAGTCGTGGTGGAGTTATTCCGACAAAAAATGCTTCTGAGAAGCAACTAAAGGATTATAATGCAGCTCTGGTTAAGATTATAAACGAAGAAGAGAAAAAAAATAATGCAAACTTTAGGGGATATTCTCAGCTTATTCAACGTATAGAGAATAATTATATCCTTGTAACAACGGAGACGGCTAAAGAATGGGATAAGAACCCTATATTCTATAATGATAAATGCTGGTCAGAATACTTTAATTATGAATCACAAGGATATTTCATGAGGGTGGCATATAGAAGTAATGTGGAATATCAGATTAGCAGAGCTTTTAAAGTACTAAGCTTCTATTACGAGATGGCTGCATACCCAGATATACATAAAGATTTGGCACAGAGACAGACGAGAGCACTTGATATGATAAATGAACATCCTGGCAATCCTGAACCTATGGGTATTAAAGCCGATACGAGTGGACCTAATAACCCGGGAGTAGCATTTAACGTTGAGCTTAATGCACCGGTATACAGTTCTACGCTTAATAAATCAGTGGTTGGATGGTATATTCCTACAAACGGAGTATGTGAAAAGTTCCTAACTACTGATTGGCATAACAATATAAAAGAGGAATTCAATGTATATACCGGAGGCAAAGAGGTATGTGATAAATATATATCCAAGCTTCATGGAAACAGTGTAAAGGATGATTTGCTCTTAGCATTCCCTGAATTAGGTCCAGTATTTGAAAAGAAATATACAGTTATTAATGGCTCTACAGAAGATCTTACTCAACATATTTATGAAGTCAAGAATATGGATAAGACAATTGATGGCATTGGATTTGGAGGCAAATGGGCTGAAAGTAAATGCAGACTCAGGTTTACAAAACGTCATGCATTTACATTCCATGACTGGCTTTGGTGGGAGAATATGGTTGGCCTGGATGGTAAATATGGTAGTTATAATACCTATGATACAGGGGGACCTGTTGACGATAGGAAAGTCGCTTTAAGATTCTGGTTTAAATAAGTAGATGATAACAAGGGATAGAGTGTCACAATTATAAACTATTTACAAGCGAACCAAGAAAAATTATATTTATATTTAACAAAGAGGGATTGGCGGTATGCTAATCCTTCTTTTAGTGTTTTTCCTTGCTATTTTCTCAATATATGATACTATATTTAGAGTGAGTTTTTCTGTCTATAGACAGTATATTATGAGAATGTTGCCAGATGATTAGTATATTTGGGGACAGGTTTTGTAATTTTAGAATTAGTATTAAGAAGGAATTGATATGACTGATAATAGTTATATGTTCGTGGATGAAGATAAAGAAGATATTAGTGAAGCCGGTGGAGTAGAGCCTAAGGGCAAATTTCTTGATGAGGCAGTAACGGGCAAGATTGAAGATAAGAGCACTATCAATCTTGTTGCTGATGAAGATGTTTCAAGAGAGTTGTCCTTCCAGGAGAAACTTGAGAAGAAGGCTTCAGATATTCAAGAGAATCTTCATGAGAATATTAAGGATGATGTAAATGATAACCCTACTGAATCTAGTAGCGTAGCTCTTAATTCTGAAAGAATAGTAGAAAAGGGCAATGGTTTTGGCATAGCATCTCTTGTATGCGGAATTATATCACTTACTTTATTTTGTAGTATATTCAATATATTCTCTTCAATACTAAGTCTTGTGTTTGGAATAATCCAACTTAGAAGAGGAGGAGCAAGAGGGATAGCTATTGTTGGAATAATATGTAGTGTGTGTTCTGTGGTTTTACTTATAATATGTATGAGCTTAATCATGAGTAACACAGCATTTGTAGATATGCTTACATCTAGCATGCTTAATATGGGTATTTTCTCAATTAAGTAAGCTTTTACTAATAATATATGTAGTATCTTAATAGAACTACATTGGAAGGAGACTAAAATGTATAACAAAGTTTCAACTGATCTGAATTTCGTAGATCGTGAGAAGCAAATTGAAAAATTCTGGGATGAGAATCACATTTTCCAGAAGAGTATGGATTCAAGAAAAGAAGGAGAGACATATACCTTCTATGATGGTCCACCAACAGCTAATGGAAAGCCTCATATAGGTCACGTTCTTACACGTGTTATTAAGGATATGATTCCTAGATATCAGACTATGAAGGGAAAGTTTGTCCCTCGTAAAGCTGGATGGGATACACATGGACTTCCTGTAGAACTTGAAGTTGAGAAGCTTCTTGGACTTAATGGTAAAGAACAAATTGAAGAATATGGTATGGAGCCATTTATTGATAAATGTAAAGAATCAGTATGGAAATACAAAGGTATGTGGGAAGATTTCTCAGGTACAGTAGGTTTCTGGGCTGATATGGAGAATCCATATGTAACATATGATGATGATTTTATTGAATCAGAGTGGTGGGCTCTTAAGGAGATCTGGGATAAGAAGCTTCTGTATAAAGGCTTTAAGATTGTACCTTATTGTCCTAGATGTGGTACACCATTATCATCTCAAGAGGTAGCGCAAGGGTACAAGACTGTAAAAGAAAGATCCGCGGTTGTTAGATTTAAATGTGCAGACGAAGAAGCATATTTTCTTGCATGGACTACAACACCTTGGACCCTTCCTAGTAATGTGGCTCTTTGTGTTAACCCAGATGAAACATATATCAAGGTTAAAGCTGTTGATGGCTATACATATTACATTGCTGAGGCACTTGCTGATAAGGTTCTAGGCCAGCTTCTTGAAGAAGGAGATGAAGGTAAGGCTTACGAAGTTCTTGAGACTTTCAAAGGAACTGACTTAGAGAGAAGAGAATTTGTGCCATTATATGATTGTGCTAAGAAAGTGGCAGACAATCAGCATAAGAAAGGATTCTATGTAACATGTGATGATTATGTAACAATGTCAGATGGTACAGGAATCGTACATATCGCTCCTGCATTTGGTGAAGACGATGCGAAGGTTGGAAGAAAATACGATTTGCCACTTGTACAAATGGTTGACGAGAAGGGCGTAATGCTAGACGAATCTCCATTTGGAGGAATGAGAGCAAAACCTACTGAAGAAGAGATGAAAAAGGGAGCTATTAGTTGTGACCCTGAAGTTATAAAGGACCTTTCTTCTAGAAAGTTATTATTTGATGCTCCTAAATTCGAACATGATTACCCTCATTGTTGGAGATGTGATACACCACTTCTATACTATGCGCGAGAATCATGGTTCATTAAGATGACAGAAGTTAAGGATGACTTAATTAAGAATAACAACACTGTTAACTGGATTCCAGAGTCTATTGGTAAAGGAAGATTTGGGGACTGGTTAGAGAATATTCAAGACTGGGGCATCTCACGTAACAGATATTGGGGAACACCTCTTAATATATGGGAATGTGAGGGCTGTGGTCATCAGACATCTGTAGGATCTAGAGAAGAACTTGCTAAGCTTTCAGGAAACCCTGATGATGCTAAAGTTGAATTACATAGACCATATATTGATGAAGTGACATTTGTATGTCCAGATTGCGGTAAGACAATGCGCCGTGTTCCTGAAGTTATTGATTGCTGGTTTGATTCAGGTGCAATGCCATTTGCACAGCATCATTATCCTTTTGAGAATAAAGATTTATTTGAGCAACAATTCCCTGCTAAGTTTATATCTGAAGCAGTAGACCAGACTCGTGGATGGTTCTATTCTTTGATGGCAGAGTCAACTTTATTATTTAATAAGGCTCCTTATGAAAATGTTATAGTACTGGGACATGTTCAGGATGAAAAAGGACAGAAGATGTCAAAGTCAAAGGGAAATGCTGTAGATCCATTTGAGGCTCTTGAAAAGTACGGCGCAGATGCTATTAGATGGTATTTCTACGTAAACTCTGCACCATGGCTTCCTAATAGATTCCATGGAAAAGCAGTTCAAGAAGGACAAAGAAAATTCATGGGAACTCTATGGAATACATATGCCTTCTTTGTTCTTTATGCTAATATTGATGATTTCGATGCCACAAAATATACACTTTGTTATGATAAACTCTCGATTATGGACAAATGGTTGCTCTCACGACTTAATTCAACCATTAAAGAGGTGGATTATAACTTGGGTAATTATAGAATTCCAGAAGCTGCAAGAACGCTTGAAGCATTTGTAGATGACATGTCTAATTGGTATGTTCGTCGCTCTCGTGAGAGATTCTGGGCTAAAGGAATGGAACAGGATAAGATTAACGCATATATGACTTTATATACAGCGTTAGTTGAGATTTGTAAGGCAGCTGCCCCTATGATTCCATTTATGACAGAAGAGATATATCTTAATCTTGTATGTTCAATTGATAAAAGTGCTCCTGAGTCAATTCATCTATGCGACTTCCCAGAAGTTAATGAAAAATGGATTGATGAAGAGTTAGAGAAGAATATGCAACTTCTTCTTAAGATTGTAGTATCAGGTAGAGCTTGTAGAAATAGCGCTAATATTAAGAATAGACAGCCTATTGGCCAAATGTTTGTTAAAGCAAACGAGACACTTCCAGAGTATTATGTAAGTATTATTGAGGAAGAGCTTAATGTTAAGAAAGCGCATTTTACAGATGATGTATCAAGCTTTACAACATATACATTTAAGCCACAACTTCGTACAGTTGGACCAAAGTATGGCAAATTCCTTAAGGGAATACAGGAGGCATTGGCTAATCTTGATGGTAATAAAGCCTATGCCACACTTAAAGAAAATGGTTATATTACACTTTCAGAAGTTGATAGCAGTATAAAGTTAGAAGAAGAGGACCTTCTTATTACAATGACTGAGATGGAGGGATTTGTAACAGATGGTGATAATGAAGTCACAGTAGTTCTTGATACTAATCTTGATGATGCTCTTATTGAAGAAGGTTTTGTTAGAGAAATAATTAGTAAGATTCAAACAATGCGTAAAGATGCTGGATTCGAAGTAATGGATCATATTGATGTATGTTACGACGGAACAGACAGAATAAATGGCATTTTTGATAGAAATTCTGATGTTATAATGTCAGAGGTACTTGCAAATTCGTTGACACAAGGTAGCCTTGATGGGTATACTAAAGAATGGAGTATTAATAAAGAGGAAGTAAAACTCTTTGTTAAACGTGTGTAAGAAATAAAAGGAGGACAACACATGTTAGAGAAGTCGTTTGATAAAAAGGCTTTTAAGAAAGACGTAGTTGATAATGTAAGAAGATTATATCGAAAGGATTTTGATGATGCTTCTGCGCAAGAAGTATATCAAGCTGTTGCTTTAGCAGTCAAAGATACAGTTATCTCTAATTGGTTAGCTACAGAGAAGGCTGTTAATGAGCAAGACCCTAAGATTGTATATTATATGTCTATGGAATTCTTGATGGGAAGAGCGCTAGGTAATAACTTAATCAATCTATGTACTTATGAGAAGATTAAGGATGCCCTTGATGAGCTTGGCTTTGATATTAATGCAATTGAAGATCAAGAGCCAGATCCAGCACTTGGTAATGGTGGTTTAGGCCGTCTTGCTGCATGTTTCTTAGACTCGCTTGCTACACTTAACTATCCAGCATACGGATGTGGTATTCGTTATAGATATGGTATGTTCAAGCAGAAGATTTCTGATGGATATCAGAAGGAAGTACCTGATAATTGGTTAAAGGATGGATATCCATTTGAACTTAAGAGACCTGAATATAGCTACGAAGTAAAATTCGGCGGATATATTCGTGCAGAGCAAAAACCTGATGGTAGCACAGTGTTTATTCATGATGATTATAATTCAGTTAATGCTGTTGCTTATGATATGCCTATCGTAGGTTATGACAATAATATGGTTAATACTCTTATGATATGGGATGCTGAGCCTATGGAAGAGTTCAGACTAGATTCTTTTGATAAGGGTGATTATAATAAGGCTGTTGAGGATCAGAACCTTGCACGTAACCTTGTTGAAGTATTATATCCATGTGATGATCATATCTCAGGTAAGGAATTGAGATTAAAGCAACAATATTTCTTTGTATCTGCATCTCTTCAAAGAGCAGTAGACAGATATCTTAGAAATCATGATGACATCCATAAATTATACGAGAAGGTTGTTATCCAGATGAATGATACTCATCCAACTCTTGCAGTTGCTGAACTTATGAGAATATTAATGGATGAGAAGGGATTAGAGTGGGATGAAGCATGGGCTGTAACTACTAAGACTTGTGCTTATACTAACCATACAATTATGGCAGAAGCTCTTGAGAAATGGCCAATTGAGATTTTCTCAAGATTATTACCTAGAATTTATCAGATTGTTGAAGAGATCAATAGAAGATTTGTATTAGATATTCAGGATAAATTCCCAGGAGATGATGATAAGGTTGCTCGTATGGCAATTGTACAGGATGGTCAGGTTAAGATGGCTCATCTTGCAATAGCTGCAGGATATTCTGTAAATGGTGTTGCTGCCCTTCATACTGAGATTCTTAAGAAAGAGTCCCTTAAGGATTTCTACGATATGTATCCTGAGAAGTTCAATAATAAGACAAATGGTATTACACAACGTAGATTCCTTCTTCATGGTAATCAGCTTCTTGCTCATTGGGTTACAGATAAAATTGGTAAAGACTGGATTACAGATTTATCTCAGATGAAGAAGTTAGAGTTATATGCTGATGATAGAAGAATGCAACATGAGTTTATGAATATCAAATACCAGAATAAGCTTCGTCTTGCGAAATATATTAAGGAGCATAATGGTATTGATGTAGATCCTCGTTCTATATTTGATGTTCAGGTTAAGAGACTTCATGAATATAAGAGACAGCTACTTAATATTCTTCATGTTATGTATCTTTATAACCAGATTAAAGAGCATCCAGAGATGGAATTCTATCCTAGAACATTTATATTTGGTGCTAAAGCAGCAGCAGGATATAGAATTGCTAAATTAACTATTAAGCTTATTAACAATGTTGCTGAAGTAATTAATAATGATGAGTCAATAAATGGCAAGATTAAGGTTGTATTTATTGAAGATTACAGAGTATCTAATGCTGAATGGATTTTTGCAGCAGCAGATGTATCTGAGCAGATATCTACTGCATCAAAGGAAGCATCAGGAACAGGTAATATGAAGTTCATGCTTAATGGTGCTGTTACAATTGGTACTATGGATGGTGCCAACGTAGAGATGGTTGAAGAAATGGGTGAGGAGAATGCCTTTATCTTCGGTATGAGCGCAGATGAAGTTATTGCTCATGAAGCTAACAGAGACTATAATCCAATGGACATATTTAACAATGATATGGAGATAAGAAAGGTTCTTATGCAATTAATTAATGGCTTCTATAGTCCAGAGGATCCAGAGTTATTCAGACCACTTTACAACTCACTTCTTAATACAGAAGAGACACAATTTGCAGATACATATTTTGTTCTCGCTGATTTCAGATCATATGCTGAGGCACAACAGAAAGTGGAAGAAGCATATCGTGACGAAGAAGGTTGGGCTAAGAAGGCAATGCTTAACGTTGCTAATGTTGGTAAATTCTCTTCAGATAGAACTATTGAAGAATACGTTAGAGATATCTGGCATCTTGATAAGATTAAAGTTAAGAAGAAATAGGATAACTAATTACTCTCGGCATTCATGCCGAGAGTTTTTTTATGCCCAATCCTCCACAATATAATGTGCTTTAGTGGACTTACATACACAAATATGCTAAAATATCTATAATATTGTGAGTGAGAATATATAGTGTATGAGAGGTAATAAAATGGATAGACAAAAAGCACTTGATACTTTAAAAGCTCATGGTCAAGAGCATGTAATGGAAGGTTTTGACGAGCTAACGAATGAACAGAAGGCTCAGCTAATTAGACAGATAGGTGAAGTTGATTGGGAAACTATTGCTCTAGTGGGAAAAGACAAAGAAGAGTCGAAAGGTGATATTGAACCACTTGGTGCGGTAGAAATATCTGAGATAGAAGAAAGAAAAGAAGAATTTACTGAGACAGGAATTAAAGCCATACAAGAAGGAAAACTAGGAGCGGTTCTTCTTGCAGGAGGAATGGGGACTCGCCTCGGACTTGATAAGCCGAAGGGAGAGCTTAATGTAGGTCTTACAAGAGAATTATGTATATTTAATTGCTTAATAAATAATCTCCTAGATGTTACGAATGAAGCAAAGGCATATATACCTTTGTACATAATGACTTCTGAGAAGAATAATGATGAGACAATAAGATTTTTTGAAGAGAATAATTACTTTGGTTATCCGAAGGATTATGTTAAATTCTTTGTTCAGGAGATGGCAGCAGCAGTTGATTTTGATGGAAAATTGTTATTAGAAGAGAAAGGTCGTCTTGCCACCTCGCCAAATGGTAACGGAGGATGGTTCTCGTCACTTGCCAAAGCTGGTCTCCTAGAGGATGTTAAGAAGAGAGGAGTAGAATGGCTTAATATATTCGCTGTTGACAATGTACTGCAGCGTATTGGTGATCCTGCTTTCTTCGGAGCAACACTTCTTAGTGGAGCGGACTCAGGAAGTAAAGTCGTTCGTAAAGTAGATGCTTATGAGAAGATGGGAGCTTTGTGCAAGAAAGGTGGTAAGCCATATATCGTAGAATACTATGAGCTAAGTAATGAAATGGCTGAAGCTACAGATGAAAATGGCAATTACTTATATGCATTTGGAGTAATCCTTAACTATATATTCAAAGTATCCAGACTTGAAGAGATAATGAATAACAGAATGCCGGTGCATGTAGTTGAGAAGAAGATACCTTATATTGATGATAAGGGAGAATTAATCAAACCTACTGAGCCTAATGGATATAAATTTGAAACTCTAGTAGTTGATATGGTAGCTATGATGAATGATAGTGTTCCTTATGAAGTTGTTAGAGAGAAAGAATTTGCACCTATTAAGAATTTACATGGTGTTGATTCTCTAGATAGTGCAAGAGAATTACTAAAGGCAAATGGTGTTGAGTTATAGCCATTTATATACTCCCAGAGGAGTAGGAGATTAACTATGTATAGTAAAAGGAAAAGAAGCTGGGTTAAGCATCTGGATTTTACATTACTTGATATATTATGTATGATGCTTGCTCTCTCTATAGCTTATGTATGGAGATTTGAGTGGAATTTTGACTTAGATACTAATGTAAATGTTGATTTGTACGTTAGGATGGCTATAATGCTAGTCTTAATAGACATTTTTGTTATATTCTTTGTTGAGTCTTATTCCGGAATCCTTAGACGTAATAAATATCAAGAGCTTCGTGCAACAATACTTCATTGTTTTGTTGTATTTGGCGTATATCTAATATATATGTACGCTACAAAGCAATCGATTCTTTATTCAAGACAACTTTTGTTTACATATCTTGTTCTTGTAATTATATTTGAGTATTTCGCAAGAGTTTTATGGAAACGAGTTATTAGAAGAAGAAAGCTTCTTGATAAGAATAAATCAGAGATGATTGTTGTGGCAGAATCAATGACTGTTGAAAGATGCCTTGAAGAGATAGCACATAACAAATACACTGATTTTAAAGTTGTAGGTGTTGTTGTTGTTGATGAAGATATGGAAGGACAACAGATACAGGGTGTACCGGTTATTGCCAACGCTGACAACTTCCTAGAATATGTTAGAACCAACGTTGTTGATGAAGTATATATTGATGGAAATACAAGAGCTAGTTCTGAAGCACTGGCAACAACACTAGTGGAACTTGGTGTAACAGTTCATATTAGTCTTGTTCATACGAATTTTGTAATGCCTAATACTATTCTTGAGAATTATGCAAGTTATGTAGTCTTGACTACTAGTATGCATATTGCAAGTACTAGACAATTATTTTTCAAGAGACTTATGGATATTGTGGGTTCTCTGATTGGTATGGTTTTTACTTTCATTGCATTTATTATTTTTGCTCCAATAATTAAGATACAGTCTCCGGGACCTGTATTCTTTAAGCAGGTGAGAATTGGCAAGAATGGAAGGAGGTTCAATTTCTACAAATTCCGTTCAATGTATGTTGATGCTGAAGAGCGAAAGAAAGAACTTATGGCCAAAAACGAGATGGACGGCAATATGTTCAAAATGGAGGACGATCCGCGTATTATTCCAATCGGAAGGTTTATGAGGAAGTATTCTATTGATGAGTTGCCACAGTTCTTTAATGTGCTAAAAGGTGATATGTCCCTTGTGGGCACTAGGCCACCGACAGAGGATGAGTATGAGATGTATAAATTCCACCATAAAGCTCGTCTTGGATTTAAGCCGGGACTTACAGGAATGTGGCAGATTAGTGGAAGAAGTGATATAACAGATTTTGAAGAAGTTGTTGCCTTCGATACAGAATATATATGTAACTGGAATCTTGGATTAGACATTAAGATTCTTTTTAAGACAATTGGAGTGGTATTTTCTGGTAAAGGCTCCAAGTAGTACTCTTAAGGGGACAATATGAAGATAACAAGTTTTACCATTGTAGTTGTATGCTCTAATACAAGAGAGATTTTCTTTAGAGATTTTCTTGAATCAGTTGTAGCACAGGATTATGACAATTGGGAGATGTATATTTTAGATGATGATTATTCGTCTAATTTAGAGAATATTACTAAAGAATTTTTCCCTGAGGATACTAGGGTACATTATCGTAAATTAAAGAATCATAAAGGGAAGGCCTATGGAATTAACATAGGCTTTCATTTTGCTGAAGGAGATTATGTTCTTGTAACTAATTGTCACAACAGGTTAGATGCTCATTGCCTGTATCATATGGCAGGGACTATATTTGATGCAGCAGAACCAGATGTTCTATATTCCGATCATATAGACCTAGAAGGGATAGAGAAGACCAAGATTCATGTAAAGCAGGACTTTAATAAAGAATTGTTTATTCGCAATAATTATATAGGCGATATGGTGGCGATTAAGCGAGATACTATCAAAAAAATTGGTCTTATGCGTGAGGTTCTAAGTGAGGCTTATTTGTATGAGTATCTTCTTAGATGCATGGAGAATAAATGCAGATTCTATCATATACCGAAGTTCCTTTATTATAAGAGAATTCTTTCATCAGATATTTATGATAGTGCTATTATGCAGAACAATGAAATTGTGATTCCTGAGAAGAAGGAAGGAGCAATTGTAGGAATTATAAGAAGTGTATTTCCTAATTTCATGAAGAATCCTGTTACGGGTGTTGATATTGACAAAGAAGAACTAATATATAAAGAGAATATGGCAAGTGTTAAAGCATACCTTACACGTAATAACATTAAGGCGAAGATTGATAGTGAACCACTTAAGCGATTCTGGAAGGTTCAATATGATGGCGCTGGTGCATCTGTAAGAAGCAAAGATTATATGCTTTTGAAGGATAAGGATGTTAAAGTGACGGGCAAGAATTATCTAGAGAAAATGTATGGTTATATTAAGCAAAAAGATGTAGCTGTTGTAGGAGTTAGATTTGCTAAGCCTTTCTGGACTACTGAGAACTGTGGTTATATATATGATACTGATGGAAATGCTTATCCTGCATTTTATAATTATAGATTAAAGGATGCAGGCTATGATAATTTGCAACTTATTGCACGCGAAGTAGGAATGGTTGATGGAGCATTTTGTATGATTAGTAAAAAAGCTTATCGATCACTTGGGGGATTTGATACATCTTTGTCTGGACGGGATGTAATGCTGGATTTTTGCATAAGAGCTCGAAAGAAAGGGTATAGAGTAGTAATTGAACCATCAATTATTGCAAAGAAAAATAATAGTAATATAATTAGTGAAGAAGGATCACATAATAGATTGGTTGAGAAACTAGGAGATGATCTTATGAAGGGGGATCCTTTCTACAGTCCTAATCTAGCAATGGGCTTAGAGAATCATAAGTTTATGGAAGCAGATACTTCTAAAGGGGGCGAAGAGTATGAGAAATCACGAAGTGACAGAGAGCCACAACCTATTAGACGAGAAGGGGATGTTAATAGAACCGGGGTGGTCAAAGGCTCTGATACAAAGGTATGATAGAAGACAGATTAAAGCATCTAAATTGAAGATAAAAGAGTGGGATTATTATCTTGTTCTAAATGATGATTTTGCTGGTGCTTTTACTTTATCAGATGATGGATATATAGGGTTACAGTCAGTTTCGTTTCTTAATCTTAAAGAGGGATGGGAACATACAGAGACAATACTTAATGCTTTCCCACTAGGTAAAATGAAGATGCCAAAAACGTCCGCCCAAGGGGATATAGCATATGAAGATAAGAAGTTGTCTCTTAGTTATAAGCATGAATTAGTGCCTTTAGATGAAGCGGTTAAAATGTATGGAGATGCCATAACTTCTGAAGATAAGAAGCTTGGAAGATGTAAGATACGTCACATCAGTTGTGTGATGTTTGATTTTTATGAAGGAAAGACATTTTCTGCAGATATTAAACTTTATCAACCGAAGATGGATACAATGGTTATTGCTACTCCTTGGGAGGAGAAGCTTACTGCATTTTACTATAACCAGAAGATTAATTGTATGCCAGCATACGGATATATGAAGCTAGGCGATGATGAATTTGTATTTGATCCATCTATTAATTATGGGACACTAGATTGGGGTAGAGGTGTATGGACATATGATAATAGATGGTATTGGGGCTCTGGTAATGGAACCGTCAATGGAAAGCCCTTTGGTTTTAATATAGGATATGGCTTTGGCAATACTTCTGCTGCATCAGAGAACATATTATTCTACGACGGAGTATGTCACAAATTAGATGATGTTACATTTAACATTCCAAGTAGCAGCTACACGGATCCATGGACATTTACCTCCTCAGATGGAAGATTTGAGATGGATTTCGTTCCTGTACTAGATAGAGCTGCAAGGATTAATGCAGGAATAATTGAGTCAGATCAGCATCAAGTGTTTGGCAGGATGTCTGGAAATGTTATACTAGATGATGGCACGAAATTAGAGATAAAAGATCTTATGTGTTTTGCAGAAGATGTGCATAATAGATACTAGAATAGCCTGCAAATAAAAAGTCAAGGCTAAATTAAAGAACATTGAAAATTTTATACAGGTTGAAAAGAAGGTATCAAAATAAGACCACCACAACCAG
>ONAZ01000030.1 GCA_900315945.1 uncultured Lachnospiraceae bacterium | reverse complement strand
AGATGGTCTGCTTATATATGCAAACCATCTTAAAGTAGTAAAATCATTTATGAAGTTTTAAATGTGTGATGAAGGGAAATCCTTAACTTAATGGCATTGCAACCGTCCCCTTGTCAACTTTTTACCACATCAGCTCTCCGTCCAAAAATGTCCACACCTCTCACAACGATATCCCATGGAAACATCTGATCCCTCTATAGGTTCTTTATCAAAATATTTTGAGCCACACTCTGGACACTTACGAAATTTAAAACTCGTAAAGCAATTTCCACCTGAAACAGCCTCAAGCTGCTCATCAGTAAGCTCAATTCCCTCAGCTTTCGCAAGTTCTATGATTTCTTCTGAACTCTTGCAAGCTTCAACCTTCTTGATTTGCTCTTCTGATAATCCCTTTAATAATTCTTTTCTCATAGTAATTACCTCCTTCATTATACTTATTAATAATATACCACATTTTAATTAGATTTGTTTATGTGGATTAACCTTTCACATATATATACACATTTAAAATGTAAAATGCGACATTTTCTTCTACGTTATAAAGAAAAAGAAGGTGACAAGTCACCTTAAGTATTGAAATCTCACTTATTCATTTCACCTTTCCATAGAATAAGCCTTACTCTAATCGACTAGGAATTTACATGATGAACTTAAAGCAGGCAAAGAGCCATTAGTAGTATCTTTCCTACTTTTTTTCGGTAATAATTTTAACACAATTAACATTTATAAATCCATGTTTGTCTAAACACCTTACATATGATATAATAGCGCCGTTTGGGTCTGTGGAGGATATATAGTTTTGATTGAAAGAATAGATAGTATTTTAAACAGAATTGATGGATATATATGGGGCGTACCTCTTATTGTTCTTATTTTAGCTGGTGGCCTGCTTCTGACAATTAGAACAAGAGGTGTACAGTTTCGAAGACTGCCACTTGCTTTAAAGTGGATATTTACAAAAGAAAAGGGTGATAACAAGTCTGGAGAAGTATCTAGTTTTAGTTCTCTTATGACAGCCCTTTCTGCAACTGTAGGTACTGGAAATATGGTGGGTGTTGCCACAGCCGTTGCAACGGGTGGCCCCGGTGCACTATTCTGGATGGTTGTTACAGCGCTGATTGGAATGGCAACTAAGTTCTCAGAGGGTTTTCTTGCCATCAAATACAGAGGGCGCGACGACGCTGGCAGAATACTTGGCGGACCTTTTGCATATATTGAGCAAGGATTAGGAATTAAATGGAAATGGCTTGCGAAGATTTTTGCAATTAGCGGATTATGCGCTGGATTATTTGGAATTGGAACTATCACACAAGTTAATGGTATTGTAAATGCAATAAACGATTTCTTTAACCCTACTAATGAGACGCAAATTACAATCCCCTTGCTAGGAAGCTTCAGCTGGATTACAGTAATAACATCAGTCATTATTGCTACCCTTGTTGCTCTTATTATATTTGGTGGTATCAAAAGAATATCGAAAGTAGCATCCATAGTTGTACCATTTATGGCTATACTTTATTTTGCATTAGGACTTCTAATAATTATACTTAATATCACAGAAGTTCCTGCAGCAATAGTAACCATTATCGAAGCAGCATTTGACCCACAAGCAGTAACAGGTGGTGTTGTAGGTTCAATATTTGTTGCAATGCAAAAAGGGATGTCAAGAGGTGTGTTCTCTAATGAAGCCGGTCTTGGATCTGCTCCTATAGCAGCCGCCGCTGCAACTACAAAGCAACCTGTAAGACAAGGTTTAATATCAATGACGGGTACATTCATTGACACAATTGTAATATGCAATATAACTGGAATTGCCATTGTCCTAACAGGCGCTTGGCAGATAGAAGGAATCGAAGGAGTTGCAATTACTACATATGCTTTTCAACAAGCTCTTCCTTTCCCTAACAAAGTAACAGCATTTATTATAATGACTTGTCTTGTATTCTTTGCATTCACATCTATATTAGGGTGGAATTACTACAGCGAACGCTGTATGACATATTTAAGAAAAGGAGAATCTAGGGCAATCAAAGTATATAACATATTATATACACTTGCCGTATTAATAGGACCTTATCTTACAGTTACAGCCGTGTGGACAGTTGCTGACATTTTCAACGGAATTATGGCAATACCTAATATGATTGCATTATTCGCCTTATCTGGCGTTATTGCAAAAGAAACAAAAGAATTCTTCAAGAATAAAGAAAACCTCAAATAAAAAAATGCGAAACATTTTATTGTTTCGCATTTTTTATCATATCTTGTATAACTATATTCGCTTGACTAAGCAAATCCTCATATGCATTACTTGTTGTGGAATTACCTGTCTTATTCTGTAACTGCTCCACAAAGAACTCATATGAAGTATGATTAGGAAACTCTTTAAGCTTCTCGGCAAGTTCTGAAGCAACTTTAGCTCTTGCTGCTGCCGATTCTGCTGAAATCTCACTAGAATGTCCTGAATTAACTGTATATGTCTTATTAGGAACTTCAACACCATTATTGAAATATCCCATAACCAAAGCAACAGCTTTAGGGGTCTCATTGTTCTGAGGAATTCCACCTGCACGAGCCACAGCATTAGGTCCCGCATTATAACCAGCATATGCCAGTTCATAATTACCATCAAATCTATCAAGCATTTGACGAAGATACTTTGCACCTGCCATGATGTTCTGATATGGATCATATATATCGAAATCTCCCAGTTCCTGGGCTGTAGAAGGCAACATTTGCATAATTCCCACAGCACCTGCAGAACTTACAGAATCCTGATTGAAATCCGATTCCAACTTTGCAACGGCTTTAAGGAAATTAATATCAATATTATATGTAGTCGCTGCTTCATTTAACATATCTTCTAGAGACATTGTTCTATCCCCAGAATTAGAAGTACTAAGCTTGTTATAATTCTCAGCAATTTTAGACGCTTCTGCTGAAAGAGCATTGGCAAACTCTGGACCAGCTGATGTTCTATCTACAACTTCGGAATATACAGTTGCACCTTTTTCATTGACAATTGATATTCTCATTCAGTCTCCTTAATAGCCTCTCTAAGGACTTCTATATTATTTTCCTTATCAAGTTCATCTAATCTAGATGCCACACGCTCCATTACTTCTCTAGGAACAGTTCCATCTTCTAATATATCACTGGCGGAACAATCACTATGAAGCAAAACCGTAACATCAAGCCATTCTTCCTTAGAGAATTCTTCAAAGAAAAGATTATATATCTTCTCAGTTCGAAGAATCTCTGATAAAGGTCTATTCCTCAATCTTTCCATATATTATACTCTCGACAAATACTCACCTGTACGTGTATCAATCTTAATTACATCGCCTTGCTCTACAAAGAGAGGAACAAGCACGTTGGCTCCTGTTTCAACAACCGCAGGTTTTGTAGCACCTGTTGCTGTATCTCCCTTAAATCCAGGCTCTGTCTCTGTAATCTCTAGCTCTACTGTAATAGGTGGCTCAACTGAGAATACTTTACCCTTATGAGAGCAAACTTTACATGTCTCATTTTCCTTAACGAACTTAAGTGCATCACCTATATCATCCTTAGATAACGCAATCTGATCATAAGTCTCAGCATCCATGAAGTTATATAAATCTCCATCTGCATATAGATACTGCATATCTTTACGATCAATGTGTGCCTGCGGAAACTTCTCTGTAGGTCTAAATGAAGTCTCAACAACACCACCATTAACAATATCTTTTAACTTAGTTCTAACAAATGCTGCGCCTTTTCCTGGCTTAACATGTTGAAATTCAACTATTTGACAAACCTTGCCATCATACTCGATTGTTACACCATTTCTAAAATCACCGGCTGTAATCATCTTAATTAATCCTCCTAATAATATCTTGTCACTTAATCTTCTTAGTAACATTTCATGCCTATGTATACATATCCATAGACCATACTATTTTATACTATATCTTGTATTTTTGCAAGAATAATCACTCGATATCGTGAATCACTCCTCAATATCATGAATCATATCAATTCGTCTCTGATGTCTTCCACCTTCAAACTCTGCCTCAAGATATGCCTTAACTATATCTTTAGCAAGTTCCTGTCCTACAATTCTTGCACCGAATGCAATAATATTAGCATTGTTGTGTTCTTTTACCAGATGAGCTGTAGCTACATCAGAGCAAACTGCTGCTCTTACACCTTTAACCTTATTAGCTGCAATACTAATTCCGACACCTGTACCGCAGATAAGAATACCACAATCTGCCTCCTTAGCTACAACAGCCTCGCCGACAGCTTTTCCAAATGCAGGATAGTCGCAGGATTCATTATCATCTGTTCCGAAATTAATCACTTCATGTCCAAGGCTTTCAACATAATCCTTAATAATAAATTTAAGTTCTGTTGCTGCATGATCATTTCCAATTGCAATCTTCATATTCTTCCTCCATACCTATTTACTATGTTAAATATACAACACAAAAAATAAAACCTGTAGCAAAGCCACAGGTTAAAATCCATTAATCTTATAACGAGAAGTCTTCAACACCCACACTAAAAGACTGATTCTCTCTATTACCCACAAAGTACTGATATTGATGAATAGCTTGATCTTTCTGCATATCAGATATAGCTTTCTCAACATCAAGATTCTTAAGCTCACTATCTTTACCCTTAAGGGAGTATGTTGCAGTAGGATCATACTGATTAGCATAATCATATGCACCAAAAGTCTGCTTAGCTCTTGCTTTGTCAATTTCTTCCTGAGTAATGGATACCTTGGAATCTGCCTTCTCTTCTACCTGGCTGTTTGGTCTAATCTCTTCTAGATTAGAATCACCTATTGGTAAAATAGAACTATTCAGTATTGAGTTATAATTATAGAAACCATCTACTGGACGAATACCTGAAATATTCATTGTTTAGGCAATCTCCTATCTGACCATTACTTGTTACATGTAATATATCGGCCTTTTAGCATTTTACTTAACCCTCAAAATACACTTTCACAATACTTTCACAATTAATTAATAAGTTTAATTATTTGTCAAGCATCTTCTTAAGCTCATTCATAAATGTGTTAACGTCCTTGAATTCTCTATATACAGAAGCGAACCTAACATATGCTACAGCATCTAAATCCTTAATCTTATCCATAAGAATCTCACCAATTACATCACTAGATATCTCTTTCTCTTCCCTTGAGAAAATCTCTGATTCAACATCATCTACCAGCTTAGCAATATCTGCTGCAGGAACAGGTCTTTTATGACAAGCTCTAAGAACTCCTGACTCAATCTTGGCTCTGTCATACTGCTCACGGTTGTTATCTTTCTTGATTACTATTAATGGTATTGTCTCAACCTTCTCATATGTAGTAAATCTCTTATTACACTCATCACATAGTCTACGACGACGAATAGAGTTATTATCATCTGCAGGTCTTGAGTCAATTACTCTGGTATTTTCGCTACTGCAAAAAGGACATTTCATAATTATGCTTCTCCTCTCAATTCATATGTTTTGTCATACCAATAACAACATATAGTATAATTATATTAAAGAAGCACATTATATGCAAGTGTTTTATTGAAATATTCCGAGGCAATTATATCTACCACGCTACAACTGCACCAAGAAAATCCCCTACTATCTTGTTACACTCTTTCCTGCTATTACCCTGTGATGCAAAATATCTCTTTAGAGTTCTTGTAGAGAAAACCACAAACCTCTTAGATACATCAGTTTTATCACTAATACCACATTCATAAGCAATTCCATATATGGTATTAATAAGTTTCCTTGCCTCTGGCTTTTTCAAATTAAAAATCCATATGTTCATATTCTTAGCTAATGTTCTATAGAAGTCTGCAACCCTTTTCTGTAGGATAAAAGCACCTTCCTCAACTTTCCAGTTCTCTAAGGTATGCTGATTAAAACCAATACCATCAGCATCAATTACTTTAAGTGTTGTATTTCTGTCATTTCCAAACAATAGTCCTACTACTGAATGTCTTGGCACAAATTTTACAACTTTGTTTCTAATCTTTGCATACTCGCTACTTCTATAGAAGCTCTGTCTAAATCCTACTCCATCGAAACTATATATTCTTGAGACTCTGTTTCTAATCTTGTCTGATGTATTAGCACAGGAATACACAGCCACATTTCCGCCCTTAGAATGACCAGATACAATCATCTCTCCAGAAATCTTTGTTGCAACTCTGTTAAGATATCTAATACCTGCTATCTGAGATGGAATGACATCTTCGTAACCAAGGTCAATATCTTCTTTCCATCCAGAAATATTAATATCAGTTCCGCGATAGCATACAAAATTTATACCTTTATATTCAACTGTAACAGCAGCAAATTGAATGCCTTTCTTAGTATTAAGAATTTCCTGATAATGTCCTATCTTAGCCTGGCTAAACTCATTATTCTCAGCAAACGCATCCCAGACTTTCTTCTCAATGCTAGACCTGCCAATATTTACACCCTTAAGAGCACTAACAGGCAACATATGCTTTCTTATTCCATAATTATTAAATTTACTAAAATCAAAATATGCCATCTCACAAAAAATGTAAGACAGCATTTCTTTATCATAGTTCTCACATCCATTATATTCGCCAACAAATTTAAGTATATCTTTCATAATTAATTCCTTTTTCTAGCATGTTAATTTTGTGCTTGTATTAAAACCCACCAATATTAAGAATATACACAAAATGTGAATATAATGTGATGTAAATATTAAATTATTATTAAGTATTATGCTAAAGCTGCAGTAATAATTGCCATAGCATATACTTCATCAGCAACGCATCCTCTTGACAAATCGTTTATAGGTGCATTAAGTCCAAGTAGGATAGGGCCAAATGCCTCGTAATCGCCACATCTTTGAGCAATCTTGTATCCTATGTTACCAGCATTAATATCAGGGAACACAAATACATTAGCCTGTCCTGCAACCTTAGAGCCTTTAGCCTTAGTTTTCGCAACTTCAGGAGAAACTGCTGCATCAAATTGCAACTCACCTTCTATAGCCATATCTGGATATTTCTCTTTAGCTTTTGCTGCTGCATTAGCAACTAAAGTTACATCATCACCTTTTCCTGAACCAAGTGTAGAATAGCTTAAGAAAGCTACCTTAGGATCAATTCCAAATATCTTAGCGCACTCAGCAGATTCATACATAATCTCTACTAACTGATCTTCAGTAGGATGTAAGTTAATTGCACAATCTCCCATACACATTGATTCTGTAATTCCATCACGCTCTCTTGTCATAATAAAGCAAGAAGAAACTATTGTATTCTCTGGCTTTGTCTTAATAAGCTGAAGTGCAGGTCTAACTGTGTCTGCAGTTGAATATGTTGCACCACCTAGAAGTGCATCAGCCACACCCATTTTAACAAGCATTGTACCAAAATAGTTTGGCTGCTTAAGCATCTTAATTGCATCCTCTTTTGTAACTCCTTTTTTCTTACGAAGTTCAACAAATAAGTCCACCATTTCGTCAAATCTCTCATAGTTATCAGGATCTACTATATATGCTCTATCAATTTGATATCCACCACTTTTTGCAGCTTCAATTATCTCTCCTGTCTTTCCCACTAATACAGGTTGAAGAAATGTGTCTTCTGATAATCTCTCTGTTGCTTCAAGAATTCTCTTATCAGAACCTTCTGTAAACACAATTTTCTTTGGGCTCTTTTTAAGAGCGTTAATCATTTTCGATAAGTCTGCCATTTTTTACCTTCTTTCTAAATAAAATATTAATTGAAATATATATCAACTAGCATAGCTAGTGATTAACTTAACCTTGAGCTACGATAACCTACACCATGTCTGCTATTGGTGGTTTCTTCATTATTATTAACGAACATTACCATATTCTCAATAATCTTCTTAGCTTCTATATCATCATAATTCTTTAGATATTCTATGGATTTCTTAAGTTCTTTCCTAATATCATTAGGTATATCACATCCCTTTAAATCCTTGAGTCTCTCTAATGCCTCATTAGTCTTGAATGCCTCAAGATCATCAAGTGCAGCATTAAGTCTTGTAATAATCTCAGCCATACTAATAGGCGCAAGAGTCTTCCCATCAAGTCCATCAAGCAAATGATCAAGCATATCTTTGATATGCTCTGTCATCTCGATTGCCCCTTCAGTATTACCTGCTTCAAGCTTCATTTTAACATTATTAAGTCGCCCTAATATATCATCGTCCATTTTGAATTGAAGCATTTCATCAATATCTTTTAGGACTTTCTCCTCTTCTAGATTAAGAAGCCCATTATATATACCATTAATTCTCTCGTATAATTCTTCATTTTCAAGAGGGAGAACTCCTAACTTCTTAAATACAGTATCAATTCTTTGCTTTAGATTGTCAGAATCAAAAGGCTTTGTTATGAAATCAACAATCCCTAGCTTCGAGCCTTCTAAAACAGTTTGAGCATCCCTTCTTGCCGTCAGAAAAATTACTGGAACATCAACACCATTTTCCTGAGTTCTTATCTCACGAAGTGTCTCTATTCCATCCATAATAGGCATTTGTACATCAAGTAGAATCATATCACATGTTTCACGATATAGATATTTAATTGCACGTCTACCTGTAAGCATAGGAATAATATCATATCTATCACTTAATTCCTGCTCAATAGTGGCAAGATTAACTGTATTATCATCTACCACCATTATCTTCATTCTATTCATTGCCTATACTCCTCCTAAAGTTCAGTAATACTTTCGAGTAGTCTCGTAATCTCTTCTTCTGCACCATCATCATCATACATTTTGAATTTAAGTGCAATATCTTCTAGTGAATCTTGTATTTCGTCATCTAATTTGTATTCTAAAAGGTCCTGTAATTCACTATATGCTTCTTTACTTCTAAAGTCCTCAGACAATTCAAGAATCTTATGAAGCTTCCTAATCAGCTTATTATGGGTCATTCCTTCAATCTTATTCTCATTATTTTCGTCTGATTTATCATTTGAAATAATGCCTTTTTTAACAAGAACTCCTTTTATCTCATCTAGTATTCTATCATATTCTGCGCAAAGTTTAAAAAAATTATCATTAATAAATTGAATCTCACCATTTTTTGCAGCAAATTCATGCTCTTTAGCAAGATCTGATAACGCCACAGCACCTATAGATAATGATGTACTCTTAAGTCCATGAACAAATACTTCGTAGTTCTTATAATCCTTGGATTCATAAGCATCCTTAACGAGTCTCTTCTTGCTTTCTCCCTCGAGATAGTATAATTCTAGAACCTTAAGATAATCTTTTATAGAGCCTTCTCTCTCATCTAGAGCCATTCTGACATCTACTCCTGACATAAATAGCTCTGCAAGCTCATCTTCTGTATAAGCAGCCGGCTCAATTTCTTCTGTTGTAAAACTAATCTTAGATTCTGGAATTAGATTGATTAACTTATCATATAGCAAAAGTTTATCTACAGGCTTTGGAAGATAATCATCAAATCCTCTACTTAAGAACATCTCATGTGCTCCTTCATATGTATTAGCTGTAAGCGCTATAATATGTGGCTTTTTAGTCTTAGATACACATACTGTTCTAATCTTGTTAGTTGCTTCTATTCCGTCCATCTCTGGCATCATATGATCCATCATAATAATATCATAATCATTTTTTGTCACAAGATTAATTGCTTCTTTGCCAGAATTACAAGTTGTTACATCCAGCTCATATGCCTCAAGCATCCCTTCTACTACAAGAAGATTAATACTATTATCATCGCATATAAGAACCTTGGTCTCAGGGGACTTAAATAGTTCTCTTGTTCTTGTTTCTTCCTCTTCTTTAATACTATACTCTGAGATAGGTCTATTATCAACTATACGCTGTTTTAGAGACACTGAAAATGTGGAACCCTCGCCATAGACAGATGATAAGGCGATTTTTCCTCCCATCATATCTACTAATCCTTTTGTAATGGAAAGACCAAGGCCTGTTCCTTCAACACTCTTATTATTTATCTTATCAACCTGTTCAAAACTCTCGAATATAATCTTTTGATTCTCTTCAGATATTCCCGAGCCAGTGTCCGCCACAGAGAATATGAGTTCTATCTCTTTCCCAATCACTTTACCATTTACAGTAAGGTCAATATGTCCTCTCTTAGTAAATTTAATTGCGTTATTAAGAAGATTAATTAGAACCTGTCTGATTTTCCCATCATCTCCATATAGTTTACATGGCAAACTCTTATCTAAAGCGAGGTTAACTGACAACCCCCTCTCCATAGCCGGAATATTAATTAGATTGAATGTATCAACTACTAATTCCTCAAGATAGTATTCATCCTCTACAAGGTCCATCTTGTCAGCTTCCATCTTAGAGTAATCAAGTATATTATTAATTATTGTAAGAAGATTCCTTGATGCCTTCTTAATCTGAACGGCCATGTCATAGACTTTACGGCCACGAGACTCTTCAATTATCAGTTCACTCATTCCAATTATTGCGTTCATTGGTGTTCGTATCTCGTGTGACATATTAGCAAGGAATATTGACTTAGCTGCGTTAGCTTCATCCGCTTTATTCTTCTTCTCCTTCATCTCTTCAACAGCCATACGTTCTGCAGTAATATCAACAAATGATATAGTCTGTCCTACGCTCTCACCATCTGAATCAATTATTGGATTCCACTCGCTATGATATATCATATCATCTTTTACAAATTCATGTGGGCCTACAGCATATCCCGAATCAAGTGCGAAGTTAATTAAATCTTTGATGTTTCTACCTAGATAAACATTAACTTCTTCTATGATGTATTTTGCCTGATTATTAAAATATAGTATCTTACCATTTGTATCTAGAATAATAACAGCCTGGCCTAGGGAATCAAGAGCAGATTTTGCAGCTACGGAAATAATATCAAGTCCCTGTTTTCTCCAGCTTAGGAATATCTTAGCGCACAGCGCAAAGCCAGTTACCAGCATAAAAGGATCATATCCTGTAGCATATATAATTGGAAGGCCAATAAAGAATGCAGCTACAGATCCAACCACCTGTAACATAAATCCAATACCAGCTATCCTTCTAGCCCTCTCCTTCTCACGATACATACCATACCCTAAGACACATAATTCTACAATAATAGGACCAAATACCATAAAAACCCAGAAGCATATTCCTAGAACACCTAATTCCACTTCTATTCTTGGAAATGTTGAGCTTTCAATAAATGTTATGCTTTTATAATGCAACCCTATTCCCAAATCGAAAAACTGCTCGAAAGATATTATACCGTAAACACACATCAACACCCTTAATATCCATATATTAATGGACTTGCCAACGTACTGGAAGCAGAATATGATAAAGGGTATCTGAAACATCCCAACTGCTATTGTTTCCACACATTTTGCATAATAGATTAAGTTAAAATTCGTAAATGGCAATATCTCACCTAGCAGGGCAACATTATACACTGCTGCAGCAAAACACATAAAAATTAACAATCTCTGTTGAAACTCATTCTTTTTTATAAGCAAAAAGAATAAAGCACACATGTTCATTATAATTTCTAATATCTGTATTACAAGTACTACATTATGAAAGACCACAGAATCTGTCATAACACTTTTCCTCCCCCGTCAATGGTCACATTACTAGATATACTATTTAAATAACTATACAAACTATTAGCTTCATCACTTGTCATTTCCCTAGTGGTTGCACCTGATGCCTTTGCAGGTATAAGACTATATTCTGGTTTCATATTTTCATTATCATAATTAATATTAAGAGCAAAAGTCCTCTCAATATTCTGGTTAAATATAAAATTACCCAGACTATAGAATATTAACTTGTCATTGTATTTCTCAATTCCCTGAACCACGTGAGGATGAGCACCAATAACCGAATCTGCACCAGCATCAATTAACTGATGCCCTATAGTTTTCTGATACTCCTCTAGTTTATCTGTGTGTTCAGTTCCCCAATGAATCATAACATACACATAGTCGCAGGTTTGCTTAGCTTCTCTTACCTTGTTGCAGAGATCTGTTGGGTCATATGCTGTAAATACACCTGGCTGACTGTTTCTTACATTCCATTCAACAACAGGAATAACTCGCGACGCCGCAATTATTCCAACCTTTTTGCCACCCTTCTCGTATGTCACAAGCTTGCTTGCTTCTTCAAGATTATGCCCAGCACCAGAGAATGGAATCTGGGAATTATTAAGTGTTGTAAATGTATCTTCTAAAGCATCTTTTCCAAAATCAAGCACATGATTATTAGCAATTCCCACTGCATCTATTCCAAGTTCCTTGAATATACTTATGTATTTTGGATCAACCCGAAATGTATATTGTTTATCAGGGGCTTTCGTTCCTCTAGTAGAAAATGGAAACTCCTCATTTACCATTGTAAAATCAGCATTTACCATCTTATCCCTAAGAGGTGATGACACAACACCTTCAATACCCTTGCTATTATAATTAGATAGAACGTATTCACTAAGAAGAACATCTCCAGTAAAAAGTAGTGATGTATTAACCGGCTCTTTCTTTACAGGTTGGGTTACATTAGCCTCTGTAATATTGTTGGTTACATTAGCCTCATTATCCTTGTCACTTTCGTGTTCAAAAAATTTCTGATATACAAACAATCCTCCTACTATAAGAAGCCCCAAAACTGATACTATAACTATTGTAATAAGAACCCTTTTTTTCATGTCAAAACTCCCTAGTACCTATCATGCGTATTTTTTTTAATACATAACTTATTTACTATTTTATCAATTGAAAAGTAGTGTGTAAAGTGCTAGAATACCATAATACTTTGTATACAATACACAATAATATTACTAGTTAGAAAAGGAGGATGGGAAAATGAATAGTCAAATCAATACACCTATCAAAAAGCTTACATTTACCGGATTATTTATCGCACTTGTATTTGTATTAACATTTGTTGTAAGGATACCATCGCCAACTGGCGGTTATATTAACATTGGAGACTGTGCTGTACTTGCCGCTGGAATTATTTTAGGCCCTCTATACGGCGCTATTGCAGCAGGAATTGGTTCTGCAGTATGTGATGTTGTTGCTGGTGTATCTATATATGCTCCAGGTACTCTTGTTATTAAAGCATTAATGGCACTTGTAGTTGGATTATTCTATAAGAAATGTAAAAGCAATGGCAAATTACTTATTCTACTAATTCTAAGCGAATTAATTATGATTGTAGGATACTTCTTATACGATTCACTAGTGCTATATCTAACAGGCGCAGATAACGTATTTCTTGCCAGTCTTGAAGAAATCGTAGGCAACTCGCTTCAAGGGGCCATCGGCGTTATTGGAGCTATAATGCTTAGAAAATTATTCGAAGATATCTTAACGAAAATGGGAGGAACAAAAGAAGCATGAGAGATACTCTGCCGAAAGATCCAATAATATTATTATCTGTAATTAACACAGCTCTTAGAGATGAATATTCATCACTAGATGCCTTATGTGAAGATAAAGGTTTTAATAAAGAAGAAATAATAAACTCATTAAGCAAAGTAAACTATTCTTACAACGAGGATCTCAATCAATTTAAATAAAATCATATAATAAGGAGTGATACACTATGAAAAAGCTTAGATTATTCTTTACTGTTGTGAAAAGATGCAAAGCAGATAAAATAACTATAGGACTAATAATCTCCTTTTTTGCTGTATCACTAATAATCATGTATGTTGAACCTCAAATCAACAGCTATGGAGATGCTCTTTGGTTTACTTTCACATCAGCATCTACAATAGGTTTTGGTGATGAAGTTGTTACAACAACACTAAGCAGATTTCTCACTGTATTCATAACCTTATTTGCCCTTGTATGGACAGCAATTTTCTCAGGTGTTATTGTTACTGTTTACTTAGAAGTTATAGAAAGAACTGCAAAAGAAACGACTACACAATTTATTGATAAACTAGAACACCTGTCTGAATTAGATAAATCAGAGCTAAAGGAATTAGAGAATAAGGTTGTTGAAATTAGAAAGAAATATAACTAAATAACAAAAAAGAGATAGGAAAAAAAACCTATCTCTTTTCTATTCTCTTTCTCTATTTCTGTTTGCTTTTTCTCCTAACAATAACAAATGTAGCTGACATGGCAAACATAATTACAAGAACCGGCAACATCACCTTAGCAACGTCACCTGTCTTAGGTGCAGTCTTAGCTTTGGTAGTTGACGTAGTTTGCGTACTATCTGTTGTGTTACCATTTACTGTTCCATCATTTCCCGAGTTTGGATTTGAATTAGGTGTAGGACTCGTCTCTTTGATAGTAACAGTAACACAAGCAGGATCAGAATCGAAATGGTCATTATCTCCAATTACTTTGTACCATACATAGTAAGTTCCTTTATCTGTTGCACTTGGAACAGATGTGCTCCAGCCTGTCTCTGGCGGATTACTTGAATCAGTACCCAATGCATATTGCAACGTACCTTCATTGGAAAAACCGGCATTTACAAGTGCCTGCGCCATTCCTGTATAGGAAGGATTTATAGGTGTTGGAGCTATAGCACTTGCCTTTGCTATAGAAGGAAATTGTACCTTCTTATAATTACTAAGTGACTGACCCGTCGAACTTGCATCAAAATTTTCCTTTTCTCCTGTTCCATCAGCATTTAACCAACGTGTTCCACCAATATCACTATAGACAGTAGTATTAGCCCCGATTGCCGATGTAGTACCGATTGCCTCTAATGTTCCGCCTTCAATGTGTAACTCACCATCAGTTTTTTTACTGAATTCAATAGCTTTCGCACCTCGTGCTATAACATTACTTCCGATAAATCTTATAGTCCCATCAGTTTCACTTGCGCGTTCTATAGCAATATTTGTTATGTCTGTACCACTAGATATGGCTTCAATATTACTATTTTTAAATGTAATATTTGTAGTAGACCCGAGTCCATAACCATTATTATTAATAACTTTAACAATACTATCTTGTACTAAAAGATCTCGGTAGCTTTCAATACCGTATGCTCTCTCTTGACTACTGTCGGTAACATTAATACTGACTTTACTATTATCCTTAATTGTTACAGCACCTCTCCAAGTACGAATACCTGAAGCAACTTTATTCCCATTTGTTGTTATATTGACAGTACTGCCTTCAATCGATATACTTCCTTTTTGACCGGTAAAGATGCCCATGCGACCAGTAGCATTCAAAGTTCCATTACCCTTAATTGTAAGAGAATTAACATCATTAGCACATTTTATTACATACGCAGCAGTCTGGTCGTCTTGGGTATTAGTGATATTATTCTCACCAACTAATACAATTGTCAAATCTACTCTTGCATAGATTGTAGCATAATAACCGTCTCGCTCCGGTGCGGCACCGCTATAATTATAATTATTCAAGGTTAAGGTCTTCGAACTCTGATCATAAGCCCAGTTTGCTCCAGAGCTGGTACCATTTATTTCCAGATCCCCAAGGTACAAATCAGGTTCATCTGCCTTCGACGTCATACTAATACCGGACATCATACCAACTATAAGTGATAAAGCCATCACAACACTTAATATTTTACTTTTTAGTTTCATTCTAAGCATCTTATGAATTCCTCCTTTAGCCTAATTTCATATCTGTCACTCATTCATCTACGACACTTGTAATCTCTGCCGTGACATCTAAGCTCTCGTAGACAGTAACAATTACTCTTCTACCAATAACTATGTTAAAATTATAACATACCCCCTCTATAATCGACAAAGCTTTTTTCATAAAACAAAACTACCAGTGAATATATGATTTTATCTCCTCCATCCATGTATTGCCGTTTCTTCTGTGCACGTCAAGAGAATTGATATGATTTTTTGCCATCTTAACAACATTTTTATCAAAGTCACTTGTAACATCTTCAGGAACATATGTAGATAGCATACTTATTATGTAGTGCTTTCCTTCATATTTGCCAAGATATATCATGACATGACCGCCTATATCGAGGATATCTCCCGGTTGCAAGATGCTAATAGCCTCATTCTTGTTATCATATCCATGTATATGCTCAATGTTACTAGCATCTTCTATTCTCATCTGATAGCTACTGTTACGTGGCAGTGTATATCCAAAGCAAAGGAATATATCTCTTATATAAGACGAACAGTCTCTAAGACCGCTTCTACCTCCCCATCCGTATTCATCTCCCCAGACGTGGAATGCAAGAGTCAGGATATTCTTTCTGCTTGCAGGCAGGTAGCCTATACATGCATTACTTTTATCAATTGTTCCCACTATGTCGCTTGATAGGAAGCCTTCTTCATTTCTTGCAGGCACATAGACCTTATAATTACCTTCTTCATCTATTCCTTGAAAATGTAGCTTTGTCCCCATATAGGTCTTAACTGAATATGAGAGTCTGCTGTTAGCTTCTGCGGCATTAATATCAATATCGCAGTCACTTGTTACCATTACGAAACTATCATTATTAAAGTAATTATCCCACTTTTGTCTATCTTCTATAACAGCTATATTATCCTGCTTTGTCCAACCTGTAAACTCTATTGTCCTTACATAATAATACTCTTGGCTAGTATCTTCTAATAATATAATTGCGGGAGAATTCACCTTAACAAATGTCTCTTGTAACTCGTTATATCTTATATCAAGTTCACTATCAGTAAATATATCTTCTGTTGGAAGATCCGTTAAGGCGGCACCTTGTACAACTACACCATATCGCAAGTTCACTTCTTCATTGTCTAAAGGAAGGTTTCGATAGGATTTATATTCTTCAAGTAATTCAGGTGAGACCTTCTCTCCATCAAGGTAGAAATCACGCTTTTCTAATCCAATAAGAGCCATCCACTCCCTAAGCCATTTGCCTGTAATCTTCTCATTAATTGTGAGAACAGGATTTGTTAATTCTTTATCCTTAACAGTTAATGTTCTATCCCAATCACATTTACTATTATTAAGCCAAAACTCTAAGACATCTGTATGGCTCATGTTATTAAAGGTTGCTTCCATAGTTATTTTTTCACCCATTAATCTATCCACTCTTTTAATTCCTCCTGCACACATTCATATATGCTTAGAGCAATATCCTTTGCTTTTTTCCTATTAATTCCGATATTTTCTGCTATTGCAAGAATGTCTTCAATATCGGGGTTCATGCCTTCTCCATTAATTGTTGTAGCATGCTCTCCACCAATAGAATTACTATATGTCAAATCATACGCAGGGGAAAGAACCCATCGTGATTCTTCATCAATATACATATATGTAAAATTCTTAGAGTGATCATCGCGATTATGAGCAAATACGTTAAAACACATCCGTCTATAAAGTTTTTCACATTCCGACATATCATTTGTCATTTTCAATGTCAACTTCATAAGAAGATCATAATCAAGATTAGGAACTCTATGAGAGGTTTCAAGCAATGCAGACGCAGTTATCATATGTCGTTTACGAATTGAGTCATTTATTATAACCCTATCAAATCTTTTCGTGCCGAAATATCCATCGCATATATTCGAATCAAACAACCTAACCTCTGATACTTCAATCCCACATTTCCCAGCACACAAGGCATACTCATACTCTTGTCTGCCCATATCATCCCTATCTTCTCTCGCAAAAAACTTAATTATCCATTCATTGTCATCTATGCTCATTAGCGTTTTAGGGCGCGCACCACCTGGTGAACCACCAAGGGTTACTAGTGTATCTAATTTATCACTACTTTTTGCACCAAGAATTTTCTTACATTCTCTAGCAATATCATCTAATGATAGCTTATCTTCTTTATCCGTAATAACCTGAGACGGGACATATTCTAATGCACCCATACCTGTATCCCCCACTATAGCAAGCCTATCAAGGGATGTAACAACATGAGGTTCAATTCCTTTCTTCTTCAATAATCTATCAACCAAGAGACGTCCCCAACCATCAGGCAAACTATCTGAGAACACGCCAAATAAACCTTCAAAAGGATCCACATTGGGAATAAATACTTTCTTCTCAAGAGGTAAAGAAAAAGGACTTATGGAAAACCCATTTGCAATCCATTCATCAGAATACTCAAATGCCGAACAATAATTCCTGTATAATGCAAGAGTCCCAACACACGCTCCATTGTAAACAACAGAAAGTTTATTAGCTTTGTTCATTAATTACCTCCTCTATAGACATAAATGGGACTTCTGAAAAAAGCTTTTCGAGTTCATCTTCAAGTTCTAATGCTATTGCTATCTTAGAAAGAGATAACAACGAAATCTCACCAGTTTGTTCAAAACGTTTTATTGATCCGAAACTAACTCCCGACCTTATTGACAACTCTTTTTGAGAAATCTTATACCTCTTACGAATCATCTTTAACCTATTAGCAATTCCATTATTAATTTCTATTGGTGTCTTTTGTTCTATATCTATCATGGATAATATTTTAGCACTTCTGTTGCAAAATTGCAATAAACGGCTAATATATTATCCATATTTTACTCTGTAGGGACGACACTTGTTATCTTAGCATTTCCGTCTAAATCTTCGTATATTGTAACAATAACTTTCGTGTCTGGAGCATTCTCAGCTGAGGTATGTTCGTTACAAAGAAATCTGTAATTCATTCCTGCTACAACCTGCGTCTCTAGTAACTTAATTGGCTCGTAAGACAGCCCGTCTATAGTACCTAAAGCCTTATTAAACAACTCCCTGTGTTCACTAGTTATTGTTCCATCCGTTGCCACAGTCCATCCACCTGCAGTCGTCTCCTCCTGCTTAGAACAACCAGAACAGGATGTCATCGATAATGCGCATATTACAATTAAGAAGCAGATAATTAGTTTCTTAAGGTTCTTCATAGTGTGTCCTCCAATACAATTTTATATATATTATTAAGCTCTTATTGGGTTCCTTATTTCTCTTTTCGATTACCCACTTTGTCTTTCAAAAAGTAAATATTTACCTTATTATGTTAGTTTTTTTATTCTATTTGTCTGACAAAAAAATAACCATATATATGCATAGTATAATTTTGTTTTTCGGCTTACCCTTATATATAAATAAAAGCATCACTAAAGAACAGAAAGGAATATAGATATGGAGATTATTTAGATTTAGTTCTATTATTGAAATAAATATAACCCCTAGCGTATGCTAGAGGTTATAACACATCCACGAGATTACAGATATCTTTTTATCATTTCTTCTTCTGTCATCTTAACATCTTCATTAAGATACTTTTCTTCTGTATAATCTCCACTTCCACCATTGTCAAATCTTCGCAAAAACTTTAAGGTATTCACCACTCCAAGTCTCTCTTTAAGCGCATCTATACCTATTGCTTGAATTTGACTATCAGGCATCGCATTAATTCTAACTGTCTTTTCCATAAAACACCTCCATTAAAAATTCTGTTGGATTAGCAATTCTCACGGATGATGGAAGTCTCTTTGCATTATTGGCAAACTTCTTATCAACTGTAAGAAAAACATCCACATCAACGCTTTCCGCACAAGCTAGATGAAGACTATCCTTATGTTTAATATTACTCTTTTCTTGTATTTCGGCAGCTCTCTTGATTATTTCTCTAGTAATTTTTATTTCGGAAGAGCATAAAGAGTACATCAATTCGAGTCTTTCTCTCTTGTAGTCGCTTGGCGTTTCGCTAATTTCATACTTTAGTATATCACTACCATAAAGTTTAATGTGTTTTTCTTCAACAAGCTCTAAGATGATCTCAACAGAATTACATTCATAATATATCTGAAATACTTTTCTGTTGTCGAGGAGTCTATTGAAACAACAATTATCCATATAAATTTTCATATGTATTTCCATCCTTTCTCTAATTAATTATATTGTATATAAAAATTAGAGAAAGCCTATCGACCTGCCCTAGTATAATAAAAGTTACTAAGGCAAATACTAAGTGTTAATAAAATTATAGTATTATCACCATAACCCTTAACATTTTCCTTTCCTAAAACTTTTATCACCTATATTATAACATAAATAACAATGTTTTTCTATTTACTATAATAATGGAAAAGCAGGGTTAGAGGATATAACTTTTAAGGCAGTATATAGTACATAATAAATAACATAAAGAGCGAGACTAACTATTAAAAATAGTCAATAAAAAGTTTTTAAAACTGAAAAGTTTTGAATATAGTGGCGGTGACTATATCATCGCAATCAGTTCCTTGA
>ONAZ01000031.1 GCA_900315945.1 uncultured Lachnospiraceae bacterium | reverse complement strand
AGGACAATTATATCATGGGCTTAACTAAGCCTATTGAACAAAATTTATTAAGTTATTAAGGTACATTTAATGTATCTAAAAAATATTATACGAGGGAAAAATGGTATGGCTATTGCAGGGTTAGTGTGTTCTGCAATTGCTATTTTTATATCTGTGATAGTTATTATTTCTGGTGTTGCAAATAAAGATGGCTCAACTAATGGCAGTGTGGGGACAAACAATACTGAGGTGGCTTCAGAAAGCACAGGTGGAGATAAAAAAACAGGCAACTTAGCAGAACAAATGCAAGTAAAAGAATATAGTTGTATGAATAGCATAGGAAGTAGAATTGTGGCATTTCACGTTACAAATCCTACAGATAAAGATGTGTCAATTAGTATGAATATTACAGCAAAAGACGAGGCAGGAAATGCGCTTGCAAGTTCGAGTCAAAGCGAAAGCGCAATCTCGCCCAACTCGTCGGTCATCATAGATGCATACTTAGATAATGTGAATATGGATGCAATAATTGATTATTCAATGGATGTTAAAGCGGTGTCTACAAGTAAATCCGCAACACCTAATATCTCCTTAACGAATAATATTAATGGGGATAAGGTAGTATTAACTGCTACAAATAATGGTAAACAAGATGCACGTTTTTTAGAAGCTCAAGCTATATTTCTTAAAGATGGTGAAATGGTATATTTCGGAAGTACATATCTAGTAGGTAATGATAGTATCATTAAGGCAGGTGAAACGAGAACTGGTGAAATCTCCTGCTATACTAGAAGTGGCTTTGATGATGTAATTGTAACTTATACAGCTAGGTATTAACATATAGAAACTATAAGGGAGGTGTAGTATGAAGGTAATAGGAATCTTGCTTATTATTTTAGGGGCTGTTGGTATTATAATGGGATTAATGATGTTTGGTGACATCGGAATTGCATGTATAATAGGAGCTGTTGCAGCATTATTGTCAGGTATTGGATTCTTACTTGTGCCTAAACAGAAGAAAACAGCATAACCCTGAAGGACGGCTGACTGCCGTCTTTTTTACTTTTCATATTTACTCAGAGATTATAACTAATTTTGAATAATACGATATTTTTTAACTTGACATACTTTTACTTCTGTAATAACATTTAATTACAAACATAACAAAACATAACAAGATATAACAAGAAATAACAAAGCGAAATAAAACATAACAACGCATTGAAAAAAACAAAACGAAATAATAAGGAGTAACTGTAATCAATGGGGAAAATATATAAAGAAGAAGATAATCCTTATACACTACAATTTAGCTATATTCCACCGCAGTATATATCGAGAATGAGCCTTACTGATGATATTATAAACGATTTAAAAAAAGCGGTGCCTGCATTCAGATGTCACTTTCTGACTGGAGTTAGAGGTTGTGGGAAAACTGTTTTAATGGCTGAGATTTCTGAGATATTAAGTGGTGAAAAAGATTGGATAACTGTTGATATTGAGAATCCTGAGGGAAATATTATCGAGTTACTTGCCAGGGGACTTTATAGAAAACCTCATATTAGAAATATGTTTGTCGAGGCAAAATTAGATTTTTCAGTAATGGGACTGGGTGTGTCTGTTGAAAAAGCGAAGCTTATAGCGTCTAATGAGTTAGATGTACTTGATATGATGCTCTCAACTTTGAAAAAGCACAACAAGAAGCTGCTAGTGACTATAGATGAAGTGACTTACTGTGAAGAGATTGCTGAGTTCTCACATGCATTATCTTCTTATGCGAGGGCAAAATATGATATTTTTGTACTGATGACCGGGCTTAAATCTAATATAAAAGCTTTAAAAAATGATAAGTCGCTTACCTTTTTATATAGAGCGAAAGAACATGAGTTAGAGCCTCTAAGTCTTGTGTCAATTATGTCTTCATATGTAAAAGTCTTTGATATTGATAGAAAAAAGGCTGAGACAATGGCGAAAAAGACGAGAGGATATTCTTTTGCGTTTCAATTATTAGGATATTTGTATTGGAACGCTTTATGTGAGAATCAATTTGATGATATTAATTCATTAGGCATTGAGCTTGATTACGAGTCCTATCTTGCTGAATTTGTTTATGATAAGATTTGGTCTGAGCTTTCACCCAAGGAGAAGACAATAGTTAAAACTATTGCTTCACTGGAAGAAAAAAGTTCGGCTGCAATAAAAGATAAACTTTCAATGGATGAGTCTAACTATAGTGTGTATAGAAAAAGACTTATAGATAAAGGGGTGTTGGATGGTTCGGAATATGGATTTGTAGAGTTTAAATTGCCTGCTTTTGATAATTATGTTCTAATGCAATAAGTATCATTTGAAGTTGATTATTACACCGATTTATGCTACAATCTCTATCGGTAAAGGCGATGAGTACGCATAGTAAGCGTCCTTACTTTCTATAAGAGAGGAAATTCCATGGGCTGAGAGGATTTCTAGGGTAAGAAGGAAAGGCTGAATTTCACGTAGGAGCTTTCATGATGAAGCGATTAGTGTGTAGGCATGAACGGATAGTGCACGTTAAGTACGAATTAAGAGCTTGGCATATGCCAAGAATTAGGGTGGTAACGCGGAGTAATGCTTCGTCCCTTGTAATAGGGGCGAAGCTTTTTTATGTATAAGAAAGGATTACAAATATGAAAGACAAGTTGCAAAAGATTAGAGAAAATGCGATGAAGCAGATTGATGATGCAAAAGAAATTGGCAATCTTAATGATGTTAAGGTGTCTATTCTTGGAAAGAAGGGTGAACTCACAGCTGTTCTTAAAGGAATGAAGGATGTGGCACCAGAGGACAGACCTAAGGTGGGAGCTCTTGTGAACGAGACAAGAGAAGCTATTGAGAAGCATCTTACAGAAGCAAAGAAGAACTTAGAGAAAAAGGAATTAGAAGTAAGACTTGCTGCAGAGACTATAGATGTAACATTGCCTGCTAAGAGAGAGCATCATGGTCATCGCCATCCTAATTCTAAGGTGCTTGATGAAGTTGAGAAGATTTTCGTAGGAATGGGATATGAAGTAGTTGAAGGACCAGAAGTTGAGTATGATTACTATAATTTTGAGGCCCTAAATATTCCTCCTAATCATCCAGCGAAAGATGAACAGGATACTTTCTATATTAATAAAGATATCCTTCTTAGAACTCAGACTTCACCAGTACAGGTTCACCAGATGGAGAAGGGCAAGCTGCCAATTAGAATGATTGCTCCTGGTAGAGTATTTCGTTCTGATGAAGTAGACGCGACACACTCACCATCTTTCCATCAGATTGAAGGAATGGTAATAGATAAGAATGTGACTTTTGCAGATCTAAAGGGAACATTAGAACAATTTGCTAAAGAGTTATTTGGTGATGATGTTAAGGTTAAATTCAGACCTCACCATTTCCCATTTACAGAACCTAGTGCGGAAGTAGATGTATCTTGCTTTAAATGTGGCGGCAAGGGCTGTAGATTCTGTAAAGGAGAAGGATGGATTGAGATTCTAGGATGTGGAATGGTTCATCCTAAAGTTCTTAAAATGAGTGGAATAGACCCTGATGAGTATCAAGGTTTTGCATTTGGAGTAGGACTTGAAAGAATTACATTACTTAAATATGAAATTGATGATATGAGACTTCTCTATGAGAATGACGATAGATTCTTATCTCAATTCTAATATGAATAAATGAGATATTTATAAATAGAATTCTCCCTCAACTGAACGAAGTTCAATGTTTCGTGAGAATTTATTTATAAATAACGATTATGAGAATTAAGCAACGAGTGTCATGATGTGCTTCTCGAACACATTGGGCGAAGCCCAGTTGAGAGAAGTACATTCATGCACGAGCTGCGTGTATGATAAAGGAGATATAAAATGAGAACATCACTTAAATGGATTAAGGACCTTGTACCAGGTCTTGAAGTTACACCAAAAGAATATATGGATGCAATGACTTTGTCTGGTTCTAAAGTAGAATTCTACGAAGAAATGGATGAGAACCTCGATAAAATTGTTGTTGGTAAGATTGAAACTATAGAAAAGCATCCTGATGCAGACAAACTTGTGGTATGTCAGGTTGATATTGGCACAGAAAAGCTTCAGATAGTAACAGGAGCAAAGAATGTAAAAGAAGGAGATAAGATTCCTGTTGTTCTAGATGGCGGATGTGTCCTTGATGGAACTAAGCCTGTTAAGATTAAGACAGGCAAACTTCGTGGCGTAGAAAGCCAGGGAATGTTCTGTTCTGTTGAGGAACTAGGAGCAAGTACAGATATGTATCCTGAAGCACCAGAGGATGGAGTTTATATATTCTCTGATGACGTAGAAGTTGGAGATGATGCTATTAAGCTACTTGGCAGAGATGATGTTGTCGTAGAATACGAGATAACAAGTAACAGAGTTGATTGCTTTGGTGTACTAGGCATTGCACGCGAAGCAGCTGCAACATTTAACAAACCATTCAATCCACCTGAGATTAAGGTTACAGGCAATGATGAAGATGTTAATAATTATATTGATGTGGAAATACAAAATGAAGATTTATGTAAGAGATACACAGCAAGAGTTGTTAAAGACATTAAGATAGAACCTTCTCCAAAGTGGATGCAGAGACGTCTTATGGCACAAGGAATAAGACCTATTAATAATATTGTTGATATTACTAATTATGTAATGGAAGAATATGGTCAGCCTATGCATGCCTATGATCTTGATACAATAGAAGACTACAAGATTGTTGTAAGAAATGCGTCTAAGGGCGAGAAGTTTACTACTCTTGATGGACAAGAAAGAGAGTTAGATGAATCGGTTCTTATGATATGTGATGGCAAGAAGCCTGTTGGTATAGCTGGTATCATGGGTGGTGAGAACTCTATGATTACTGAAGATGCAAAGACACTTCTATTTGAATCAGCATGTTTTGATGGAACTAATATTAGATTATCTTCTAAGAAAGTAGGTCTTAGAACTGACGCTTCATCTAAGTTTGAGAAAGGATTAGATCCTAATAATGCAATCAATGCAATTAATAGAGCATGTCAGCTTATTGAAGAACTTGGTGCAGGTACAGTTGTTGGAGGCGTAGTTGATGCATATCCTAAGAAGAAAAAAGAAATAACCCTTCCATTTGAACCTGAAAAGTATAATAAAATGCTTGGTACTAATATAAGTGCTGATGAAATGAAGGATTATTTTGCTAGACTTGAACTCGAAGTTCAAGGAGACAAAGTTGTTATTCCTACATGGAGACAGGATTTGGAGAGTTATGCCGATCTTGCTGAGGAAGTTGCAAGATTCTACGGTTATGATAAGATTCCTACAACTCTTCCAAGTGGCGAAGCAACTGCTGGTAAATTAAGCTATAAGCTATCCATTGAGAATATGATTAAGGATACTGCAGAAAACTATGGATTCTCACAAGCTATGTGTTATTCATTTGAAAGTCCAAAAGTATTCGATAAGCTACTCCTAGAGGAGGACAGTCAGTATAGAAAGACTGTTGTTATATCTAATCCTCTTGGCGAAGATTATTCCATTATGAGGACTCTTCCTCTTGATGGAATGCTGACTAGTCTTTCTACTAACTTCAATAGACGTAATAAGGATGTTAGATTATATGAGCTTGGAAATGTATATCTTCCAAAGCAAGTTCCAGTCGAAGAGTTGCCAGAAGAAAGAATGATGCTTACTCTTGGTATGTATGGTGAAGGTGATTTCTATACTCTTAAAGGAGTAGTGGAAGAACTATTTGAGAATCTTGGCCTTGAGGGTAAGAAGGTAAAATATGGAGTAGATAATAAGAAACCATTCCTACATCCGGGAAGACAAGCAAGTATTACATATAAGGATAAAGAACTTGGCTATCTTGGAGAAGTACATCCAGTAGTTGCATCTAATTATTCAATAAAGGATAGAGTATATATAGCTGTTATTGATACAGTTGTAATTAGGGAAGAAGCTTCATTTGATACTAAATTTACACCAATCCCTAAGTTCCCGGCTGCAACAAGAGATATTAGTATGGTTGTTCCTAAGGAAATATTAGCAAGCCAGATTGAGGAAGTATTTGATAATAAGGGCGGAGCTTATTTAGAAAGCTATAACTTATTTGATATCTATGAAGGTAACCAGATTCTAAGTGGACACAAATCCATGGCTTATTCTTTGGTATTTAGAGCAGCTGATAAGAATTTGGCAGATGACGATGTTAATGCAGCAATGAATAGAATTCTAAAGGCTCTTAAGGCCATGGATATTGAACTTAGAAGTTAAGAAATCTTTACAAGGGATATAGATATGAATGTTAGTGATTTTAATTATGAACTACCTAAAGAGCTAATTGCACAAGATCCTTTAGAAAAGAGAAGTGAGTCTCGCCTTATGGTTCTAGACAAGGAGACGGGAGAAGTAACTCACAAACATTTCTACGATATTTCAGAATATATTAATGAAGGGGATTGCCTTGTAATTAATAATACAAGGGTTATTCCTGCAAGGTTGTATGGAAGTAAGGAAGGCACTGACGCAGCAATTGAGATTCTACTTCTTAAGAGAATAGATGCTGATACCTGGGAATGTCTAACAAGACCAGGTAAGAAAGCAAGAGTTGGAGCTAGAATTAATTTTGGCAATGGACTTCTTGTTGGAGAGATTGTTGACATAGTAGAAGAAGGCAATCGATTAATACGATTTGAATATGATGGTATTTTTGAGGAAATACTTGATAAGCTTGGAGAAATGCCACTTCCACCTTATATTACTCATAAATTAAAGGATAAGAATAGGTATCAGACTGTTTATGCAAAGTATGATGGTTCTGCGGCTGCGCCTACAGCAGGACTTCACTTTACTCCAGAACTAATGCAAGAATTGAGAGATAAAGGCATAAGGATTGCGGAAGTTACTCTTCACGTTGGTCTTGGAACCTTTAGACCTGTTAAGGTTGAAAATGTATTAGAGCATCATATGCACTCTGAGTACTATGAGATAAACAAAGAAGCTTGCGATATTATTAATAGCACGAAAGAAAATGGTGGCAAGGTTATTTCTGTTGGCACTACAAGTACAAGAACTATTGAGTCTGCAGCTGATGAAGATGGACATTTAACACCTAAAAAGGGAAATACTGATATATTCATTTATCCAGGATATGATTTTAAAGTAATAGATTCTCTTATTACTAATTTTCATTTGCCGGAGTCGACGCTTATTATGCTTGTATCAGCACTTGCTGGTCGTGAAAATGTGCTATCGGCATATGAAGAGGCTGTAAAAGAAAAATACAGATTCTTTAGCTTCGGAGATGCGATGCTTATTATGTAAATCTTTGACATAAAGACATAGTATAATATATAATCTGTATAGCAAGGGGAAAATTGTAATACCTAATGGTTGATTATATTTTGCTTTATATAATTATTTTGGGAATTAGGTATAGCTAGGAGGATAGCAATGGAGGAGAAGAGGAGAAACAAAAGAACAGATCTAGATATTAATGTGGCACTTGGAATTATCTCAGAAGATTTGAATAAGAAAAAGGAATACATTGATGTCGAAATAACAGATGTGTCTAAGATGGGGCTTGGATTCAAAAGTGACAGACAGCTTCTTGTTGGTGATTGCTTTGATGCAAGAATTCAAATCTGGACTAAAGAAGTCATTGATGCTGTTCTTAAAATAGTTCGTTGTAAAGAGAACGAAGAAAAGGAAGGCGAATATCATTATGGATGTATCTTCGTTGGCATGACTGATACAGATGCTTTGAAGATTCAGATATATCAGATGTTTAGTGAAGAAGATGAATAATGCAATAATTTTTCCGGGTATAGGATTGACTTTATCTAATGTTCCGGAGTTTCTGACGATTGGACCCATAAGCATATCTTTATATGGATTAATAATTGGTCTTGCAATGATAGCGGCATTTCTTTGGTGTTATCATGAATGTGGATATTATAATGTTGATAGAGAACATTTTATTGATTTGACTATAGCTGTGATAATATCAGGAATAATTGGTGCGAGATTATACTATGTAATTTTCTCTTTTGATTATTACAAGAATAATCCTCTTAGCATTCTCAAAGTATGGGAAGGAGGCCTTGGTATATATGGAGGTATTCTTCTTGGACTTGTTGCTGTTATAGTTTGCTGTAAGATATTTAAGCTGAATTTTTGGCTTGTGGCAGATATAGTAAGTCTTGGCGTAATTCTAGGGCAAATAGCTGGAAGATGGGGCAATTTCTTTAACAGAGAGGCATTTGGAGACTATACTAACGGCTTTACTGCAATGATGATTCCATATGACAGAGTAAGATCTGCTGATTTCATTACAGACAATATGATGAGTAATCTTATTGTTGAACAGGGGGATGTTTTTGTAAGTGTTCATCCAACATTCCTTTATGAGTCTCTGTGGAATCTGTGTGTTCTGATTTTCTTGATTTTATTTAGAAAACACAAGAAGTTTGACGGGCAGATATTCCTTTTATATATGGGATTATACGCATTTGGAAGATTCTTTATAGAATTCTTAAGAACTGATCAATTACAGATAGGAAGTACAGGCATTGCTATTTCTCAAGTGGTAGCAGTGATAATATTTGTGGTATCGATAATATTAAATGTTGTTTTTATAATTAAGAAGAAGCCTGTAACTCCACGAATTAAACCTGAGGCTTCAACGTCAAAGTCAACAAAATAGAAAATAAAATTTTGTATAGTATTACATAAAAATAATGATAAACACAATATCTTGTGGTTGCTAAGTATAGCAACCACATTTTTTTGTGCCAAAACTCCCTCCACAGTCTCCCACACCTTATAAAACCGCGGTTTCTAGGGGATAAAGGGGTTGATAAATAGCAAATAATGGGGTAGAATGGATTTGCGTGGCGGAAAGTGGAAGAAAATGGAGAATCATCATTTCGCCACATAATCTGTAAGGGGAGGAGGAATAAGCAATATGTTTATAGGCGAATTTGAGCATAATATAGACGATAAAGGAAGACTTATTATGCCAGCAAAGTTTCGTGAAGAACTTGGCAATGAATTCGTCGTAACAAAAGGTTTAGATGGTTGCTTATTTGTATATACCCTTAAAGAATGGTCTAACATCGAAGAGAAGATGCATGAGAAACCAATGACCACACGCGAAGCCAGAAAGTTCATGAGATTCTTCTTTGCTGGTGCCGCTAACTGCGAAGTGGACAAGCAAGGAAGAATCCTTCTTCCTCAAAATCTAAGAGATCATGCAGGATTAACGAAAGAAGTTGTTCTTGCAGGAGTTTCAAGCAGAATCGAGATTTGGAGTAAAGACAAGTGGAACGACAGCAATGCTTATTCTGAAGATGAGATGGATGAAATTGCTGAGAACATGGCAGAGATTGGAATATTTATCTAGGTATGGAATTTAATCATTATTCAGTTCTTCTTAATGAAACAATTGAACAGCTTCATATTGATCCAACAGGAATATATGTTGATGGAACATTAGGAGGCGCAGGACACTCGATAGAAATTGCCAAGAGATTAACTACAGGAAAGCTTATTGGTATAGATCAGGATGAGGATGCAATTAAAGCTGCTACCTCAAGGCTTTCAGATTATAAAGACAAAGTAACAATTGTCAAAGATAATTTCATAAATATGCCAAAGGTAGTAAAAGAACTTGGTATTGATAAAGTAAATGGAATAGTTCTTGATCTTGGGGTTTCATCATATCAATTAGATGAGAAAGAAAGAGGCTTCTCATACATGAGCGATAATTCGCTTCTTGATATGAGAATGGACAGAGATTCTAATTTTAGTGCAGAAGATATTGTAAATGATTACACATACGATGAAATAGTTAAGGTTTTACGAATATATGGAGAAGAGAGATTTGCTCCAAGTATTGCAAAAAACATTTGCAAGGAAAGAGAAAAGGAAAGAATAACAACTACAGGAAAGCTTAATGAAATCATTGATAGAAGCATTCCTAAAAAAAATAAAATAAAGGGTGGTCATCCATCAAAAAGAACATTTCAGGCTCTTCGTATAGAGGTTAACAAAGAGCTTGAGGTCCTTGAAAAGGGTATTAGCAGTATGATTGATATGTTAGAAGCTAATGGTCGGATATGCATTATAACATTTCATTCTTTAGAAGATCGTATTGTTAAGAATATTTTCAGGGAAAATGAAAATCCATGTACATGCCCGAAGGAATTTCCGGTTTGTGTATGTGGTCGGGTATCCAAAGGAGAGGTGGTTACTCGAAAGCCTATTTTGCCTTCTGACCTGGAAATATCGGAGAATTCCAGGTCAAGGAGTGCAAAACTAAGATGCTTTAGAAGGTGTGTGGATAAGAAGTAAGAAAGAGGTTGCCATGGCTAAGTATCAAACTATTTATATTGAAGAAGGTAATACAGTTAGAAAGCTTCAGCCAGAAGTTGAATATGAAGAAATAAGAAGAAAAAGAATACAGGAAGATGAGCGAAGAAAGAGAGAGAGAAGACGTGCAAAGCAACTTCGCCAAAGAAAGAAGAAACTGTATTCGATTTATGCCACAATGGCTATTGTATTCTGTGTATGTTTCTTTGTTGGATATATTTATTTACAGACACAGGTAAACGAGAGAACAGATAGCATTGCTAAGCTTGAGACACAGATTAGCGCTATTAAGGCTGACAATGGTGCTACTGAAGCAAGAATTAATACAGCAGCCAATCTTGCCAATGTGAGAAATACTGCTTTAAATGAATTAGGAATGGTCTATGCAAATGCGGACCAAATAGTGTATTATGATATGGAGACATCTGATTATATGAATCAGTATAACAAGATTCCGTAGATGATTAATATCGAATAAAGTAGGTTTTTGTTTTGACTAGTAATAGAAATTCTAATTCTAATAGAAATAGGAATAACAATAGAAGATATAATAATCCTAGAAGAGGAAGGCGTGCCAATAGGTATCATAGAATATTAAGAAGAATGCAAAGTAGACTTTGGCTGATTTTTGGAGTCGTTTGCGTTCTTTTTGTGGTATTAATAATTAGACTTATGTATATAGAATACACTAGTGGAGAGAAATACGAGAAAATAGTACTTTCTCAACAAGGATATTCTAACGAAGTTATACCATTTCAAAGAGGTGATATTGTAGATAGGAAAGGTTCGGTACTAGCTACTTCTGTAGACGTATATAATGTTATATTAGACTGTAAAGTACTTAATCAGACACCAGAAAAGATAGATGATACTATAGCAGCTATTACTAAGTATTTCCCTGAAATATCGGAAGAACAAATTAGAGAGGCTCTAAAAGATAGAAAAGATAGTCAATATGAGATTTTATTAAAGAAGACTGACAATGGTCGAATGCAAGCTTTCGAAGATATGAGAAAAGAAGATGCTAACAAGGACAAGATTGCTGGCATCTGGTTTGAAAAGGAATATATGAGGCAATATCCTTATGATTCCCTTGCCGCTGCTCTTATTGGTTATTGTAGTGATGGCAATACAGGAGCACTTGGAATTGAGAGTCAATATAATAGTTCTCTAAATGGTGCTAATGGTAGAAAATACGGATATTATGGTGATAATAATGCTATTGAGAATACTGTAATCCCACCTGAAAATGGTAAGACTATTGTAAGTACAATTGATGTAAATGTTCAATCTATTGTTGAGCAAGAGATTCTTAATTGGAATGAAGCCCATAGAGGGGATACTGCCGATGGAAGTCTTAATACAGCTTGTATTGTTATGAATCCTAACAATGGAGAAGTTATTGCTATGGCAAGTTATCCTGGATTTGATCTTAATAATCCAAGGGATTTGTCCCACAGATTTACACCAGAGCAGCTAGCAGCTATGCCAGAAGAAGTACAGGTTGAAGAACTTAGTAAGCTATGGAAGAATTTCTGCGTATCTAATACTTATGAGCCTGGTTCAACATTTAAACCATTTACAGTGGCTACTGCGTTAGAGATAGGCTCTATAAATGGTGATGAGACATATATGTGTGATGGTAAGGAAGTAGTAAGTTCGCATGAGATTCACTGTGTTAATAGAGATGGACATGGACTTCTTACTGTTGAAGGTTCGCTACTGGAATCTTGTAATGATGCCCTTATGCAGATTGTAAGAACAATTGGCCCAGATGCATTCTTTGATTTTCAGTCTAATTTTGGATTTGGCCAGAAGACCACAGTTGATCTTCCTAATGAGGCATCAACCAAGAATCTTCTTTATACCAGGGAAGAATTAGAAAGAACGGAATCTAACCTTGCAACTAATTCCTTTGGACAGAACTTTAATGTTACAATGATACAACTTGCATCAGCATATTGTTCTCTTATTAATGGTGGAAACCTATACCAGCCACATGTGGTAAATAGTATGCTTGATTCTTCAGGAAATAAGGTGTTTAGTAATAACCCTGTGGTGCTTAAGAAGACGGTTTCTAAGGATGTCTCAGATATTCTTAAGAAATATATGCTTCATGTAGTTACAGATGGTACAGCTAAGGAAGTGCAGGTGGAAGGATATAACATTGGTGGTAAGACAGGAACTGCTGAGAAGCTTCCTAGAGAAGAAGGTAATTATCTTGTTTCCTTTATAGGATTTACCCCATATAATCATCCTGAGATTGTTATATATACTGTTGTTGATACACCGAAGGTGCCAGATCAAGCTCATAGTTCTTACGCTCAGGAAATTACACAGAGAATCCTAGATCAGATACTACCATATCTTAATATTGAACGTGCTGATCAAGATCCTGTAGAATAAAGTAAAAGCATCCTCGAAAAAAATGAGGATGCTTATTTTATATGATTCAAGGCGCCAAATATTTCCAAGGCCGACGGCGCTACCTGCCGCCGCCATTACAAAGCCAAGTGAATTTGTAAATGAACCTTTTTCATTTTGCATAATATACTCCCGAATTAATTGTTTTATTTGAAAAATTACAACATCTTACATACTAAAACGAAAGGTGTGATTCTGTCAACATTTCAATTCGTTTTGTATAATTATTTGAAATATTTAACGTAGTTTTTACATATTCTGTGACACATTTTTATATAGATTATATGAATTTATGTTATAATACTATAAGTTTGCATATTAAATTTAGGAAGGGGAAAAGTTATGCAAAGTTTTCTGATTACAATTGTTGTTCCAATGATAGTTGCATTTATTATTACGCTTGTTGTTGGTAAATTCCTAATACCATTTTTGACAAAGCTTAAAGTGGGTAATACTGAGAGAGAGGAATTAGAATCTCATCAGGTTAAGAATGGAACACCATCTATGGGTGGAATAATGTTCCTTGCTGCGATTGTTGTTGTGTCAGCATTCTATATTAAGGATTATCCATTAGTTCTTCCAGTTGCCCTTACAACATTATTGTTTGGATTAATAGGATTTATTGACGATTATCTTAAAACAGTTAAGCGTAAATCAGATGGTTTGCTTGCATGGCAGAAGTTCCTTTTGCAAGCAGTTGTAACAACAGGTTTTTGCTTATATTTAATATTTTTTACAGATAATAATCTTACAATATTAATACCATTTTCTGGAGAATACGTTGATATTGGATGGCTTTCTGTTCCGCTTTTGTATTTTGCAGTACTTGGTACAGTAAATGGTGTTAATTTTACTGATGGCCTAGATGGACTTGCATCAAGTGTAACTATTGTTGTAGCTGGATTCTTTACATTTGCATCTATGCATTTAGTTGGTGGAATTGAGCCTGTAACAGCAGCTGTTATTGGTGGCCTCATGGGATTTCTAGTATATAATGTATATCCTGCCAAGATTTTTATGGGAGATACTGGTTCCCTGGCTCTTGGTGGATTTGTGGCTACAAGTGCCTATGTACTACATATGCCTATATTTATTCTTATAGTTGGACTTATCTATCTTGTAGAAGTGCTTTCAGTTATTATACAAGTCGGATACTTTAAGTTAACACATGGAAAGAGAGTATTTCGTATGGCACCAATTCATCATCATTTTGAGCTTGGTGGTTGGTCAGAGACTAAAGTTGTATATATATTTACTATTGTGACTATAATTCTTTGTACAGTTGGATATGCTGCAGTTTTGTGATTTGTTGTGATTAGGAGCTTTATATGAGTGAGAAATATCTAGTGATTGGTGCTGGAATAAGTGGCGTTTCGGCATGTGAATTGCTTCTTAATAATAATGAAAATGTTACATTGTATGATGGAAATGCTAATCTTGATAAGGAGAAAATCATTAAGGACAATCCTTTTATGGAAAGGGTATCAATCATAGTTGGAGATGTAGACTTTTCTTTTGTAAAAGACTTTGACAAAGTTGTTTTAAGTCCTGGTGTACCCCTTGATATTGATATTGTTAAGAGAATCAAGGAAGAGAACATTATCATATGGGGCGAAATAGAACTTGCTTACCGCTTTGGCAAAGGTAGAATAGTAGCAATTACAGGTACAAATGGCAAAACTACTACAACAGCCCTTACTGGTGAAATATTTAAGAGTTACTATGATGATGTAAGAGTTGTTGGAAATATTGGTATTCCTTATACAAAGATGGTTGAGGGCTCAACTGATGATACGATTTTTGTAGCTGAAATAAGTAGCTTTCAATTAGAGACGATTCATAAATTTAAACCTGAATCATCTGCTATACTTAATATTACTGAAGATCACTTAAATAGACATCATACAATGGAGAATTATATTAATGCCAAGAAGAGTATTACTAAGAACCAAGATAAGTCTAACACTTGTGTCTTAAACTATGAAGATGAGGTTTTGAGAGATTTTGGGGAGAAGCTTTCTTGCAATGTGGTTTATTTTTCAGGCAAGAGAGTACTTAAGTCAGGATTATATTATAATGATGGCGTTATATATATATCAAATAATGGTTCTTCTGCCAAGGTTATTGATGTTGACGAGCTTGCAATATTAGGCGTTCATAATTACGAGAATGCTATGTGTGCAATAGCACTAGGGCTTTCTATGGATATTCCTATGGATAGAATAGTAGATGCCCTTAAGAAGTTTAGAGCAGTTGAGCACAGAATTGAATATGTCTGTGAGAGAAAAGGTGTTAAATTCTATAACGACTCTAAAGGTACTAACCCTGATGCTGCTATAAAGGGAATATGTGCTATGAACCGTCCTACATTTCTTATTGGTGGAGGATATGATAAAGAGTCATCATACGACGAGTGGGTTTCATGTTTTCCAAAGCGTGTAAAGAAGCTTGCACTAATTGGCCAGACTAGTGAGAAAATTGCACGTTGTTGTGATGAACATGGATTTAAAGATTATGTGATATGTGATACTCTAGAATCGGCTATGGATTTGTGCTTTAATGAAGCTATTTCGGGGGATGCAATCCTTCTTTCTCCAGCTTGTGCAAGTTGGGGCATGTTTACTAATTACGAAGAAAGAGGCAAGGTTTTTAAGGCTCATGCAAGAGAGTACAAGAACGCGTAGTAAAATTCGAAGAAAAAATAAAGGGCAAATTGATTATACACTTCTTGTTATAGTTGCATTTATGCTGGCTTTTGGACTAATTATGGTTTATTCAGCTAGTTCATATAACGCAACTTTAACAACAGGAGATTCCCTTTATTATTTGAAAAAACAGGCTGCTTCCGCTCTGATAGGAATAGTGGCTATTTTTTTGATATGTAAAATTGGATATAAGATTTTAAAGAAATTCGCATGGGTACTTTATTTTATTGCTATTGGACTATGCGGATATGTTCTCTTCTTTGGAAGAACAATTAATAATTCTTCTAGATGGATATATATTGGACCGATTTCATTTCAGCCTTCTGAGATAGCCAAAGTAGCTCTTATTATTCTTCTTGCTTATGTAATATCTAAGAATCCGGCAAGACTTCGTAATGCGAAGGATTTGATTATAACAGCTGTTATTATAATAGGCCCATTATTTGTATTAGTAGCCATTAATAACTTAAGTACAGCTATAATTATACTGCTTATTGGCGGAACTATGCTTTTTATCTCAAGTCCTAAGATATGGCCCTTCGTTGCGGTGACCATTATTGGTGGAATTGGTGCAATAGCATTTGCTCTTACTGCTGGTTATAGAACTGCCAGAATTAATGCATGGCTAGATCCAGAACATCATGATGCGTATCAGACAATGCAGGCTTTATATGCTATAGGTTCTGGTGGCTTATTTGGCAAAGGTCTTGGAGAAAGTGTGCAGAAGCAGGGATTTGTTCCGGAAGCACAAAATGATATGGTTTTCTCTATTATTTGTGAAGAACTAGGGATATTTGGAGCTATTTGTGTTATAGCTATGTTCGTTGTGCTTGTATGGAGGCTTGTTGTGATTGCCATTCATGCTAAGGATATGTTTGGCTCTTTTCTTGTTATTGGCGTTGCTGCCCATATATCGCTTCAGGTTATATTAAATGTTGCAGTTGTAACTAATACTATACCTAATACGGGTGTAATTCTGCCCTTTATTAGCTATGGAGGAACATCTCTTGCTATTTTGTTATTTGAAATGGGTATTGCACTTTCTGTCTCTAAAGGAGTAGATGTGGATGAAGAATAATGATATTAAACATTCAATGGATGATATTACTAAAGATAAAATTGTTCTTGTTGATGCAAAGGGAAATACTCTTGGTGAAGTCGAAAGGACTAGAGACAATGACAAATCTGAGGAAATAAGTAAAAAAACCTTACAAAAAAAGAAAAAGCAATCAAAGAAGAAACAGTCAAAGCAAAAACAGTCAAAACAAAAACAATTAAAGCAAGAACAATCAAAGCAAAATGACTATGTTGAAAGACATAATAACATTACAGCTAAAAGAAGAATTACTAAAAAAGAAAAGCGTAAAAGAAGAAGAAGAGCAATTATTGCTGTAATAGTTGAGATTGTATTAGGTCTTGCGATTCTTGTTATAGGTGGCGGACTCTTTGCATTTATGTGTTGCGGCGTTGAAGATGTTGTTGTTGAAGGTAATAATATCTATACGCCAGAAGAGATAGAAGAGTACGTAATAGACGGAGATTACAAGAATAATTGTGTCTACAATGTTGTACATAACTTTATAAAACCTAAGAAAGACATACCATTTGTTGACAAAGTAAAAGTTACAATGACGGGGCTTAACACTGTTAAAATTACTGTAACGGAGCGTATTCCATTTGGATATGTTGCTTTTGAAGAAGGAGACGCTAAATATTTTGATGAAGATGGAACAATAACGGATATTTCCGATAAAAGGCTTGAAAATTCAACGATCTGGCTTGATGTTATACCTGATGGTGAGAAGGTTGGAGATAAAATTGTTAATGATGATGTAATGCTTTCTTCTTATCTTGATACAGCAAAAGCTTTGAAAGCTAATAACATATTTGTAAATTCTATAAGAATTGATGAAAATCACAATATATATGCTGTTAAAGATGGCTTAAAAATTAATTTTGGACTTAAGAATGATATGGACGATAAGTGCAAGCGACTTTCTATCATTTTGCCACAACTTGAAAATCAGCAAGGAACACTACATTTAGAGAATTTTTCAAAAGAAAATACAGATATTGTGTTTAAGAGGGAATAAGTGTTTTGAAAAAAATCTAAAAAATAGGTTGATTATTTAGGAAAAAAACTATATTATATTATATAGCATTTTATGGGGTACTTTACCCATTGATAATATAAAGAATGAATAACGTTCAAAAGGAGAATATGTTATGCTTGAGATTTCGAATAATACAACTGATTCATCTGCAAGACTTATGGTTATGGGTGTAGGTGGTGCCGGCTGTAATGCTATTAATAGAATGATAGATGAGAATGTGTCGGATGTAGAATTTGTTGCAGTTAATACTGATAGACAAGATCTTGACAATAATAAAGCAACTAACACTCTTCAAATTGGAGAAAAGTTAACAAACGGTCTTGGAGCAGGTGCTAAACCAGAAATTGGTGAGAAATCTGCTGAAGAGTCAATAGAAGAGATTAATGCTACAATTAAAGGCGTTGATATGCTATTTATCACTGCTGGAATGGGAGGCGGAACTGGTACAGGTGCTTCTCCTGTTATAGCTAAAGCTGCTAAAGAGCAAGGAATTCTTACTGTTGCTGTAGTAACAAAGCCATTTGAAATGGAGCAAAAGGGACGTATGAGACGTGCCATTGCAGGTATTGATAAACTTATGGAAAATGTTGATACCTTAATTGTTATTCCTAACCAGAAGTTGTTCTCTATTATTGATTCTAAGACAAGTATCACAGCTGCTTTCCAAAAGGCTGATGAAGTGTTGCAACAATGTATTCGTGGTATTACAGACTTAATTACAGTAAATGGAGTTATTAATCTTGATTTTGCAGATGTAAAATCAGTTATGTCAGAACAAGGTTATGCTCATATGGGATTCGGTGTTGGTAAAGGAGATAACAAGTTTAAGGATGCTGTTAAGATGGCAGTAGAATCTCCATTACTTGAGACAAGTCTTAATGGAGCTAAGAATCTTATCCTTAATATCACAGGTGATACAGATATGGCACTTGTTGAGGCTAATGACGCTGCTAATTATGTTACGGAAATTACTGGTGGTGAAGTTGAATTGTATCTTGGTGTTATGACTGATGAAACACTTACAGATGAAGTAAGATTTACACTTATTGCTACTGGAATAGATGTGATTGAGGGTCAGACTGTTAAGGCTTCTTCTACATCATCTATAAGTTCTTCGACTTCTTCAGTTGGTGGATTTGGAGTAGGATTAAAATATGATAATGCTACACTTAATAAGGCTGGCGCTACAAGTGGTGCTGCCCCAAAGACAACTCCAAGACCTCAGGTTAAGCAGGTAACACCTAAGCCTGTTGCACCTGCAAAGCAACCAGCTAATACAATTAGTCAGCCATCTGTAAAACCTAGTGTAGAAGCAAAGGATATACAGATACCTGATTTCTTAAATAAGAAATAAATTAGTATTAATGAATACATAGGGGCTGTAAAAATAGTCTCTAAATAGCAGACCTGCATTGGCCATTGCCAATGCAGGTCTGTTTCTTTATATATAATTATTATAAATGTTGATTTTTG
>ONAZ01000032.1 GCA_900315945.1 uncultured Lachnospiraceae bacterium | reverse complement strand
ACGCCTTAATAAATATATCAGATAGAGATTAGATTACCCAGAAGAACCTGGGAGAAAGGAAAAAATCCAATCATCAACTGATAATTGGATTATACGTGATAAATTATGATTACAACGAGAGAGCAGGTGCTTGAATATGGTCTTTCATTTCCAGATACATATCAAGATGCACCATTTCATGATGATAACTGGCAACTTGTTCGTTATAAAAAGAATAAGAAAGCATTTCTTTGGTCCTATGAAAAGGACGGATATATGAATGTTAATGTGAAGGTTGATCCAGAGAAAGCCTTTTTTTGGAGAGATTTGTATGAGTCTGTAAAGCCTGGCTATCATCAGAATAAAGAGCATTGGAATACAATTATTCTTGATGGAACAGTTCCTGACAAGGATATAGAGATGATGATTGCGGAAAGCTATGATTTGATTGTACATAACTCTAAGAATAGAAAACGTAATAACTAAAGCTAGGATTTACTTTGAGAAATAGCAATGGTAATAATTGTAGGATAGAATATTTAACATAAATGATTTATAATATATATGTTATATTTTTTCTAAGGATAAGATAGTATCATGAAAAAAGGTAAGGGTATACAACACGAAATATTTGTGAAAAAAGCATTATTTACAGGGATTATTATCCTTGTATATCTAATTGGAAGGTCGCTTCCGCTCTTTGGAATGGATGTATCTGTTGAGAAGATAGAAGATATAGACGTTCAACTTCTTTTACTTCAGACTGTAAATGGAGATAGGTATCAGAATTCTATTTTTACATTAGGTGTGTTTCCATATATGATTGCAAGCCTTGTGATGCAAATAGTTGTTGCAACGCTTAGTTCTGATAAAAAATCAAGAGTTTCGCAGGTTGGACTTAACAGATTATCACTTAATGTAATGCTGATTATTGCTATTATTCAAGCAATCTACAAAGTTGGTAATCTTTCATTTAGATACACAGATGAGAATTTGTTTATTGCTAAGATTGTTGTCGTAATTCAGATGGTGGCAGGAGCATTTATTATTCTGTGGATGTCTGATAGGAATAGTAAATATGGTATTGGTGGCCAGACTACATTGATATATATCAATATCTTAGATAGTCTTACATCTGCAATACAAGGAAACCCTTTTGCGAAGACAATAATTCCTATAGTTATTTCTATTGTTATTATGGTGGTTGTAATTATTATGGAAAATGCCGAGAAGAGAATTCCAGTACAAAGGGTTTCAATACATAGCATATATGCAGATAAGAATTATATGGCAATAAAGCTTAATCCAATAGGAGTTATGCCGGTAATGTTTTGTTCTGCTGTGTTTATGTTACTTCAGATTTTTGCATCCTTTTTGGGCTTTATATTTCCAAATAGCGAGGCTATAATTTGGCTTAATGAAAATATGGCTCTTTCGCACCTTCTAGGTGTAATTGTGTATATTGGTGTGCTGTATTTTCTGACAATAGCAATGGCGCTGGTGTTTATTAATCCAAAAGACTTGACGGAGCAGTTCTTAAAAAGTGGAGATAGTATAGTTAATCTTCATGCTGGGCAGGATACCAAGAAATATTTGAGGAAACAAGTGCTTTCAATGAGTATATTTAGTTCGACTATCATGAGCATTTGTATTCTTATTCCGATGTTGCTTGAACGTTTCGATGTTATTAGTGGCTCACTAGCTATACTTCCTTCTTCATTTATGCTTCTTGCAGGTATTTTCTATAATTTGTACCAAGAAGTAATTACAATAAGAAATTATGATGAATATAAACCTTTCATATAGGTCTTGGTTAGAATATATATAGGAGTGATAAATGGTTATATTTGTTCCCGCATGGTATAAAAACAATGAATGGTGTGAGAATGAGCAGAATTGGCATGAACGTAAAATGCATACGGAATTTGATGATACTGTCAAACAGATTCAGTTATATCACAGAAATAAAGCCTTTGAGTATACTATTTGTATATTAGGATTCTCCCCTAATTTTAGGCATTTTCTTCATAGACAAGGGGTGTACAAAGCACCTTATTTCTCTGTATTTGATGCTATTAATGAGTGTGAGGGAAAGAGGGCAAAGGTATTCTCATATCATGATTTTGACTGGATTCCTCATACAGAATTCTTGTATACACCTTTTGTGATTGCAGCTATGTTTCATGGTAGAAAGTACGCTCAATTAGAATTTGGTGAAGATGGTAATCTAATTCGTATTGATATGTACGAAGGTGATTCTGTTGCAATTCGTAACATTTATGATGATAGAGGCTTTGTATCCTCTGCTATTATGTATGATGATAAAGGACCAGTTTATCAAGATTATTATACCGAAAATGGAACGTGGAAGATCAGAGAATTCTTCGATGATAATCATGTCGAGATTAATAAGGAACGTAATTTCTACGTTCTTAGCGTAGATGGAAAAAAACGCGAAGAGATTCCTTTTAAGAAGGATAGATATAATAACTTAGAAGAGGTGATTTCTGAGATATTTAACTCGTTTGTAAGTAAGTTATCTAAGAATGACATATTCTGCGTTGCTATGCATAACTTGCATGATAGGATTATTATGGATAATCTTGAGGGAAGAAGGACGGTATTATCATTTTTTGGTGATAGATATAAGAGAGATGATAAGATTACAAGACCTCTTCTAACGAGAGCAAACTATATTGTTACTGATTCTAAGATAGAATGTGATAAGATCAAGGATTATCTTGGTGATGGATATAATAATGTTATTAATATTACACCATTTGATACAAGAAAAGAAATAGGAATCAGTGGCCATTTGACAGTTCAAAAGATATTAGTTGCAGTAGATGATTTGCCATTAGATAATTTCGAGAAATTAGTATTAATATTTGCAAAATATTTTGAAGAAAATGATAAGGCAAGGGTGTGCTTTTTCTCACGAAAAGCAGATGTTGGATTGCCTAAGAAGTTGCTTTCTCACACAAGACAGGTGCTAGAATCTAATGGATATGATAGTAGGATGGCATTAGAAGATGATGATAATAATACAGCTGAGAATACTCTTGATGATATGGAAGAAGTGCCAATTAAATTCTTCGTTGAACAGTGTGTTGATGAGCTGTCTGCAAGTAAGTGTATAAGAGAGCAGAGATTAATAATTAATCTGTCTAATTCGGTTAATCTCTACTTGCAGATAAGCGGAGTAAGCTTTGGAATACCACAAGTGGTCAGCGAGGAAAGCCAATATGTTCGTCATGGATTAAATGGTCAAATAGTTAAGCATTTTGAGGATTTGCCTAAAGTTTTGAACTATTATCTATCAAGTCTTAATAATTGGAATAATGCAATGATTCAGGCTTACGAGATAGGTGAGAATTATACTACAAGAAGGTTAGTTGAGAAGTGGAAAGAGGTTGTAAAGAGCATTGGATGAGATTAGCGTTTTACAATTAGGAACAAAAGATTGGAGCAATATTTACGATATACCAGACTTTGCTAAATGGGAATATGTAGATAGACTTAGGGAATGTCCTAAAAGGCCGTATTGCATTGTTTTTCTTGACAGGAAAGTAGATGATGCTGAAGCTAAGTTGTTAATGGAATGTACTAAGGCTTATTGCCTGTATGTTACACCTCGTGTAGAAATGACAAAGGCAACAAAAGAACTATGTCAAAGTAAAATGAGTAAAACTATTAATGATGATGAAATAGAAGGTTTTCTAAGAAATGAACTTAAATTCTATTTTCCTAGGTCTTATGGAGAGAAGTTTAGAAACAATTATCTTAGTGTTGCTCATGGATACAAGGGAAGCATCAAATGGCATGGCAATTGTGGTATAGAGCTGTCTGATGATTTTGGAGAAGAGTACTCCCAGCTTATTTTCTGGAGAAATAATATTCCTATTGCTAAAGGACAAACTATTGAGTTTTGGATGGAATATGAGAAATCAGATGATGTTGAAATTAAGCTTGTAATTACTCAATATTTATCAGGCTCCCTGTCTAATATCATTAAGAAATGGGAGTTTTATGAAGATGAATTTAAGCACGTAGTTAGTATTGTTAATAATGATGCAGCAGGTCCTGTGTCCGTGTCTTTACATGCCAAAGGAAAAGGAACATTTAAGGTAATTGCGCTTCATGATAGATATGCAAGAAGTGGGCATGGACATTTCATCCCTGGAGGCGTAAGAAAGTTTTCTTCTAAGAGAGAAGAGGTATTTTTCTATTTTGACCCAGGGGATATGAAGCCACCTTTAAATGTATATTTTTCAGGATATAAGACAAGGGAAGGCTTTGAAGGCTATAATTTGATGAGAAGTATGCAAGCTCCATTTCTGCTTATATCAGAAGCCCGTCTTGAAGGCGGTGGCTTCTATATGGGAACAAAAGAGTATGAGGATCTAATTACTGAAGGAATTCGTGAATGTATAGATATTCTAAATTTCAACAAAAATGATGTGATTATGTCAGGCCTTTCCATGGGAACTTTTGGGGCACTATATTATGGATGTGATATTTCTCCCCATGCTCTTATTCTGGGGAAACCTCTTGCCAATATTGGAGATGTGGCACTAAATGAGAAACTCAAACGACCAGGAGGATTCCCTACATCCCTAGATGTGGTTATGAATATATTCGGAGAGTCCAATAAGGAAAATGCATTTCTTCTTAATGAGAAATTCTGGGAAAAATTTAATGGCTCTAACTTTAATGAAACGAAATTTATAATGTCTTATATGATAGAAGATGATTATGACTCAAATGCCTATAAAGATGTTATTTCCCACCTGAATTCTAAAGGCGTTAAAGTATACGGAAAGGGTGTACATGGTCGACATAATGATGACACAGGAGCTATTGTAGGTTGGTTTAAAAGCCAGTTTGATAAAGTCCTAAGGGAAGATTTCGATAGAAGAGGTAACTAAATGAGTGTTGAGAATTATAAGATATATTGGAATGAATATTCTGCAGATACATATCTTTATGGTTCAGAAATCGATTATATAGCCAAAGACAATGTGCACTTTGTTAACATGTTGATGCCACCGGGGACTGTAATTAAAGAGTGGTATTCTATGGTTAATTTTCAGGCAAAAAGAATTGAACCAGCGCTTCCAATAATCGACGGAGAATCTGTTTATAGTGTAAATGTTGACATAGATACTCCGGCTTCTAAAGGATATATTATTCGCTTTGTCTTTTTTGATAAATATGAAATGGAAGTAGGAAACTGTACAATAAGTAAGAAGAATGCAGAATTCAGGTGCCCTCTTAAGACATATAGTTATAAGATGCAGCTTATAAATGGTGGAATGCATGAATTCACATTTCACAGCGTTGAAATACAAGAATTAGAATCAAATAATAATAGCAGAAGGTAAAAGTATGAATAACCGATTCACACTATTACAACTTAATAAGATTCTTAAGAAAGTTCGAGGATTTGAAGAGGAGTTTGATACTCTTTCTGATGAGGAAATTGCAAGAAAAACGGATGAGTTTAGAGAACGTCTTAATAAGGGAGAAACCACAGATGATATACTCCCTGAGGCGTATGCAGTTGTGTGTCAGGCCGATAGAAGAATATTAGGTAAACGACCTTATGATGTTCAGGTGCTTGGGGCTATTGCAATGCATAAAGGTTATCTTTGCGAAATGAATACAGGGGAAGGAAAGACTTTAGTAGCAACACTTCCAATGTATCTTAATGGACTTACTGGTAAGAGTGCAATTCTTGTAACCACTAATGAGTATCTTGCCCTTCGTGACGCGGAAGAGATGGGAAATGTATATAATTTTCTAGGCCTTACAGTAGCAGCAGGGGTAAATAAGGACGCAAGTAAGCGATTTACTAATGAAGAAAAGAAGGAAATCTATAGTAAAGATATTGTTTATACAACACATGCTGTTCTAGGATTTGATTATTTGTTTAATAATCTTTGTAAGGATTCTTCCGAGAAGTTTCTTAGAGAATTTAATTATGTAATAATCGATGAAGCGGATTCTGTGCTTCTTGATAGTGCACAGACACCTCTTGTTATCTCTGGTTCACCGAAGGTACAGTCAAACTTGTATGAACTTGCTAATTTCTTCGTTACAACTTTAGAGCAGGATGTTCATTTTGAAAAAGAAGAGAAGAAGGTATGGCTAACAGAGGAAGGGATTAAGCGAGCAGAAGAGTTCTTTGAAATAGATAATTTCTACAGCGAAGAGAACTTCGAAGTTAATCGTCATGTAACTCTTGCACTTCGTGCTCATGCATTGTTCGAGATTGAGAGAGATTATGTAATTAATCGAGATGGAGAATTAGTTCTTCTTGATAATGAATCAGGAAGAATGATGCCTGGTGTTAAGATGCGTGGTGGTCAGCATCAGGCAATTGAGCAAAAGGAGTTAATTGAAGTTACACAGGAGAATAGATCAGTAGCATCTATAACGTATCAGAATTTGTTCTTGATGTTTCCACATATGGCAGGAATGAGTGGAACCATAAGGGATGCAGCTGAAGAAGTATTCGATATTTATCATAAGAAAGTTGTTGTAATACCAACTAATCATCCAATTATTAGAAAAGATCAAAAGGATGTATTCTTTGCTGATTTTGAAAGCCAGTTTAATGCGGCCATTAAGGAAGCAATAAAACATCATAAGACAAAACAGCCGGTTTTAATAGTTGCATCTACTATTGCAGAGACAGAGTACTTATCAAGGCTATTAATTAATGAGAGAATTCCCCATAATGTGTTAAATGCTAATAATGCATTTTGGGAAGCTGAAATAATCAAAGAAGCAGGAAATCTTGGTGCTGTTACTGTGGCTACGTCCATGGCTGGAAGAGGTACTGATATAAAGCTATCCGACGAAGTGAAAGCTTTAGGAGGTCTTGCTGTAATTGGTGTTGGTCGAATGACTAATATAAGGCAGGAGAGACAGGCAAGGGGACGTGCTGGAAGACAAGGGGATCCTGGTTTTTCCATTTTCTTCGTGTCTCTAGAGGATGATGTAGTTGCTAATTTTGATAATGAAAAACTTGAGCCTTATATAGATGGCACAAAACATATATCAGCTAGAAAAATCAAACGTTACGTCAATAGATCCCAGAAAATAACAGAGGAGCGAGCACGAGATTCGAGAAAGAAAGCCCTTGACTATGATCTTGTTATGAAGTTACAGAGAAATCTTCTTTACAATACAAGAAATGATTTGCTTTTCGGCGCAAATCTTACGTTTAATGATATTATAGATATTGCAAAAGAAAACATTGAGGATTTCTTAAATAGCCCTGAGGAATTGACTTCTTCATCTCTTACCAGATATATCTTAGATAATATTAGCTATACAATAGATTACAGGGTATCTGATATGCTTGATAGATTAGACGATAAGGATTATATTCAAAATGGCTTAATAGATATTGTAAAAGATGGGTTAAAACTTCAAGAAAGTCGTATAGGATACAGAGATGATATGTCAAAGTTTATGAGAATTGCAACCCTTAGGGCTATTGATGATGCCTGGGTTGAAGAAGTTGATTATTTACAACAGCTTCAATCAGCAGTATCGGGGCGAGCTACTGCGCAACGTAATCTTGTATTTGAATATCAAAGAGATGCACTTTTGGCTTTTAGATTAATGGAACGTGAAATTAAGAGAAATATTGTAAGAAATATTCTTCTCTCTGACGTAACAATTGATGAGGAAGAAGAACTTCATATAATGTATCCTTAGATAATGGAGGACTTATGATATATAATTTCAATCTGGCAATAGGATGGGCTAGTTCGGGTGTTGAATATGCTCAAAGTTATAGAGCGAATATATTAAGAAGAATTAATAAGAATTGTAAATTTGTTTTTACTGAGATGTTTCCAAAGGAAAATATAGAACATATGACTTCTAATATAGGTTTTCTAGATACGGAAATAATATGGTTATATCAGTATTTTACAGATTACAAGATTGCTCCTGTAAGCTATACTTTAGAGGATTTAGAGAGTGATTTTACAGAGAAAGACTATACATTTAAGAGAGAGGGTAAAATTGCAAAGTATATTTTTAAAGGCAATGAGAATTTCTATACAGCATATCTTGTAGATGAAGAATCTAATCTTGTTCATAGAGTAGAAAGAGTATCTGAAGGATGTCTTATTAGAAAAGATTACTTTACTTATGGCAAAATCTATTCGGAATATTATGCACCCTTAAAAAAGTATGCTCATCTATATCTTAGACGTTTCTTTAATACAGATGGAACAGTTGCTTATGAAGAGATAATTGACGATGATAGAGTGATGTATAGGATTAAGGATGAAGTATTCTATTCGAAAGAAGAACTTGTGGGCTATATGGTCAGAAGCCTGGAACTAACTGAAAGGGATGTTGTCCTAATAGATAGAACAACAGGTATAGGTCAGTCTATAATTATGAATGCTAGACCGGCAAAGATAGGTGTTGTTATTCATGCAGATCATTTCAGCGAAAACAGTTCTACTGTTGATAATATACTTTGGAATAATTTCTATGAGTATTCTTTCTCTCAGGTTAAACATATTGATTTCTATATAACTGCAACGGATGCTCAGAATATACTTCTTCGTAAGCAGTTTATGGAATATAAAGGTATAGAGCCTAATGTTATTACAATTCCTGTTGGAAGTGTTGATGAACTTAAATACCCTAAGAATGACAGGAAAAGGCATAGTCTTATTACTGCATCGCGTCTTGCTAGTGAAAAACATGTTGATTGGCTAGTCAGGGCAGTTGCTTTAGCAAGAGAAACTGTTGATGATGTGACACTTGATATATATGGAAAAGGTGCATGTGAAGAGCAGATCAAGAAAACAATTGAAGAGTGTGAGGCACAGGAATATGTACATTTAATGGGACAGCATGATTTGACAGATGTATATATTAATTATGATGCATATATTTCCGGCTCTACAAGTGAAGGATTTGGTTTGACACTTCTTGAATCAATTGCATCGGGGCTTCCAATCATAGGATTTGATGTTCGCTATGGTAATAAGACGTTTATTGAAGATGGAGCTAATGGTTATATTATTGATATAGAATCAATTCAAGATGATAAGGAGAAAATAAAATTACTTAGTGACAAAATAATTAAGCTTTTTACAGAAGATGATTTGAACAAATGTAATGAAACATCATACAGAATTGCAGAGAAGTATCTTACAAGCGAGGTGGAGAAGAAATGGCAAGAAGTGTTAGACAATCTATGAGAAAAGTAGAAAGTAAAAACACAATAGAAGATATTACACTACTCTTAGATACCTATTCAATTGAGAGTCAGAATCTTCATAATTCCTTTATTGTATCTGATATACCATGCAATGTTGTTGTTATTAATGATGATGGTTTTCTCCCTGATGGAGTTGATTCTTTATATCAGTATTTCCTGGGTAGTATAAGTATTAGTGGTAAACCAAAATATTTTAATGAGGTTAAAGTGCCTGACTATTGGGAGATAACCAGTACTAATAATAGTGGAGAGATTCATGATTTACATCACCTGCGTGGCAGAATTTTCTATTCAGAACCGACGAATGCTAGACATGTAAGATGCGTTGAATGGCTTGATGAGAGTGGAGTTGTAAGGGCATGTGATTACTATAATAAGAGTGGAAATCTCTTTGCTAAAGCAACATTTGATAAGAATCAGAAGATTATTCTCAAATCCTTTTTTGACCTAAATGGCAAAGAAGTGATTGTGGAGAATTATATTACTAATGACATTATTGTTAATTATGATAATAAAGTAAATATTTTTAGAAGCAAGGTGGAATTTGTATTATATTATTTGAAATTGCGAGGTCTTGATAATACTAGGCTCTTTATAAATTCCCTAGGCACACCTTTCTTTGCATCCAACAATTTGGATGAAAATGACAAGGGCGATGTATTGTTCTGGCAGGAGTATAAGAGGAAAGATATACCTGGGAATATGCAATTTATCCTTGATGGAAATGCCAAAAGGATTAATAAGATATATGTCCAGAAGAAGGATTCCTATGATGCTTTAATTAAACTGGGAGCATCTAAGGACATGCTTAAATGCATGGGTTATGTGTATCCATTTAACAGAAACAGTAAGCATAGAAAAGAAGCTCTTGTTATGACTAATTCTGATAATATCTTACATATAGAAGATATGATTAAGGAGCTTCCAATGATACATTTCCATGTGGCAGCTCTGACAGAAATGTCTGCGAAGCTTATGGCTATTGGAAAGTATGATAATGTGACACTATATCCTACAATTACGATGCAAAAGATTCCTTCATTATATGAGAAATGTGATATCTATCTTGATGTTAATAAAGAAAATGAGATTGTACAGGCAGTTAACAGGGCTTTCTTAAGCAATCTTGTAATATTTGCTTTTAATGAGACCATTCATAATATTAATTATATAGCAAAGGATAATCGTTATAAGGCAGATGATTATAGTAAGCTAATTGAAGAGATTAATAATATTTGTTATGATACTAATGAGTGGGATAAGAGGCTTATGCTACAAAGAAGTCACGCATTATCTGAGGATACAGAAAAATATATGAGTATATAAAGGGGAGAATAGTATGGTTGAAATAAAAAATTTTACTATGGAATACACTAAAGGTGTAAAGGCTGTAGATAATCTTTCTCTTACTATTGAAGACGGAGATATATTTGGCTTTATTGGACATAATGGTGCTGGGAAAAGTACAACTATTAAAGCTTTAGTAGGTGTTCTTGATTATGAGATAGGAGAGATGACAATAGAAGGTCATTCTGTTAAGGATGAACCTTTAGAATGCAAGAAACTTACAGCATATATACCGGACAATCCAGATTTGTATGAACATTTAACAGGAATACAATATCTTAACTTTGTAAGTGATGTATTCGGCTTAAGTGAGGAAGTTAGGACCAGGCGTATTACAAGATATGCTGATATGTTCGAGATTACATCTAGTCTCGGAGATGTTATATCTTCCTATTCTCATGGTATGAAGCAAAAGGTTGCTATTATTGGTGCTTTAATTCATGAACCGAAATTTTTCGTATTAGATGAGCCGTTCGTAGGACTAGATCCTAAAGCTACTCTTACACTAAAGAATATTATGCATGAAAGATGTAAGGAGGGATGCTCGGTATTCTTCTCTACACATGTTCTGGACGTTGCAGAGAAACTGTGTAATAAGGTTGCTATCATTAAGAAAGGAAGCCTTGTTGCAACAGGAACTATGGAAGAAATCAAAGGCAATAAGTCTCTTGAAGATGTATTTATGGAAGTTGAGGGGTAGTTATGGGGAAATTGGCTGTACTTTTAAAATACGAATTAAAAGCCCACTCAACTTTTAATGCATTAAAGCATTCAAAGGGCAAAGACAGAGGAGGGCAAATAGGAGCTATTATAGGTAAAACCATTCTATATTTGCTTCTTGCTGCGTTTGTTTTTTTTACGACAATGGGAATAGCTTATGTTGATAGTAACGTGTCTACAGTGCCTGTTATGACAACAGTTACCATATCCATGGTTTCTCTTGTTTTTACATTAATGAAGACAAGTGGATATATGTTTGCATATAAAGAATACGATATGTTAATGTCAATGCCATTCTCAGTTAAGACAATAGCAAGTGCCAAATTCCTTTACATGTACGTATTTAATTTGGGAATTACATTGTGCGTTATGATTCCTGCTATTGTTGCATGTATGATTTTCTCAGAATTAAGTATTGTTGGTGGAATTGTATGGTTTGTTATTTCTTTATTTGTGCCTATGATTCCAATGATTATAGCGACAGCTCTTGGCAGTTTAATAACTGGTGCAGGTGGAAAATTTAAATATAAGAGAGTAGTTCAAATAGTACTTACTATGCTATTTATTTTCATTTGTTTTTTCTCTAGGTTTTTCTTTCAGTGGTTATTTAAAACTGTTGGTGCATTAAATGTTGCTTCGAATATTTCCTCATTTATGTCGGAAGCTGCAATTTATTACAGACCTGCATATTGGGTTCAACAAGCAATGGAAGGACATTTTCTATATTTAATTCTATTTGTTGTTGTATCTCTTGCGCTGTTTGAATTATATTTTATAGTAATAAGTAGATTCTATAGACAGATTAATTCTCGACTTAAAATTAAAGCATTTCACAAAGAATTTCAGATGTCAGTGCAAAAGAGTAGAAGCATAGTAAGGACGCTTGTTAACAAAGAATACCTTAGATTTAAGGGATCTAATAATTACCTTATTAATACCGCCTTTGGATTAATACTTGTTCTTGTGCTTTCTATTGCAGCTATATTCTTTGACATGGATTCTGTTATTAAATCTATGATGCCTGGAGCTCCGGTTACAATAGAATCCTTTTTGCCTGCTATACCTTTTGTTGTATATTTCTTTGTTGGAATGGCACCAACTACAATGATATCCTATTCCCTTGAGGGAAAGAATTTGTGGATAGTTAAGTCACTTCCTATTAAAGGTTGGGATTTAGTAAAAGCTAAAATGATATTTAATTATATAATGTATGTGCCATTTCAAATTCTAGCATCAATAATACTAGGCATTAAATTTGGCGGTTCCTTTGTTGATGTTCTGCTATTTGTGCTAGCGGGTATAGTGCTAGTTGGTTTTTCAACTGTATATGGAATGTGCCTTGGAATCAAATTCCCTAAGCTTGATTGGGATAATGAGATTGAGGCTATTAAAAGGTCTACGCCACCTGCAATATACATTTTCTCTAATATGTTTATTGCTATGATAGGAGCAACATTGGGGGTAGTGATAACATTTTGGGGATTTAATGCAATAATGTATTGTATAGCCATTATTGTATTGTTTGCTATTATTACATTATTGTTGATGCTTGGCACGAAGAAAAGAGCAAAGAAGCTGTTGTAGATTAGAATAGGAGGGGGTTATATGAATTGTTACAAATGTGGAGCGCAATTAGTGGAAGGCTCACAATCCTGCAGTAATTGTGGTACGAATATTGTGGGTAGTGATCATGGAAGTGTGTATCATACCTTTGATGGTGGCAGTAACAAATTGTTTATGGATTTGCAGGATGATGGTAAGAAGAATGAGCAGGATGATGCTGATAATAACAACAAGCAAGATTCTGACTCTTGATAATTCCTATGTCGCGAATCAGGAAATATACTACTTCAAGTGATCTGTTGAAGGTAAACATTACATGAAAAAAAGGGCAATAGATATTCTAATTATAATATTAATTATTACTTTGGGAATCGTTATACGATTCCCTTTTAGTGCTATGGAAAAAGATAGCACTAGTAGGTCGGCTGCTGAAATTAACGAAATTACAGATGAAGATTGTCTGTATCTGTCTGATCCTGACTCCTATCTCTATGCCAGAAAAGCAAGGGAATACTCTGTTGATCTAAGTAATTTCACCTTTGTAAATACAAGGGAAGATGATTATATGATGAATCCGGTAAGCGATAGAGAAAATGGTCTTGTGACAAATGGACTTTCTTTTATAGCAGCCATTGTATATAGGTTTCTTAGTCTTTTTTCACACATTTCTATTGAACAAATTATCTATTATATTGATATGGTAATATGTTCTCTTGCAGCAATACCAGCATATTTATATGTTAGAAAACAGACAAATGTAATAGGTGGAATAGTATCGGGAGTATTAGCCGTGTGCGCCATACCATTTTTCGTACATAGTGTGGCCGGTTATTTTGATACGGATGCTATGCTTTGTACGATTCCACTTGCACTAATGACAAGCTTTGCTATGATGGTTTATTCTGATAAACGAAGTACCAAGATTGTCTTTTCTGTTATATCCCTTATTATGTTCGCTCTTCTTGCTGCTACCTGGGAGACTTTCTATATTTATTTTGGTATATTAGTTTTCTTGTCTGTTGTAACCATAGTAATTATGGCTATTCTTCATAAGAGAGAAAAGGCGATAACAAGTAGTAAGCTTAAAGAAGAAGTGCTTTTTTCATGTATAACTATTGTTATAATGGCTATTATTGCATTTTTTATGTATGGAATGACTATAGTTGATTCTATTAGACGTCTGGTAACTAATATGTTAGTTACTAATGACTATCCAGATTCTACCAGATATATTGTGGAATTGTCTGATATACCTATTCTTGAAAATGGAATAGAAGGCGCGTTTCTAACAACAGGTTCAGGTATAATTAATAATTTAGGCGGCGTTGTAATTCTCGCTGTTGGATTATTTAGTATGATACTTGTTATTGCAAAGGGAAAAGAGAAATCTGCTAAATTTTTCTCTTGCAATTTCGGATTTATAGTGACATGGCTTCTTGTAACATTTCCACTTTTATTTGTTGGTGTAAGATTTCTACAGTTAGTGTGTCTGCCACTTGTCCTTTTAATAGGACTGGGTATAGGGATTTTTACTGATATGCTAGTAAAGAATTCTAATGTATATATAGGTTATGTTCTGTCAGCTTTTATATCTGCCATTATTATGGTGGGACCTGTTGCGGGTGTTATACTTCGCGGTAATGCGCCCGCGCCTTTTTATACCAAGACTTTTGATAAAGCATGTACTTGGGTTAATAATTATGCTAGCGAAGACGCATCCATACTTACATGGTGGGATTTTGGATATTTTATTCAATTTGCTAGTGCAAGGCATGTGCTTGCGGATGGTGGTACATTTGATGGAGGATACTTCTATTGGCTTGCCCATGCCCTACTTACAGATAATCCTAAGCTTAGTGCTGCAATCTTTGGCATGTTAGATGATAGTGGTATAAGTGCTCCTGATATGGCAGCAGAATATATTGGAGATACCGGTACGGCTTGTGAAGCGCTACTTAGTGTCCTTCCTATGAGTAAAGAAGAAGGCATACAGTACTTGGTTAAGAATTATGATATGTCTGAAGATAAGGCAACAAGCCTTATTGATAAGGCTAAGCCAGATATGAGAAATGAAGAATATATGTTTATCTCAAGAGATTTGATAAGCAAGATTAATGCCCTATGCTATTATGGATACTATGATTTTAATGGTAGTGATTATGATGCGGCTCTTGGAGTATCTTGTGAGCCTATTGTACCTAATGAGTATAATCAGCATACTGAGATTCAAGGAATTAATAATTGCTCTATTGAATATAGAGAAGTAGGAGATAATAAAGAAGTAACAATAATAGATGATGATGGGAAGCCTGTTGGAATTTCCAGATTAATATTTGTAGAAAATGGTTCGAAAGTACAGGATATTAAGAGAAAGGATACTGGTTATACAGTTTATTGCATAAAAGATAATGGAGAATACTCCTTCATAGTTTGTTCTAACTTTATAGCTGACAGTATGCTTGTGTCACTTATGGCATATAATTCTAATGATTGTTATGAGAGAGTTTATTCAAGCGTAGAAGATAGTAGATTACTACCATATAATTCTATTACTGCGAAATTCTTTGGAAATGCCTCGACAAAGTCTAGTGCTGGAGTACTAGTGTATAGAATGAAATAGAAAATTAACTGCAGGAAAAGGGAATCGAACCCTCACGATGTTGCCACCACAGGCACCTGAAGCCTGCGCGTCTACCAGTTCCGCCATTCCTGCATCTTAAGTAATTATAATGATTTGTGATCGGAGTGTCAATCTTATCTCTTTTGTAGTGTGGCTATGCTGCAACTTAAGAATTGGCGATATAGAAAGGAAACACATGACTAAGTACAACATTTACAATAAGGGGAATGAAAAGTTATTTAAAGATATTGCTGCTAAGTATAATGTAGATGAAGTGATATCGAGAATTATAGTTAACCGTGATATTCCTAGTGAAAGAATAGAAGAATATATTAATCCAGATATTAACAAGTTATATAATCCATTTCATCTAAGAGATGTGGAGGAAGCGGCAATGCTTACTCTACAATCAGTCAATAACAACAAGAAGATAAGAATAATAGGTGATTATGATATTGATGGTGTAATGTCTACGTATGTCCTATTAAAGGGACTCCAGGAGCTCGGTGCCAATGTTGATTATCAGATACCTCATAGAATAGAAGATGGATATGGACTTAATGTTAGTATCATTAATAGAGCGATTGAAGATGATGTTGACCTTATAATCACATGTGATAACGGAGTATCTGCAATAAGTGAGATTGCACTTGCAAGGGAAAATGGAATAGATGTGATAATAACTGATCATCATGAGTTAATGTTCGAGGAAGTGGATGGTACTAAGACTGAAGTTCTTCCCAATGCGAATCACGTAATCAATCCAAAGCGAGAAGGGGATAAGTATCCTTGCAAGAAGCTTTGTGGTGCCACGGTTGCCTGGAAGTTTATTACTGTACTTATGGACATTAGCAATGTGATACCGCGCTTGTCACGGACTAGCGAGTATATGAGGCTAGAAGATAATACATCATGTGACTTAGATAATAATAAGGATTTTCGCCCTGTAATGTTATTCCTTGAAAATGTTGCATTTGCAACTATAGGTGATGTTATGGAGCTAGTTGATGAGAATAGAATTATTGTAAAGTATGGCCTTAAAGCCATGGAAGAAACTGAGAATAAAGGCTTAAAATGTCTTATCAATAATAGATTAGGGGAGGATGCAACAATACTTCCGTATCATATAGGTTTTGTTCTTGGGCCGTGTATTAATGCAAGTGGAAGATTAGATTCCGCATCAAAGTCTCTAGAATTACTTCTTTGCGAGGATGATAATAAAGCAAGTCAAATATCTACAGAGCTAGTTAATCTTAACGATGATAGAAAGAATAAGACCAATGAAGGTGTTGATAAAGCATTTGCAATAATTGAGAAGGAATACAAGGATGATAAAGTGCTTGTTGTATTTATTCCCGATATTCATGAGAGTATAGCAGGGATTGTTGCGGGTCGTGTCAGAGAGAAGTATTCAAAGCCGGCGATTATATTATGCCAAGGTGAGGAGTGCGTTAAGGGTTCAGGACGTTCTATTGAGAACTACAATATGTATGAAGGCCTTCATAACTGTAAGGAACTATTCATCAAGTTCGGTGGCCATCCTATGGCAGCTGGAATGTCTCTTCCTATGGAAAATGTGGATGAGCTTAGGAGACGCCTTAATGACGAATGTAGTCTTACAGAAGATGAACTTGTAGATGTAGAAACAATAGACCTTACAATTAATCCTGATTATATAGATGTTGAACTTGTTAGACAGTTAGAGATGTTAGAACCTTTTGGAAATGGTAATAAGAAGCCTTTATTTGCTCACAAAAATACACCCCTTCATTCCATAAGAAGGATTGGACAAGATGGGAAGTTTTTTAAGATGGAGCTAATAACATCAAGTGGAGTTGTGACTGGATTATACTTTAAGGATGCAGATGAAGTAGAAGAGAGGCTAAAAGAAAAGTTTGGTATAGATGAATATAACAAGGCTCTAAAATCACAGAAGAATAGTATTGATATAACAATTATGTTCTATCCACAAATTAACGAATATAAAGGACATAGAACGATACAATTGCTACTATCAGATATAATTTGTTGATTAGATTCTTCTGTAGAGACAGGATATGTAATTTTTTTGTATAAATTATGCAATAAATCCTTGCATTAAGCCTTCAATATGAGTAAAATAGACATACAGTATTTTCGAAAAACGTGGGAGGAAGTTGACAAATGGCTGTTAAAGAAGTTTATAGTTTTAGCTCTGCCGATGGTGTATCAACAATTCATGCAGTAAAGTGGACACCAGATGATGGACAAGTTAAAGCTGTATTACAGATTACACATGGTATGGTTGAGTATATTGAGCGTTATACTGATTTTGCAAATTTCATGACAACTAAGGGATTTGCTGTAATCGGACACGACCATATTGGACACGGTGACTCAGTTGCAAGTGAAGAAGAATGGGGTATTATGCAATGTAGTAATCCATCAGATGTAATGGTTGAGGATATTTTCTCTAATTACGAGCATGGTAAGAAAGAATATCCTGATGTACCATATTTTATTCTTGGTCACTCAATGGGATCATATATGCTTCGTAAATTCTTGTCAGTTAAGGCACAAGATATCGAAGGAATTGATGGCGCAATTATTATGGGTACTGGTACTGAGTCTAATGGTGCTATCAGCGGAGGTAAAGCAATACTTGGTTTGATTTCTGCATTTAAGGGTAGAGATTATAGAAGTAAGTTTGTTGCAGGTCTTATGTATGGATCATCTTACAAGGGATACGATACAGACGGAACAACTGATAGAACTAAGAGCTGGCTTAATAGAGATGTTGAGCAGGTTGATAAGTACTATGCAGATCCTAAGTGTACATACATGTTCTCACTTAATGGATATAAAGCATTACTTGAATCAACAGGATATGATAATAAGCAAGAGAACATCAACAAGATGAGAAAAGATATGCCTATCCTATTTGTTTCTGGTTCTAAGGATCCTGTAGGTGGACTTGGTGAAGGCGTTAAAGCTGCTAAGGCTAAGTTTGATGATGCAGGAATAGAAGATGTCTCTATTCATCTATTCGAAGGATATCGTCACGAGATTCTTAATGAGATTGATCATGAAGCTGTATATGATTATATATATGAGTGGATTGAGTCTAAGATGAATAAGTAATAAGAATTATTAAAGGGGCTGTAAAAAAACTCCCCTAACGGAAAAGCAGCTATGAGCTCGCGCTCATAGCTGCTTTTTGGTATAATTAAATTATGCTAATAACTAATTAT
>ONAZ01000033.1 GCA_900315945.1 uncultured Lachnospiraceae bacterium | reverse complement strand
ATTTTTGCATTGGAGAGGCAGAACACTGATTTTGTGGCTACCGCCCTTCGCTGACATAAATAACTATTTCTACTGCACCATCTGAAATACGGTGTATTCTGATGGTTTATTTGTCATACACTTTTTTACTGAATCAAAAAAACTTCAAAAAGTACTTGACTGTTTATAGTTTGTCACCTCTTTGTTTGTTGTTCATACTTTTTCTCCGTTGCTATTTTTATTCGCATTATTCTCGTATTGTAACACGAAATGATGAACTATCACGCCGGCTTTTATTTTCTACTGATTCACATCCGTCTTGACAAAGTCTCCTTCTTCTACGAACTTCAAATAATACGGATTGTCGAAGTTCTCCTTAAAGTAGAAGTCAAGGTCGCCCTCATGCGGAGAATATACGATACTCCACATCGTAAGCTCGTATTTTCCATCTTCCTGAGGATAATTCTTCTGAGCCACTGACTCCAACAATTCACAAATCTTATTCTTATCGGCAACACCATTAAATGACATCAGCTTGTCGTATCTGTCGTGTGACTGCTTTGAGCCAACGCCCTTCTTCGGAGAATCTCCTATATAGAAGTTCGTTACAACCTTCGTATCAGTAACTATCATCTCATTATTTACATACTCCACAACAACACTCTTACCACTTGCATCTGCAATTGCATAGTGATGATTAGCGCCTATATCAGAATTCATATCATATTCTTTTAATAACTCAATCGCCTCATCTACATTTTTACATTTATCAAGCATCATACGAAGCGCTGTAGTTGTAGTAACCGGAGTCTTACCTGTATGCTGGTGTGTCTCTTCCGTATCACCGTTTCCGCCAACAACTAGGTCTGCCACGATAAGCCCCTTAACATTCATTCCGTCAAGCGGAACATATATTGCGGCAAGAGACTCCATCCTCTCTTCCATAGAACCATCTGGCGTAAAATCATCTCCAAATCCTATAAAATCAAGATTGCAAGTGGATATTGATTCGTAACCATTGTCGGGAACCGTATGCACTACCATAGTCTTACAATCCTTCCAATCAAAGTTACGTCCGAAAAGCACATTTCCATCAGCATCATTAGCACATATTGTTGAGCAACCATAGTTGTTCTCCGTTGTCTTACTTTCAGACTTATAGAAGCCATGTGAAAGATAAGTGGTTAAATAATCTGAAAGAGCACCGGCATTATCGGCACCGCCTTGTGCCAAGAATTCATCCAGGCCATAATCCCCCCTATATTCCATTGAATATAATCCATCATCAAGCTTCTTTATCGTTTTTCCTGCTTTAATAAATGTTCCGAACGTAGCCCAAGCACCGATAATTACAACAAGTATCAACACAGCAAGCACACCCACGATTGATAATGCAACTATCTTACCCGTCTTTTTCTTCTTACCCATTTTACTGCTCATTATTCCATTACTCCCTCTAAATATGTTAGTAACATAATAACGCAGACAAGAAACATTGTAAATTTTGACATTAATTTATCATAATGCTATAATCTTATAAATTTGTGCGCAAAATTACGAGAGGGGGAGATGTATATGGAAAAGGAGTTTGGAAAAATTACTCCAAAACTAGAAGAATTAGCAGAAAAAGCTAAGAAGTCTTCATATATTGATCCAGAATTATATACAAAATACGATGTAAAAAGAGGCCTTCGTGACTTAAATGGTCGTGGTGTTCTCGTCGGAATAACTGATATATCAGAGGTATGTTCAACAAAAGAAGTTAATGGAGAACGAATTCCTATAGATGGCGAGCTATACTATCGCGGTTATAATGTAAGAGATATAATCCTTAAATCACAGGATTCAGACCACTTTGGATTTGAAGAATGTTGCTATCTATTATTATTTGGACATTTACCAGACATAAGAGATTTGGCTGAATTCCAGAATATACTTGGTGATTATCGTTCACTTCCTAAAAATTTCGTCAGAGATGTAATAATGAAAAAACCATCAAAGGACATTATGAACTCTCTATCAAGATCAGTTCTTACATTATATTCTTATGATGATAATGCAGATGATACCAGTCCTGCAAATGTACTAAGACAGTGTGCTCAATTAATTAGTATGTTTCCTCTTCTGTCTGTATATGGATATCAGGCATACAGACATTATCACCAGGAAGGCAGTCTAATTATTCATCAGCCAAGACCAGAGCTTTCAACTGCTGAAAATATCTTGCATTGCCTTAGAGATGATAGTAAATATACACAACTTGAAGCAAAGCTTCTAGATGTTGCATTAATACTTCATATGGAACATGGTGGTGGTAACAACTCAACATTTACAACACACCTTGTATCATCCTCAGGAACAGATACATATTCTGCTATTGCAGCTGCACTTGGCTCCCTCAAAGGTCCTAAGCATGGTGGTGCCAATATTAAGGTTGTAAAAATGTTCGATGATATGAAAAAGAATGTAAAAGACTGGACTTCTGAAGAAGAGGTAAGCGCTTATCTTGAAGCACTTCTTGACAAAAAGGCATTTGACAATGCAGGACTTATATATGGTATGGGACATGCAATCTATTCTATATCTGATCCAAGAGCTGTTACATTTAGAGGTTTTGTTAAAGCTTTATCAGAAGAAAAGGGATATCAAAAAGAATTTGCGCTATATTCTCTAGTAGAGAAACTTGCACCAGAGATTATTGCCAAGAAGCGCAAAATGTATAAAGGGGTAAGCCCAAATGTAGATTTCTATTCAGGCTTTGCATATCAAATGCTTGATTTACCTATGGAACTCTATACTCCACTATTTGCAATTGCCAGAATTGCTGGATGGAGCGCTCATAGAATGGAAGAAATATGTCACAATGGCAAGATTATGCGTCCTGCTTATATGACAGTATGTGAGCACAAGGAATTTGTTCCAATTGAGGATAGATAAAAAACAGGGTTCAATCTGCCATCCAGGCAGTGAACCCTTAATCCCGACGTCCTGTCGGGATTTTTTTGTATTCTGAAATAATCACTAATATATTCTAAGCTTGTACTAAGGCGCATAATATATACATAACCTCTTATCACTACATCGAAAAGCACTACATAAACTTCTGCTTTGCTTTCCTTAGCATCATAGAAAACCAAAACCATACTGCTAAAAGTATTACGACGGCAATTCCATCATAAATTCTTGGGAAATTAAGTACTGTATCACCAAGCAAGCTAACAATACCGAAAACTGCGGCAACTATTCCAAAAACCAATAGAAACGGAAACATATAGTCTATAAAACCGTATGGATTCTTACATAGTTTGAGCTCTTTAGGCGTAAGCAAAATGCTTGGCATTTCGTCTGTCTTCTTCATTTTGACTGCATTAAAAATAAGATACGCGCCAAGAAGTAATATAAGAACATCAAATATAATAATTACAGTATCTGAATTTAGGAACCCTTCCATAAACACATCTCCTTTCCTATTACCTAGACCACACTAACAAAAAACTAATATATTTTCAAGAAAATTATGAAAATAATTTGAATATTCATTTTACTTATTGTAAAATGAAATATAGAATTTTTTATGGAGGACAAGAACATGGATTTCAAAGATACTACAATTTTAATCTGTGATGATTCAATTCTAGCTCGTAAGCAACTTAAAGATGTTATTGAGACTTACTCTTCTGATATCCAATTTGCAGAAGCCGCTAACGGTCAGGAAGCAATTGATAAATACAAAGAGATCAAGCCAAGTCTCGTATTTCTTGACATTGTAATGCCTGTAAAAGACGGCAATGCTGCTGTTAAAGGTATTATCGAGTTTGATAGTGATGCTGACATTGTTATCGTATCTTCTGTCGGTACACAGTCACAATTAAAATCAGCTATAGAAGCTGGTGCTAAAGATTTTATTCAGAAACCTATTTCTGAAGAACAGGTTCTTAAGGTATTAAGTTCACATTTGGAGGGTTAGTATATGTATGCACAGTTTTTTGGAAGCTTCCTTCTTAGTAAGGACAGCGTAACACCTGAGCAATTAACAGCCGCAATTTCACAAGCTTCAGAGACACGTCTTAAGTTAGGCACTCTTGCTCTTCACAAATACTATATGACTGCAGAGCAAGTCGACGAAGTATGCTTCCTTCAGACTAGAGAAGACAAAAGATTCGGGGAGATTGCAATTGAAAAAGGATATTTAAGAGAAGAACAGGTTGACGAATTGTTAGCTGTACAGAGTCCTGATTATCTAATCTTAGGACAAACTCTTATTGATATGGGGGTTTTAAGTAACTCAGACTTAGAACTACTTATTTCTGAATACGAGATTTTCAACGAGATCGATGATATGTCACTTGAGAATCAAAGTAAAACAGATAGACTTATTCGTAATTTCTTTACTTTCTCAGGTAAAGAACTTACAGAACATGCTCTAATGTATATAAATCTTGTATTTAATAACTTAGTAAGATTTATCGGTTCTGACTTTACACCACTTAATCCAATATCTTGTTCTGAAGAACATGATATTAATTATTGTGTAAGACAGGAAGTTCATGGTGAAGTTGATTGCTACTCTCGTATCGATATGGACGAAGCTACTGCAATCTCATTTGCTTCTAGATATGCCAAAATGGAATTTAGCGAGCTCGATGAATATGTTAAGGCATCAATCGATGATTTCCTTAACCTGCATAACGGACTCTTCCTTGTTAATATGTCTAATGCATTTTCGATGGAATTATCACTTACACCTCCTGTTACTGAGGAAGGAAGTACAATTTCATTACCAGATGGTTCATTTATTATTCCTGTAATTTATCCATTTGGAACAGTTCATATTATAGTATCTTTGTAAAATGTATTACAATTAATAAAGACCTACAGCCCTGGCATAGGTCTTATTTTATATAGAATTAGCATATTACGATGCCCTTATATAAGATTAATTCGAGCTTATGATATGTTAGTAATTGATTAATTGAGGAAAATTTCTAGCATGGATGCTGGAAATAGGTGCGAACCGACCGGACGGAGGATTTCGCACCGGTTTCTGACATACTATTAATACAATGTTATATCAATTACTTACATATCATTAGCGAAGAATTACTTAATATAAGGGCATCGTAATATGCTAATTCAATATCTAATCAGTACACGATATGCTATTTTAGGAAGGATGTTACAGCTTCTTCCATGCCATCCACACTACACTTATTATCATGTAGGATGTTAGCATCCCTAATCTCCTTAATAGCGTTAGGAATTTCTACATTGCCAAGCTTTGATAATTCATCTACAAGGTCAAAATCATCCCATGAATCATACTTAGAATCAATGGCAGACATAACAGCACGAGTAAACTTAAATGGACTTGCTGTACTTGCAATTACAGTCTTAGTCGTATCTCCCGTTTTTTCCACATATTTATCATATACACATTTTGCAACAGCAGTATGTGTGTCAATTATATATCCTGTTTTATCATATAATTCTTTAATAGTCTTAGCAGTCTCTTCTTCTGTAGCAAAATCACCATAGAAATCATCAAGTTTACTTCTCATTTCATCTGTGATCTCGTATTTACCAGATTCTGCAAGATCATTCATAAGTTCTACGTTCTTAGCAGCATCCTTACCTGCACATAAGTGAATTAGACGCTCTAAGTTACTTGAGATAAGAATATCCATTGATGGTGAATTAGTTAGAACAAATTCTCTATTCTTATCATATACACCAGTCTTAAAGAAATCATATAATACCTTATTCTCATTAGATGCACAGATTAGTTTAGCAATAGGAATACCCATGTTCTTAGCATAATATGCAGCTAAAATATTACCAAAGTTTCCTGTTGGCACGCAGACATTTATTAAATCTCCATTTGATATTTCACCATTCTCCACAAGTTTAGCATATGAATATACATAATATGCAACCTGAGGAATAAGTCTTCCAATATTAATAGAATTAGCAGATGAGAATTGATAACCCATTTTACCGATTCTCTCATTGAGTTCAGAATCAGCGAACATCTTCTTTACTCCAGTCTGGGCTTCATCAAAATTACCATCAATTCCAACAACTTTCGTATTATCACCCTTTGTTGTAATCATTTGAAGTTCCTGGATTCTACTTACTCCGCCATTAGGATAGAATACAACAATCTTAGTTCCTTCTACATTAGCAAATCCAGCAAGTGCAGCTTTACCTGTATCACCACTTGTTGCCGTAAGAATAACAATATCATTCTCCACATTATTCTTCCTTGCACTTGTAATCATGAGGTGTGGAAGGATTGAAAGTGCCATATCTTTAAATGCAATTGTTGCTCCATGGAATAATTCTAAGAAATACGCTTTATCACATGAAACAAGAGGTGCAATCTCCTCTGTATCGAACTTAGAATCATACGCACTATTAATACAATGTCTTAATTCTTCCTCTGTAAAATCAGTAAAATAAAGTTTCATTACGTGATAAGCCACATCCTGGTAAGACATTTTACTAAGGTCTTCTATACTAACATCAAGTCTTGGAATCTCTTCTGGAACATATAATCCGCTATTATTAGCAAGACCCTTTAATATTCCCTGTGATGCTGTAACTACCTCTTTATCATTTCTTGTACTAACAAAATTCATGGTCTATTCATTTAATCAAATGCTGATTAAATTTCTCCTTTCGCAATAACTAAAAGTTAATAAGTATTTCTTCTTAGTTGTACATAACAACACTAGAATTATAGCAAATGCAAGGCTTGTATTCAATGTGATATTTGACTAAATGAACCTAGTTATTATCTCAATAGTTCATTTTCTTGATAAATTGTGTTAGAATATGCATAAATATATTATAAAGGAGATATCTTATGTTACAAGGCGTATATATTGCATATAGAAAAGACAAAACACCTTATTACAGATCAAGCATTCATTATAATGGTAAACATGTTAGTCTAGGAAGCTTCGATACAGAAGAAGAGGCCCACAATGCTTATAAAGAAGCATATTCAATATATAAGTCTAATGAAACAACTATTGAGAATTACACTAATAGTGAGCATATATTGTCAGATGACAAGATTGTCACCATATTAAATCATAGAGATAATAAAATATATATTAAAACACCTATATATCTAAGAAGTGGCTACTTCTCATACTTTTTATCAAGAGATAAGGAATTAAAATTCGACAATGATGACCTATTCTACTATAGTTCTCATAGAATTCTTGCAAGAAAAGGTCACCTATATGTAAATGACTTTGGAATGCAATATAATATTCTAAGTAGATTTGGCATTAAAAACTTTGCTGTATGTGGTTCTGATTACAAATTCGCAAATGGCGACAGTAACGACTATCGCTATTCTAATGTAATTGTTATAAACAAATATCATGGAGTACACAAGATTACATACAGAAATCAGGAAAAGCACCAAGTTAAGATTCACTTTAATGGAGATTACCTTATTGGCCGCTACTCTACTGAAGAAAAGGCGGCAATTGCATACAACAAAGCCGTTGATTATGCAAGAGATAAAGGTATCAAGAAGAATTATATTGATAATTACGTACCTGATTTAAGTCCTTCTGAATACTCAGAAATCTACGATAGTATTGAACTCCCTAAGAAATATACAGATTATATTGATAATTTAGCAAAGTGAATATATATATGAGGAGAAGCTGTGTAGTGTATATCCTTATACAATTTAATTCAAGCTTATCATATGTTAATAATTGATTATATGAAGAAAATTTCCTGCATGGATGCAGGAAATAAGCGACTGCCACCCGGATGGTGGATCAGTCGCTGGTTTCTGTCATGATATTTAATTGAAAGGTATATCAATTATTAACATATGGTTAGCGAAGAATTAGCGTATAAGGATATACACTACACAGCTTCTCCTCACCATAAATTCAATTAACTATTTATTATTAATATAATTTACAAGTCCTTCACTATCTATAATCTTCTGCATGAATTCTGGGAAGGCTTGACCCTGATAAGTCTTTCCTGTTGTTTCGTTAGTTATAACTCCACTATCAAAATCAACATTTACAATATCTCCAGCCTTAATATCATCTGCAGCCTCTTTGCATTCAATAATAGGAAGTCCTATATTAATTGCATTTCTATAGAAAATTCTTGCAAATGTCTCAGCAATTACACAGCTTACTCCAGCTGCCTTAATAGCTATAGGTGCATGCTCTCTAGATGAGCCACAACCGAAATTCTTATTAGCTACAATAATATCACCCGATGACACATTATTAACGAAATCCTTATCAATATCTTCCATACAATGTGTTGCTAATTCCTTAGGATCTGATGAATTAAGATATCTTGCAGGAATAATTACATCTGTATCAATATTATCTCCAAATCTAAAAACTTTACCTTTTGCTGCTTTCATATTTTCACCTCAAAATATTAATTCTACAATTAATTTCTTCAAATAATGCTACATTTACATAGGTCCACTTATCTTACCTGTTAGAGCTGATGCTGCCGCTACTGCAGGACTTGCAAGATATATCTCAGAATCCACTGCACCCATACGACCAACGAAATTTCTATTAGTTGTGGATACACATTTCTCACCGGAAGCAAGGATTCCCATATATCCACCAAGACAAGGTCCACAAGTAGGTGTAGATACAACTGCTCCGGCCTCAATAAAATCTCTTATAAAGCCAGCTTCAAGAGCCTCTAAATATATATTCTGTGTTCCAGGAATAATAATACATCTTACATTATCTGCAACCTTATTCCCTTTAAGAATCTTATCAGCCATAGCAAGATCTTCAAATCTTCCGTTAGTACATGAACCGATTACAACCTGATTAATACTAATATCTTCTACTTCATCAATTGTCTTAGTATTCTCAGGCAAGTGAGGAAATGCTACAGTTGACTTAAGTGTAGATAAATCAATTGTAATTGTTTCATCATACTCAGCATCTGCATCTGCCTCATATACTTTATGCTCTCTATTAGAATGTTCCTTAATGTAATTTAGTGTAATATCATCAACAGGGAATATTCCATTCTTTGCGCCTGCTTCAATTGCCATATTACATATACATAGTCTGTCATCCATAGAAAGGCTCTTAACACCTTCACCTACAAATTCAAGAGAACGATATAATGCTCCATCCACTCCAATCTCGCCAATAAGATGAAGAATCACATCTTTACCGCTTATATATTCAGATGGCGCACCTTTTAATTCAACCTTTATAGCAGATGGTACTTTAAACCATGCCTTACCAGTTGCCATACCAGCAGCCATATCTGTAGAGCCTACACCTGTAGAGAAAGCGCCTAAAGCTCCATATGTACATGTATGAGAATCAGCACCGATAATACAGTCACCTGCTACGCATAATCCCTTCTCTGGAAGAAGAGCATGTTCAATACCCATCTGACCTACATCGAAATAATTAGTAATATCATTTTTGCACGCAAATTCTCTTACACATTTGCAATGCTCAGCAGATTTAATGTCCTTATTAGGCACGAAATGATCCATAACAAGAGCAATCTTATCCTTATGGAAAACTCCATCAACATTCATCTTCTCAATTTCATGAATGGCAACAGGGCTTGTTATATCATTTCCAAGTACAAGATCAAGGTCTGCCTCTATTAATTGTCCTGCCTCAACCTCTGAAAGATTAGCATGTGCTGCTAGAATCTTCTGTGTCATTGTCATACCCATTAGTATAACCTCCTTAACTTTATCTAGAATTCAAGCTCTTTCTTCTTGAATATTTGAATTGAAATAATTAGTGGTAGAATAATATATCCTACAACTACACCTATTCCCCATGTAAATGAATGAAGAACATCACCATCAGATATAGCATTTATGAAATTCGAACATGCACTTGCTGGGAAAAACTTACTTAACTCAATATTATTATCTTTTAAGAATGGAATCATATCAATAAATGTAAATATCATATCAAGCACATTGGCAACAAATATAATATAGAACACAAGTCCCGTTGTAGGATTCTGTGTGCCATATACAAATAATAGTGAAAGGCTAAGGAATACAATCATCTTAATTGAAGTTGACCATACTGAACCTATGCAGGATGTAATCTGTGAGCCTGATGCACCATCTATTAGCCCACATACTACAGCAATAACTGTATAAATAACATGCCATTCAACAACTAATAGAATTGTTTCGAAAAACCTTGCAAGCATCATCTTAGGTCTCGACACACCACGGCCTATAGCTATCTGCATACTTCTACTCTTGAAATCATCAGTATATATTGCGCTAAAAATAGGTATACCTATAAGTAGTGGGCTAAAGAAAGATGAGAATCCTCCTATTGCAGACCCATAAATCTCTGCTGGTGAGTCAAAAAGCGGAAGAACCTTTATACCTAATGCAACAAGTATTGCACCTACCATCATTATAATCATACAAATAATTAGACTCTTCTTGCTCTGGGCTCTTCTAATATCCGTTAGAATAACATTACGCATTATCCTCACCTCCAATCAAGCTGAAATAGTAATTCTCTAATGAATTCATAGCTTGTTCTGTGCCCATAATATCGATACCGGCTTCTTTTAAAGCATTCGTAGCCTTCTCAACATCTTCGTCAGCCACATTAATAGAAGTAACATTTGCACGAACCCTAAGATCTTCCTGATCTAATTCCTTAATTACAACGCCGTTATATAGCATTCCAAAGCGATGAGCAGTATTCTGCAGTTCAGATAGGATATGGGAAGATACAATAATAGTCTTACCCTCTTCTTCATTAATCTTCTGAATCATATTACGAACATCCATAATTCCCTGAGGATCAAGTCCGTTAGTAGGCTCATCAAAAATAAGTATCTCCGGATCACCAAGAAGAGCATTGGCAATTCCAAGTCTCTGTTTCATACCCAGGGAATACTTCTTTACAGGCATTTTTGCCGCTTTATCGTCTAAGCCAACAATATTAAGCACTCGGCTTACTTCAGACTCATCCTTTATTCCCTTAAGCCTTCTATAATAGTGGAGATTCTCTTCACCGCTGAGATAATTATAGAAATTAACGCCAACAAAGAATCCTATCTTTGCTCTTGCAGCATTATTTTCCTTCTCATTAGTAGCGCCTAGAATAGACATACTTCCACCATTAGAAGCAGATAGTCCAAGTATAACCTTAAATAGCGTCGTCTTACCTGCACCATTTTTACCTATCACGCCATAGATATCTCCACGATTTACAGACATATTAATGCCCTTTAGCACCTCATTTTGTCCATAGTTCTTAAGAAGATTATCTATCTTAATAACAGATTCACTCATTAAAACTACTCCTTTCACCTTGAAATGTATAGATATATAAAAATCCCGGCAAAAATGCCAGGATTTTCTTTTCATCAAGTCATCTCTTTGATTAGCAATATCCTAACTAGTTATTAATGAACTTATCTTCTTCGTTGTTCCAGCTATATAATGAACGAACCTGCTCACCAACCTTTTCAGCTGGATGCTCAGAAGCAAGCTTTCTCATAGCCTTGAAATGTACTTGTGAACCAGCATCTGACATATCAAGTAAGAATTCCTTAGCAAAAGAACCATCCTGAATATCAGAAAGGATCTGCTTCATAGCCTTCTTAGTATCTTCTGTAATAATCTTAGGTCCTGTAATATAATCACCATACTCAGCTGTATTAGAGATAGAATATCTCATTCCTGCAAAACCTGATTGATAAATTAAATCAACAATTAATTTCATCTCATGTACACACTCGAAATAAGCATTTCTTGGATCATATCCAGCTTCAACAAGTGTCTCGAAACCTGCCTGCATAAGAGCACATACACCACCACAAAGAACTGCCTGCTCACCAAATAGGTCAGTCTCTGTCTCTGTTCTAAATGTTGTCTCTAAGATACCAGCTCTAGCTCCGCCGATACCAGCACCATAAGCAAGTGCCATATCAAGAGCCTTACCTGTTGCATCCTGCTCTACAGCTACAAGACAAGGTGTACCCTTTCCTGCCTGATACTCAGAACGAACTGTATGTCCAGGAGCCTTTGGTGCAATCATAGTTACATCAACATCTGCTGGTGGCTTAATACATCCAAAGTGAATATTAAATCCATGAGCAAACATAAGCATGTTACCTGCCTCTAAGTTAGGCTCAACATCTTTCTTATACATATCTGCCTGCTTCTCATCATTAATAAGAATCATAATGATATCAGCCTGCTTTGCAGCTTCTGCTGTATTATATACTGTAAGTCCCTGTGCCTCAGCCTTAGCCTTAGACTTAGATCCTTCATATAGGCCGATGCATACGTCACATCCAGACTCCTTTAAGTTAAGAGCATGTGCGTGACCTTGGCTACCATAACCAATAATAGCAATCTTCTTTCCCTCTAATAATGAAAGGTTACAATCTTGTTCATAAAAAATTCTTGCTTCTTGTGACATTTTAGTTTCCTCCTAATTCTTTTTTATCACTTTTTTATCATCTACGTCTGTTAAGACAAGGTAATAACTAATCCATATAAACTATATCATCTGTACCACGAGAAAGCCCCGTAGTTCCAGTTCTTGCAAGTTCAAGTATCTCATAATCTGCAAGCATATCTAAGAATGAGTCAAGCTTACCTGTATGACCAGTAACTTCAATAACTAGTGATTCATGTGTAACATCTACAACCTTACCATGGAAAATCTCAGTAAGTTCAGCAATACTAGGAAAGCCTTGTTCTTTATTTAATTTCGTGGATATCTTAACAATCATAAGTTCTCTTGTTACAGAATCGTCAGGCTCTAGAATCTTAACATCTACAACATCTTCTAGCTTGGCTACCTGCTTCTGGATCTGCTCTAATACCAGCTCATCTCCACTAGTAACTATTGTCATTCTAGTATAACGTGGGTCAGCTGTTACGCCAGCAGAAAATGAATCGATATTATATCCCCTTCTTGAAAATAGTCCTGATACATGACTAAGAACACCAGATGTATTCTCAACTAGTATAGAAAGTACTTGTCGTCTCATACTTTTCTCCATTCTTTTGACAAATATAAAGATAATTTTAGCACAAATACTATTATTGTCAAATATTTAGCACTTATTTAACATTTATCTCTAGACTAAATCTCTTTGATATAGCCCTAAGATACTTTTCATTGTGTGACGCAGCAAGAAGCATTGGAGCGTATGCATCTCTTCCACTTATATTGTACATATACTTAAATTTACCATCAAGGGGACTACCAAATCTATCCATATACTCATTAACAAAATCAAGGATTCCCCTTTGTATTTCATTAATCCCTTCAATATTATCGTCATAATCACCGAATCTAAGATTAGGTTCTTCATCACAGAAACCAACAAACTGCGGCGTTGGTGATGATAATAACAACTCCCAGAACACGTTATAGTCTTTACCTGGATCATGCTTCTTAAGTAAATCCCTGTTATGACTCTGTGAATAAAGATAAGATACAAGCTTTCCACTTTGCAGGAATGGCTCTGTAGCATCAGGTTCAGCATTATACATAGTGTTAGTACCTGCAAGAATGCCTGTTAATTGAACAGGAATATCCCATTTATGTTTCATCAGATATGCAAGGGATAAAGCTCCGGAACCAGCCCAGCCTATATCGATAGCAACAGCTTTATTAGCCCCATCTAGAATGTCATTATAATACTTTCTAGCAGCATTTTGTTGAGGCTCATATATATTTTCTACCATAGACCAATTGGCTTCTATATATCTTTTTAATAATGGTGCATTTTTATCAGTTAGTTTATCCTTTATTTCAAAGCCTTTATTACTATTCTTCTTATTATCTATTATTAGTTCTTCAAGCTCCATAGATGATAGAATTTCTTCTATTGTATAACCTTGATTTACTTTGTGAAATATAAATCTTCTATAATAATCATGCTTATCGAATGAAGCCATAAGCTTTGTTGCACATTTTCTCGACCAATATGCATAATTGCAGTTACCTTCCTCTTCAGGGTAAATGCTTATATATGCTTTCATCAGTGTATCTCCATCACGAGACAAGAACAAAATCCTATCTATAGCATTATGCTTACAATACTCATGAATGAAATGGCAATAACCAAGCACAAAAATACCACCATATATAAAGCCATATTCATACTCCATACTATATGTATTAAGCCCATTATATATGTAATTGCTTACAATCCCCCTATATGCCGACCCAATTATATACGACATGTCTTCACTGCGATAAAGGCTATTATTGTGATTCACGTTGGGATAAGACAAAGTTTTAATACCATTAATTTGGGCCATTTTAATATCACTATTATTATTATCACCTATATGTATAATCAACGCATTAGGATTATCATTTATCACTTCTTTATATAGAGTTCCATCCGCTTTAGATTTAGAATATTCGTTAGAAAGATACAATTTCTCATATCCGTCATATCCATTCTTATGAAGCATCTTCTCAATAGTACTTAATGGCAAATACATATCGGATGTAATAACAATTCTTTTTCCTCTTTTTTGCAACTCATCCCATACTTTTTTCATAAAAGGATTGGCGAAACAAAGGGAAAGCTCTATATCCTCTTCAACTTTCAGCCCTTCTTTATAGTCGATTCCTACTTCATCTTTCAAATGCTCATAAATATCTAAAAGGTTAATTTCCGTATGATTATTCTTCTCTTTACACTTTATTCTAGCATCATACTCCGCCCATATTCTAATATTCTTATAATCAGATATCCCGAGCCTCTCTCCCATCAAATAGAACATATCTGTGGGTACATCCATAGGTCGAAATATAAGTGTATCAAATATATCAAAAGATATAACATCATACAAACTACAAACCTTGACAAATTCTTCTACACTTAATGATTGATTCTTGTAATGATACTCTTCTGACTCTGAGCTATAATAATTAAGCTTTTTATGCTCATATATCTGCATACTAGGCTCTTTTCCTAGAAAGCGAAATTGTAATATGTAAAATGCGAAATTAAGCCACAATAAATAACCCCATGATAACACTTTTACTATCCCTGACGAGTTATCATGAAGCTTATGATAGCGTATTCTTATACCATTTTGTTTATTAACTAAAGAATTATATATGTGTTGTCGCATAAAACCATTATAGCAATACTATAGTATTTTTTCAATTTTATATGACAAAAAAGGGGGCTGTAAAAAAACTCCCCTAACGGAAAAGCAGCTATGAGCTCGCGCTCATAGCTGCTTTTTGGTATAATTAAATTATGCTAATAACTAATTATAAA
>ONAZ01000035.1 GCA_900315945.1 uncultured Lachnospiraceae bacterium | reverse complement strand
TCGACAGGGCTTAGGTGGTTGTTTTTTCTTTTGGTATAACAAATCAAAAAATATATAGTCTTTTATTATTTTTGACTTGACATCACACCGCTAGACTTTACGTAATACTACAATTGATAATACCAATCCAATAATTCCCAGGATTCCTCCAACATAAAAAAAACTCAACACTACACCAACTATTCCTAATACCAATGAAGCAACTGCCATAATTCTTCCTCCCTTATATCATTTTTCATAAAACATTTTAGCCCATTTTGTTCTAAATTGTAATAGAACATTTTGTTCTTAATATACTTGTTATATACAAAGAAAGCAGGTATATATAATGGCTAAATATGAAAGACTAAGAAACATGAGAGAAGACCTTGATATGACACAGGCAGAGATTGGGAAACACCTATGTATTTCTCAACGTACCTATGCACATTACGAAGCTGGAACAAGAGATATTCCTATTGAAACATTAATTAAACTTGCAGATCTATATAATGTAAACCTTGATTACCTTGTTGGACGAACCAGCATCAAGAAACGATTAAAACAATAAACACAGCCTAAGCCACGGCTGTGTTCAATCATTTCCAAGGCCTCTTTTTATCAATCCAGCCTTTCTCCTTCCAATATTTATAATCCGTATAATCTGGATTATCCTTGCCAAGGCCTGTCTGAAGTGACCTAACAGCTAGAAATTTGAATTTCACAGGTAATTTTGTATGAGCAGGCTTGCTATAATCAAGGTTTTTCATTTTAAGAGCCAAAGATTTAATGGCTTGTTCCATACTACGTCGCTTTTTATCAGCAATCCTCTCCCACTTAACATCTCCTAGGAATTTGAATCTACATACCTTAATACAACTAATTCCCCACCAAGACAGGCTGTCTTTAATATCTCTAGCTGCAGACTTATCTCCCGCACCTAAGCACTGTGTAATAATAACAGCACGTTTCCCGAACATTTCCTCAGCTGGTCTATGAGGCATCCAACGGTAGCCGAAATGATCTAACATTGCCTTCATTGCACCTGTGGTATGCATAACATAGGCAGGAGAAGTAAAAACAAGCAAATCAGCCGATAGTAAAGCCTTCTCAATCCTTTGTATATACTCTGCATCTTTACACTTATGCTCATCATCAAGAAAACATGTCTTGCAACCTACACAAAAACTCGGGCAATCCTTTGGCAGATAGAACTCTTCAATCTGCGCTTCACCCCTAAAGGGTTCAAGAAACATCTCTTTAAGCTTATATGTTACACCTTGAAGACCAGTACCATTAATTACTGTAATATTCATAAAACTTATCTCCCCACCTCAATCTCATCTACATATCTCTCAAGATATGGATCAGTATTATGAGTCAGATTATTAACTCTTAGCATTTCAACAATAAGAGCTGCTATTTGCTCTGCACTATCTACAATTGGATCTGAAATATTAATAAAACTTGCATTATATTCACCCTTCCAATAACTTATATCAATATCAGCATTAGAAAGACGTTTTATAAGAACAGAAAATTCGCCACCATTGTCTATTTCTTCTAGTTTTCTATATATCCATTTATAATAGGGTGGATATACCCTTTTCATAAGAAAAAACAATTGCATAGCAGCTTCTAACCCCTGAATTTGGCATAATCTTGCAGCTACAACATCTTTTCTTGACATGCACCTTGCATAATTTACTTGAAGTGCAGATGAATATTTATGAAGTTCATTAACAATTCTAATCTTCCAAATTTTATCTGGATAATAATCAAGAAGCATATTACGAAAAGCACTAAATTTACCTAAATCATCTCGAAAGACTTCACCATTTACTGCCGTAGCAAGACAATTATGATCAAGCATGTACCAATCGTCTTCACTTAATATACATTTATTAATATCACAGTCAATACCCAAAATATTAGAATAAAAACCTCTAATTGTCATAACTCCCCGGCGTTCTTTAAGCCTTTCAGTTAGATTATTGCCAGGCATTCTGTCTATGAGAATATCATATTCAGCTATAAGTTCTCCTCCAATACGATTCATATCCTCTTCTGTAAGCCAAAGTACAACGCCTGTGCCAAAGTCATGATCTCTCGATATAAAGTCATCATAACCAAAGCAGTCGCTTCCCTCACCACAAATTCCGACTGCAATTCTACTCTCGTATTCAGGAAACTTCTCACTAATCATAGGCGCAATTACATTATTATAAAAATTGCGACTACCTTCTCTTGAACTAATCAAGGTATTCTCCTTATCTATTTTACTTAGAATTGAGTAGACTTCTCCAACTCTTGAATCTTACGCTCTCCTTCATCAGCAAGGGTTGCAAACTTATCAATAGTATCCTTCATCATAGGAAGTGCCTGTTGACGATAATTATTAATATCATCAAGAGCTCCTAGTGCTTCTGCAAATGACGCCTGTAATACATCAGGACTTAAAGCAGCTTCTGTTGCCTGCTTTTGAATCTCAACTCCCTGTTCACGAAGCATTTTAGAGGTAGATTCAATCATATCATTTGTCGCTTTATTAACAGCATTAACCTTATCTAATACTATTCTCTGATTATATAATGCTCCTGCAATAGTTACAGCTGTTCTTAGGGCTGATACAGATACATTCTTCGCTCTATCTACTGAACGAATTAGTTCTCTGTTATTCTTTCTAATAATTTCAGATGCAATTATTCCTTGCTGATTAACTACAAGAATCTGCTGGAAGTCTTCTACGCGCTGGCGAAGTGGGAACAATACTTCATCTTCTACAAACTTAATCTTATTCTCGTCTTCTCCATCTCTTTTAGCCTGGTCAATAGCATCTGTAAGATATGTATCAAGTTGCATACCAAGTTCCATATTCTTCTGCATTTCTTTTGTAATCTCTCTCATAGAAGCCTCTTCTATCTCAAGAGTTGTATTATCATCTTCAAGCATTTTCTTACCCTTATCAAGACTATCGATAATAGTAGAAATCTCGTGATCTGCAGTATTGAACTTCTCAAAGTATCTTCTTACTGGATTAAATATTTTACCAAGTTTACCACTTTTAGCGAAATCAATTCCTGATGGATCAAGATCCTTCATCTGAATTGTCAAATCCTCTAAACCTTTTGCAACTGCGCTTCCTTCACCACCTACTCTGTTATAAGACATTAATCTCTTCTCAAGTAATTCATTTCTATTTCTGTTCTTAGTTAATGTGTCTGTTCCGAAATTGTTAATAACATCAGTTATTTCTTTTCTAGTCTCGAAAGAATCAATATCAGCATCCATAACATCTTTAGCCTTGTTAATTGCTGTATTATCAATTGCTTCCTTTTCCTCTTGAGGAACTTGTAATTCCTCCTTTACAACTTTTTCAATTTCTTCTTCTTTTGGTAGTTCTAGTGTAAATCCCATTTCATTTTCCTCCTTGTATTATCATTATCATGAATTAGTACACATTTATTATTAAACAGTTCCAATAATAATCATCAACCTACAATGATGAATTAAATAGCATCTTAACCTGGTACATAATATCATCCGTATCTGCATTAATACATGCACCTTCATTAATATTACTAATCTCTTGAAGTGCATCTATATTAGCATTATAACCAATTGTATAAATTGGAATCTTAAGCCCTTTAATAACAGGTTCTACATCTTCTAAGCGATATCCTGTGTTAGTTGCTCCGTCACTTAATACGATAATCACAGGTGTTGCATCTGGCGTGATTTCAAGCTGCTTTTCAACCATATCAAGGGCAACACACACTCCATCAAATGTTGCTGTTCCTCCAGAAGGTCGTAGGGATTGAACAGCTCCCTTAAAGTACGACTGCTGCTCATCATCAAATTCCTTAATTGGTAGCAATATATTAACATCATCAGAATAACTTACAACACCAACATAATTACTATTATTAATGTATTGCATAGCATTAATTAATGAACTTTGAAGTGCCGCAATTGGAGCTCCTAGCATTGAACCTGACACATCCGTAACAAATACACATACTACTGGGTTTCCATTTTTATTTTCTTTATAAAATGTCTGAGCTTTTCTTAAATCTTCTCCACTAAGCTTTTTGTAATCGCATTTGTAATTACTATTATGATTAAATCCATAATCAGTAGCCAGTTTCTTGGATTCATCAGATGAACAATAGGCTCCAAATGCTTTGAGAACTTCTAGCTTATTAGCATCGTTAGTAGTGGCAACTAAGGGGTTATTATGTGAGTATCCATATGGTACAAATGTATAATCCATAGTCAATTTATTATCATTTATATATGTCTGATATTCTGTTACAAATGCATCAAAAGTACCTTTATCAGCAGAATCTCTCATTTGCACAGTTGTAAGTGCAACAAAAGGCACATTACCCTGGAACTTATTAAACCCTTCTTTAGCATCATCTGAGAAAATATCACCATTTCCATATTCATATAAGATGCTTACAAGCAAATTAAGTCCTGCAGATGATGAGAATGGATTAGTATATCCTGTAGATACCTGTCCACTTGCAGTAGCATCAATTATTGTCTTCATATCTACCTTGCCAAATTGGGATAGCAAATTATTATATACATCATTTGCAATACATATTCCTGCTTCGTTAGACACTAATGATTCTGATATGGTAGACGTCTTAACTCCATCAGCTTCAAGCATTGACTGCCACAAATCACTTGATGGTGTAAACGCATCAGGTACAGCCTTGCCAGATGCCACATAATCAACTGCCTGACCAGAGCTAACGTTTCTTATTAGTACATTATATTGTACACCGTTTACAGTAACCCCTCCCGATTGATTGAACTTCTCCGCTGTTTCAGTAAGCCATCCATCTTTGCCTTTGCCAGCTTTTTCAGGAGACGCGTATATCTCAACATAATTAGTCGTACCTGGATTTACCACAATTTCATGGGAATTAATATCAGGTAACTCTCTTGAAATATTAGCTTTATCAGTAGAACTTACAATAGCTTTAACAGGTTGGCTCTCCTTTGGATTAATATTTTCAACCATCTTAGAAAGCTTTTTTAATGATTCTTCTCTATTAACATCATTAACATTTCTGCCAATATTCTTAGTTGCAACTAGACCTATTATCATTACAATTAAAGATATAATAGCAACGAATACTACATATACCTTCTTGCCTTTATTACTCTTCTTCATTTATTCCTCCCCGAATACTAAGTATAGTATTTTACTTCTTTTGTAAGCTCTTCGATTTCGCCTAACATTACTTCCATGTCAGACTCGCTAGAATTACTAATTTTAGCAAGTTCCATAGACAATGTATCCATCTTAAGAATAAGATTCTCATTTACAGCAATAGCGCCTTCAATCTTGGCTTGATTTTCTTTATAAAGAGCTATTTGTTTTTCTTGAATATCATCAGGAATATTATCGTTTCTGTAGTTTTCTAATCTGGCATATTCTTCTTCATCAAAGAACTTCATTCTGTTAGTCATTGCAACAACATTTTGATTGGCTGTTTTTTCTGCAACATCAACAATAGAATAATATTTCTCATATGAAAGAGATGATTTATCAAACCTTTTATTAATAGCTTCCTTGGTTCTTTCACAACTTGTATTAAGTCTCTCTAATTGCTCCATAACAGTCTTTGCAATTTTGCCAAAATACTTCCCATTAGTGTATGAACTTAGTACATTTTGCAATTCACTATATGAATGGTTCTCATTTTCGTCCATCATAACCTGCTTTGGTTCACGTAGATACCATATACTCATAAGAATATATCCTGCTATTAATGCTATCAGAATACCTATTGGTATTAATATCTTAATCGCACTTCCATTGGTATTCCATAGATTTAATATCCCTCGAGAGAAGCATACAACAGCTATTATCGCTTCTACCAAACCAAATATTAGTAATATCCATTTCTTGTTTTTCACATTCATAAACATAACCGTCCCCTTATAATCTATTAAAGCTTACCAACGCTACAACCTTCATAGAAGAATTGTATAATTTGATTACAATTCCACCCTGCATCAGACATTCTTCTTGCTGCATCCTGACTCATACCACAACCATGACCGAAGCCTCCGCCATAGAGATGGGCACCATTTTCATTTGCAACAAATGTAAATGCACTACTAAATAAGGTCGTAACATTTTTACTACTTCCATCAGCCATTTTAGCAGTCTTAGCTGCCTGGCCAAGTATTCTTCTAATAGCAAGCTCATCGTTAATTATAGCACAGCCATTCGCAAATTCCATACTTAAACCTGTAATTGCTCCGCCAGAACTCCTCTTTAAGACTTCCATATTCCTATATTCGCCAAATCCGTCTTTTTTTAGAGTGTTAGTTGACTGATTCAATGCTTTAGAAGCTAGCCTACTGTCTACTTGAACCTTTTTCCCATTAGAAGAATTGTAAATGTCAATTATCGAATTTATAACCTTATCCCTATTTGCCTTAATATCAACAACCACATCCCACCTAAAATAAGGATCACTATTTTCTAAAGCTTTATCGTCTGGTTGCTTAATATATTCAGCAAATGCCTTCTCAAAATTATCATCCTTATCAATTATATTATTATTAACCGAAGCACCCATTTCTTTAATTGGATCCTTGTTCTCAAGACTTACATATTTTCTTGTTAAATAAGGAAATTCTTCTGATTTCTGGGTCTGTGTATAACCACATGATGTTGAATAGAACAATGTATTAGCAATCTCATGATCTGGTGTATAAACTACCATTCCTGAAGTTTCATCAACTGCTGTAATTGCATCACCACTGGCCAATTTTTCCCCATATACTTGAAATGATACAGTATCATCCACATCAGCCTGGGCTTCCTCATATGCTAACTTTCCATTTCTGCAAAGCACATAGCTACGCGCACAAATCGCCTGTGCTTTTAATGCTTCTAGACCATAATTAACAGGCATTTCAGAACAAATAACGCCTTTTATATACTCCTCTAGGGGTATATAATTGGTTACCTGCAATCCTTGACTTGTGTAATGAAGCTGAATTCTTCCAGGATATGAATCACCCTTTTTACTATTTCCCTTTAACACAAAACGCCCATTTACATCATTGGGAAATATTTCTATAACAGTACCTGTAGGCCTTTGACTAGAAAATGTTATTTCTTCACCATTAGTTGCAGAGTGACCTGCTCCATTCTCATTCCATGTCATACCCTTATCACAGGAAATGACTATACTATCCCAGGTTTTACTATCACCATTAGTCAATAAAACATTTATGTTGGATTTATTATAATCAATTGTATTATTCACAGGATCACTGTTATCTCTGTTAATAAATAGAATTAGCAATACAGCCAAAACAATTATAGATATAGATACAATAGAAGCTATAATTATCTTTTTAGAATTTGATTTTTTTCTTGATTTATTCTTACTATTATTACTTTTCTTTTTTGTAATATTTTTCTTATTTGTGTTACTTCTAGAAGTTTTATTTCTTCTCTTAGACGTTGTAGCCATATAAAATTTTCTTTCACAGGGTAATTTATTTTCTACATAAAAAGACACCCAAAATGCCGAGTCTACGATTTTGACTCCTAGAAAAATCTAGGTGGGCAACCGCAACTACTCTTTTGCCTTCCACCGGATAAATGAGGCCTGACAGCCAAGCAGCAATATAGGAATCCCGTTTAAAGTGATGTAGGTTCAAAATTGTAGATTATTCGAACATTCTAGGTGGTTTAATTATACAATAGATATTAAGATGTAGTCAATTATAGTATTTTATCTGACTTGTCATCTCCTCAATATCTTCAATTACAGCGTCAGTCTTAGTACTATTATCTGCACTCTTTCTAAGCTCAATTGATAAGGTATCTAACCTATTGAACATATCTTCATTGTCTTGAATTCCCCTATCAATATATTCCTTATTCTCTTTGTAGAATTCTAATCTACCACTATTGAGACTCTCTCTATGTGTAAGATGCTTAATAGGATTAGTAAGGGTAAAGTATTCCTTCTCATCTAATACACTAATTCTTCGCGCCATCATATCAAGATTATTAATTGCTGTATCAGCTGCAACATTTACAACTCCCATATATCTATCCCATGTAATAGAATTAGGTTCGAATCTATTATTAACAGCTTCTTTTGCTTCGTTAATCTTCTTATCAACCAAGTTGGCCTGGTTAATAATCGCCCTTGCTGTCTTACCAAGATAAAATCCATATTGATATTTTGAAGCAACTCGTTTTATCTCTTTAACACTAAGGTGCTTCTCTTCAAAGCCCTCAACATTAATAGTTTTTTTCTCGTTAATCTTAACTGGTCGATCCTTCGTTATTAATACTCCAACAAGAGGAATTGCAATCATAAGTCCAAGTACAATAACAAAAGCAAGTAAAGCACCAAGCAAATTACCGCTGAAAATGGATGCAAATATTACTATTGCACCAATAATCAAAGATAATATGTCAAGAATAACTGATAATACTATTGCAATAACACGTTTACCACTCATAGAACTATACCCCTATAATAAATATATGTAGATTTTATCATTTTTGTATGTATGGCACAATATGAAATAATATTATGCTCTGTTGTATATACTTTAATTATTATGTGGATATATAACATAGCTATTAGCGGCTTTAGTTCAAGTTATAGTATATGTTAATGATTATCCAATCACACAGAAAAACCCTGCCAAGGATGGCAGGGTTAATAGCTCACCGCCAGGATGGCGGACTGAGCTATGATTTCGTAATGCAATTGTACACTAATATAATCATTTACATATACTTAACGAAGAACTACTAAGCTAATAGCTATGTTATATATCCACATATGTAGTAATTATACGTACAACAGAGCATAGTTTTATTAGCTCACCTGCCAAGGATGGCAGGGTTAATAGCTCACCTATTATTATAGAGATGAAGCCTCATCAACAAGCTTCTGTAATGCTTTAAGTGCTTCATCAGGAAGTTTATCATATCCTTCCTTATTCTTAGCAAATCCTTCTACTGCATCTACTCTATTTTGCATAGCAGCCTTAAGAGCTTCTACATAAGACTTATCTGACAAATCAGGAGTGAAGTCACCTGTCTTTCCAGACCAATCATTCATGATTTCAATATCATCAAATGGTCCCCACTTCTCAAACTTAGCATTTCCTTCAACGATAGTCTCTAAGATTCCAAGTGTATCTTCCTTCTCACACTTGTGTCCCATAAAATCACCAGTGTTAACGATATAGCAAGCTACATTCTTCTCTTCTACTAACTTCTTGAACTTCTCATAATCATTTACAAGTGGATATGTTCTAAATGGGTTAGCATAAGGAACAATACGAAGTGCGTTAAGATCTGTTCCAGCCTTAACACGCTCTGCACTTGATGTTTTAGTTGCAAGTGTTGCACCCATAACTGAAGCAAGAGCTGCACCCTTAAGCTTAAGTACTGGTGGAATTGTAGGATCCTTCATAATCCAGAAAATAGCATTTACAGGAGCATCAATCTTATCTACTCTGTTAGGAGACCATAGCTTAGACTTAATAGCACGTCCGTTACCATTTCTGATATCCTCTGTAACAAGTTGAATCTTACCATCCTCGTCCATTGTACAAGAACAGTTCTGAACTGTAAGAAGATATTCATTATCAGGGCATCCTGTAGGATAATCATTTGTCTTATCAAAATATGTAGGCTCAAGAGCGATTGATGAACATGTATCAGAGTTAATGATGAATGCGTCATCATGAAGCACCTTGATTCCACCAAATTCGTCATATTTACCGCCATGCTTAGCATGTGTAAGTGTAGACTTACCAGAACCAGAAAGTCCATATACAGATGCAACAAACTTAGAACCATCTTTGAGTGAGTACTCTTTCTGGCCACCATGACATGCTGCATAACCATTACGATTAGCAAGCGCCCAAGCCATTGTAAGTGTACCCTTCTTATGCTCACCAAAGTATCTCATACCAAGAATTGCTGCGCAGTTCTGGTTTGTATCAAAATAGCAAAGAGTAAGTGGATCAGATAGGCAAGAATAATCTACGTCTGGAGCCTCATGTGGTACCCACTGTGGATCAGAGAAAATATAGATGTCTGGCTCTTTGCCATCACCAACTGGCTTAGAGTTCTTATACATCTTAACATACTCATCTGACATATACTGGAAGTTAAGCATCCAATTATATAGAAGATTCTCTTCTCCTTCTGGAATAAGAAGATGAGCCTTAACCATGAATTCTGGATCAAGACCTACAAAACACTCTGCATGATACATTGTCTTCCAACGAGTCTCATATACAGCATCCATAACAACTTTATCAAGCTTAACTTCGTCTACTCCAGGCTCACCCTTAATACGACGAGCTGCAGCATAACGACCTGTTACTGCACCATCATTGAATAATAGAACTTTAGCATCCTTATCAAGGCCAAATGTATCTGCATCCTTAATAGGCATATCAGTTACAACTGTTCCTGGTGAATTCTTAGCTAGCTCATAAGCTTCTCTTAATGTGTTAATCTTTACAACATTGTTTCCATAGAAAGGTGCTTCTATAATAGATCTAGTCTTAGAAAAACCAACCTTTCCAGCACCAATTTCACTAATCTTATAATTTGCTTTTGTTGACATTCAAATTACCTCCTTAAATAAAGCAATAATCTTTTTTCTTTTAGAAATATGTAAATCTTCCATATATAATAGTAAATATGTGAAGAATTTATCAAATTCCAATCTTGCATATAATACCATACAATTTTATATAAAGCAAACAAAAGCTGGTCGTCAGACCAGCTGTAATCTAGCTTTCTAAAATGACATTAAACACTTGCACATTTATAGGTCTCTATTGAATCAATGTCTGTTGCAAGAGTAATCTTCAATTCTCTGAGTTCGATATCATTCTGAATATCAAGAAAGTATTTGTCTGAAACACCGAAGAATTTAGCCAGTCTCAGCGATGTGTCGGCAGTTACTTTTCTTCTGTCATGAATAATATCCTGTATCCTTGATGTAGGAACGTGTATCTCTTGTGCCAACTTATACGCAGACAATCCATTTGGCTTCATAAATTCCTCTAACAATATTTCTCCCATTGTCGGCGTCTCAATAATTCTATCCATATCCAAGCTCCTTCCATAATCTAATGATAATCTGTTACTTCTACACTATAATAATCTCCATTTTCTTCTACAAAGCATATCCGATATTTATCATTAATCCTTATGCTATGCTGTACTTCTCTGTCACCGGATAATCTTTCAAGCCGATTGCCCGGCGGCATTCTTAAATCATTAATTGACAATGCATTGTCAATCATAATCAGTTTTCTAAGTGCAATTTTCTGAATGTCAGCAGGTACTTTTGCAGAATACACTTGATTATAGATTTTTTCTGTCTCTTTGTCTTTAAATGTCTTTATCATAGATAAATTATATATGCTTTGCGTGTATATGTCAAGAGGGTATACTGGGGATTGGCGATACACTGAAATTTTATAACATTACTAATCCCAAGTACTAGATGTCATCAAGAACCATGTGGTTGATTCAGGACCAACATTTCCGTTAGCATATGTCATCAATCTCATCAGCAAGTAATAGGAATGCCTGTCGATACAATTCAGAAATTTCGTCTTTGTCAAAATCTTTTGATCCATCATGTAATTCACAAATTTCAGAAAGATAACTAATATATTGTTCACGTATAATCCAATTATCAGTTGATGATTGGATTTTTTCCTTTCTCCCAGGTTCTTCTGGGTAATCTAATCTCTATCTGATATATTTATTAAGGCGT
>ONAZ01000038.1 GCA_900315945.1 uncultured Lachnospiraceae bacterium | reverse complement strand
CACCAGCTGAGGATCCATTTGCAGGAATAGATACCTCAGATCCTAACAAGCAAATGAGTCCAGATGACATAGCAGCGCTCCTGGCAGCAGCAAATGGCGCAGCAGAGTCAGCACCTGAGCCTGCTCCAGAGCCGGAACCAGAGCCAGAGCCAGTAGCAGAAGAAGCTGCACCAGAGCCGGAACCAGAGCCAGAGCCAGTAGCAGAAGCACCTGCACCAGAACCTGAACCAGAACCGGTAGCAGAAGAGCCAGCACCTGAACCTGCACCGGAGCCAGTAGCAGAAGAAGAGGCACCATCAGACGACCCATTTGCAGGAATAGATACCTCAGATCCTAACAAACAAATGAGCCCAGATGACATAGCGGCGCTTCTTGCAGCTGCGGAATCTGCTTCAGATAGCACACCAGAACCTGAACCAGAACCGGAGCCAGAGCCTGCTGCAGATCCATTAGCAGGGCTTGATACATCAGATCCAAATAAGATAATGAGTCCTGAAGAAATACAGGCATTGTTTGCTAATCTATAACAAAAATACAGGTACTAAGATATTATCTTAGTACCTGAAAATTTTTCTTGCATTTTATATAGTATTCCTATATAATAGTCTTTGCGTGATAAAAGATATGCGCGATTAGCTCAGCTGGCAGAGCACCTGACTCTTAATCAGGGTGTCCAGGGTTCGAACCCCTGATCGCGTACTACTACTTAGAAACCCTTGAATTTTCAAGGGTTTTTTTACTCCTTAATAAATTATATAAATATTATCACATAGGCACCTATTTTTTTATCATCATTAGTGTAACTATAATAAGGGTAATGGCAGAAAACCATATTGTTCCTATTCCCATGATTGTAGACATCAAACCACCAATTCCCGCGCCTAAGGCAAATATAAGGATAATTCCGAAGAAGTGAAGTGATTTATATAGATAAGACTTCTTTTTTGTTCTAATATATTGTGAAAGGCTTGTTGCAGCGCTTCTCATGTTGCCAATACACATAGTGCTTGCATAACCAAAGCCATGAACTGTTCGAAAGGATTGAACCTGCATAGCACATGAAAATGATACAAGGGCATTTGCAAGCATATTTAGTGATTGTGGTAAAAAGCCAACGACAACTAGTACGATAATTTGAATTACAAGGACAATTTGTCGCCAGTGAATAGTCTGATTGGCTTTGAACTTTCCTTCTATATTTTCTGCGAGAAAGATTCCAGCGATGAAAGAAACTAAAGGAATAAGGTACTGAAGACCTATTTCCCAATGACCTGACATAAAATTCTGGCTCATTAGAACAATATTACCTGTCTGAGCATTTGCAAATACTTCACCTCTGACATTGTAGGTGTAAGCATCCTGTAACCCTCCTAAAAAAGAGAGTAAAGAACTTAATGTAAAACTTTCTGACTTTTGCATAATAAATCATCTCTCAATCAAATATTATTTATAATAGGTTTAGCAATAAGTTTATGTATAGGATTTCCCATATTAGAAAATTTCTCTTCATATTCTGTCATGATATTGCCTTCGTTCATGGAAGGTTCATTATGTAAATCGTAAGTATAATCTAACATTTTCCAAGTAGAAGAATCATCTATTGTAGAAATAGAATAGTTAAATAGAGGTGTATTATCTGTTTTGAACTCTAATAAACCATTATTATTAATAATTGAGTGGTAAATATCAAGAAAAACAGGCGACGTAAGTCTTCTCTTGGCATGTCTGTCTTTAGGCCAAGGATCAGAGAAGTTAAGATAGATTATATTAATCTCACCAGAGTCAAATATATCTGTTAAATTCCTTGCATCAATACATAGAAAACGAAGATTATCTAATGGTTCTTCCTCAAATTTGGTAACTGCTCTAAGAAGAACTGAAGAGTATCTCTCAATACCTATATAATTTATATTGGGGTTCTGTTTTGCAAGACATGTAATGAATTGCCCTTTGCCCATACCTATCTCAATGTGAAGAGAGTTATTATTTGAGAAGATTTCCTTGATCCACTTCCCCTTCATATCTTCAGGATTCTTAATAACAAATTCGCTTTCAGCTATATATTCATCTGCTCCTGGGATATTTCTTAATCTCATGTTATTCTCCTTGAATCAGTTTTCTTCGAATTGGTATTATATCATAAATTATATAAGTGGATTTATACAAAATGTATATTGTTAAAAAAAACCATAAGATATATACTAAAGGACAGAAATATTTGTCCCATATAACTTAAGCGACAAAACAAGGGACATATTTACAAATATAACTATAATAAAGACAAAGAATAAGGATAAGAAATGGAAACAATTAAGAAAAACCCATCTAGAAAAGAATGTGAGGAGCAAATTAAGAGGATATTGATGACAGAGGTTCTAGAGAATGGGAAGAATTCTCATTTTAAGACTGCCAAAGACTTCATGAAATACTTTGAATCCTTATATCCTGTAGGAGATAGTCTTAACAAACAGGTGCAACGAGCAATCAAATCTCTAGATATGCCTAAGGATGAAAACGGGTATTTTGTCATTAATAAGACTAGCGCACAAATGGACGAGGATAGAGAAATTGGTCGTCTTCTAAGAAGCTCTAAGGCAGAAACTATAGATTTAGATGTATATGATAAGTTATTTCTTAGAATTGAAGATAAATATAGGGATTATATTATACGATTGTTACATGATTCTTTAACGTTTAAAGGAAAATTCGTCACAATAGTGAACTCTTCTGAGGGACTAATTATTTATACTGACAATAAAACAAATTTAGAAACATTAATTAATAGTTTAATGTAAGAATATATACCATATAATAAAGATATTTGATATAATATGTCTGCCGCTTGTCGAATGATAAGTAGGCAAAAATATTGTGAGTAAAGGTGTAAAATGTACAATAATAAATTAAAAAGAATAAAGAGTAAAATATTGGTTGGTATTTCAACACTGGCAATAGGACTTGGAATTGCTGGAAATTCGTTGTTATGTATAGATTCAAAGGCAGCAGAGATATGGCCAAGTAGCGTGGATACAGCCTGTAGTGCAGCAATTGTTATGGAAGCAGAAACAGGAGCTATTCTATATGAAAAAAATATAGACGCTCAATTTTATCCGGCTAGTATTACTAAAGTATTAACAGCACTCCTTGCTATTGAGAATAGTAATTTGAGTGATGTAGTAACATTTTCAAGTGATGCAGTATTCAAAAACGAAGGAAATAGTTCTCATATAGGAAGAGATCTTGATGAGCAAATGACTATGGAGCAATGCTTATACGGAATGATGCTTGAATCTGCAAATGAGTGTGCTTATGCTATAGCAGAACACGTTGGTGATGGAGATGTTAATAAATTCATTACTATGATGAACGATAAAGCCAAAGAACTAGGATGTACAAATACACATTTTACAAATCCTAATGGACTACCTGATCCTAATCACTATACATCAGCAAGAGATATGGCTTTAATAAGTAAAGCAGCATATGAAAATAAAATTTTTGATAAGATAACAGGAACAAAGACTTACACAATCCCACCTACAAATAAGCATGCTGAACCAACACTTCTTAATAACCATCATGCAATGCTTAATTTCTATCAGACCAATAAATATCTATACGATCCTTGTGTAGGTGGTAAAACGGGATACACTGTGGATGCGGGAGCTACGTTAGTTACTTATGCGAAGAAGGATGGAATGACTTTGATATCAGTAGTTTTGAATGGTCAGACGGAAAACTACTATACAGATACAATTAATATATTGAACTATTGCTTTGATAATTTTACAGCATATGATCTTTCTTCAAGCAGTAATACTTACGAAGAAAGCCTGGTTGGGAAATTAGGAGCCCTTAATAATGATAAGAAGTATATAAAAAGGGGAGAGAATTCCACGGTAATTCTTCCTAAAACAGCAGATTTTAGTGATGCAAAATGCAAGCTGGTACCGACATCTAAAGCTGGGGAAGACGTAGTCGGACAGATACAATATTATTATGCAGATAGATTTGTGGGATCGGCTGATTTAATATTTGAAAAGGCCAATAAAGTGCCATATCCTTTTCATAATATAGATGAGGAAAATGGTGGAAGTGATGTAACGTATATTAGATTTGATTTCAAAATGATAATAATTGTTCTAGTTGCTGTAGCAGTTATATTTGGATTAATTAAATTATTTAAGAGTAAATCAAATCAGATTTTACTTAAAAAGAAGAGAAGAAAAGAAACAAAAAGAAGAAGAAAACCAAAGTATACAGTAATTGATAGAAACAGAAATCGTAGAAGAAGAAATAGACGTAGATAAGACATACTTTACAGAATAAGACAGGTTTAATTTGTGAATTCTTATAATAAGACAAATTATAAGTAAAATCTGTCGCAATATTAAGATTAACGACAATAATGTAAAGAAGAGAAATTGTCAGATAATTATACGTAGTAACATAAATAGTCTGACAAAAGGAGGTTTTTATGGAAGCTCCATTTCCAATGGACCGAAGTGAAAAAAAGGAATTCGAGTTCGAAGTAATTGAAAAACTGATAGAGGAAAATAATGGTATTGTCAGGACAAAACAGATTACTGAACTTGGAATTGATTATAGAAGAATAATTTCTTATGTGGAAGAAGGAAGGCTTGTTCGAGTAAAGAGTGGTTATTATGCAATTAACCTAGAGAATCAGAGTGAAGAAGATCTTGTTGCTGGAATGTTTCCAGATGGAATACTTACGATGGAGTCCGCGCTCTATTATTATGGGTATCTAGAGACAAGACCTTTTGTGTGGAAGATTGCAGTAAGTAAGAATACTTCCAAATCGCGATTCAAGATGGATTATCCTGCGCTAGAGCCTTACTATTGCGAGAAAGATGTAATGACTCTAGGGGTTACCACGACTAAGGTAGGTAACTCTACAATGAACATTTACACGAAGGATCGTCTAATCTGCGATGTATTAAAGTATGAAGATAAGATGAATAGAGAAGATTTCAAGAAAGCTGCATTATCTTACATACAAGATGAAGACAAAGATGTATCATCCCTTATGGAATGTGCAAGCAAGCGTAAAGTATTAAAGAAAGTTCAGAATATGATAGGTGTGTGGTTATAGATGCTAAACCCTAATTTGATTAAGAAAAAGTCAACTGAATTAGAGATACCATTTGATAATTTGCTACTTGGATGCTTATTAGAGGAATTTGTAGTATTTATCTCAGAGAATAATCTAGAAGAGTTGTGGCTGATTAATGATAAGTCATTAAATCTTGATTCCTATAAGAGAGGTATGAAAGATACTCTTATTCTAGCTTATTCTGGTAATGAAGAAATAGATGTGTATTTGAGAAAGCTATCTTTATCAATAGTGACTCATTTTATGAATCTTGGAGTAAAGGTTACTACTAATTTTCTGTCTAATAATAGAGTGTGTTTCGAAATCAATCTTCTTAAGATGAAGATACCTGTTATACTTTTTGTTCAGGAAGCAGGAGAAGTTCAGACATTTCCAAGAGAAAAAGAATTAGAACTGTCTCTACAGAATGGCAAAACTGTAACCTACTTAGAATATCCTTTAGAAGAGAGAATTTCGGAGCTGTGTTATGATATTCTAGATAAGCTAGAGTTACTTAATGAGATGGAAAAGTATATAGACTTATACGATATTCTGCAGAATGAAGCCATAGAAGGTCGTAAAGTAAAGGATTGTCTGGGGGAGAAATGTGAAGGAAAAAAGGGATTTGACCTAAACAGACTTGAGAAGCTAAAAAGCTATAAAAATTATACATATATGAAGAAGAAGTGGAAGAGAGTAGTTCGTCATACTAAGAGAAGTGAGTTAATCTGGGAAGATGTGCATACACTTATAATTAGATTTATAGAACCTATATATACGGCTTTCGTTACAGATGAAGTATTCTTCGGAGACTGGATGCCGGACATTCACAGGTTTTTGGACTAAACATTAAAGAATTCTTAGGAGCAATAAATGGAGTCTCTTCACAAAAAATTAGCACAATATAGAGATAAAGATATATATCCCTTCCATATGCCAGGTCATAAGAGACAATTAGATGGAGCTTATAAGATAGATATTACTGAGATAGGAGGATTTGATAATCTTAATAATCCCTCAGGAATCATAAGGGATTTGAACCTTGAAATTGGGAAAATGTATGATTCTAAGAAAAGTTATCTTATAGTAAATGGCTCAACCTGTGGAAATCTAAGTGCCATATCTGCAGTAGCAGACGCAGGGGACTATATTATAATTTCGAGAAATTGTCATAAAAGTGTATACAATGCAGCATTTCTTAGAAAGCTACATGTAGATTACATAATGCCTGAAATGTATAATGATACTTTGATTGGTGAAGTTACTATAGATTTCATAAGAGAAGCAGTTGAAAGATTAGAGAAGTCGAGTATTAAGCCAAAGGCTGTAGTTATTACAAGCCCAACTTATGAAGGAGTTGTATCGGATATACCTGCAATATCTATGTATCTTCATTCAAAGGAAATAGCATTAATTGTAGATTCTGCTCATGGAGCACATTTTCATTTCCATGAAGCATTTCCAAGAGATTACCTAGAACTAATAGATATCTGTATAATGAGTGCTCATAAGACATTGCCGGTTCTTAACCAGGCCGCTTTAGTTCATGTGAATTCTACCTTAGTAGATTCTGAAAATGTTAAGAGATATATTAGTATGTATCAGACAAGTTCTCCTAGTTATGTAATAATGGATAGTATGAGTTATGCTATAGAGTTACTTACTGAGAACAATCTATATGAAATGTATGTAAAATGCTTATATGATTTCTACGAAGATGTATCTAAATTACATGCCCTGTCAGTGGAACCTGTATCTAATAATCGAGATATTAGTAAGATTGTAATATATACTAATGGATACTTAAAAGGTGAAGAGTTATGCCAGATATTAAGAAGTAAGTATCATCTTGAACTAGAAATGTGTAATAAAGAATATGCTCTTGCTATGACAAGTTGCATGGATACAGAGGATGGATTAAGAAGGCTTACAGATGCTCTTACTGAAATTGATGGAGAGCTTGACACTTTCGCAAACAAAAGGAAGAATCATATAAGATTTCTTAGGGATCATACTAAGAAATTAGAATTATATGAGGTGTCTAATAACTATGAAGAGTTACCTTATGAGAAGTGTGAAGGAAAGGTACTTGCAGAAACAATAATTGCTTATCCTCCTGGAATTCCTCTTATTGTATCAGGAGAAGTTATAGAGAAAGAAGACATAGATTACATTAGAGAAAATTATAATAATATTGAAGGAATGCGAGACGGGAAGCTACGCATTACCTTATAAAATCAGGAGAAGAAATGTTATATTGTATTATTGGTAAAAGTTCTACAGGAAAAGATACTATATTTAAGAAGCTTCTTGAAGAAAAAGAGCTTCATCTTGAAAATGTGGTTAGCTACACTACAAGACCAATTCGCGAGAATGAGGTTGACGGTGTAGAATATCATTTTGTAGACGAGAAAAGAAGAGATGAGCTAGAAAGTAGCGGGAAGATCATAGAGCTTAGGCGCTATAATACATGTTATGGGCCTTGGGATTATTTTACTGTGGATGATGACACTGTGTTAATTGATGAGAAGGATTATATAATAATTGGAACATTAGAATCCTACGAAAAAATCCGAAAATACTACGGAAAAGAGCGTGTCTGTCCGATATATATAGAAGTAGAGGATGGTCTTAGACTGCAGCGAGCACTTGATCGAGAAAAGAAGCAGAAAAATCCAAAATACAATGAACTATGTAGAAGGTTTCTTGCTGATGATGAGGATTTCTCGACAGAAAAGCTTAATGCAGCAGGAGTTAAAAAAATATTTATTAACGACAGTATAAGTAAGACAGTAAATGAGATATCAGAGTACATAGAAGCTCACAGGTAGGAGAATGCTATGGATCTTAAGGTTAATAATGTAGCACCTGTTAATCAGGTAACGGAAACTGAACAAGTACAAAAGAGTGATGATACATTCAAGTTCACACTTGTGTCGAAGATAGATGATGCAAACTTAAAAGAAAAGCTCTCTGGGCTTATGGATCAAATCAATGATCAAGGTAATAAAATCGCTAAGCATATGGATATTTCTGACATGAAGAAGTATCGCGAGCTTGTTAAGGAGTTCATGAATGAGGTAGTTAATCGCTCCCACGAGTTTTCAAGAGAGAACTTCCTTGACAGAAAAGGTCGTCACAGAGTATATGGTATGATTCGCCAAGTCGATGATAATCTTGACAACCTGGCAAAGGAACTTGTAAAAGAAGAAAAGGATCACATTGCAATCCTAGGTCACATCGATGAGATACGTGGACTACTGCTTGATATTTCGACCTAGAAAAAGAATATAGAATGTGTATATGAAAATGTTATTATCCCCGCCGGTTGGTGGGGATTTTTTGTTGTATCACAGTAAAAAATAAACCACCTGCTATGCAGGTGGTCCCCAACTAGCTTTAGCTTCAAGTAATAAAACCTCCAATGTTATAATATGTATTGGTTCGCCAACCGTACAATAATAACAAAGGAGGATATCCAAATGGATAAAA
>ONAZ01000036.1 GCA_900315945.1 uncultured Lachnospiraceae bacterium | reverse complement strand
AAAAAGCATAATTTTGGAGATAATGTTTGCAACTATTATGACATGGAAGACTTAGTTAACTATGTAAAACCTTGTGAAACTGGCTACTATTGTCAAGATACAGAATCAAGTGCTAATGGAGCAGATTCTCAGCATAAATTGCATACTTGCCAAAAATATATGAAAATCCCAGCTAATCCTTCAACTCCACTAAAAGGTAAAGATGAAGAATGTAATAACTAATCAGGTTACATATGGTGTGGGCGTAAGTTCTAATATTACTCGCGCTGGTATAAGAGGAATTTTCTCAGCAATGAATAGATTGTTCTCATAGAGAAGTTTTAAGGAGGAACATATGAAAAAAATACTTGTTACAGGTTGTAATGGACAATTAGGAAGGGCAATTCAGAAAGAATATGGTGATAGTGTAGAGTTTATAAGAACAGATATGACAGAAGTAGAAGGGGCTATTATATTAGATATATCTGATCTTGATGCTGTTAGAAAAGTATGTGCTGAAACAAATCCCGATGTTATTATTAACTGTGCGGCATTTACTAATGTAGATGGATGTGAAGAGAGAGAAGAAGTTGCATATCAAGCCAATGCCGTTGGTCCTAAAAACCTTGCAATTGTTGCCAAAGAAAATGGTATTAAACTAATTCATATTTCTACAGATTATGTATTCCCTGGTGATGGAAATCGTCCTTATGTTGAAACAGATACACCTAATCCTGTATCTGCATATGGAAGAACAAAGTATGCTGGAGAAAAGTTTGTACAGGAAAACTGTGATACATATTTTATACTTCGTACAGCATGGTTATATGGGGATGGTAAGAATTTCGTTAAGACTATGCTTAATGCTGCTAAGACCCATGATGAAGTGTCAGTTGTATGTGATCAGTTAGGGACACCTACGTCAGCTGTTGAACTTTCTAAGATGATTCATTTCTTAGAAGGTACAGATAAATATGGAATCTATCATGCAACATGTGAAGGTGATACTAACTGGGCTGAGTTTACTGAAGCCTTTTATAAGAAATGTAATATTAATACTAAAGTTAATCATGTTACAAGTGAAGAATATGCAGCAATTAACCCAGCAGCAGCTAATCGTCCAAAGTATTCCATCCTTGAAAATGCACATTTAAAAGAGATAACAAATGAATTCTCAATGGCAAATTGGGAAGACGCTCTAGATTATTATTTGGCAAATATGCCAGAATAATGTATAGGATGTCTAAATAAGCATTGATATCACATTAGTGAGGAATAATATGAATAATAAACCACTAGTATCGATATGTATTCCTGCATACAACAATGCTGAATATATACTTGAGACAATTAATAATATATTAAGTCAAAGCTATAAAAATATAGAGCTTATTGTTGTTGATGATAAGTCGAAGGATAATACAGTAGAGGTGGTAAAATCTGTTGATGATAAGCGTATAAAAGTATATGAGAATGAAAAAAACCTAGGAATGGCAGGTAACTGGAATAGATGCTTAGAACTTTGTCAGGGTAAATACATAAAACTCATTTGCGCAGATGATCTGCTTCACAAAAGGCTGATAGAGAAAGAAGTGGCTATAATGGAGGCATATCCAGAAGTCAATCTAGTTCAATCGGATACACAGTTTATTGATCTAAATGGCAGACCAAAGGGATTCTATAGAAGATATTATAAGACTGGTTTAGTGGATGGAAAGAAGGCGTCAAAGTTTTCTGTTTTTACACGAGATTATCTGGGAGCGCCCCTTGCTAACATGATTAGGAGAGCTACATACGAAAAACTTGGTGGTTTTGACGAAAATTTAGTATATATTATTGATTATGATTTCTATATGAAACTTGCAAATTATGGTAAAATCTATATTGTTCATAAACCTCTTAATTATTTTAGGATAAGAAATGATTCAAATACTGGACAGGTTATGGGTGGAGGAAAGGAAGATATATACATTGCTGAGCATAGACAACTAGTTGAGAAATATGCAGATGAACTTAATTTGAGCAAATGGCAAATTGAGTTAAGTGTTAGAATAAGAAAAGTAATGAGCTTTCTTGGAAGTATATATCTTAAGATTTTCGTTCCAAAAGAATAGAATGAAAATAGTTAATTAATTTTATAAGAATAATTAAAGAAGAAAAGGAGAAACAACATGAGAACTTATTTAGTAACAGGTGGAGCTGGATTTATCGGAAGTAATTATATTCATTATATGTTCCGTAAATATGATAACGAGATTCGTATCATCAATGTTGATAAGCTTACATATGCAGGTAATCTTGAGAATTTAAAGGATATAGAAGATAGAGATAATTACACATTTGTTAAGGCGGATATCTGTGATAAAGATGCTATCGCAAAGATATTTGAGGAAAATGATATTGATAGAGTAGTTCATTTTGCAGCTGAATCACACGTTGATAGAAGTATTAAGAATCCAGAAGTGTTCGTTCAGACAAATGTTCTTGGAACTGCAGTAATGCTTAATTGTGCTAAGGCTGCATGGGAGCTTCCTGATGGTTCATTTAAGGAAGGAAAAAAGTTCCTACACGTGTCTACAGATGAGGTATATGGGACACTTGATGATGATCCTAATGCTTATTTCTATGAGACAACACCATACGATCCTCATAGTCCTTATTCAGCAAGTAAGGCTTCTTCTGATATGTTAGTTAAGTCTTATATGGATACTTACAAATTCCCAGCAAATATTACTAATTGTTCTAACAATTATGGACCATATCAGTTCCCTGAAAAGCTTATTCCATTAATTATTAACAATGCTCTTCAAGGAAAGAAATTACCAGTATATGGTGATGGTAAGAATGTTCGTGACTGGTTATATGTTGATGATCATGCTAAAGGAATTGACATGGTTCAAGAGAAAGGAAAGCTTTTCGAAACATATAATATTGGTGGTCATAATGAGAAGCAGAATATTGAGATTATCAATATAATTATAGAGACACTTCTTGAAATGCTTCCTGAAAATGATCCTCGTCGTGCAAACGTTAGCACAGATTTAATAACTTATGTTGAAGATCGTAAAGGACATGATAGAAGATATGCTATTGCTCCTGATAAGATTAAGGCGGAAATTGGATGGGAGCCAGAGACAATGTTCAAAGAAGGCATTAAGAAGACTATTGCCTGGTTCTTTGAGCATGAAGAGTGGATGAAGAATGTGACATCTGGTGATTATCAGAAGTATTATAGTGATATGTATAGCAATAAATAAAATGTAATGTTAGACTGTCCATAAGTAATTATATGCAATGCATTCTCGTATTCATAAATCTTCGCAAAGTATATGTAAGTGATTGGCATTAGACCAAAGCAAAATTAGGACGGAAACCGGTGCTCAATCTGGCTCAGCCAGTTCGCACCTATTCTCACCATCCTTGGTGAGAATTTTCCTCATGTAGCCAATCTCTAACATATACTATTGCTTGATTTAATCTCATACGAGAATATCTTGCATATGAATGGCTTGTGGACAGTCTTGCGTCATAGCAAGTTGGAGAACATATTGCATATATAGCCTACGGACAGTCTTGCGTCACAATTAATCTAGGAGATTTCAATGAGAATTGGAGTTGTAATTGTAACTTATAATAGAATAAAGCTTCTGAAAGAATGTATTAATAGAGTTCTTAATCAGACCGAGCCCGTAGATTCTGTTATTGTGGTAGATAATAATAGCAATGATGGGACAAGGGATTATCTTGATAGTCTTAATGATACTAGAATTAATGCCTATCACATGAATGAAAACCTCGGAGGGGCAGGTGGTTTTCACAAGGCCCTTTCAATTGCATCTACTAAAAACTTCGACTATGTTCTGATTATTGATGATGATGCAATGATTGAGAGAAACTATATTAAGAAGATAGTAGATTTTGCTAATAAGAATCCTGAGTTTAATGCCTATGCAGGAGCCGTGTATACTGAAGGAAAGATTGATACATATCATAGAAGAGTATTTGGTTCAAAGTTAATTTTTTGGGAAAAAATGATTCCCGTAAATGAATATAACAAACCAAGAAAAATTGATTTTGCAACATTTTGTGGGCTTGTTATTCGAGGAAAGGAGCTTAAGAAAATTGGGCTTCCTAAAAAGGAATATTTTATTTGGTATGATGACTCGGAGTTCTGTCTTAGAATTAATGGTGGAATAGTTCTTGTACCAAAAGCAAAGCTTAATCATAAAACTGTTCTTAATTATGAGACTGGAAATATAATAAGTCGAATAACCTGGAAACATTATTATGGATATAGAAATAGATTCGATTGTGCTAGGAGTCATCTAGGACCTGCGACTTGTGTTATGATTCTTGCAGAGTACAGTATATTCTACATTGGAAGCTTAATAATGTATCTTAATATTAATAAACGAACACAGGCTAAATATAATATTAAGATGTTATCACAAGTTATGAAAGATTCTTTAACTGGAAGACTGGGGAAGAATCCCGATTACTTGCCGTAGAAGAGGGAAAATATACTTTTTCCATAGGAGATAATTATGAATAACATTGCAGCAGTAGTAGTTACTTATAATAGAAAAGAACTTCTTAGAGAATGTATAGAAGCACTTAAAACATCAACGTGTAGTGTAGATGTTATTGTTATTGATAACAATAGTACAGATGGCACTAAGGAATATATCGCCGACCTAATCGGTAAGGATGTTATATATAAGCGCCTTAAGAAGAATCTTGGTGGTGCTGGTGGATTTAGTGCTGGTATGAAATATGCTGTTAAGAAGGGCTATGAGTATATCTGGATTATGGATGATGATACTATAGTCAAAGAGGATTCATTAGAGGCATTACTTAGTGCTGAGGATGAGATATCGGATGATTTTGGATTTGTTTCCTCTTCTGTTAAATGGATAGATGGAAGCGATTGTAAAATGAATATGCAGACCTATAAGACTAATATTACAGATTATGAGAAGACCTATGCGGCTAAGGGAATCTATCCTGTTAAGGCTGCAACATTTGTGTCTCTTTTATTCTCTACAAAGGCAATAAAACAAGTTGGACTCCCCCTAAAGGAGTACTTTATTTGGGGAGATGACAAAGAATATACTTTACGTATGTCGAGTGAATTTGCTTGCTATAATGTTGTTGCTTCTGAGGTTATACATAAAATGAATAATAATGAGGGCTCTAATATCACAAAAGATGATATAGGAAGAATCGACAGATATTATTATGCATATAGAAATGATTTTGCAACAGCAAGAAGTCAAGGGATAAAAGATTTGTTAATATATATGGCTGGATTTATGTTAAATGCAGTTCGAATTATTCTTTTTGCACCTAGTAATAAGAGTAAAAGACTTGGTATAATGCTAAAAGGTCTAAAGGATGGAATAGCATTTAGACCGAGGGTTAGGTATGTTAAATGATGACTAAACCGGATAAGTTCCAGATTACAGGAACTGTATTGTTATTAATAATTGCCATTGTTCTGGTAATATGGCTTATTGTACTATCTAATCACGCATTTATAAATGATTATTTTACATACAGAAATCTAAGTGGATTGTTCTTCGCGATTATTATTGCAGTACAAGTTCTTAAAGTGTATAGATTTGATGGCAGCAGAATACAAAGTAAAGAATAGAAAGGATACTATTTATGGAGTTACAGAAGATTTTATTTCCAAGTAAAACAAGTTCTACAGATAAGGCAATGTTTTTTCGCACAAGGGAAGAGATAGCGCCTGATTCAAGTGAAATACATATACAGAAAGGTGATGTTATTTCTTTAGAAAGCTATTTTAATGCTTTTTCAATCGGTAAATGGAAAAAATACACTAAGCTTGATAACTTACATCTGTTCCTTAGTATTGATGGAAATGTCAAGATTAAAGCCTATAATAGTGTTGGAAAAGGACTACCTGGACCTGTTGAATTAAACAGTTTGCAAGAGGAATATGACATTATTAGTGCTATTCGTTCGGTAATAGATTGTAAGTATTCAAAAGAAAAGAAAGGATATAATATAGACTTTCCTAATCTGCCTGAGGAAGGAATACTATATGTTAAGTTAAAGGCAGAGTCAGATGTTGTGATTCGCGGTGGATACTATTATACAGATGTCGATGAAGAGAAGCTTAACGAAATTAAGATTGCTCTGTGTATATGTACATTTAAGAGAGAAAAAGAAATTGACAGAAATATGAATATGATTATTGATAATCTTATGGAGAATAAGAAGTCTCCGCTGTATCATAACGTATCTGTATATATTTCTGATAATGGACATACGCTAGGAGAGGATAGATATAATAACAAACGAATTCATATATTTGAGAACAAGAACGCAGGTGGTGCTGGAGGGTTCACCCGTACAATGATAGAATCTGTTCATAGAAGTAATGAGAATTATACTCATGTTATACTAATGGATGATGATATTGAGCTGGACACCTTCGTTGTAGAAAGAACATACCGCCTTCTTCAAATGATGAAAAAGGGTTACAAGAGAGCTGTTGTGGGCGGTGCTATGTTAGAACTTAAAAAGCGCTATAAGCAGTTTGAATCTGGAGCAAAATTCTACGGAATAGACTTGTATTCCTATAACCATGGATGGGATTTGAGAAGGAAGGATGTAATTGCTGCTAATGAAGCAGAGAATGACATTAATTATACAGGTTGGTGGTATTGTTGTATACCGACTGATAATATAAGAGAGTTAGGGTTGCCTCTTCCTCAATTTATTCACTATGATGATATTGAATATGGTGTTAGGAATTCGCATTTTGGAATTATTCTTATGAATGGATTATGTGTATGGCATCCGTATGGAATGAACAAGCAGGCTGTAAGCATGAACTATTATGATTTTAGAAATGTGATGATTGCTCAGGCAAATACAGATGATCCATGTTCGGTAAGTCGCCTTTTTGTCAAGTTTATGGAGACCATATGGACTGAGACATTAAGATATAGATATAATTCGGCGGAGTGCTTTTTCTTGGGGATTGAAGACTATTTCAAGGGACCTGAGTACTTTATGGAATTAGAACCAGTTAGTAACCATAAAAGGATTGCAGAGAATAATGATGTTTACGAAGATCCTAAAGGCATAGATTTAAGTAAAGTTGAGAATATAACATATAAGCAAAGACCACCTCATTGCATGATTTGGGGAGCGTTTTGCTGGTTGTTGCCGTCTTCGGGAAGGGTGCGTTACATCGGCATTAAAGATTCTGGAGTTCCTTTCTTTACACGTAAACTATACTTCTATGATGAGAATAGGAAGAAGGGTTTTTGGATGGAAAGAAACTATAATATTCTTTTCAAGAACATCAAACGAAGTATAGCCATTGGACAGAAAATCCTTACAGAACATGGCACTATGATTAATCAGTATAAAGACTTAAAGCCAGTCTATACTGGTTTGGAATTCTGGGAAAAGTATTTGGAGATATAGATAATCATTGCTTAAGAGATTAAAGTGAGAGCGGTCGAAAGGTGATTTTGAATGATAATACAAAAGCTATTGTTTCCAAAAGAAGAAGTGTGTGAAGAATGGGAAATGTTCTACCAAAGTAAATTGGTAAAAAAAGAACATCCCGTAAGAGTTTCAAGGAATCGATATGTAAGTGAAGAAGCGGATTCTATTAGCTTACGTAATGAACTTTATAGAAAAAGGTACAAAGAGGGAGCGTTGCATCTTCCAAAGGGAGACAAGGTTTCATTGCAGACGTATTTTAATGCTTTTTCAATTGGTAAATGGAGAAAGTATACAAATATAAGTAATTTGAAACTTCATCTTAATATAGATGGCAAAGTAAAAGTTGAAGCATATAATGCCATTGGTAACACGTGTAGTAATGTAAAAAACCAGTATGATGGAAAAGAGCATTTCTATTATCATAAACCTATAAGAAAAAAAGTACCGATTCAAATAGAAAGAACAATAGATGGCGTAGATATTCTGTTTTCGAATATTGATTATGACGGAGTTATTTATGTGGTATTAGAAGCTCTTGAAGATACTAAGTTTTTAGGTGGAGAATATATAACAGAAACAGAAAGCCACAATAACGTAGATTTTGCCCTTTGTTTTTGTACGTACAAGAGAGAAGAGGATATTGTAGCTAATGTAAATAGAATTATTCACGAATTGATTGATAATACAGAGTCCGTGTTGAATCAACATGTAGAGGTTTTTGTTGTCGATAATGGAAAGACCCTTGATGATAATGTTTTTGCATCCGATAAGGTGCATGTTATACCTAATAAAAATGTTGGTGGTGCCGGAGGATTTACAAGAGGATTGATTGAGTCTGTATTGTATAGAGAATCACACAAGTTCTCTCATGTTATATTAATGGATGATGACATTATTATTAATCCAGAAGTGATCGTCAGGAATTATAGTTTCCTTTTGTATTTAAAAGAAGAATACTCAGGTGCAATGATTGGTGGAGAGTTGTTCGAGTTAGATAGAAGATTTCTTCAATTCGAAGCGGGAGCCAAATATAATGGCACAGTTATTCAATCCTATAATCAACATTGGGATATGAGATTACCTGATGCTGTGTCGGCAAATGAGGTTGAGAATCCAATAAATTACAATGGCTGGTGGTATACGTGTATTCCAGTAGGATTTGTTAGGGAAGACAACTTGCCTATTCCTGTTTTTATTCATAGAGATGACGTGGAATATGGAATGCGGAATGAAGAAAATGGAACAATACTTCTTAATGGTTTGTGTGTATGGCATCCACAGTATCCTACAGCGCGTCCCTGTGCACGAGGCACTACAATTCATCCTCCAATGCCAAGAACGGATATGCCAGTCAGGAGTTTTATGATTCCAGCTACAACAACGTTGGTATTATCAGCTTCGTCGGCATGAACCTTGCCAACAAGGTGATCACCAGCATCTGGCTTGACATTGATGCATCGAAGGCCGGATATGACGCGGGAAGCACAAAGACCGTTTTCATGCGGAAAGCCAACTACCAGAATGGCATCGCATCCGGCATTGCGGGTTGGCAGTACACCGGAGATGAGCTTGGCACCTTCGACGGTTCCTTCTACGGGAACTACACCAGCTATTACATCACCGGGTCGCTGTTCAATGCCATGGCGGCATACATTGCTGCAGGCAACAACAGCTTTACGATTTATAACCCGTATCCCAGCGCGTCGTCCCAGGGGTATTCCTACAACTACCTGCAGTGGTCAAGTGTGATCATCACAATCACCTATGAGGAAGCTGTGTCCCAGCCGACTGTGTCTTCCTCCTCCGTGAACCTGGGCAGCGCCGTGACGATCTACACGAACCGGCAGAGCACCGCGACGACACACACTTTGCTCTACAGTTTCGGCAGCGCCAGCGGCACCATCGCCAGTAATGTCGGCGCGTCGGTCAGCTGGACTCCGCCTTTGTCACTGGCCAGTCAAATCCCAAGCGCCACCAGCGGTATCTGCACGATCACCTGTCAGAGCTATAACGGCGGGACACTGACGGGTACCCGAACGTGTACGGTGACGCTGAATGTGCCGAGTACGGTTGTGCCGAGCATTTCTTCAGTCACAGTCGAGGATACCAATACAACGGTCGTGTCCAGGATCGCCGCCTTCGTCAAGGGGCTGAGCACATTGTCCGTCGCCATCACGGCGGCTGGTGTGTACGGAAGCACGATCTCTTCCTACCGCACCTCGCTGGATGGCGTGAATTATACGGCGGCATCCTTTACGGCAACCAAGAAGCTGTCCGCTGCCGGAGATATGACGATGACGGTCACGGTTACGGACAGCCGTGGCCGGACGGCAACCTACACAACCACCTTCAATGTACTGGATTATTCGCCGCCCTCCATCACAGCCTTCTCCGCAGAACGCTGCAATTCTGATGGATCGGCTGCTCAGCTGGACGGCACGAGGGCCCGGTACTCCTTTGCCGGAAAGGTCACCGCGCTGAATAACAAGAACGGCCTCTCCTGCGTGGTGTACTATAAACTGAAAAGCGCGTCGGCATGGACAACCGCCGAGCAGATGGCCATCACCAGCTACAGCCTGAGCGCATTGAACAAGCTGCTGACACAGACATACGACGCGCTGAACAGCTAC
>ONAZ01000037.1 GCA_900315945.1 uncultured Lachnospiraceae bacterium | reverse complement strand
ATGGTCTGCTTATATATGCAAACCATCTTAAAGTAGTAAAATCATTTATGAAGTTTTAAATGTGTGATGAAGGGAAATCCTTAACTTAATGGCATTGGGTCTGTCCTCCTGCCAACTTGTTTTAGTTGATATATCAAAACATCCCTTTCAAATGATGGAGATTCATTACTTAACCAATCAAGTGCCCCTTCAACATCAAGGCTAAACCCATCACCAAAGTATTCTCTCATATTTTTAAAAGAACCACTAAAAGGACGTGCCACTACTCTTTTTACGTTGTCTTCAATAGAAGCCTTAGCACTAACGCTTAAGTTAGCAGTTAATAAAGAAATCCCATTATCAAATAATGGTGCGGGCTCAAAAATATTGTCTTTTGCTATAAGTGCAAGATTATTAAAATGTCTGTCTTCATTAAGCACGATAGCATCAAGTGTAAAAACCTTACTAAAATACTCTTTAATATCAAAGCCACAACATTCTTTAATAAATCTAACTACATATTCTATTCGCTCATCCATTGTTTCCATTGAAGCAATAACTTCCGCTAGATTCCTTCCATATTCGTTCATATACAGTCTGTATATTGTAACTAATTCATTATTACTATCTAGAAAATTCTTGCTCCGACATCCAGGCTTCCCATTAATAATTCCCTGCTCATATAATACATATTCATTATCTTCAAGTGAAGAAAACCTAAGCATCGATGAAACCAGATACTCTGCCAAACCTTCGTTACCACGATTGTCAATCTTATACCAGAATCCATCTTTATAATACTTAATCTGTGCCCCTTCACTAGTGCCATGTTGATTAATTATATATTTTTCATCTATATTAACTTCGAACATCTTATTCCCTCACCAAAACATCTTCAGCACATATATTTTCACCCATAAATCTAAACCATATATAATCATTATATGACACACCGTGTGTCTTTTTTATAATATCAATAGGTCTATACGAAGATAACCCTAAGGATTCAAGTATTCTTGATGCATCAGGTCTATTTTTATCAAAACATCTAAGTTCTAGAATCTCATTAAGACGATTCCTCGTTATTTCATTTGAAGGAAATATTTGTCTAAGCGGATGAACAATAATCCTTTTTATTCTGACAGTATTCTTCCTTACACTAACTCTAGAAGACAACAAATTCTTCCAGTACACCTCAAATACATAATCATCCAACAAACTTTTTTTACTAAAATGTCTTATATACGATTCAAGAATTCTCTTCTGCTCTGTAACACGATACTCTAAATCATGCTTCTCAGTCAGCAGTTCTTGATATTGAAGTTTCGTTCTTTCTCTATCCGCAACACAACCTGGAGTCACAGTGCCCAAACTCTTACTAATAATTTTGTCACCCTCTCTCCATTGCTCGTAATAGTATGGTTTATTATTAATAACTTTAACTATAATAGCAGGCGGTTCTTTTCCGATCATATCAAGCTTATTATTTATATTATCAAGATTAGTTTCTAATTCAGTAAGTTTATTCTTTATCACATAATATTCTTCTTCGTACATAAGCCATCCTCCAATAGAATTGTAACATACATTCGTCAAATTTTCCACAAGTGTATGTTAATTGAATCTCTATTATACTTTCCTCTTTTTTCAAGTATTCGCAATTATTCCAATGTCGCCCTAGGTTTGTAATATTTATCCACTTTTTCATAATTTATGCTACAATAACATCATACAAAATCTAAGGAGTAATTATTATGATAATAGACGAATTAAGAACATATGGAGTTGATATAGATACAGCACTACAAAGATGTGTTAATAATGAGGCGCTTTTTATAAAACTCGCCAAGAAGATTCCTGACACAGCACAGTTTAATGATTTAAAGGATGCACTTAAGGAAAAGGATTTAGATAAAGCATTTGACATTGCACATGCTCTCAAAGGCATCGTCTCAAATCTTGCTATCACTCCACTTGAGAAGCCAATATCTGAAATGACTGAACTTCTTAGAGAACGTAAAGATATTGACTACAGTCAGTATATAGAAGAAATAGACGATGCTTATAATTCTTTCTGCGAGATTATTTCTAGAGCATAATGCCATTAACTCAATGCTTTTTTGATTTCTTCCACTAGTTTAACCTGGTCAATAGGCTTAGCAACATGACCATTCATTCCAGCTTCTTTAGCATCTTTGATATCACTATCAAATGCATGAGCTGTCATAGCAATTATAGGAACACTTGCTTTATTCTTATCTGAAATATTTCTTATAGCCATTGCCGTCTCATAGCCATTAAGCTTAGGCATCTGTATATCAAGAAATACCAGATCAAAATATCCTGCAGGATTGGATACCACTTTACTTAATGCATCTTGACCATCCACTGCTTCTACAACTTCGAATTCATATAGTTCAAGTATTGCTACAGCAATCTCACGATTAATCTCCATATCATCTGCAAGAAGAACACGTTTGCCTTTAAAATCAGCTTCTGTAATGTCACTTTTATGTGTTAGTTTATATATTTCATCTTCGTTTGCTTCTTCAAATTCAAGTATAACTTCAACTTCTGTCCCAACATTTTCTTCTGATTGAACATTAATTGTTCCTTCTAGCAAATCAACTATATTCTTGGTAATGGCCATACCTAACCCAGTGCCTTGAATACCATGAGTCTCTTCCTTTTCTTCGCGTTCAAAGTCATCAAATATTTTCGCGACAAATTCTTCACTCATTCCAAAGCCATTATCTTTCACAACAATTCTGTATTTTATTCTATTATTACGTCTAGCTATTTCATCCACAACAACACTAACCTCTCCATCATCAGGCGTGTATTTTATCGCATTAGATATGAGGTTAAAGAATATCTGATTAAATCTCAGTCGATCCACATATATGTATTGATTAGTAATACCAGAAGTGTCTACAACAAACTTCTGTCCCTTAGCATCAGCCTGTCCTTTCATAATAGAATAAATGTTAGAAATAAGTTCTTCCAAATCTCCGGGTGTAGGATTATTGTCAATCTTACCACTTTCAATTCTACTCATTTCCAATATATCATTTATTAATGACAACATATGATTACCGGAATTCTTGATTTTATGGAGATAATCATTCATCTTCTCTTCATTAGATGTATCAAGAAGAGCAAGGTCCGTAAATCCTAGTATGGCATTCATAGGTGTTCTTATATCATGAGACATATTAAAGAGAAAGGCAGTCTTAGCTTCGCTACGCGATTCAAATTCTATAGCCTTTTTGTCAGATTCTCTCTGTCTCTTAAGCAATAATGCAAATAATGAAAACAAGGTAATTAGAACAATTGTAACGACTACCATTTCAATAATAGCATTTTCTCCCATAAATGAAGACAATGCATCCTTCTGCCAACGTTCTAAGCCTGTAATATAGTCAACACTCCTCTGTCTAATCCACATTGAAGAAGAAAAGAATATAAGAAATGCCATAAGCATCCACATAACTGTGGATTTTCCATATATTCCCTCAGTATCATGTCTATATACAAAGAGATAATACAAAAGTCCAAGCAAACTCCATACCGCCAAAATAAAATAAGACTCTGTTGCTACTTTATTCTCTGAAAGTATATTAGGAATAAGAAGGAACAAAAATGATATTGCAGATATAATCATTCCCAAAAATGCAACTATTTTAATGCCAATATTAGCATTAGGATCTTGTTTGGTTAATCTTAAGCATCCAACCATACTATAGACATACACAATTGTCGCAGTTATTGTAGTTATATCTACAATCCAACCTATTGCAGTACGTCCAAAAAATGGGACAATAGCTGATATACACATTATTATAATAATGCCAACATAAGGTTCACCATTCTTATATAATTTGCCTACAAATTTAGGCATCAATTCTTCTTCAGACATTGATACAAGAAGTCTTCCTGTTGCTCTAAACAGTCCAAATATACTAGTTGAAATGGCACAAAAAATACAAGCAACAAGAATATATAATCCGACATCACCAAGTACATAATAAGTACTATAGAATACTGGAAGAGACATTAAGCCTTCGGCTTGAGAAGAAGCAGCTACATACGCTTCCCAATTTGTATATCCATCTGGCAGTGCAAGAACTGGAATAAGCATTGGAAGAATATATGCAATAGCTGCCGTAATAATTGCAACAATAGTTATCTTGTTAGCGTCTTTTGCTTTTCTACCACCAGAATTAAACATATATGCAAAAGCTTCAAACCCAACAAACATCCATGGTGCTAGCATTACCACATTAAATACCTGTACCCCTTTAGGTAAATCAACATTTGCAAACCCAAAAGTCAAACTATGTTTTCCGCCTATGAAAATACCAACAAAAATTGCTACGATTAATGCAATATGCATCAATGCAAGAATAACATGAAATACTCTTACAAACATTTTGCCAAATATAGCTAAAAGGCCAAAAATAATTATTAGAATAATAGTAAAAAGAATTTCACCAAAATACACATCATAATCTGCAATACTATAATGAAATCCAAATTGAAGTACATCACCAAAAATCGCACGAATAAGCAATACTATTGCAGTAGAATTTGCCCAAAGAATAGAAAGATATGCAAGTAAAGTTGCCCATGCTGATAAGAATCCATGATCTGCCCCTAAGATATTGGCAATATATACATGAATTCCGGCTTCTTTTGGAAATTTACCAGCCATATATGAAGTACCTTTTGCAATAAGATACATTGCAAAACCAGCAATAATTATTCCTATTAGCGAACCAAGTGGTCCTGCTTCTGGAAGGAATATATTACTTGGCATCATAAATGCTCCCCAACCAACTGCACAACCAAATCCATAAGCCCATGCAGATAGGGAACCTATTCTACTATTAATCTCTTGCTTCTTCATTACATTTCTCCACAATCAACACATAATAATATGTCCATTAATTAGTACAGATTTATCCTGCTATATATTTCTCAAATTCTTCTGGCAAAACCGGCTTAGAGAAATAATACCCTTGAATAATATCGCACCCCAACTTCTTAAGAGTATCAACCTGCGACTGTTCCTCTACACCTTCTGCAATAACAGGAACATCTAAGAACTTGGAAATGTCTATTATAAGTTCAACAAGTTTAAGACTAGTACTATCTCTATGCATATTTCTTACAAAACTCATATCCATCTTAAGGGCATCAATTGGAATAGTTGTAAGCATATTAAGAGAAGAATAACCCGTCCCAAAGTCATCCATTTCAATTTCAAAGTCTTTCTTTCTAAGATTATTCACAACCTCAATAAGTCTATCTGCATCATCAGAATAAGCAGATTCAGTAATCTCAAGATGAAGATCATGTGGTTTCAAGTCACTTTTTTTAACAATATCTAATAATACATTCTCAAGTTCAGGATTATAAATATCAATTCTTGACACATTAACAGAAACAGGAATAGCTACACCATACTTTTCTTTCCATTTTCTAATCTGAGAAGCAGCACATTCCCATACATATTTATCAAGCTTCTGAATCAGGCCATTATTCTCAAATAATGGAATAAAATCACCAGGACTAATAAATCCAAGTTCTGGATGATTCCATCTAACTAGCGCCTCTGCACTTGCAAGAATTGGATCACCATTAAGAATAGAATACTTGGGTTGATAATAAACAACAAAATCCTTATTCTCAATAGACTTATCTATATCTGCCACAAGCTTAGCATTATATATCTGCTTATCATGATGCTTTCTATCATAATATCCTATCTGATTCATGTAATCCCCTCTCACGAGATTACATGCAATTCTAGCATGCTCAAATAGTGTCTCAGGGCTTTCATTTAAGTCAATAGATTTATTAACACCCATCCTAATCCTTATACTAGAAGGGAATTTATCAATATTAGATATTTTGATATTGATATCTTCAAATAGCTTCTGATAATCATCTATACCGTCTGTATATATGTAAAATGTGTCTGCATCAGAACGTGCAGCGATACCTATTCTACTTTTTACTAAATCATTAAGAATTGTAGCAATTTCTTTAAGGACAATATCCCCCTTCTCATGACCATATATTTCGTTAATAAGATGAAAATGCTCAATATCAATGGCTATTACATTCATATTAATTTCATCTACTAATCCAGATTCATTCATTTGTCTTATATATTCAAAGAAAAAGTCCTTTGAATAAAGGCCTGTAAGTTCATCAATCTCTGTAGACTCAATTAATTGTTGTTTCTCAAATAAAGCAATAACCCTCTCACAACGTGCAAGAATCACTTCTGGCATATTGTATGGTTTTTTTATAAAATCAACTGCACCTGCTTTAATAATGTCAGCCTCTGATTCAACCTCAGAAGTCATAACAATTATTGGCAACTTAGAAGCAATCTCCATTTCATTGTACTTACTTATAAATTCGAGTCCATCCATAACCGGCATCATAAGATCAAGAAGGATTAAAGATATCATGCCACTGTATTCTTCAATACGTTCAAATGCATCTTTACCATTTTCTGCGAAGATAACATCATACCTATCATCTAACATATTACCCAGGAGTTCTCTGTTAATCTCTTCATCATCTACAACAAGAACTTTTCTCTTCTTCTCTCCCCCAAATAATTCGTCATACATATATCGCTCCTCCTTATATGCTAGGAATCAATTCATCATATTATTTATTCCTATGATATGATTTCATCTATGGTTGACACTGTACTAAAACTACCTTCATTATTATTAATAATATGTTTTATCTTACCTAATTCAAAATAACTAACAAAACAAATAAGTGTCTTATTCTCTCCAGCAATTGCTCCTGAAGAATCAATTACTGTACAAGTCTTATTAAGATCTTCTTTTATATCTTTAATAATTTTATTAGGGTCTTTTGTAATTATTGTAACCTGCTTTATTGCCTCGAAATGATCTGTAAAATGGTTAATAACAGTTGTAGCAACAATAAAAACAAGAAGGCTAAGAAGAGCTGCATTCTGATCCATAAAAATGAATATCACACTATATACACATACATTAAATATAACTAGAATTAGAGCCATGCTATATTTCTTACCAGTTTTCTGATAAATCTTATCTAATAATATATTGGCAAAAATCTCAGATCCATCAATACAACCACCACTTTTCAGAATAATGGATAGACCAGCTCCAAGTATTGCGCCACCAAAAGCAACAGCAATAAAATGCTCAGTCTCTAATTCAAATGGAACTTTCTCAAATACATGAATACCTATGGTATAAATCGCAGAACCCCAAAGTGCTTTAAAAAAAAACATATTGCCAAGAGCAAACTTAGAATAGATTAAAAATGGAATGAAAATAGCCATAATACAAAGAGACAAATCCAATCCCGTCACTTTACTAACTATAATTCCTATTCCGGCAGTTCCATAATCAATTGCATCATTGGGAAGCAAAATACAAGCAACAGAAAAAGAAGCTAGTATTCCGCCAATTGCAATAAATATAAATGCCTTTATTTCTTGCTTAGTTTCTTTAGAAATCTTATTATTACTCATAATATAAATATATCGGTTTTAAATAGGTTTTTCAAGTATTTCAAAAAATTAGCACTCACCTCTTGACAGTGCTAACAACAGGGTATATAATAATCTCAGAACAAAGAAAAAGTGTTCTAAATAAATTTACAAAAAGGAGGAATGACCTATGTTATTACCAAGTATTTTTGAAGAGAATTTATTAAACGATTGGATGGATTTCCCAAGAATGGAGTTTCCTGATATTGACAAGAAGCTTTATGGCAAGAATGCCTCTCATATAATGAAGACAGATGTACATGAAAATGAAGATGGATACGAATTAGATATCGATCTTCCAGGCTTTAAGAAAGATGACATTAAGCTTTCTCTTGAGAATGGATATTTATTTGTAAGTGCTAATAAAGAGCATGAGAATGATGAAAAGAATGAGAAAGGTAAAGTAATTAGAAAAGAACGTTATTCTGGCTCAATGCAAAGAAGCTTCTATGTAGGCGATGCAATTGAAGAAGAAGATGTTAAAGCCAAATTCGAAGATGGAGTTCTAAAGCTTTCTGTTCCTAAGAAAGACACAGCTAATGTTCCTGAGAAAAAATACATCTCAATCGAAGGATAAATTCATACGACCAAATCATTACCACCGGCTTAGCCGGTGGTAATGATTTTGAGTTTATTGTATTTTATTTTAAACATTCTCTTTAATACTTGCTTATAAGTCGGTCTGTTCTTGTAAGGCTTATTCATCACTTTCACTCCGTTCTAATTCTTCATTATCTTTATCTTTATCTTCGTTATCCTTAACGCCCCATTTTCGATAAATTGCTGAAAGCATTGCTCCTGATATGTTATGCCACACAGAGAAAATTGCTCCTGGAACAGTAGCCATTGCAAGATCAGGGAAGGAAGTTGTTGCCAGACTACTTGCCAGTCCGGAGTTTTGCATTCCTATCTCAATAGATAGAGCCTTAACCTTAGGAATTGGCATTTTAAATATCTTACCAATAGCAAATCCACATAGATAACCTAATAAGTTATGAAGATTACCAACTATTAGTGTGGTACAAAGCGTTCCAATCCATTCATATCGATCTTTCCGTCGATGTGGTCGTGCATACGACGGCGATATTTCCTGAGATCACGCACATCACCGGGCGACCAATTATGATTAGAACCTGCGTATGCGTTTACATTCCTTGCCATCATCAAAGCAACATCCTTGCCATAAGTATTATATACACTTTCAATCGTATCCCACAGCCTGTCGACTTCATCATGTGTAGGTGGAATTTTAGTTATACTCATCTCACCACCGGATACATTCTCTAACTCATCCATTGAAAGGCTCTTGACGTCTGGTTCTCCAAGGATATCCATCACTTCTTCCTTTGATTTAGCGTTCTTCAGCTTGTCGCTCATTTCCTTAGTAAATTCCATGATTATTTCTCCTTCCATTTACTTCTAACTTATACACCATTGCCACAGTTCCTCTTTAACTCGCTTCCCGGGCAAGCCAACTACATTATCATAATCCCCTTCATACTTCTCAATATATTTACCAAAGATTCCCTGAATTGCGTAACTGCCGGCCTTATCTCTTCCCTCTCCGGTTGCAATATATTCTTCAATCTCCTTCTTCGACATAGGTGTTACAAACACATCTGTCTTCTCTGCAAAACTGTATAGCCCATTAGGAGAACAAAATTAGATACTTCCACCACAAAGGGAATAATATATTTTTCAAGAATTTCTTTTCTTCTCGGCGACGCCGATGCAAATATAATTGGTTTCATAATAGTATATTACATAACTCCAATACACAAAAATAATAATTCACCCCCCCTCAGACCGTCCGAAAACTACGTTTTTCTGCGGTCTAGCACTGCTTTTTTCAACAAAAAAACAGATATTTTTCTCTCGAATTAAATATCTGACCTTGACAACTGAATAAAGTGTACATTTCTCTGTATTAGCAACTTCCTTCTGCCATTATTTCCATCATTTTATCAAATCCAAGTAGGTTTTTCGCTCGCTTTATGTTATAACCTAAACACATGAGCGCAAATTCTCCGGTCACTTTCTCCATACCCCTTAGCAAGAAGTAACTTAAGCCCATTGACCGTTTTATTGTTCCGAACGGATGCTCTGACAAACACATTCGCTCGGCTGTTTTATTTATATCCGGTTTTAGAAAAAACTGTACAACCTTCTTTTTCTCCCAATGCCATTTACCTTTTGTAACACCCATCGTATCCGGCTTCTTGCCCTCTGCTTTCAACCAGTCTTTACATG
>ONAZ01000041.1 GCA_900315945.1 uncultured Lachnospiraceae bacterium | reverse complement strand
GATTGCTCCACCATTATACAGCTAAGCAACAAGATGGATAATTCCTTACTGGCTGTAAGGGGTATTAACCATAAATATATTGTAGTAGTAAGGAGGTAATTACTATGAGAAAAGAATTATTAAAGGGTTTATCAGAAGAGCAAATCAAGAAGGTTGAAGCTTGCAAGAGTTCAGACGAAATCTTAGCACTTGCCAAGGCAGAAGGTGTTGAACTTAACGAAGAGCAGCTTGCGGCTGTAAGCGGTGGTGGCTGCTTTGATCCTGATTGGCTATGTCCTTTCTGTGGACATACAGATGGAAAGAAAAAATCTAAACAAATAGATGAAAATGGAAATGAATATACTCAGATAAAGTGCAAGAGTTGCGGTGCTACATTTAGAGAAGGTGAAAATGGTCGTTTACTTTAGAACTAATTAAAATGTGGTAATGACTGGGAAGTGGTAAAATAATGAGGTTAAGCATTAGAAGGACTCGCAATGCGAGTTCTTCTAATGTTCCTCGTGTGATATTAATAATGTTAATAAAAATTGACAAAATACGTATTTTAGACTAATATTATCTACATAAAGGAGAGATGCTATGCCAAAGAAATCTATTGTATTATTACCTGAAACTGAAGATATATTAGAGCAAATGGGAATGCAGATTAAGTATGCGAGACTTCGTAGGAAATTATCAGCAGAACTTGTGGCTGAGAGAGCAGGAATTAGTAGGGCAACTCTAGTCTCGATTGAAAAAGGTTCGCCATCGGTATCTATGGGATGTTATGCAGCTGTATTGCATGCGCTAAATAATATGGATAAGGACTTGTTGCTAGTTGCTAAGGACGATGAATTAGGACGTAAATTACAGGACTTAGATCTACCAGTTAGAAAGAGAATTCGAAAGTGAGATAATTAATATGGAACAAGAGAAGTTAATATATGTATATGCAGATTTCTTACAATTCCATAATGAGTTGGTTGGCACTATATATGTATCACAGACAAGAGGCAGAGAATTCTATTCATTCGAGTATGCGTCTAGTTGGCTTGAGAAGGGATATATGAGTTTAGATCCAGATATTCAACTCTACAAAGGTAGGCAATATATTAATGATGAAAAAAAAATCTTCGGCGTGTTTGGTGACTCGTGTCCTGATAGATGGGGCAAGAAGTTGATGAATAGACGAGAAGAGCTTCGAGCAAAGAAGGCACAAGAGAGACCAAGGAAGTTTCTAGAGAGTGATTATTTACTTGGTGTATATGATGAGGCAAGAATGGGTGGACTACGTTTTAAGTTAGACCCAGATGGTGAATATATGTCTAACGATAAAGACTATGCCACGCCACCATGGACATCACTTAGAGAATTAGAACAATCATCAATAGCATTTGAAAATGATGATAATAAGTTAGATGAGAGATGGATTAAACAACTATTGGCACCAGGCTCATCTCTTGGAGGAGCTAGGCCTAAAGCTTCGGTATTAGCGCCAGATGGTTCTCTTTGGATAGCTAAATTCCCATCCAAACATGATGATTTTGATTCGGGTGCTTGGGAAATGGTAGTACATGAGTTGGCAGTAGAGTGTGGACTGAATGTACCAGAAGCAAAAGTTGAGAAATTCTCAAAACTTGGAACAACATTTCTAGTAAAACGTTTTGATAGAAATGAGAATAATAGAATACATTTCTCATCTGCTATGACAATGCTAGGAAAGACCGATGGTGCTAATTCTACTGATGGGAGTAGTTATCTTGATATCGCCTCGTTCATCAAGTCTAACGGTTCCAAACCTAAGAGCGATCTTCAGGAATTATGGACAAGAATAGTATTTAGTATGGCGGTATCTAACACAGATGATCACTTTAGAAACCACGGATTTATACTAACAGATGATGGATGGGAATTATCTCCAATGTACGATGTTAACCCAGATATATATGGAGAATTCTTATCTCTTAATGTGGATTCAGATAATTCCATAATAGACTTTCAATTAGCGATTGATGCTGCTAAGTATTATGGTGTCACAGAACAAGATGCTACTGGAATAGTAGACTCAATAAGAGAGAACGTTCGTAATAACTGGAGATTGTTAGCTAAGAAATATGGAATTAATCGAAGCGAAATTGAGAGAATGAATGAAGCATTCAGGGAATGTGAATGAATAAAAAGACTGTATGAATACTTTTGTAACATAGAAATAAATGTCGCATTTTGCATTTTAAATGTGTATATATATGTGACAGGTAAATCCACATAAACAAATCTAATTAAAATGTGGTATATTATTGATAAGACTAACGAGGAGGTAACTACTATGAGAAAAGAATTATTAAAGGGATTATCAGAGGAGCAAATCAAGAAGGTTGAAGCATGCAAGAATTCAGAGGAAATCTTAGCACTTGCCAAGGCTGAGGGAATTGAGTTGAATGATGAACAGCTTGAGGCTGTTTCTGGTGGAAGCTGCGATGGACAAAAGAAAAAAGTATGCCCAAAATGTAATTCAACTAATATTACGAAGTATAATGAGGACTTGGAAGATGGTAGGATGAGATATGACTATGTATGCCAAGACTGCTTACATAGATGGTTTATTCGAGGTACTGACTTTTAGACAGATTAATTCCAAGTGGAATCTCAAGGCGCTGGCTATATGGCCAGCGCTTTTTTTCATAACGTCTGTCAACATAAGTAGCAAAGAATGAACCTAGCCTTAAAATTATATTGACATATGTCATAAATAGTACTATGCTTGTTTTGACATATGTCAATTTTGCTTTTTGGAGGGAAATATGGCCAGAACCCCTAAATGTAGAAAAATATGTAGTTTTCCTGATTATTATAGTTTTATTCCAGAGGATGCAAATTCCAAGAGTATTGATTCGATAATGCTATCCCTTGATGAATATGAGACCATAAGGCTTCTTGATTATGATGGTCTTAATCAAGCGGAATGTGCAAATAGAATGGGTGTTGCCAGGACGACTGTGACAGCCATGTATGAAAGCGCAAGAAGGAAGTTAGTAAGTGCGATTATTGAAGGGAAAAGGCTTCGTATTGCAGGTGGAAACATTGAGCTTGACAGGGAAAGAAGCAATCTAAATGTAAGTATTAATGACAAAGGAGAGAGAGTAATGAGAGTAGCAGTAACATATGATAATGGAAATGTATTTGGACATTTTGGAAGGACGGAGCAATTCAAAGTATATGATATTGAGGATGGAAAGGTTATTAATTCTCAAATTCTAGATACAAATGGTGAAGGTTGTGGAGCCCTTGCAGGCATCTTGAATATTGCTGATGTAGATGCGCTTATTTGTGGTGGAATTGGTGGCGGAGCCCAGAGGGCTCTTGTAGAAGCAGGAATTGATTTATATTCAGGTGCAAGTGGAAATACAGACGATGTGATAAATGAATTTATAGCAGGTACACTTGATGCAAGTGGAGAAGCTAATTGCGACCATCACGAGCATGAACATGGAGACGGCCATGTATGTGGTCATAGTCATGGTAAATGTCATCATTAATTAGGAGGACAAATGCAGATACTTAATCTTATTGAGGATTCAAAAGGTCGAAGTGATTTGATAAACGCACATGGTTTGTCATTTTATATTGAAACGAAGATGCATAAGATTATTCTAGATCTTGGCCCTTCTGAGAAAACAATATATAATGCTAAGACTCTAGGCGTTGACCTTTCTGAAGTAGATATAGTTATATTGAGTCATGGTCACTATGATCATTCCGGTGGAATAATTCCATTTACTAAGATAAATGATAAAGCAATTATTTATATGCAGGATAATGTGACTAAGGAATGCTATGCGGATGATGGGAGAAAAGCAATTGAAAGATATCGGTACATAGGTATTGATAAAGACATTTTAAAGCTTTCTCAAGTAAGGTTTATAAATGGAGATTTCAAGATAGATGATGAATTAGAATTATTTGTAATAAACAATAAAAAGCATGAAATTCCATTTACAAATAAGAGATTACTTGTTAAAGAAGGTAGCACATTTAAGCAGGATGATTTCAATCATGAACATTTTCTAGTTATTCATCAGGATGGAAAATCATATCTAATGTCTGGCTGTGCCCACAATGGAATGTTGAATATAATTGAAGAATATATAGATAAGTACGGGAATGCTCCTGATGTGGTTGTTAGTGGCTTTCATCTTGCCAAGAAGACGGAATATAGCGAAGCTGAGGTTGAAGAAATAAATGCTTTGGCAGAGGAACTCAAGAAATACCCCACTAGATTTGTCACATGCCATTGTACAGGTATGAAGGCATTTGAATTGATGAAAGAGATAATGGGCGATAAATTAGAATATGTACATACAGGAGAAGAAATAAAAATGTCGCATTTTACATTTTAAATGTGTATATATATGTGACAGGTAAATCCACATAAACAAATCTAATTAAAATGTGGTATATTATTTATAAGAATAACAGAGACTAACTATTAAAAATAGTCAATAAAAAGTTTTTAAAACTGAAAAGTTTTGAATATAGTGGCGGTGACTATATCATCGCAATCAGTTCCTTGAAA
>ONAZ01000042.1 GCA_900315945.1 uncultured Lachnospiraceae bacterium | reverse complement strand
AATATATAATGACAAATTCACTCTATGCGTGTTATCATTAAATCAGATAAAACTTGCAACTAAAGAAGACAAGAAATGGCATATTGACGAATGGGCAAGGCTATTCAAAGCCACCACATGGGAGGAATTAAAGATGATTGCAGAGAAAGATCAAGTATATTCTGAAGCAGCTAATTCCATATACATCCAGAACTCAGATGAAACCGTTAGAGCTATGTGCGAAGCTAGACAGGAAGCTATCTTCCATGAGCAGTATGTACAGAAACAGCTTGAGGAACTAAAGGAACTAAAAGAAGCTCGAGAAGAAGCTATACTTCACGAGAAGTATGTGCAGAAACAGCTTAAGGAACTTAAAGATGCTAGAGATGAAGCCATCTTACATGAGCAATATGTGCAGAAACAGCTTAAGGAAAAAGATGAGCAACTATCCCAGCAAGAAGCTGTAATAGCGCAGCTACAATCAGAACTAGATAGCCTAAAAATTAATAATAGTTAAATAATATGAATTAAAAGAGCCACGCTTTCGCGTGGCTCAAATTCAATCATAACATCGTCATATACTTGCTACGTTCTCCTTTAGGAATATCCAATGTGTCCATGGCTTCTTCTGCCGTCATCTTGAGCTTATTCATAATTCTACGTATAGATACTAATCTCTCCTCGTCTTTGCCTTGTTCTATTCCTTCGTCATGCGCTCTTATAACATCCAAATCTAATACCTTACCACCCATTAGAACACCTACTCTCTTCTGTGTGCTTTTATACTTCATCAACTGCTTATATATTACTTTATTAATCAACCTAATTATAACATCTTTTGAATATGCGGACAACAGCCCCTCTTCGACAATTCTCCTTAGTTATTTTTACCTGCCTTTATACTCTTTTCATGTGCCTATACTGTGTTTTTGTATCTTATTATGTCTTCCTCCGCAAAACAAATATAGTGTATCCGAAACAAATGGTTTTAGTTCACTTCATTCTGCTATTATTGCTGCTAATGACTCTATTCCTTTTCGAAAATCTGTGAATCCACACACTATATATACGTTCTTAAAACATGTCGCATCTTTAAGCATCGGCTGTCACCATCAACACTCTTCAACAACAGTTTCTTTTTTCTTGCTCATAATAAGCTTACCTCCTTTTTTATGATAAGCCTATTATTGCATAGCCCTACAAATCGCGGTAGGTACCCATTATTGAGCTTTTACGGAGAGCCAGTTTAGTCTGATGACTCCTTACCATCAGGTTCTGACAAGCATAGTTCTTTATTTTTAGCTTTAAACTTTGTAATATCCTTTTTCAATATCGACCAAACAATAGGTATTAGTGAGCAAAGGATTAGCCTATGTTAATAAGACACTTTAATATTAATATTTTCCCAATCAAAAAAGCGCCCTATGGACGCTTAAGTCATTATCTAAATATCATTTATTTACTAATTAAAATCAATTCCCTTTATGAAATCTATAATATCCTTTTCTACTCGCTCCTGATTATAATAATCGGACAACTTTTTCTTATTGTATCTTAAGTAGTCTGAGTCGCGTGTAATATCTGTAAGTAATTCTGAATAATACTGTTCCCAACTAGCGTAGCCTACACTGTCGGCATATTGCCAAGTCTGCTTAATAAGAGAATCGTCTTCTACTTTAACAACTCCTGAACTTAGTATTAACCATTCAAACGATTCCGGTAGGTAGATTGCAATCTTCTTCGGACGCAAGCTTTGCTGCTTTACTATATCCGCAATCTCATTACCAAACGCTGCCCCATCCGCAATAATAGCGACATCTTTATCAGCGTATTGTTGAACAAGACTAAATATCTTCGACTTACCACCGGCTGAAATACACGATATACTCAACCTATCCGCTATCTTCTTGAAGAATTGGTATCCCGCACCGGCATCTTCAGTGATAATAACCTGCGGGCGGAACGGAAGATATTTTTGCAAAGGATTATCATACATCCTCTCTACACCGGTATATATATTCTTGAACCTTTTATTCTTCTCCCCTTTGAACTCATATATTTCATCAACACTTATTGGAAGCTGTTGTAGGTAATTTCTCGTGATTAACAGAAAGTAATTGTCGCTACTTGTAGCTATGCGTGCAAACTCTCTAGACCTGATAAATGTGTTATCCTCGTCAATTACAACTATCTTGCCAGGATTATCTAATATATCCTCTTCCCACCGGTCTCCTTCTATTGCTATTAGTTCCCTATCACACGATATGCTGACACCACTTTGCTTGCCATAGCGGTTATGCTCATGAATCATATCGTATAGAGTACTTTTGCCTCTTCCACTTTCACCTCTGAGAATTGTAATATTTCTTCGTAATATAAATGAATAATTATTACGCTTATTTCTTATGCTGACCTTGTATTCACCTCGCATAACTATCCTCCTTACCTCCTTCTCGAAGATAGAATGCTCCGGCACTCAAGAATTCCTGCATATTGTGAGTAATTAGCTTCTTATCATTAAGGATTCTTATATCGAAATCCCCGTCTCCAAAATCCATTACATGAAAAAGATTAATTGTAAAATTCTGCTCATCTCCAAGCTGTAGAATCCATTTAGCACAATTATCTCCACAATTCGAAGCGTTAAAGGTATAGCCGGGATAATGCTTCATGAGAATGACTGCTTTAACACCTCCGGATAACTGAAGGGGAGATATATTACCTAATACCGGACTACTTATGGTATTGGCATCTATTACTTCAGAGCGATCAACGTCCCTTATCAATTCTTTGGCAAAATCGTCTGTTATCCAATCATTCTCATATCTATTCTTAAAAAAGACAGATGTATTGTATATAGCATTCTTCCTGTCTCCAAACCACACTCTAAGCATACTAATTCATCTCCTCTATACTTCATACTCTGTATTGATTATATCATAAATATATTAGTATAAAGAAGTCAAAAATTATTTATATCAATACATTCTACTACTAAAAAAAGTTAATAAAGATTTAATAATTTGTTCGATTGTATTCCAAAAATAATCTGTTATAATACTTCTATCGAATCAGTCTGATTCGTGCATAGGCTGTCGCTTATGCTATTCCCAATACCGTAGGAATAATTAATATTAATACTTTACAAGGAGGCTTTGCTTATGGCAAAAAACGAACAACTTAATAGCGAAGAATGGCGAAACGCCACAGGAAAAATTGACTACTGCATGACCAACGACTATATGTTCCGTATGGTATTGCAGTCAAACAACAACGTGCTTAAAGGATTAATAAGCTCTATGATGCATGTCCCACTTAGCGACATCAAAAGCGTGGAAATAGTTAATCCCATAGAACTTGGAAAGCATATCGACGATAAGGACTTTATCTTGGATGTTAAAGTGATGTTAAATGACAACAGTATTATTAATCTCGAAATGCAGGTAACTAATTACAGTAACTGGACAAACCGGTCTCTATGCTACCTGTGTAGAACATTCGACAACGTACAAAAGGGTGAGGACTATAATTCTGCAATTCCTGTAACACATAT
>ONAZ01000044.1 GCA_900315945.1 uncultured Lachnospiraceae bacterium | reverse complement strand
TTAATGATAACACGCTAAGACGAAATTTGCTATTATAAATTTTCCCTGTTTCAACATTCTGTAACATATATGTGCTGTAGAATTCTATATCATCAGGGAATAAATCATAATCTAAGAATCCAATATGTGTTACAGGTATTGCAGAATTGTAATCTTCACCCTTTTGTACGTTGTCGAATGCCCTACATAAGTAGCTTAAAGACCTATTAGTCCAGTTGCTATAGTTAGTTACCTGCATTTCGAGATTAATAATACTGTTGTCATTTAGCATCACCTTAACGTCCAAGATAAAGTCCTTATCGTCGATATGCTTTCCAAGTTCTATGGGATTAACTATTTCCACGCTTTTGATGTCGCTAAGCAGAACATGCATCATAGAGCTTATTAATCCTTTAAGCACGTTGTTGTTTGACTGCAATACCATACGGAACATATAGTCGTTAGTCATACTATACTCAATCTTTCCAGTGGCATTACGCCAATCATCTTTATTTAGTTTTTTCTTTTTTGTCATATATTATCCTCCGATACAATTTATTATTGGTAGAAGTGGAATTAACATAAGCGAATGCTTATGTTATCAAAGTAGAGTAACTTTGATGAAGATAGTATAACACACTTTATATCGAACAAATTATAAAATTTTTATTAAATTTATTAACACTTTATAAATTGGCATACATTGGTTCGCATAATGCGTAATAATCAAAGTAGAGTATGGAATAAGTGCTGTAAATAGTGTATAATTATTATAGATGCTTTTGAATATATCAAAATGAATGTAAGGGGCTTCTTGATGAAAACGATAAAAAAAGACATTGATGGGAAAAGAGTTGAGATAAAAGTATATAAAAGTAATAGAACTAGAACAGAAGGTGACATAGAAATGGATAAGCGTGCAAAATCAGCAGTGAAAGCTGCTGTAAAGAAAGCAAAAGTGTGCAGTTATCCTATAGCTAGTTATGATAAGAGTGTCAATAAACCATACATAGAGTATCCGGATGGAAGAAGAGAATATGGAGAGTAAGAAACCTTTGTTAGTTGTTTTTGCTGGGCCAAACGGGTCTGGCAAAAGTACAATAGTTGAACATTTTGGATTATTAGAAGGATATACTAATGCTGACGATGTGGTTTATAGCACAGAGATGACAAATTACGAGGCGGCGCAGTATGTTTATGAGCGCAGGAATAAATATCTCAGCGAGTTGAAGAATTTTTCTTTTGAAACAGTCTTATCGTCTGATTACAGTATGGATATTATAAGAAAAGCACATGAAAAAGGTTATTTTATCAAATGCATTTTTGTTTTGACAAAAAGCCCTGGATTAAATGCTTATAGGATTAGAGCTAGAGTAGAACAAGGAGGGCACGATGTGCCAGAAGAAAAGATTTATGATAGATATGATAGATCTTTAGACAATATTAAAGAGTTAGTCCAAATATGTGATATTCTTCATATATATGATAACACTGGGAAGGAGCCCGAAAGAATATTTAGAAAACACAAAGAAGAAGACTATAAGATTTTTCCAAATGATTCTTGGAATCAGGAAGAGATACTCGAATTGATTTCGTGATTCTAAGATTGCCATAAAGATAAATGCAACTAAAATTAATAATATAACGCCACAAGATGATTATAAATTGCTGATATCATTTGATAGTGGTGAAAGAGTCCTATATGACGTGAATGTTGATATTAAAGCTCTCAGTTAAATGTTGCTCACAACATAGTGTGAGATTATGTAGTTACTAGCGGGTACCTACCACGATTTATAGGGCTATGCGATAATAGGCTTATCAATGAAAAAAGCGTGCAAGCCTTATTATCGGTGACTTACACACTTTATACTATTCTTTCTTTTTGTGTTCACATAGACAGCCAATATTTATTTGAGTTTTTCTTTTAGCTTTTCAATTTCAGCTTGGAGTTGTTCGATTTGAGCATCATTTTCGGAAAGTTGCTTCTTGTGTGAGATAGCGTCTTCTTTGGCTCTTTCTTTTAACTCCTTAAGCTGCTTCTGTACATACTGTTCATGAAGTATTGCTTCCTGTCTTGCTTCACACATAGCTCTTATTGTTTCATCAGAGTTCTGTACATATATGGAATTGGCAGCTTCTGAATATACTTTATCTTTTTCTGCAATCATCTTTAATTCCTCCCATGTGGTGGCTTTGAATAGCCTTGCCCATTCATCTATGTGCCATTTCTTATCTTCTTTAGTTGCAAGCTTTATCTGATTTAATGATAACACGCTAAGACGAAATTTGCTATTATAAATT